>DASXNV010000032.1:0-307543 GCA_036494815.1 Caulobacteraceae bacterium
CTCGCGGCCTTCCAGCCGAATATGTGGAGGTGGCGCACGCCAAGTCCGCAGCCATCAACGCCGCCTTCGATACGGTCCGGCGCGAGCGGGACGCCCTGCTCGCGGCCGATTGAATCCGCGACAAACCAGACCGCCGCCCCCACGGCAAAGAGTCCGGGTTAACGGTCATTGGGCCTGAAGCACGCTGAGCAGGAAATCGGGGCTCCAGCCGGCGAGTTTGCGGCGGGTTTTGACGCTTCCCTTGGATTTGTGGCTGCGTACCAGATCGAGGGCGAAACGGCGGACGACAGCCATGTTCTTGGCGCCGTGGCCCTGTCGGTAGCGGGACAGGTCGTCCTTGAACTCGACATCGAGCAGCCAGTGCATGCTCTCCACGCCCCAATGTCCGCGCGCAGCCTTGGCGAGGCGTTCGATATCGGGGGGCGCTGAGGAGAGATAGGTTCTGGTCTCGCAGGTGGAGCCGCCGGCCTGTTCGGTGGTGGTGTGGACCTGGAGCAGGGTGACGATGCCGGGAAAGCGCGGGGCGCCGGGATAGCGGCGCTCCGAAGCGATCCAGTCGACGTTGCTGGAGGCGGCGTAGCGGCGCGTCTCGATCCGGCCGTGGCCCTTCTCGACGGTGGTGGCGGTGGCCAGCTCGGCGGTCGGAGCGGTGCGGAAGTAGTCCAGAACGTCTCGTTCCAGGGTCGACTGGTTGCCCTTCAGGGCCAGCAGGTAATCGGCCTTGCAGCCGACGATCTTCTTGGCGATCTCGACCTGGCAGCCCATGGCGTCGATGGTGACGAGTGCTCCTTCGAGTTGGCCGGCCTCGGCCAAATGGTCGAGCAGGTCAGGGATAGCGGTGATCTCGTTGGTCTTCTCGGGGACTGAAAGCTGGGCCAGGGTCAGTCTGGCGGTGGTGGCGTAGGCGCTCAGCGTATGCAGAGCCTTCAGGCCCTTGCGCCGATCATGGGTGCGCCGGGCAGTCTTGCCGTCGATGGCGATGAAATCGTGCCGCCCTGGCCACATGTCGGCGACCCAGGCCTCAAAGCAGGGCGCGAACAGCGCCGGGTCGACGCGGTTCATCAGATCGCGCAGCCACCGCGCGCACGGAACGCCGTGGTGGAAGTCGCTGAAGCGCCGCAGGAAGGCCAGATGATGCTCGCCCCAGGCGACGATCTCGTCGAAGTCGTCACAGGAGGCGATCGTGGCGCAGGTCACCAGGAGCAGGACCTCCTTGATCGGATAGGCGACCCGCCAAGACTCGCGATCGTCGTTCAGCTCAGCGAAATGCTCCAGCAGCACCGCCAGCCGCGCCTTCGGAAACTCTTCGTCGAAAGCCAAGGCCATGATCGCGCTCCAACCCGAATCAGAGCGTCCACGGAATCACAATCACCCCGTCAATCCAAAATCACACCATCGAGCGCGTTAACCCGACCTCATCGCCGTGGGAACGAGTCCAGATCCGATTGACCCGGGCGGGCGCTTCCCGTATATGCCCCACCTTCTGAATTTCCGCGGCGGGATCTAATCCGCCGCCCTGTCCGTTCGAGGCTCTAGATCCATGGCCAATAATCCCGGCGCCAAGAAGGCGATCCGCAAGATCGCTCGCCGCACCGAGGTCAACAAGTCGCGCCGCTCGCGCGTCCGCACCTTTCTGCGCAAGTTTGATGAGAGCGTAGCCAGCGGCGACGTGGCCAAGGCGACCTCCGCCTTCGTCGAGGCGCAGTCAGAGCTGATGCGCGCCGTGACCAAGGGCGTCGTGCACAAGAATACCGGAGCGCGAAAAGTGTCGCGCCTCGCGGCCCAGCTGAAGAAGCTCGCCACAGCCTGACGTTCGTCAACTTGGCGCGTGCTGAGCTTTAAGTTTCTATAACAACGAAGTAATTCTCGCCAGGCTGCGGGACCGGACAGGTCTTGCGGCCTGGCTTGCGCGTGGGCGTTTGCTCAGTGAACAGACTCTGGAAAACCAGTTTTCCTTGGCCCTTGAGGGACTACTTAGAGTCAATCAAAATATCCGTCGACGGCGCCAAGAATCCCGGTTGACCGGCCTTTGTCCCTGGCTAGCATGTAGACGAACGACGCTTCCATCTCAGTACGGATGAATGGCGCCGGCGGTCAAATGCAACCGCCGGGCGAGGGGGCTTTTGTGCGATTTTATGGGGGATTGGCCGTCGCGGGGACAGGCCGATCCGCCACCGACGACGGGGTGTTGGCGATATGACCATGAACTATTCTGGGGGTGTTGGCAGTCTGGCGAGCCGTGCGGGCGGCGGAGAGCTGGACGCCGTATGGGCCAAGGCTTCAGCGGCGCTGAAGAGCGAGATGAGCCAGGACACGTTCAATTCCTGGCTGGCCCAGGCGGGTGTGCGCGAAACCGCCGCAGGCGAGCTTTATCTGGTGACCCCCACGGGCATCGCCCGCGACTGGGTCCGCCGCAACGCCTGGCGCCGGGTGACCGAACTGTGGTCGCAGTACGATCCGCAGCGTCGCGCCCTGGAGTTGAAGTCGCGGGCCGAGCTCGACGTGTCGGGCGCAGCGGCCGAGCCGGCGGCGCCATCCGCGCCCCAGGCCACGCTCCAGGCCCTGGCGCACCCCGCGGGCGACGAGGCGCGCCCCGCACCGGCGGGGGGCCCCACGGCCCGCGCGCCGAGCCTGCAGGAGCGCTTCCGTTTTGACACCTTCGTGCCGGGCCCAGCCAATGAGTTCGCCCACTCCGTGGCCAAGCGGGTGGCGGGCTGGAGCGACGGCCATTTCAATCCGGTGGTCTTCCACGGCCCCTACGGCTTCGGCAAAACCCACCTGCTCAACGCCATCGCCTGGGAGGCCATGCGCGCCTCCCCCGGCCGCAAGGTGATCTATCTGACCGCTGAGCGGTTCCTGCAGAGCTTTGTTCGGGCGATGATGGATCGCACCGGCCCGGCCTTTAAGGACGAGCTGCGCGCCGCCGATCTGCTGCTGATCGATGACGTCCATTTCATCGCCGGCAAGCAGTCCAGCCAGGAAGAGCTGTACCATACCCTCGCCGCCCTGACCCAGGACGGCCGCCGGGTGGTGTTCACCGCCGACCGCGCGCCCAACGATCTGGTGGAGATGGACGCCCGGCTGCGTTCGCACCTGCAGGCCGGCCTGGTCTGCGGCATCGAGCCCGCCGACCGCGTCCTTCGCCTTGGAATTCTGGAGCGCAAGCTGACCGCCCTGGGCCGCCAGCTCGGCGCGCCGACCCTGAGCGCCCAGCCGGACGTATTGCAATTCCTGGCCGATCGCTTCACCGACAGCGTCCGCGAGCTGGAAGGCGCGCTCAACACCCTGGTCGCCCGGGTGGGCGAGGGGGTCGAGCGGCTGACCCTGGACGAGGCGCAGGCGATCCTTCGTCCGCATCTGCGCGGCGCGGAGAAGCGCATCACCGTAGACGACATCCAGAAGGCCACCGCCGAACACTACGGCATGAAACAGGTTGACCTGATCTCTGAGCGTCGCAATCGCGCCATCGCCCGGCCACGGCAGGCGGCCATGTGGTTGGCCAAGGCTCTGACCACCCGCTCTCTGCCTGACATCGGCCGGCGTTTCGGCGGCCGCGACCACACCACGGTGCTGCACGCCGTGCGCCGCATCGAGGCCCTGCGTCTCGAAGATCCTCAATTGGCTCGGGATTTGGAGGTTCTGACCCGCAAGCTGCGCGGTTAGGATCTCATCGGTTCGGATTGGCGCAGAATAAGGCCTTGGGCCCCTTCCCCGGCCGCGCTTTTCGGTTAATCTCGCCTCCCCTCTAAGGGGCCGCGTGGGGGGAACCACGAGTCGCGGCCGCAGATTCGGACGTCCAGATGCAGCTTACTATCGAGCGCGCGGCTCTGCTGAAAGCGCTGGGGCATGTTCAGAGCGTCGTTGAGCGACGCAACACCATTCCCATCCTTTCAAACGTGCTCCTATCGACCAGCCGTGACGCTCTGGCGCTGTCTGCGACCGATCTCGATATGGAGATCATCGACGAGACGCCCGGACGGGTGGACTCGCCCGGCCAGATCACAGCGCCGGCGCACACGCTCTATGAGATCGTGCGCAAGCTGCCCGACGGCGCGGAGGTGGAGCTGCGCTATAATGGCGAGGATCCGCGCCTGACCATTTCGGCGGGGCGTTCGCGCTTCAACTTGCCGGTGCTGCCGGCGGGGGACTTTCCGGTCATGTCGTCGGACGGCATGTCCAGCTCGCTGACCATCGACACGGTGGATCTGATGCGGCTGATCGACAAGACCCGCTTCGCCATCTCCACCGAGGAGACGCGCTATTATCTGAACGGCCTCTATCTGCACACCGTGGTCGACAATGGCGTCACCAAGCTGCGCGCCGTGGCGACCGACGGCCACCGCCTGGCCCTGGCCGAGATGATCGCGCCTGACGGCGCCGCCGGCGCGCCCGGGGTGATCGTGCCGCGCAAGACCGTGCAGGAAGCCCGCCGCCTGCTGGAAGACGCCGGCGAGAATGTGGAGCTGCAGCTGTCGGCCCAGAAGGTGCGCTTCGCCTTTGGCCGCGCCGCCCTGACCTCCAAGGTGATCGACGGCTCCTTCCCCGACTATATGCGGGTGATCCCGCGCGACAACACCAAGGTGCTGGTGGTGGACAACGCCCTGTTCGCCCAGGCCGTGGACCGGGTGGCCACCATCTCGGCTGAAAAAAGCCGATCGGTGAAGATGGCGGTGGAATCCGGCCGTATCGTCCTGACCGTGCGCAATATGGAAGCCGGGCAGGCGGTGGAGGAGCTTGAGGTCGACTATGACGGCGAACCCTTCGAAATCGGCTTCAACGCCCGCTACCTGCTGGACGTGGCCGGCCAGATCAAGGGCGAGACCGCCGAGTTCCGCTTCGCCGACCCGGCCTCGCCGACCCTGGTGCTGGATCCGGTGGACCCGGACGTGCAGTACGTGCTGATGCCGCTGCGGGTCTGAGGCTGGGGCTGCTGTTTTCCTTCGTCATCGCCGGGCCTGTCCCGGCGGCCCATGAACACGATGGCTGTCAGGTTTTGGCGAGACGGCGCAGCTTCAAATATCGGCTGCCTGGGCTTATGGGCCGCCGGGACAAGCCCGGCGGTGACGGGTGTTATCTGGTCTGTGACCGCAATCCATGACCCGCGCCGTCCTGCGCCAGCTGACCCTGGCCGATTTCCGCTCCTATGCCCGGGCCAGCCTGCCGCTCGACGGGCGGCCGGTCTATCTGTTCGGGCCCAACGGCGCGGGCAAGACCAATCTGTTGGAGGCGATCAGCCTGCTCTCCGCCGGACGGGGCCTGCGTAACGCCGCCATCGCCGACCTGGGCCGGCGCGCGCCGGGCGAACCTGTGGGGCGGGCCTGGGCTGTGGCCGCAGAGCTCGAAACCGACAGCGCCGGCGACGATCCTAACGAGCGCCAGCGTCTGGGCACGGGAACCGACGTCCCCGGCGCCGCGCGGCGGATCGTGCGCATCAGTGGCGAGACGGCCACGCCGGGGCGCTTGTCGGAATATCTGCGCCTGGTGTGGATGACGCCGCAGCAGGATCGTTTGTTCCTGGAGGGCGCCGGTGATCGCCGCCGCTTTTTCGATCGCCTGGTGTTCGCCGCCGAGCCGGGCCACGCGGCCCAGGCCGGCGCCTATGAGAAGGCCCTGCGTGAGCGGGGGCGGCTCCTGGACGATGAAAGCCCCGATGCGGACTGGCTGACTGCCCTGGAGGCGCGGCTGGCGCAGGCCGGGGCTCAGATGGCCCACGCCCGGGCGCGCACCCTCCTGGCCCTGCGCAGCGAGATCGACACCCGCGCCGAACGGCCCTTTCCCCAGGCCGATCTCGACCTGTCAGGCGAGTGGGAGCAGATGGCCCTGGCGGGGTGCGAAAGCGGCGAGATCGAGGCCGCCCTGGCGCGGGCCCTGGGCTTGGCCCGCGTCCGCGACGCCGCCGCCGGACGGGCGCTGACCGGCCCGCATCGCGGCGATCTGGTGGTGCGGCACCGCCAAAAGGACCGCCTGGCGGCCGAATGCTCCACCGGTGAGCAGAAAGCGCTGATTTTGAACCTGGTTTTGGCCCAGGCGGCGCGACTTTCAGGTGCTAAATCCGCGCCGAATCCTGTAGTATTGCTGGATGAGGTCGCCGCGCATCTGGATCAGTTTCGACGCAAGGCCCTCTTTGACGAAATCGAGGCGCTCGGCCTGCAGGCTTTCCTGACCGGAACCGACGAAGCGCTGTTCTACGACCTGAAGGGGCGAGCCCAGGGAGTCCATGTGGACGCCGGAAATCTCGCTATTGTGGACGACGAATGACCGACGAACCCCCCGAGCTGCCGCCCGTGCCGGCCTTTGACCCCTCCAATGGCGCCGATGACTACGGCGCCGACTCGATCAAGGTGCTCAAGGGGCTCGACGCCGTGCGCAAGCGGCCGGGCATGTATATCGGCGACACCGACGACGGCTCGGGCCTGCACCACATGGTCTATGAGGTGGTGGACAACGCCATCGACGAGGCCCTGGCCGACTACGCCACCCTGGTGGAGGTCACCCTGAACGCCGACGGTTCGGCCACCATCACAGATGATGGCCGCGGCATTCCCACCGACATGCACGACGAGGGCGTCAGCGCCGCCGAGGTCATCATGACCCAGCTGCACGCCGGCGGGAAATTCGACCAGAACTCCTACAAGGTCTCCGGCGGCCTGCATGGGGTGGGCGTGTCGGTGGTCAACGCCCTGTCCGACTATCTGCTGCTCAAGATCTGGCGCAACGGCAAGGTCCATGAGATGCGCTTCGAGCGCGGCGACGCCGTCAGCCCCCTGGTAGTGACCGGCGAGGCGCCCCGGCGCGCCAATGGCGAATATCTGACCGGCACCCAGGTGACCTTCCTGCCGTCGCTGACGACGTTTTCGCACATCGAATTCGACCGCAAGACGCTGGAGCACCGGCTGCGCGAGCTGGCTTTCCTAAATTCCGGCGTGACCATCAAATATTCCGATCTGCGCGACGCCGAGCCGTTCGAAGAGATCCTGTCCTATGAGGGCGGCGTCGAGGCCTTTGTGCGCCATCTGGACAAGGCAAAGACCCCGCTGATCAAGGCCCCGATCGTGATCCGCGGCCGACGCGAAAAGGTCCAGATCGACCTCTCCCTATGGTGGAACGACAGCTATCACGAGACCATGCTGTGCTTCACCAACAACATCCCCCAGCGGGACGGCGGCACCCACCTGTCGGCCTTCCGCGGGGCGCTGACGCGGATCATCACCAACTATGCCGAAAGCTCCGGCGCGGCCAAGCGGGAAAAGGTTTCCGTCAATGGCGAGGATGCTCGCGAGGGCCTGACCTGCGTGCTGTCGGTCAAAGTGCCCGACCCCAAGTTTTCGTCCCAGACCAAGGACAAGCTGGTCTCGTCTGAGGTGCGCCCTGCGGTTGAGGGTCTGGTGGCCGACGGCCTAGCCACCTGGTTCGAAGAGCACCCCGCCGAAGCCAAGCAGATCGTGCAGAAGATCGCCGAGGCCGCCGCCGCCCGCGACGCCGCCCGCAAGGCCCGAGAACTGACCCGTCGCAAATCGGCGCTGGAAATCAGCTCCCTGCCCGGCAAGCTGGCCGACTGCCAAGAGCGCGATCCGGCCAAGTCCGAACTGTTCCTGGTGGAAGGCGACAGCGCCGGCGGCTCGGCCAAACAGGCCCGCAATCGCGAGAACCAGGCGGTGCTGCCCCTGCGCGGCAAGATCTTGAATGTGGAGCGCGCGCGCTTCGACAAGATGCTGTCGTCGGACCAGGTGGGCACCCTGATCACCGCCCTGGGCGCCGGGATCGGCCGCGACGATTTCGATATCGAGAAGATCCGCTACCACAAGATCGTCATCATGACCGACGCCGACGTGGACGGCGCCCACATCCGCACCCTGCTCTTGACCTTCTTCTACCGGCAGATGCCGCAGGTGCTGGAGCGCGGCTATCTCTATATCGCCCAGCCGCCGCTCTATAAGGCCAGCAAGGGCAAGTCCTCGCGCTATCTGAAGGACGACAGCGAGCTTGAGGCCTATCTGATCGACGAGGGCGTCGACGGCGCGGTCCTGGAGCTGTCCACCGGCGAACAGATCGCCGGCGCCGACCTTCAGAGCCTGGTGCAGATCGCCCGCGGCGCCCGCGCCAATATCGAGCGCCTGTCCGCGCGCGCCCCGGCCTTCGCCATCGAACAGGCCGCCCTGGCCGGGCTGTTCGGCGAATCCCCCGATCCAGAGGCCGTGGCCCACCGCATGGACCTCTATGCCGAGGAGGGCGACGGTCCCTGGTCCGGGCGGCGCAGCGAGGCTGGCGGTTTCACCTTCTCCCGCGTGCGGCGTGGTGTAACCGACCAGCTGGTGCTTGACGACCTGTTGATCCACTCCGCCGACGCCCGGCGCCTGGCCGAGCGGTCCGCGAGCCTGGCCCACACCTTCGTCGCCCCCGGCGTGTTCCGCCGAAAGGACAAGTCCCACCCGGTGCGCGGCCCGCGCGACCTGACCGACGCCATTTTCGAGGCCGGCCGTCGCGGCCTGTCGATCCAGCGCTATAAGGGCCTGGGCGAAATGAACGCCGACCAGCTGTTCGAGACCACCCTGGACGTCAACGCCCGCACCCTGCTGCAGGTCCGCGTCAACCACGCCGACGACGCCGACGACATGTTCTCGCGCCTGATGGGTGACCTGGTGGAGCCGCGCCGGGAGTTCATCCAGGAAAACGCGCTGGACGCCGAGGTGGATGTTTAAGTCCAGCCGCCCATGACCGTCCCCGCCGCCCTGTGGCCAGGCCGCGATCAGCGCCTGGCGGAACAATCGCGGCTATCCGCGCAACTGGCCGATGCCCTGGATGCGGTTCAGGCGGGGCCGGTGGCGTGCATGCCGACCCCAGCGGTGCTGCGGGCGGCGCTCAGCCAGTTCGATTTCAAAACGCCACGGGCGATCGGTGAGGTCAGCAAAGCGGTGATCGGCCTGCTGCAGGACGGCCTGGTCCACGTCATGCACCCTGGATATTTCGGCCTGTTCAATCCCAGCGTGGCCTTTCCCGCCCTGCTGGCCGACCAGATCACCGCCTCGTTCAATCCTCAGATGGCCGCCTGGTCCCAGGCCGCCGCCGCCAATGAGATCGAGCGCCATACCCTCAAGGCGATCGCCGCCCGGTTCGGCTGGCAGGCCGACACCGCGTGCGGCCATTTCACCAGCGGCGGGGCGGAGGCCAATCTCACCAGCGTCATTTGCGCCCTGACCCACGCCTTTCCGGACTATGGCGACGGCGGCGCAGCGGCCATCGGCGGCGCGCCCAAGCTCTATGTGTCGGCGGAAAGCCATCTGGCCTGGCTGAAGATCGCCCATCAGTGCGGCATCGGCCGCGACGCGGTGCGTCTGGTGGCCACTGACGGAATGGGCCAGATGGACGCGGAGGCCCTGTCCAGGGCGGTGGCGGCGGACCGGGCTCAGGGCCATCTGCCATTCTTCATCGGCGCCACCGCCGGCACCACCAATGCCGGCATGATCGATCCCTTGCAGGCCTGCGCCCGGATCGCGAGGGCGGAGAAGCTGTGGTTGCACATCGACGCGGCCTGGGGCGGGGCGGCCATTCTCAGCGCCCGGCCGCCGGAGAGGCTCAAGGGCATGGACCTGGCCGATTCCATCACCCTCGACGCCCACAAATGGCTGGCCACGCCCATGGGCGCGGGGATGTTCCTCTGCCGCAACGAAGCCCTGCTTGGCCAAGCCTTCCGCGTCTCGGCCAGCTATATGCCGCCGGCGACGGAGTCGGTCTTCGATCCCTATACCCACTCGGCCCAGTGGTCCCGGCGCTTCGTCGGGCTGAAACTGTTCATGGCCTTGGCCGTGCTGGGCTGGGACGGCTATCAGGCCCATATCGATCAGGCCCGGGGGCTCGCCAACCGGTTAGTCGCCCTGCTGGGCGCCAACGGCTGGCGGGTGGTCAATGACAGTCCCCTGGCCGTTGTCTGCTTCGTCGATGCGAAGGTCGCCGCCGACCCTCTCCTGGTCGCCGAGCGCGTGGTCGCCGATGGCCGGGCCTGGATTTCCGCCGCACGGTTCGAGGGCCGCCCGGTCCTGCGCGCCTGCATCACCAGCCATTTCACTCGGCCCGAGCATCTGGAGGCCCTGGTGGCGGCGCTGGAGACCGCACGGGCGCCCTGACCTTCGGGTTTGGCCCGGCGTCCGTCAGTTGCTTTGGTCGTCCTGGTCCAGGTCCTGGCCCTGATCGGGCGCGCCACGCTGGCCATAGGTGGTGTCGGACGGCGCCTGCACGACGATGGTCACGCGGCGGTTTTGGGGTTCCTTGACCCCGTCCGGGGTCCTTACGGCCTGGTCGTGCTTGCCCTTCCAGGCCATGTCCACCGTCGCGTCCCGCACGCCATCGGCCAGCAGGGTCTCGCGGACCACCTGGGAGCGGCGCTCGGACAGGGCCTGGTTATAGCCCTCGGATCCGGCCGCATCGGTATAGCCGACGATGGTGGCCCGGGCGCCCGGCAAGCTGGCTTCATACTGCGCCGCGTCATCCACCACCCGCTTGGCCTGTTCGGTCAGGGCGTCGCTGTCGAAGGGGAAATAGACCAGGAATTCCCTGGGCGCGGCCGTGGCGCGGGGCGCGGGTCGCGACTGCAGCTGAGCCCTAGGCGGCGGTTCGGCGTAATAGGGAGCGGGGGGCGGCCCCTCGTCGTAATAGCCGCCGTCGTCATAATAGTCGTCGAAATAGGGGCCAGGATAGTAGGGCGCATACGGATACCAGCCCCACGGCGCCCATCCGAAATTGCCATAGCCGAACGGCCCGCCATAGCCGCGCCAGCCGCCATAGCCGCGAAAGCCCCCGCGCCCGCCAAAGCCGCCGCCTCTGGGCCCCGAAAAGCCTCCGCGGGCCGCGCCGCCGGGGGCGCCCGCATGCGCGCCACCCTGCCTGCCCCCGTGCCCGCCGTCTCGCGGTTGGGCCTGTGCGGCGGCGGCCGTCACGGCGGACGCCCCCAGCGCCAGGGCCACCAGGGCCGCCTTCATTGGTTTCGCCATCTCGGCTCTCCGCACCCGGTCCATTGGGCGCGTTCGCAGGCAGGCCTGCGCGCGCTCATCCTTAAGACTTTTGAAACCTTGAAGCTGAACCGGGCCTGAACCGCCGGCCGTCGTGGATAAGCGGTGTTTGGAAGCGCCAGCGCGCCATTTCCACAGTAAACAGTAATCTGTGTCCTGTAGGGTCACGCTCAAGGGGGTTTCAGCATAGATTGCTCGCCGTGAGGGCGCGCCCTGCGCCTGAGGGCGCTGCGGGGTCGATTCGAGAGACATGACAATCAAGTCGATCTCGGCGGCAGTTGGCATGATGGCCCTGTGCGCTGTCACAGCAGCGGCCGCCCAGTCCGTCAATGTGGACGCTCCGTCGGCCCAGCGCGTCAGCGATGCGGGCGCCGCGCCGACGGGCGACATGCAAAGCACGCGTTTTCGATCGACAATGGACCGCGTCTTCGGCCCTGGGCGATGGCGACAGACCAGCGGCTACCGCTCGCCCGCCCAGGAGGACGAACTGCGCAGGCAGGGCGCTGGCGCCGTAGCTGCAGGCCACCGCTCGCGTCATTCGGTGGGGACCCCGGTCGCGCCGGGGGCCTACGACATTGTCGTCGATGGCATGTCGATGCAGAGCGCCGCACTAAAACTCCGGCGCTCCGGTGAAACCTTCGATCGCGTGGTTGTCGAGGGCGTTCATGGCGCCCAGGGGCCGCACCTGCACGTCGAGCCGAACTTCGCGCCCGCCACAGATCCGAACCCAACCCCCATGGGCGACGACACGATCTACGCGCGGATCGTCGGGGGTAGGCGAAACCCGGTGCTCACGAGGGTGTCGTCAGCGGCCGCGCGGAAAAACTGAGGCCGGGGTTTACTCCAACCGGCGATGAACAGGCCTTGGTCCAGTCCGCCCCTTATTTGGCCGACGCCCGCAGCGCCGCCTCATAGGCCAGGCGCGTCCAGTGGGTCATGATCTCCGGATCGTCCCATGCGTCGTCCGGCACAGTCCAATAGGGCATCTGCACCGCCTTGCCCGTCTTGCTCTCATAGGCCCAACGCCGCGCCCCGGCGGCCTCGAACCGCGGGCCGGTCACCGCGTCACCCTTGAGCAGCATCTCGCCGCGCAGGTCGATCGCGACGATCAGGCCCTTATGATAGATCCCCTTGCCGCCAAACATCCGCCGCACCGTCACCGTCCCCAGCCCCTGGAACATCTCCTCGATCTCGATGGGATCCATGGGGGCTGGGCTCCGGGGGTGGTGGTGGGAAAAGTCGGCCGCCAGACTACACGTAAACCGCCTATATCTTCCTGAGCGCTTCGATCCGGCCAAGGCCGGAAGGAGCCTCAAGTTCACAGTTGCGAGCCTGGAGCGACAGGCTTTGATCCGCTGTGAAATTAAGGGCAAGGGGGCGCCGCCCAGGGGTGTGAATCAGGTCGGAATTTCACTCTGACCCCATTTCCCTCTGAGTGCTTCCTGCAGTTTCCCGAGCGCACGCCGATTGGATGAAGCTGTCAATCATGTCGTCTACGCAGGTGTGCAGGCGAGCAAGCCTCTCGGCGAATGCGGAGGCCAAGGTGGTGACCGTGGAACTATCTGAGATCGCCAACTCTTCTCCACCACCCAATAGGAAGAAGCCGCGAGCGTTCAAATTGATACAGCCGGCGGATACAAAGTCGTAGTGCGCGATGCGGTTGCGGACTGAATGGCGACCTTCCGCTAGCACGAACGCAAGAGCATCGACGTGGCGAGCGTGAGCCTTGGAAAGCGCCGAAGCAACGTCGGGCGTCTTCGATTTGGAGAGCGACTTTGGCAGCGTCCGAAACGAATTAACCTCTGTCTTGAAGTAGCTTGCGAGTGCCCCCAAGACCCATCGTTGTATCCCCCGACCGCTCGGCGAAGCTGCTGACGGCCAGGATGGCGTTCACGTTCGCCTCGATCTCGCCCAGTCGATCGGCATGGTCGTGGGTGGCAGCCAGTGCGCCCCGGACGTCTCCGAGCACGCCATTGACATGTGAGTGGCGCCCCTTCCGTTCGAGCTTTGGGTTTGCTCGCCAAGCCGTGACGTAGCTTGGCTGCGGGCTCGTGATGAACGTGTGAAAGCGCAGAAAGGACGATCGCATGATCCTGGGCGATATCGTAATCGGCGAGTTGTCGGACGGCGTTCGTGCAGCGCGTAATTTCTGGATCGAATGCAGTGGCCAGCATCCGCGAGAACACTGCGGGTCCATCTTGGTGTCCGAGTCTATAGTCATCTGAACTCATTGTAAAAATGGGGGCAGGGTGAGTTTAGCCCCCCCGCAAACTCCGCACCAACTCCCGCGCAAACGGCGCCGCCTCGTCCAGATCCCGCACGCAGATCGTCAGGTCGCGGATCGCCCAGTCGTCCTCCAGGTCGATCGTCGCGATCGGCAGGGTCAGGGCCAGCCTCCGCGCCGTGGTGCGCGGTACGACGCCGACCCCCACACCCGCCGCGACAAGGCGGCAGACCGCGTCGAAACTGCGCAGCTGCACGCGCAGGCGCAGCGGCGCGCCCAGGGGCGCCGCCCTGGCGGCCAGGAAACGCTGCAGGGCGCTTGTCCGGTCCAGGCCGACGAAGTCAAAGCCCAGGACGTCGGTGAAGGCGACTGTGGATCGTCCGGCCAGGGCGTGGCCGGCGCTGGTCACCACCACAAAGCGGTCCGAGCGGAACGGAAAGGTCTGCAGACGGCCCATGTCGACGGTGCCGGCCACGATTCCCACGTCGCCGACCCCTTCGGCGATCAGGGTGACGATCTCGTCCGACAGCCGCTCTTCCAGATCCACCGTCACCCGGGGGTGCTTGGCCAGGAATTCGCTCAGTGCCTCGGGCAGGAATTCGGTCGAGGCGTTGGTGTTGGCGAGCAGCCTGACATGGCCCGCGCCGCCGCCGGCAAAGACGCCCAGGTCCTCGTTCAGGCGGGCGCTCTGGGCGAGCATGAGGCGGGCGTGTTTCAGCAGGGCGTGGCCGGCGGGCGTTGGGGCCACCCCCTGCCGCGAGCGTGTCAGAAGCGATGTCCCGAGCGACTGCTCCAGCCTTCGTATCCGCGTCGAGGCCGCCGCCAGCGCGATGGCGCTGCGCGCCGCCCCGGCGGTGATGGAGCCGGCGTCCACCACCTCGCAGAACAGTCTCAGATCGATCAGATCGAAGCGCATCCTTCGCCTTTCGCGAAGGAAGGCTACAGCACTCACGCATTGTGTCGCTGCAAAAGTGGATCCAGACTTCGCCAAATTAGAATCCACGCAAAGGGGCCGCGCTGATGCGCCCTTTCAGACGGGACGGTCGGGCGGCTATTGTTCGCGGCCCTCCCGGGGGATCGGGAATTGGGCGATGCAATGTTGGGCTGGGAGACGCCCCCGGCCTCCTTTCCCCTACGTGCGTTCGTTGACACGGGGTCCGCGCGGCTTAAAAGCGGCGCAGGTCGCTTTGAGGAGATGAGCCGGGCATGAGCGAATCCAAGACGGGTGCGGCGGCGCGGCCGCTTTCGCCCCACGTCCAGGTCTGGCGCTGGCACATCACCATGGCCAGCTCGATCCTGCACCGGGCCACCGGCTCGGCCCTCTATGGCGGGGCGCTGATCCTGGCGGGCTGGGCGGCGTGCCTGGCGGCCGGCCCCGGCCCGTTCGCCGCCTATAAGGGCCTGCTGGGCTCGCCCCTGGGCAAGCTGGTGCTGTTCGGCCTGACCTTCTCCATCTTCTTCCACCTGGCCAACGGCGTCCGTCACTTGGCCTGGGACGTGGGCGAGGGCTTTGAGCCCCGCACCGCGGACATGACCGCCGCGGCCGTGATCGCCTTTGCGGTGACCGCGACCATCGCCGTCTGGGTGCTCTACGCGACCGGAGTGTTTTGATGACCAGCTATCGCACGCCGCTCGGCCGCGCCCGCGGCCTGGGCGCCGCCAAGCACGGGGTTGGCCATTTCATCGGCCAGCGGGTCTCGGCCATCGCCCTGGTCCTTTTGGTGCTGTGGGCGGTCTATTCCGGCCTGAACCTAGCCCGGTTCGACTATTCCGCCACAGTCGGCTGGCTGCGCTGGGGCCCCAATACGGTGCTGACCGCCCTGCTGATCGGGGTGGGCTTCTATCACATGTCCTTAGGGATGCGGACCATCGTCGAGGACTATATCCACAAGGCCTCGACCAAGGCGGTGCTCCTGATCCTCAACCTGTTCGCCTGCTGGCTGGGCGGCGTCATCGGCGTGATCGCCGTTCTCAAGGTCGCCTTCGGCGGCGGAGCGTACTGACCATGGCGGCCTATGAATTCATCGATCACAAGTTCGATGTGGTGGTGGTGGGCGCCGGCGGCTCGGGCCTGCGCGCGGCCCTGGGCGCGGCCGAGGCGGGGCTGAAGACGGCCTGTATCACCAAGGTCTTCCCCACCCGCTCGCATACCGTGGCGGCCCAGGGCGGCATCTCGGCCAGCCTGGGCAATATGGGCCAGGACGACTGGCGCTGGCACATGTACGACACCGTCAAGGGGTCGGACTGGCTGGGCGACCAGGACTCCATCGAGTATCTGGTGCGCAACGCCCCGGCGGCGGTCTATGAGCTGGAGCACTGGGGCGTGCCGTTCTCGCGCACCCCGGAAGGCAAGATCTACCAGCGCGCCTTTGGCGGCATGACCCGGAACTATGGCGAGGCGCCGATCCAGCGCACCTGCGCCGCGGCCGACCGCACCGGCCACGCCATGCTGCACACCATGTACGGCCAGTCCCTGTCCAAGTCGGTGGACTTCTTCATCGAGTATTTCGCCCTCGACCTGATCATGGACGAAGGCCGCTGCGTGGGCGTCACCGCCTGGAAGCTGGACGACGGCACCCTGCATCGCTTTCAGGCCCAGACCGTGGTCCTGGCCACCGGCGGCTATGGCCGAGCCTATTTCAGCGCCACCAGCGCCCATACCTGCACCGGCGACGGCGGCGGCATGGTGCTGCGCGCAGGGCTCCCGCTGCAGGACATGGAGTTCGTCCAGTTCCACCCCACCGGCATCTATGGCGCCGGCTGCCTGATCACCGAAGGCGCCCGGGGCGAGGGCGGCTATCTGACCAATTCCGAGGGCGAGCGCTTCATGGAGCGCTACGCCCCCTCGGCCAAGGATCTGGCCAGCCGCGACGTGGTCAGCCGGGCCATGACCATCGAGATCCGCGAAGGCCGCGGGGTGGGGCCGAACAAGGACCACATCTTCCTGCACCTGGACCACCTGGATCCCAAGGTGCTGCACCAGCGCCTGCCGGGCATCTCCGACACCGCCAAGATCTTCGCCGGGGTCGACGTGACCAAGGAGCCGATCCCGGTCCTGCCGACGGTGCACTACAACATGGGCGGCATCCCCACCAACTTCCACGGTGAGGCGGTGATCCGCAAAGGCGACGATCCCGACGCGGTGGTGCCGGGCCTGATGGCCGTGGGCGAGGCGGCCTGCGTCTCGGTGCACGGCGCCAACCGCCTGGGCTCCAACAGCCTGATCGACCTGGTGGTGTTCGGCCGCGCCGTGGGGCTGCGGGTCGCCGAGACCCTGAAGGTGGGCGCGCGCCAGCCGGAGCTGAAGCCGGCTCAGACCGAGGCCTCGCTGGCCCGCTTCGACGCCTTCCGCAACGCCAAGGGCTCGACCCCCACCGCCCAGCTGCGGCTGGAGATGCAAAAGACCATGCAGGAGGACGTGGCCGTCTTCCGCACCGGCGAGACCCTGAAAAGCGGCGTCGCGCGCATGGAAAAGGTGCGCCAGCAATTGCCCGACCTGCAGACCTTCGATCGCGGCCTGATCTGGAACACCGACCTGGTGGAGACCCTGGAGCTGGACAACCTGGTCGGCCAGGCCATCGTGACGGTGAACGGCGCCCTGAACCGCGAGGAAAGCCGCGGCGCCCACGCCCGCGAGGATTTCTCGGCCCGCAATGACGAGACGTGGATGAAGCACACCCTGGCAACCTATGACGGGGCCACGGGCAAGGTCTCCATCGATTACCGCCCGGTGCACACCTACACCATGACCGACGACATCGAGTACATCAAACCCAAGGCGCGGGTTTACTGAGGAGCTAAAGATGGTTCAGCTGACGCTCCCCAAGAACTCCAAGATCGGCACGGGCAAGCATTGGTCGGCGCCCGCCGGGGCCAAGACGGTCAAGAGCTTCCGCATCTATCGCTACGACCCGGAGACCGGCGAAAATCCGCGCTGGGACACCTATGACGTGGCCGTCGACCAGTGCGGCCCCATGGTGCTGGACGCCCTGATCCACATCAAGAACACTATGGACCCCACCCTGGCCTTCCGGCGCTCGTGCCGCGAAGGCGTGTGCGGCTCCTGCGCCATGAATATCGGCGGACGCAACACCCTGGCCTGCACCCATGGCTGGGCCGAGGCGCCCGGCAAGGACGTGCAGATCTCGCCCCTGCCGTCCCAGGCGGTGATCAAGGACCTGATACCGGACCTGTCGGTGTTCTACGCGCAATACGCCTCGATCGAGCCCTGGCTGCACACCGACACCCCCGAGCCCCAGCGCGAATGGGTGCAGAGCCCCGAAGACCGGGAAAAGCTCGATGGCCTCTATGAGTGCATCCTGTGCGCCTGCTGCTCGACCTCCTGCCCCAGCTATTGGTGGAACGGCGAGAAGTATCTCGGGCCGGCCGCCCTGCTGCACGCCTATCGCTGGCTGATAGACAGCCGCGACGAGGCCGCCGGCGACCGGCTGGACGATCTGGAAGATCCCTTCAAGCTCTATCGCTGCCATACGATCATGAACTGCGCCCAGGTCTGCCCCAAGGGCCTGAACCCTGCCAAGGCCATCGCCGAGATCAAGAAGATGATGGTCGAACGGGTGGTGTAGACACCTCTCCCGAAGGGAGAGGGAGGGGCCCGCGCCGAAGGCGTGGGAGGGTGAGGGGTTACGGAGGCTCAGGATGAATCTGAAAGACCTTACCCCCTCATCCTCCCACCGCTTCGCGGCGGGCCCCTCCTTCTCCCCAGAGGAGAAGGGAAATATCATGAGGTTGACGGCGGCGTCATTTTTCTGCAACGGGACAGTATGAGCGAACCTGACGCGCATGTGGTGATCGTCGGCGCGGGCCATGCGGGCGGCTCGGCCGCCGCGTTCCTGCGCCAGTACGGATTCGCCGGTCCGATCACCCTGATCGGCGAAGAAGTGATCGCCCCCTATCAGCGCCCGCCCCTGTCCAAGGCCTGGCTGAAAGGCGAGGCCGACGCCGATAGCCTGATGCTGAAGCCGGAAAGCTTCTATCCCGAGCACCAGATCGACCTTCGCCTGCACCAGAAGGTTCTGAAGATCGACCGCTTCGCCAGGACCGTGAGCCTGAACAGCGGCAATACAGTCCACTACGACAAGCTGATCCTGGCCACGGGCGCCCGGGCGCGGCCGCTGCCGGCGCCGGGGGCCGACCTCTATGGCGTGATGTCCCTGCGCAACGCCATGGACGCTGAGATGCTCAAGTCTTCGCTGGGCCGCGGCAAGCGCCTTGCGGTGATCGGCGGGGGCTATATCGGCCTGGAGGCGGCCGCCTCGGCCCGCTTCCTGGGCGCCGATGCGGTGGTGATCGAGGTCATGCCCCGCGTCCTGGCCCGGGTGGCCTGCGAGACCCTGTCGACCTTCTTCCAGGACTATCACCGGGCGCGCGGCGTCCAGTTCGAACTGAATGTCGGCGTGACCGCCTTCGAGGGCGCCAATGGCCGCGTCAGCGGCGTGCGCCTTGCCGACGGGCGCGTCCTGCCCTGCGACGCCGCCCTGGTGGGCATCGGCGCCATTCCCAATGACGAACTGGCGCAGAACGCGGGCCTCGACTGCGCAGACGGGGTGATGGTGGATCTCTCCGCCCAGACCTCGGATTCCGCCATCTTCGCCATAGGCGACGTCACGCGCCGGCCCATGCCGCTCTATGGCCGCGACGTGCGGCTGGAGAGCGTGGCCAACGCCCTGGAACAGGCCAAGCAGGCGGCCAGCGTCATCGCCGGCCGCGCCGTCGCCGCGCCCGAGGTGACCTGGAACTGGTCGGACCAGTACGATCTCAAGCTGCAGATCGCCGGCCTGGCCGCGGACGCCGACGAGATCCTGGTGCGGGGCGATCCCGCCAGCGGTCATTTCGCCGTGTTCCACCTCAAGGGCGATCAGATCCAGGCGGTGGAGGCGGTCAACGCCGGTCCGGAATTCATGGCCGGCCGCCAGCTGATCGCCTCGCGGCGCGCCATCGCGCGCGACAAACTTGCCGACACCACTATTTCCATGAAAGAGGTCGCCGCCTAAAAAGAGGCGGCAAGAGGGAGCCCATGGCCAAGATCACCTATATCGAGCACGACGGAACCGAGCACGCCATCGACGTGAAGCCCGGCCTGTCGGTCATGGAAGGCGCCGTGAAGAACAACGTGCCGGGCATCGACGCCGATTGCGGCGGCGCCTGCGCCTGCGCCACCTGCCACGTCTATGTGGACGAAGCTTGGCAGGCCAAGACCGGCGACAAGACGGCCATGGAAGAGTCGATGCTCGACTTCGCCGAGGGCGTGGAACCCAATTCGCGCCTGTCCTGCCAGATCAAGGTCACCGACGACCTGGACGGCCTGATCGTCCGCCTGCCGGAAAGCCAGCACTAGATCACGATGAGTTTGGATCGAATCGATCCCAAATCATAAAACGTGATCGATTCTAAAAGCTTAGAGCGGGTTGCGGGCGGAAGGCCGCTTCGCACTTTTCCTCAACCCGCTCTAAATCTCGTCTGAGGTTCAGGTTTCACCGTCTTCGCCGGGCTCGTCCCGGCGATCCATGCCGTGAAATTTCCGCCGCGGCTATCCATCCGAACGAAGGCTAGGCCCGCAGCCTCGCTCACGCGTTCACGGCATGGATGGCCGGGACCGGCCCGGCCATGACGGAGCGTGGGCCGCGCTACCTCACCCCCGCGCGCGGCCGTCGTCGAACAACTGGGCCAGCCAGCGGTAGTAGCGCGGCTGGGTCTGGCGCAGATTGACCCGGGTATAGGGCTCATGGGTGATGGCGCCATGCAGATAGGCGCTGCCGGTCAGGGCGAAATAGTCGCCATCGGACTGCAGCATGAGGGCCGTCTTGGGCCACACATGGCGCGCGGCAGCCTCGGTGCGGAACCGGGCGATGTCCGAATTGGCTGGCCCGCTCGCCAGGCGCTGGTCGTAATAGGCCCGCAAAAGCCCGCCCAGCAGGATCGGCTTCTTGGGCGACAGCTTGTTGACCCGGATCACCACGCCGCGGCCGCGCACATAGTGAACCGCCTCTCCCTGTGCGTTCGGCTTGGCCGGATCCGCCAGGATCGGCACGGTGCGCATGAAGGCCAGGGTCTCGGGCTTGAGGCCCATATGCTCAACCAGATCGATCTGGGCCTTGATCTGGCGCACGGTCTTGTCGGCCGACTGGCCGCGGGGCGCCGCCGAGCCGTCCACCTGGAATCCGTCATAGGTGAAGACCAGGCTTGGCTCCGGCTTACGCGGCGCCAGATCGAACAGGGTCGATGGCGGCGCGAATTTTGGCAGGGCGAGCGCGTGGCTGGGCGAGGCCGTGGACAGGCCCGCCAGCAAAGCCAGCAAGGCGACCGCGGCGCTTGGACGACGCATGGAAGCGTTCCTTTGAATTCCGTATCGCTGAATCGGCCGCACCATGCCCTGCCCGCGCGCAAAAGTGGAGAGCGAACGCCAAGCTGGACACTCCGCCGCGCGCGATGTAGTTACCCCGCCCTCCCGGCTCAATAGCCGAATAGAAAGACCGCTTCTGGCGGGCCGCTCCCATGTCCCGGCATTCCCGACCTTCATCGACCTCCGCCCGCGGGCCCAAGCCGGCGGCGGGCCCGACCCAGCGGCAATTGCGCGCGGGCGAACTGATCCGCCACGCCCTGGTGGAGATCCTGCGTGAAGAAGCCTTCAGCGATCCGGCGCTTGTGGACGTCTCGGTGACCGTGACCGAGGTGCGCCTGTCGCCGGACCTGAAACACGCCCATTGCTTCGTCGAACCCCTCGGCGGCGGCCATGCCGACGACGTGGTGGCCGGGCTGAACCGCTCCTCGAAATTCCTGCGCGGGCGTCTGGGCCGGGGTATCGAGATGAAGTTCACCCCCGATCTGCGCTTCCTGCACGACGAGACTTTCAACGAGGCGGCGCGTATCGACCGGCTGTTCGACGATCCCAAGGTGCGGCGCGATCTGGAGCATGAGGACGCCGAGGGCGAAGCTTCGGAAAGCGATCATGGGGCGTAAGCGCAAGGGCGACGCGGTTTCCGGCTGGATCGTGCTGGACAAGCCGCTGAACCTGGGGTCGACCCAGGCGGTAAGCCGGGTGCGCCGAGCGTTCAACGCCCAGAAGGCCGGCCATGCCGGCACCCTCGATCCCCTGGCCACCGGCATTCTGCCCATCGCCCTCGGCGAGGCCACCAAGACGGTCCCCTATCTGGTGGAGGCCGACAAGACCTACGCTTTCACCATCGCCTGGGGGGCGACCACCACCACTTTCGACGGCGAAGGCCAGGTGACCGAACGGTCGGACGTGCGGCCCTCAATTGAGGCGGCGGCCGAGGCGCTGAAGGCCTTTGTAGGCGAGATCCAGCAGATCCCGCCCGCCTATTCGGCGATCAAGGTCGATGGGCAGCGCGCCTATGACCTGGCGCGCGAGGGTGTGGAGCTGGACCTGAAACCGCGCCAGGTGATCATCCACGACGCCCGGATCATGGACACGCCGGACGCCGATCACCTCGCCCTGGAGATCGACTGCGGCAAGGGCACCTATGTGCGCGCCCTGGCCCGGGATCTGGCCGCGGCCCTGGGCGCCTGCGGCCATGTTTCGGCCCTGCGGCGATTGCGCGTGGGGGCCTTCTCCACCGAGCGGGCGATCACACTGGAAATGCTGGAGGAATTGTGCGATAGGGGCGGCGGCTCGGAGGTCATGCTTCCGGTTGAGACCGCGCTGGACGACATCCCGGCGCTGGCCGTAACCGCGGAAGAGGCCTTCAGGCTCTCGCAAGGGCGACCGATAGTTCTGCTTCCCAGACAGGTCGAAACGTTGAAGGCGCGTCTGGCTGACCCCTCGGGGACAGGCTTCGCGTCCCGAACCGTTTTGGCGACCCATGGTGGCGGCGCTGTCTCGATCTGCGAGATGCGGGCCGGGCAATTGAGCCCGACGCGCGTCTTCAACCTCTAACGACGGAGACCCCGATGTCGATTACGGCCGAACGTAAGACCGAACTGATCCACACCCACGCCCGCTCCACGGGCGATACGGGGTCGGCGGAAGTTCAGGTCGCGATCCTGTCCGAACGGATCGCCAACCTCACCGAACACTTCAAGACCCACAAGAAGGACAACCACTCGCGCCGGGGCCTGCTCAAGCTGGTCTCGCAACGCCGGAGCCTTCTGGACCACCTGAAGTCGAAAGATGCGCCTCGCTATCAGACGCTGATCGAAACCCTGGGCCTGCGTCGCTAATTCGCGCGGTCCTTTTTCCTCAGTTTATCCGTACCTTGAGCTTTGCTTTTGCGGCTCAGCATGACGCCGTCGGCGTAATGCTTTAAGTCTGCGTCCTTCGAGCCGCACGGTTCGGAGGACGCGACTATTTCCACCACCGCCCCCTTGGACAGGCTTAGGAGGCGGTTCTTCGCGGCTCGAAGGTTCGGGCCGATTGTACGCCGAGGGTTCCACAGCAATCCTCGCCAGCCTGTCGCTTAGGAGAGGATTCCGGAACGCCCAAAGGGCCCCGCCCTGTCCGCAGCCTGAGGAAATGGGTCCTCGGGATACGAAAGAAAGACGACAATGTTCGACATTCGACGCAAATCCATCGATTGGGCCGGCCGCAAGCTGACCTTGGAAACCGGGCGCATCGCCCGTCAGGCCGACGCCTCCGTCCTCGCCACCTATGGCGAGACCGTGGTTCTGGCCACCGTGGTCGCGGAGAAGGCGCCCAAGCCCGGGCTCGACTTCTTCCCCCTGACCGTCAACTACCAGGAAAAGACCTACGCCGCCGGCAAGATTCCCGGTGGCTTCTTCAAGCGCGAAGGCCGCCCGTCGGAAAAAGAGACCCTGGTCTCCCGCCTGATCGACCGCCCGATCCGCCCCTTGTTCGTCAAGGGCTTCAAGCACGAGACCCAGGTGGTCGCCACCGTCCTGGCCCACGACCTGGAAAATGATCCCGACATCGTGGCCATGATCGCGGTCTCCGCGGCCCTGACCCTGTCCGGCGTGCCCTTCATGGGCCCGATCGGCGCCGCCCGAGTCGCCTTCATCGACGGCGAATACGTGCTGAACCCCACCACGGATCAGCTCGGCGAAGGCAACCGGATGGACCTCGTGGTCGCGGGCACCGACGATGCGGTGATGATGGTCGAATCCGAGATCCAGGAACTGACCGAAGAGCAGGTTCTGGGCGGCGTCATGTTCGCCCACCGCGGCTTCCAGCCGGTGATCGAAGCGATCATCGAACTGGCCGAGCATGCGGCGAAGGAGCCCTGGGACTTCCAGGCCGAAGACCTCAGCCCGATCATCGCCAAGATCACCGACCTGGTCGGCGAAGACCTCAAGGCCGCCTACAAGCTGACCGCCAAGCAGGCCCGCCACGCGGCCCTGTCGACCGCCAAGGCCAAGGCCGCCGCGGCCCTGGTCAAGTCGGACGCCAATCCCGACGGCTATGAAGCGCCCAAGTTCGGCTACGCCTTCAAGGAATGCGAAGCCACCGTCCTGCGCCGCGACGTGCTTCTGACCAAGAAGCGCATCGACGGCCGCGACCTGGACAAGGTGCGTCCGATCGTGTCGGAAGTCGGCATCCTGCCGCGCGCCCACGGCTCGGCCCTGTTCACCCGCGGTGAAACCCAGGCCCTGGTGGTCGCCACCCTGGGCACCGGCGACGACGAGCAGTTCATTGACGCCCTGGACGGCACCTACAAGGAAAGCTTCCTGCTGCACTACAACTTCCCCCCCTTCTCGGTTGGGGAAACGGGCCGCATGGGCTCGCCGGGCCGCCGCGAAATCGGCCACGGCAAGCTGGCCTGGCGCGCCGTGCGCCCGATGCTGCCGTCCAAGGCCGAGTTCCCCTACACCATCCGCCTGGTGTCGGAGATCATGGAATCCAACGGTTCGTCCTCCATGGCCAGCGTCTGCGGCTCGTCGCTTGCGATGATGGACGCCGGCGTGCCCCTGAAGAAGCCGGTCAGCGGCATCGCCATGGGCCTGATCCTGGAACCCGATGGCTATGTGGTCCTGTCCGACATCCTGGGTGACGAAGATCACCTGGGCGACATGGACTTCAAGGTCGCCGGCACCGAGGATGGCATCACCTCGCTGCAGATGGACATCAAGATCCCCGGCATCACCGAGGAGATCATGCACAAGGCGCTGGATCAGGCCAAGGCCGGCCGGATCCACATCCTGGGCGAAATGGCCAAGGCCATCTCGGGCGCCCGCGAAGAGATCGGCGAATACGCGCCGAAGATCGAAACCATCTCGATCCCCACCGACAAGATCCGCGACGTGATCGGCACCGGCGGCAAGGTGATCCGCGAGATCGTCGCCGTCACCGGCGCCAAGGTCGACGTCAATGACGAAGGCATGATCAAGGTCTCGGCCAGCGACTCGGCCAAGATCAAGGCGGCTATCGACTGGATCAAGTCGCTGACCTCCGAACCGGAAGTCGGCGCTATCTATGACGGCAAGGTCGTCAAGGTGGTGGACTTCGGCGCCTTCGTGAACTTCTTCGGGGCCAAGGACGGCCTGGTCCACGTGAGCCAGATCAGCAACGAGCGGGTCTCCAAGCCCTCGGACGTGCTGAGCGAAGGCCAGATCGTCAAGGTCAAGCTGATGGGCTTCGACGACCGCGGCAAGACCAAGCTGTCCATGAAGGTGGTCGATCAGGCCACCGGCGAGGACCTGACCAAGAAGGAACCGGTGGACGCGGCCGAATGAGGCTGCAGTTCATTCCGGTTTGAGTTCGAGCGGGCGGTCTGGAAACAGGCCGCCCGTTTTCATTTGTTTGAACTCCAACTTAATCCGCAGAGTCTGCACGGGTCTGGCTTTCACCCTGGAGATAGTGCTCCAACGCTCCTACCTGTGCAGTCTGCGAAAGGATACCCCATGGCCCATGCCCGCGCCGTCATAGGCGAAACGCGCTATCGCGTCACCCTCAAGGCTGGTCATCATGAACTGGTGGCCGACGAGCACGCCGAGATGGGCGGCAAGGATGTGGGGCCGGCGCCCTACGAGCTGTTGCTGTCGGCCCTGGGGGCCTGCACCGCGATCACCCTCAAGATGTACGCCGAGCGCAAGCAGTGGCCGCTGACCGCGGTGGATGTGGGCCTGTTGTTCACCCGTGAGGGCGAGCGCGGCAAGATCGCCCGCATGCTGACCCTGGAAGGCGACCTGGACGAGGCGCAGCGCGCGCGCCTGGCCGATATCGCCGAGCGCACCCCCGTGACCTTGACGCTGAAGGCCGGCGTCGAGATCCACACCGAACTACGCTGAAGCGGGCGGGACGGGCGAGATGACCAGCCAGGCTTTCGATTTCACGGGTGCGCGCAGCCACAAGCTGTCGGGTCGGCTGGACCTGCCGGAGGCGCCGGTCCAGGCCTACGCCCTCTATGCTCACTGCTTCACTTGCACCAAGAATTCCCTGGCCGCCTCTCACGTAGCCCGGGCGCTGAACAGGCGAGGCATCGCGGTGCTGCGGTTCGACTTCGCGGGCCTGGGTCAAAGCGATGGGGATTTCGCGGATTCAACCTTCAGCGGCGACGTGGCCGACCTGATGGCCGCGGCCCAGGCCATGGAGGCGGCGGGCATGGCGCCGAGCCTGCTGATCGGTCACAGCCTTGGCGGCGCGGCGGTGCTGGCCGCGGCGCCCGACCTACCCTCGGTGCGGGCGGTGGCCACCATCGCCGCGCCGTTCGAGGTCGGCCACATCACCCACCAGTTCGGTGACGCCGTGCGCACCATTCTCGATCAAGGTGAGGCCGAGGTCAGCCTGGCGGGACGCCCCTTCACCGTCCGCCGCGGCTTTATCGACGATCTGGCCAACCACGATCTGGCCGATCGCATCGCTCATCTGCGCCATCCGCTGCTGGTGCTGCACGCGCCGCGCGACGAGACGGTGGGGATCGAAAATGCTTCGCGGATCTTCCTGGCCGCGCGCCATCCCAAGAGCTTTATTTCACTGGACGACGCCGATCATCTGCTGACCCGCACCGTCGACGCCGACTACGCCGCCGACGTGATCGCCACCTGGGCGGAACGCTATCTGTGCGCCAAGGCGACCGCGGCCAAGACGGCGCCGGCGGCTGGAGCGGGGGTGGTGGTCGGCGAGACCGGCGCGGGCCGGTACCAGCTGCAGGTGCGAGCCGGGAGCGCGCGCTTCCTGGCCGACGAGCCGGCGGACGTGGGCGGGCTGGGGTCGGGACCCACGCCGTTCGAGCTGGTGAGCGCGGGCCTGGGGGCCTGCACGGCGATCACCCTGCGCATGTATGCCGATCGGAAGGCCTGGCCCCTGGCGCGGGTGTCTGTGGCCGTGGCCCATGACAAGCTCGCCGGCGCGACGCCACCGGACCGGTTCGAGCGGGTGATCACCCTGGACGGGGACCTGGATGAGGCGCAACTGGCGCGCCTGATGCAGATCGCCGACCGTTGCCCGGTCCACCGGATGCTGGAGCCGGGCGCGACCATCGAAACCCGGCGCGCGCCGCCGCTCGAGCCGACCTCACGGGACAATCATTTCGAGGCGGCTCGCGAGGCCTGTGGCGAAGACGGTTAGACCGCCGCGTCGCGCTGGAGAATGAACTCCCGCACGCGAGGATAGATCTCCTCGCGGAAGCGGCGGCCGTTGAACACGCCATAGTGGCCGACGCCGGGCTGGACATAGTCCACCTTCAGGGCCTCGGGCAGGCTGGAGCATAGGGTGTGGGCGGCCTGGGTCTGGCCGATTCCGGAAATATCGTCGTGCTCGCCCTCGACCGTCATCAGGCCGATGTCGCTGATCGCGGACGGCTTCACCAACCGGTCCCGGTGCACCAGTTCGCCCTTGGGCAGCAGGTATTGCTGGAAGACGATGTCGATGGTCTGCAGATAGAATTCCTCGGTCATGTCCAGCACCGAGAGATATTCGTCGTAGAATTCCAGATGCTTGTCAGCGCTGTCGCCATCGCCGCCGACAAGGTGGTTGAAGTAGTTTTTGTGGGCCTCCTGGTGACGCTCCAGGTTCATGGACATGAAGCTGTAGAGCTGCACGAAGCCCGGATAGACGCGGCGCATGGCGCCTGGATAGGGCGCAGGCACGGTGTAGATCATGCTGCGCTGGAACCAGGTGAACGGGCGCTCCTCAGCCAGCTTGTTGGTCACGGTGGGCGACAGCCGCGCATCAATGGGCGAGCCCATGAAGGTCATGCTGGCGGGGCGGCTGGTCTCGGCGTCTTCGGCCATCAGGCTGGCGGCGGCGAGCACCGGCGGGCCGGGCTGGCAGACGGCCACCACGTGCGGGCGCGGACCCATGTGGCGCAGCATCTCGCGGACATGGTCGATATAGTCGTGAAAGTCGAAGCGCCCATCGAGCATCGGCACATTGCGCGCATTGGACCAGTCGGTGACGTAGACCTCATGATCCTGGAGGAAGGTCTGCACCGTCCCGCGCAGCAGGGTGGCGTAGTGGCCGGACAGGGGGGCGACGATCAGCACCGCAGGTTCGATGGCCCTGCGCCCGGCCTTGCGCATGTCGGTCATATCGCGGCTGAAATGGGTCAGCTTCACCCAGGGCGAGGACCACTCCACCACCTGGCGGACGCGCACGTCGTGGCCTTCGATATTGACGCTGTCGATGTTCCAGTCAGGCTGGCCGTAGCGCCGGGTGACATTGGCGAACAGGTCGGTGGCGGCGAACAGGGTCCGGCCCAGGCGGGTGTCCACCAAGGGATTGACCGGCGAACTCCAGGTGTCTCTGGCGAGGCGCGCGGCCATACGCATCGGCGTCGACGCGTAATAGGCGGCTTCGTGCATCGAATAGAGCATAGGTCTGTCCTTCGCGCGGATCGCGCTTGTGCGGTGCACAATATATGAAGCGAAATGACCAGACTTTAAAGCTCGGGCTTGGATCCGGTTCCCTTGGCCCGCGGTCTAGGCGCCGTGGCTCATCGCCTTGACGATAAGATCCTTGGTCTGGTCCGGGGGCAGGCCAAAGGGGATCACGCTGTCGAATTTACCCTGTGGATTCATCAGGTAGATGGCCGAGGAGTGGTCCACGGCATAGTTGGCGCCGGTCCCGCTCTTCTGAAAATAGACCTTATAGGCGCTGGTCACCTGGCCGACCTGAGCCGGCGTCCCGGTCAGGCCCACAATCCCGCGCGGAAATGACGCGCTCGACAGATAGTCCTTGAGCTGGGACGGCGTGTCGCGGGCGGGATCGACGGTGACAAACACCACCTGAAACACCTTGGCCTTGGCGCCCAGCAGGTCCGTGGCCGCGCCCAGAGTCTGCAGCGTAGTCGGACAGACGTCGGGGCAATAGGTGTAGCCAAAGAAAACCGCCGTCCACTTGCCTTGCAGCAGGCGCTGATCGGCGGGCTTTCCGTCCTGGTCAACCAATTGGAACGGGCCGCCGATGGCTGCGGCGGGAGTTTCGGATCGCCTGCCGCAGGCGCCGAGACTTAAAACCAGGGCGAGCGCCAGACCCCAAACGGCGAACCTCGACCTGCCGACCATTGATCCAACGCTCCTCGACCTTGCCGTGTGCTTACGAACTCTACCCTTGGGCTGGCCCAAACCGCGTTGGGCGGTTAGGCTGGACCCGTGGATAACCCAGCGAAGCCTGGCGCCAGATTGGCCTTTCTCGATAAGCCTGCGGCCAGTTCAGGGCAAGATGACGGCCTGCTGAATGACGGGCTGGTTTCGCATGGCCGTCTGAATCTCGATGTGCTGGTGCGCTTTCGCTGGTTCAGCCTGGCGGCGGAGACGGTGCTGCTGCTGCTAGCCTACCTGAGCGGTCTGCATGCGCCCTATACGGCCTGCTTCCTGGTGATCGCCGGCACCGCGGCCTTCAACCTCGCGGTCAACCTTTCGGTTCGGGCGCTGGGGCCCTCGCGCGACGGGCAACTGGTCCTCCAGCTAGGCTTCAACATCGTGCAGATCTCGGTCCTGCTGATGCTGACGGGCGGCGTCTCCAATCCGTTCGCGGTGGTGCTCATCGCGCCCGTGACCCTGGGCGCGGCGATCCTGGACCAGCGAAAGGCGGTGATCCTCGTCGCCCTGGCCACCAGCATGGCGGTGCTGATGACGTTCTTGGCCGAGCCCCTCCCCCGGCTGAGCCCTTCCTCGACGGTCATGCCCATGCAGATGCGGCTGGTGATGTTGGTCGCCGTCCTGACCGGCTTGCTGGTCACCGCATTCTATGCCTGGCGGGCGGCGGCCGAGGCCAAGCGCATGGAGCTGGCGCTTAATGTCACGCATAAGGTGCTGGCGCGCGAACAGAGGCTGTCGGCCCTGGGCGGCCTGGCGGCGGCGGCGGCGCACGAGCTGGGCACCCCTCTGGCCACGATCTCCATCGTCGCCAAGGAAATGGTGCGCGAGGCGCCCACCGACGCGGTGCGCGAGGACGCCGAACTGCTGGTCAGCCAGGCCGAGCGCTGCCGGGAAATCCTGACCCGGCTGACCGAAGAGCCCGACACCACGGACGAGGCCGTCCATGCCCGGATGACCCTGTTGCAGTTCCTCAACGAAGTGATCGAACGGCATCTGGATACGGAAATTCGCGTCGAGGCGGTGGTGGCCGGCCCGCCGGGGGCGCGGCCGCCTGAAATCCGGCGCATGCCCGAGGTGCTGCACGCCATGACCTCGTTTGTGGAGAACGCGGTCGACTTCGCCAAATCCGAGGTCCTGGTCAGTATCCGCTTCGATGAGCGCGCCATCGGGGTCGAGGTGCGCGACGACGGGCCTGGCTTTTCGCCTGAAGTGCTGGCGCAGCTGGGCCAGCCCTATATCACCAGCCGCCCCGGCGGCGAGGGCTCCCGTTCCGGCCATATCGGCATGGGGCTGGGCTTTTTTATCGCCAAGACGCTGCTGGAGCGGACCGGCGCGGTGGTTCAGCACTTCAACGGCCGCCGCGGCGGGGCGGTGATCGCCGCGCGCTGGGCCCGGGAAGCGATCGAGGCGCCGCCAGTTCCTGGCGGTTTCGAACTGGGCGGACCCGCTCCGGGCGAACTCTAGAAGAAGCTCAACAAAAAAGGGACTTGATGCCCGCCAACAATAAGCGACAACATGCATTGTCTTCTAGCGTCGTGAGTTTGTCGTCAGCTGGGGTGTGCAATGTCTGATCTGACCGAGGCCGTGGCCCAACTTCCCGATAAAAGTCTACTGGTGATGGACGATGACTCCGCACTGCGCGTGCGGCTCGGCCGGGCCCTGGAGTCACGGGGGTTCGAGCCGGTTCTCGCATCTTCGGTGGCCGAGGCGGTGGCGGCGGTCAAGGCCAAGCCACCCGCCTTTGCGGTGCTGGACATGCGCCTGGAGGACGGCAATGGCCTGCAAGTGGTGGAGACTATCCGCAATGCCAGGCCGGATGCGCGGGTGGTCATGCTGACGGGCTATGGCGCCATCGCCACCGCGGTGGCCGCGGTCAAAGCCGGCGCCGTGGACTACCTGTCCAAGCCCGCAGACGCCGATGATGTTCTTCGCGCCCTGCTGGCCAAGCATGACGAGGCCGCCGCGCCGCCGGAAAACCCCATGTCCGCCGACCGGGTGCGCTGGGAGCACATCCAGCGGGTCTATGAGCTTTGCGGCCACAACGTCTCGGAAACCGCCCGACGGCTGAACATGCATCGCCGCACCCTGCAGCGCATCCTAGCCAAGCGCGCACCGCGCTAGGGGGATGGCGCTGTTGGTGATGGGTAAACTGTCGCCGTAAATTTATACGCCGCCACCGAATCTCCAGATCAGACGTAGCTTTAGTTTACCGACGCGCGCTTCTGTACGGTGCCCGCAAGGCGGGTGTTGTTGCCAGGATATGCGCGTGGCCCGCTACGACAGTGGACCAGGAACCGTCCGAGAGTGCGTATCGCGTCTTCACGCGCGACTTCGATGTCGAGGTCGAAGCGAAACAGCTCGATACGGTGCTTGGTCCGCTTTCGGCCGCTGACCGAATCGCTCTGGACGAGGCGTGGTTGGCATTAGCAGGAGCACTAGTGGGGTGGCGAACTAAGGTACACCTAGCTGCGTTGGAGTCTGCCGTGCGGATCAAGAACGCAGTCGGCGCCGACGACCTTGAGGCGACCGCCGTCACCCTCCTGATAGACCAGTCTGGCTCGATGCGTGGGCAGAGCATGCTGCTGGCAGCCGCCGTGTGCCCTACAATATTGAGCAAGTTCGAGCGAGTTGCGTGAGCCCCCCGTGCGCGATCCGAGATAGAATTACGGGGCCAGTTTGCGCAATTCCTCTAGGAGAAGTTGCCGAGCGCCCAGCCCTGCTTCTCCACGCTCCGCTCACGCAAAAAGCTTGACCCGTCCGCGAATCTCGTTCTTGCTTTGTTCGTGAACATCGCCCCACATTCCCTGGCGCCACGGCCCCCGATCCCGGCCGGGAGCGGGCCGAGCAGCAGCTGCGGATACTGTAGGAGTTGGGCGAGCGCCCGGATGGGATGGCGACTCCGCTCCCTTTGCTGAAACCAGGGGGGCGTGGCGGCGATCGGGGAATCTTGCTGCAAGCGATCGCGGCGGCGGGCTCCCTCCCCCAATGGGGAGGAATTGATCAGAGCTGAGCGGGCCGCCTCCCGTGCGGCGGGAATCCTGTCCGGCGCGCCGGGCAATCGGGTTATCAACGCGAACCGATCCTGGAGCGCGCGCCGATGCCTGTTCGCCTTGTCCTGTCCGTCGCCATGGCCTTGGGGCTTTCCATGGGTTTGGCCGCGGGCGTCGCCCAGGCCGGCGACTGCCGCCGGGCGGTGCGCCATGTGATCCATCATCCCGCGCATGGGGGTTGCCACTGCTATCGCGCCGTCAGCCTTCGCCATGTTCACCGGACCCATGTTCACCGCACCCATGGGCGGGTGGTGGAGAATGCGCGCGTGGAGCAGCACGAGGACTGGAGCCAGGGCCAGGCCTATGGCTATGCCGAGGCCGACGAGCATCGCCGTTGGGGTCATGACGAAGGCGGCCTGCGCCCCTCGCCGGTCCATCCGTGGGCGACGAACCGCGCCGGCTATCTGACCTGGTCCGGCAAGTTCCAGTCCGGCGCGCGCTACAGCGCCTATCGCTACGACCGTGATTCCGGCGGTGCGGCGGACGGTTCGCCACAGGCGCCGCCCGTCCGCCCCTGACCGGCCTTCAACGAAATTTTACAAGCCTGAAATATAGTCGGCGACGGATTCACATGAATCCCCGGAGGACTGGCTATGGCCTGGGCGAACAGACGGATGCTGTGTGGAATGCTTGTGGCGGGCCTGCTCGCCTGTGGTCCGGCTTTGGCCCAGGTCGCGGCGACCCGGCAGGACGCCACAAACATGGTCAAGGCGGCCATAGCCGAGATCAAGGCGACGGGCGCCGACGCCACCTATGCCGAGATCAGCAACCCCAAGGGCAAATACATCAAGGGCGATCTCTATCTCGTCGCCTACGACATGACCGGAAAGGTCCTCGCCCACGGCTTCAATCCATCGCTGATCGGTCGCGATCTGTCCAAGGCCAAGGACCCGGATGGCAAGGCCTATGTCCAGGAACGGATCGACCTGGCAAAGACCCAGAAGAATTTCTGGCAGAGCTACAAATATATCGAACCGACCACGCGCTCGCTGCGGCTCAAGGACAGCTATTGCGAACGGGCGGGCGACGCGATCATCTGCGGCGGCGTCTATCACTGAATCTAACGCAGGAAACAGGCCCCGCCCGCCTGACGCAGGGCCATGCACCAGCCCTTGGCGGCGCTGCGATCATGAAAGCCGGAGATGACGGCGCGATAGAGCTGGCGGCCGGCGACCATGGCCGGGTCCACATGGAAGGTCAGGCCCGGCGTGGCGGCCTCCATCCGGGCGGCGGCGGCGGTGAGGATCCGATGCGCCTCGGCCTCGTCCGGCGTTGCGGCGATCTGAACGAGGACGCCCGACGCGGCGGGCTCGGGCTGTGTCGCTGTGGCGGGTATCGGCGCGGACGCAGGATCGGCGGAGGCGACGACCGCCCCCCGCAGCACCGGAGCCGGGCGGGCCGGCGCCGCGGACGCCGCGTCGGCGGGCGATCCGCAGATCGCGCTCACCACCTGACCCAGATAGGCTTCCGGTTTGGGCCGCACCCAGCCGATCGGGACTACAGCCTCACGCCCAAGGCCGGTATGGTCGTGCTGGGGAAACACCGTCATCCTGCGCACCGAGGTGCCGCCGTCCCGGCAGGCGATGTCCACCTTCAGGCGCATGGAGCGCCAGCCGCGGGCCTGGGCGAAGGCGTCGTCCAGCACCTCGCCCTGCAGTTCGACCCCGTCGACGTGGTCAGCCTTTCCCCAGGCGCCGCGTCCCAGCAGGGCGACGGCCATTTCCGGGGTCACGGCGACGATCGCGCGGTCGGGGAGGCGGGTCCAGGCCCGCATCTGGCCGATGGCCCGCAGGCGATCGGCCGCCGCGTCGCCGGCGTGAGACGCACTCGCCGCCCAGGCCATCAGGCTCCAGGCCGCCGCGGCCAGGCCAAGCCGGGCCAGGATCATCAGGACTGCTCCAATCCGCCGAATCGATCCGCCGATCAGACCGGATTTGAGCCCGTGCGGCGAGCGGTTATCCTGCCCCTATCGCCGCACTCAGAAAATCTCGGCTGGCATGGCGCGGCGCAGCGCCTATCTGCCTGCTGGGCCTTTGTCTCCGCCCTCCCGTTCGCCTCCAGTCCCCGGAACGCCGTCATGCCCAGCCTGTTCGATCCCATCAAGGTCGGCGACCTGACCCTGCCCAACCGCGTCATCATGGCGCCGCTGACCCGGGCGCGCTCGGGCGCGACGCGCACCCCCGACGCGGTGGTGGCGGAATATTACCGCCAGCGCGCCTCGGCGGGCCTGATCCTCAGCGAGGCCACGTCGGTGACCCCCGTGGGGGTCGGCTATGTGGACACCCCCGGGATCTGGTCCGAAGACCAGGTGGAAGGCTGGAAGCTGACCACTAAGGCGGTGCACGACGCCGGCGGCCTGATCTTCATGCAGCTGTGGCATGTGGGCCGTATCTCCGATCCCCAGTTGCTAGACGGCCAGCCCCCCGTGGCCCCCAGCGCCATCGCCGCCAAGGGTGATGTCAGCTTGCTTCGGCCCAAGCGGCCCTATCCGGTTCCGCGGGCCCTGGACCTGGGCGAGATCAAGGACGTGGTCGAGGCCTATCGCAAGGGCGCCGAAAACGCCAAGCGCGCCGGCTTTGACGGGGTCGAACTGCACGGCGCCAATGGCTATCTGCTCGACCAGTTCCTGCAGGACAGCACCAACCACCGCACCGACGCCTATGGCGGCTCCGTCGAAAACCGCGCCCGGTTGATGCTGGAGGCGGTGGATGCGGCCGTTTCGGTGTTCGGTCCGGATCGGGTCGGCCTGCACATCGCCCCGCGCGGCGACTCCCACGACATGGGGGACTCCGACCCGGCGGCGACCTTCAACTATGTGGCCCGGGCCATGGGCGAGCGGGGCATCGCCTTTCTGTTCGCCCGCGAGCGCCTGGGTGAGGACAGCCTGGGCCCGCAGCTCAAGGCCGCGTTCGGCGGGATCTATATCGCCAATGAAGGCTTCGACGCCGCCAGCGCCCAGGGCGTATTGGACCGGGGCGAGGCCGATGCGGTGTCATTCGGCAAGCTGTTCATCTCCAATCCCGACCTGCCCAAACGCCTCGCGCTCAGCGCGCCCCTGACCCCCTGGACGATGGAGACTTTCTACGCTCCTGGTCCAGCCGGCTATGTGGACTATCCTAGCCTGGAGACGGTTGCGGCCTGACGGCCTGGGTGATCGTCGGGCCCGTTGCACGCATCCTTGCCACCGCTCACGCGTTTTTGACGCCGTCAGGGTGGCATTGACACGAACAAGGAAAGCCCAATGAAAACTCTGAAACTCATGCTCATCTCCGCCTCGGCCGTCCTGGCCATGGCGGCGCCGGCGGCCATGGCCCAGGCCCAAACCGCCGAGGCCTCGGGCGTTGACGCCAACGCGATGGTCAGCCCCCACGGCGACTGGACGCTGAAGCAAAGGGAAGACTGGCTGGTCAGCCGTCTGGAAAAGGCCCGCGACGATGGCTCGCTCGATCGTCACGAATATGAACGGGTGCGCCACGAAATGGGCGACATCCGCGCCCAGGAAGACACCCTGCGCGGTCAACACGAGGGCAACCAGCTGACCGACAACGAAAGCGCTCAGCTGGAAGCGCGCCTGGACGGCGTCGCCGACCAGATCCACTGGCTGCACGAAAACAGCTTCCGCAAGCCTTGGTAGTCCGATCTAGCCTAGCTTGAGGGGCGAGGTCCGGTTCAGGTCGACTGGACTTCGCCCTGAGTTGGAGCCGCCGCATCCGCCGGCCGGTCCAGCCTGAACCAAACCTTCAAGGGATAGAGATACTGGCCCAGCGCGCCGCGGCCCATGTCTTCGCGCACCCCCAGCGGCTGATCGCAGGGGCCGGGCTGGTGATAGGTGCCGAACCATCGGTCGAACACTGAGAACACGGTGGCGAAATTGCTGCCCGAACCTTCGATGTCGCGGGCGTGGTGCCAGCGATGCATGGCCGGCGAATTCATCACCCAGCCCAGCTTACCCAGCGTCCAAGGGGCGTCCGCATGGATGAAATAGCCATAGAAGTGGCGCACCAGCACATTGGCCAGAAGCGCCCAGGGCGGGAAGCCGAGCGCGGCCAACAGGATGGTGTCGAGCATAGAGCCGGCCCGGTCGATGGGGTGCATCCGCTCCAGGCTGAACCAGGTCAGGGCGGTGTCGCTGTGATGGATGGCGTGGGCCGGCCAGAGCCACCGGGTGTGCTGCAGGCGATGACGCCAATAGCCGATGAAATCACCGACGAAGAGGGTCGCCACAAGCGTCGGCGCATATCCCATCACGGCCCATAGGCGCGGCTCGTCCAGTTGCAGCCCGTAGCGCCGCAAGGCCAGTCCCGCCGCCGCCGCCATCATGGTCAGGACGGGACCTGTGGTCACCTGATCGACCGCAGAGAAGATGGCGTTGATCCGCGTCTCCTCCGCCGCGGCCCGGCCGCTGGTGATGGCGCCCTTCAGGCCCTTGACCGCGATGGCCAGGGCGAAAAACACCGCGGCGCAGAGGAGCAGGCTGAGGATCACGCCAGGTGTCTGCGCCACGGCGCCTCGAAATGCATCCGTCCAGCTGGGCAAGCCGATCCCCGTCGCCACGTTCGGGCGAACAGGCCCGCGCCCTTATTTCACGCCAAAGGGGTGGATCGCCGATTAATGACGGGCGGCTCGCCGATATTATTCGAAGGCGAGGGCGTTCAGGTCGCGCATGCCCAGACTGCTGGCCGCATTCTCCAGGGCGGCGCGGGCGAGAGTCCTGGCGCGGGCCAGGATCTCTTCCTGGGGCAGCTCGCGCAGGCCGCCGGGCCTGGGCAGCCTTACCTGCACGGTGGCCCCGTCTTCGGTCAGGAAGGAGACCCCGACGCTGGTGGGGCCGACGGTGACGGAGGGCGGCGGGGTAAGGGCGCAGGTCATACTGTGGCTCCCGGGTAGGGATGAGTTACAAAGCCCCTCAACTCGGATGGCGGTTTGCGCGCCTTCCAAGTCCTTGTCCAACCAAGGTTTCGTGACGATTTCTGGGCCGGTTTGCGACCACCACGCTACGTCCCCGCCTTTTTGGCTCCGAGGGGCGAATGACCGCCACCTCGATCAGCAGCAGGATGGCGACAGCCAGCGCCAAGGGGCCGAGAATGACCATGAGCCCGAGCGGAATAGGGACCATGGTCAAGTCTCCCTACGCGGCAGGCGCAGTAGGCCATCACGCCGTCGATCCCAGCCGCGAAATCCAGTTTTCGCCCAAGCGGACGGCGAGCGCCGGCTCAGAACGGCGCCGATGGCGAACCGTAAAAGCGCCGCCGCGCTGACGGCGATGAAGACAGGGTTCATGGGACTGGCTCCGGTGTCTGAAGCCGCTTCCATAGAGCAGCGGCTCGTCAAGGTTCGACGCCTAAGGGACGCGGCCTGCATAGCCGGCGCATAAACGGCGGCCGCTAGCCGATGGTCCGATAGTCGCGGGTCAGGCGCTCGCCGGCCGCGATATCCCGGCGGGCGATTAGCGCCATGAGCAGGCTCGATAACCGCGCGTTGGGATCTTCCGCATGGGCGATCATCGGCAGGAGCGGATCGAAGAAATAGTGGCCATTGATGTGCTCGAGCGTGAAGCTGTCGGGGCCCGGGCGCCATCGAACGTGCTCAAGCACCAGGATCGGTTCGCCGGCCTCAAAAGCGTGCAGGGCGTAGAGGCGCTCCACGCCAGACTCGCAAAGCACACGGCAATTGGCTGGACATTTCAGGGTCTTGACTAAACCCGCTCCGGACATACCGAGGGAGCGGCGCAGGTCTCGACGGGGGCTAACGGCGTCCAAGTCTGCGGTTCCAGAAGGGGATGGTCCTGGCGACACCGAAGCCGGCGAACCAGAGCAAACACAATACACGCAACGATGTTCCCGATCCGGGAATGCGGCTGGCGAGGGCCAGCAGGGCCACGAAGCCGAGCGCGCCTATCGCGGTCAATAAAAGGTAGGTCGGCCAGCCGGGAGTAGAGCCCGGGCGGCGCCAGGATGCGATCGTCAGCATGAGCGGTCTGCGCCTCCATCGCGAAATGGACGAAAAGCAGAGCTTAGCGGCCATCTCCGTCGGCGCAGGATCACGCGGCGCGTCGTAAAGGGTCGATTCTGCGTTTGGGCCTGGCGCATAAAAGACGCGCAAAGGCGTCAGGGGCCGCCATGGCGCATAGTCGAAATTTTATGTGCGCCACTCAACGCCAGCATGGAGCTTTTACGCCTTTTGGCGCGACGAAGCAGGGCCCGCCGAGCGGCCGATCGAGCCGCCCGATTGCGCGGGCGCTGTCAGGAACGCTTCCATGCTTGCGATCGAGACGCCGATCTCCAACGAACCCGAACCGCCGCTTCAACGCCTGTTGCATCTTACCCGCGTGCGGCCGGACCAGGCCATCAGCGTCGCCGGCCCCGACAGCCTGGCGGTGATGATCGAGCTTTGCCGGGCCGGTTATAGCCGGGTGCAATGCGCTCGCCAGGCCACCTGCGCTGGCGCTGACGAAACCAGCGATCTGTTGATCCTGACCGGGCCGGCGGAAGCCCTCGGTGGGCTCGCCGCGCGCACCGCCCCGTTGCTGCGAAACGGCGGTGTGGTCGCCGCCTGGCTGGAGCGGACCGAAGACGATCCGCCGATCCGCGCCGCCCTGCTGGTCCATGGCATGGAGATCACCACCTCCACCCTCGACGCCTCCGGCGACCTGGCGGTGATCCACAGGGTATGGCGCAGGGGCCGCTTAGCCCTGGTGTCCTGACCGGCCGCAGCCTCGCGGTCTTTATGCGCTCTTTATGCCTCCGCTTCCTCATAGGCGTCGAACCTTGATGAGGCCTGGCGGTACAGATGCGCCTTCAGGGTCTGATCGCCCCAAGTCGCAGCGGCTTGAGGCGTGAATCAGTCCCTCGCCATTTGATTTGGAACACGGCGCAGGGATCGGAGGAGCCAGCCTCCGCCGATCCCGCGTCGCGGGCCGGAGGCTCCAATGGATCTCATCTATATCGGCGTCGGCGCGGGCATGTTCGCCTTGTTCGGCGTTTACGCCCTGCTCCTGAGGCGGGTCTGACCATGGTCGTCTCCGTCATCTACATCGCCGCCGCCGTCGGGGTGGCCATCTACATGCTCGTGGCGCTGTTGCGTCCCGAAAAGTTCTAAGCGGGAACCTCCATGAACATTCAGGGGTGGGCTGAGATCGCCTTGACGATCGGCCTCGCCGTCGGCCTTGGCTGGCCGCTCGGCATCTATATGGCGCGCGTGTGGAGAGGTGAATCAACCTGGCTCGATCCGGTGCTGAAACCGATCGAGGCGGTCTTCTATGGCGCCGCCGGCGTCGACAAGACCAAGGGCCAGGGCTGGATCGCCTATACTATGTCCTTCCTGGCCTTCAGCGCCGCGTCCTTCTTCGTGCTCTACGGCATCCTGCGCCTGCAGAACCACCTGCCTCTGAATCCCCAGGGCTTCGGGCCCATGTCGCCGGACCTGGCCTTCAACACGGCGATCAGTTTCGTCACCAACACCAACTGGCAGTCCTATTCCGGCGAGAGCGCCGCCAGCCATTTCTCGCAGATGGCCGGCCTCACGGTTCAGAACTTCGCCTCTGCGGCCGCCGGCATCTGCATCGCCGCCGCCCTGGCGCGCGCCTTCGCGGCCAATCGGGGCGAAAGCCTTGGCAATTTCTGGACCGACCTGGTCCGCATCACCCTCTATGTGCTCCTGCCTGGCGCCATCGTCATCGGCCTGGTCCTGGCCGCGCTCGGCGTGCCGCAAACCCTGCTCGCCCATGTGGACGCGACCACCGTCGAAGGCGCTAAGCAGTCCATCGCGCTGGGCCCCATCGCCAGCCAGGAAGCCATCAAGCAGCTCGGCACCAATGGCGGTGGCTTCTTCAACGCCAATTCGGCCCATCCGTTCGAAAATCCCAACCCGACCACCAACCTGATCGAAGAGGTGATCATGAACATGCTGGGCTTCGCCTGCGTGGTCGCCTTCGGCCGGGTGGCCAACGTGGCCAAGGAAGCCCGCGCCCTGGTGATCGCCATGGCCATCATGGTCAGCGGCGCCGCGGCGGCCATCTATGTGGCCGAATCCCAGCCTACCCCGGCCCTGTCCGCCGCCCATGTGACCACCACCCCCAACATGGAAGGCAAGGAAGTCCGCTTCGGCGCGCCGTCCACCGCGGTCTTCGCCGCCATGACCACCGGCGCCTCCGACGGTGCGATCAACGGCTGGCACGAGAGCTTCACGCCGTTGGGCGGCGGCGTGGCCCTGTTCATGATCAAGCTGGGTGAAATGCTGCCCGGCGGGGTCGGGTCCGGCCTCTATGGCATGATCGTCATGGCCCTGTTGGCCGTGTTCGTGGCCGGCCTGATGGTGGGACGCACGCCGGAATATCTCGGCAAGAAGATCGAGGCGCGGGAGATCAAGCTGGCCATGCTGGCGGCCCTGATCCTGGGGATCTCAATCCTGGGCTTCGCCGCCGTGGCCGTGGTGCTGCCGCTTGCGATCAAGGCCATGTCGACTAATGGCCCCCACGGCCTGACCGAGGTGCTCTACGCCTATTCCTCGGCCACCGGGAACAATGGCTCGGCCTTCGGCGGCCTCAGCGCCAATGCCCCCTACTGGAACGTGACCCTGGGCATCGCCATGTGGCTCGGCCGCTTCGCCTACGCCGTGCCGGTCATGGCCCTGGCCGGTGGCCTGGTGATCAAGCCCAAGCTGCAACCCACTGCCGGCACCCTGCCGACCCACGGTCCGCTGTTCATCAGCCTGGTGATTGGGGTGATCCTGATCCTCGGCGGCCTGCAGTATTTTCCGGCCCTGGCCCTCGGTCCGATCGTCGAGCATTTCCAAATGCTTGGCCTGCTCGCCCATTGACCCCGCATCCTCAAGGAACGGTGATCTAAATGACTTCCGCCATCGCCGCCTCGGGTTCGCAAGGCGCCATTATCCGGCGCGCAGCCCTCGATGCGTTCGTCAAGCTCGATCCGCGCAAGCTGGCCGGTAACCCGGTCATCCTCGCCACCGAGGTCGTGGCCGCCCTGGCCACGGTCTCGACCATCGACGCCTTCATCCATCACACATCGCCCGGCTTCGCCATCCAGATGGCCATTTGGCTGTGGGCCACGGTGCTGTTCGCCAACCTCGCCGAAAGCGTCGCCGAGGGGCGGGGCAAGGCGGCGGCCGACAGCCTGCGGGCCGCACGGGTGACCACCAACGCCAAGCTGATCGTCGATCCCACCACGGGCACGACCGTGCCCACCCCTTCGCACAAGCTGGTTCCGGGCGATGTGGTCCTGGTCGAGGCCGGCGACGCGATGCCGGCCGACGGCGAGATCATCGAAGGGGTGGCCTCGGTCAACGAGTCGGCCATCACCGGCGAGTCCGCGCCGGTGATCCGCGAAAGCGGCGGCGACCGATCGGCGGTCACCGGCGGTACTACGGTGGTCTCGGACTGGATCAAGGTCCGTGTCACCGCGGGTCAAGGCGACAGCTTCCTCGACCGCATGATCGCCATGGTCGAGGGCGCCAACCGCCGCAAGACCCCCAACGAGATCGCCTTGGCCGTGCTGCTGGCCGGTCTGACCCTGGTGTTCATGGTCGCGGTGGTGACCTTGCTGGGCCTGGGCAAATATTCCGGGGTATCGCTCGATCCGCTGGTCCTGGGCGCTCTGTTCGTCTGCCTGATCCCGACGACTATTGGCGGCCTGCTCTCGGCAGTGGGCATCGCCGGCATGGACCGGCTGCTGAAAGTCAATGTGCTAGCCACCTCCGGCCGGGCGGTCGAAGCCGCCGGCGACGTGGACACCCTGCTGCTGGATAAGACCGGCACCATCACCTACGGCAACCGTATGGCCACCGAGGTTATCGCCGCTCCCGGCGTAGCGCCCGATGCAGCCCTGACGGCGGCGCTGATGGCCTCCCTGGCCGATGAGACGCCGGAAGGCCGCTCGATCCTGGAACTAGCCCGCGAAAAACACGGTCTGGTCGCCGACCTGCCGGCGGGCTCCACCTCCATCGCCTTCAGCGCCATCACCCGCGTCTCCGGCCTGGACACCGATAAGATGAGCTGGCGCAAGGGTGCGGTCGACGCGGTCTACAAGCTGGCCGGCCTCACGCCCAAGGAGGTTCCGCCCGAGGTCATCGCCGCGGTCGACCGCATCGCCCGCGCCGGCGGCACGCCCCTGGCCGTCAGCGAGAACGGCAAGCTGATGGGCGTCATTCACCTCAAGGACGTGGTCAAGCCCGGCGTGAAGGAACGCTTCGCCGACCTGCGACGCATGGGCCTGCGCACGGTGATGATCACCGGTGACAACCCGGTCACCGCCGCCACCATCGCCTCCGAAGCCGGGGTCGACGACTTCCTGGCCGAGGCCACGCCCGAGGACAAGCTGCGCCTGATCCGCGAGGAACAGGCCAAGGGCCGCCTGGTGGCCATGTGCGGTGACGGTTCCAACGACGCGCCAGCCCTGGCTCAGGCCGATGTGGGTGTGGCGATGCAGACCGGCACCCAGGCCGCCCGTGAGGCCGGCAACATGGTTGATCTGGACAGCGACCCGACCAAGCTGATCGAGATCGTCGAGGTCGGCAAACAGATGCTGATCACCCGCGGCGCCTTGACCACTTTCTCCATCGCCAACGACGTGGCCAAGTATTTCGCCATCATCCCGGCCATGTTCGTGGTCGCTCTGCCCGCGCTTGGCATGATCAACGTCATGCAGTTGCACAGCCCGCACAGCGCCATCCTGTCTGCGGTGATCTTCAACGCCCTGATCATTGTCGCCCTGATCCCCCTGGCCCTCAAAGGGGTCAAGTACAGGGCCATCGGCGCAGCGCGGCTGTTGTCACGCAACCTCCTGATCTACGGCCTTGGCGGTGTGGTGGCGCCCTTCATCGGCATCAAGGTTGTCGATGTCATCGTCACTGTCCTGCATCTGGCTTGAGGTCCGCCATGCGTGCTTCGCTCTTACCCCCCACTGTCCGGCGCTCGGTGATGACGGTCGGTCTGTTTGTCGTCGTTGTCGCACTCACCGCCAAGGTGATCGATCTGGTCGTCGCCGGCGCCGGGTTCGCCTAAGGCCATGATCCTCCCCTCTCACTGGTCTTCGGGGATCCTGGCCGCCCCCCTATTCGCCCTCGCCGCCCTGGCGGCCAACCCCCCTCGTCCAGTCGCGCTGACACGGCGGCGCCGGCTGGATACGGGCCCCCGGACCGGGCTGCCCACAGCCCGGTCCGGACACGGCTGACGAGAAAGGAATTCCACCATGCTCTCTCAACTTCGCGCGGCCATTATGATGGTGGCTCTGTTCACCCTGGTCTTCGGCCTCGGCTACCCCCTGGCCATGACCGGGATCGCCAGCCTCGCCTTCCCGCATCAAGCGGGCGGCAGCCTGATCAAGGACGCGGCCGGAAAGGTGATCGGTTCGGAACTGATCGCCCAGGGTTTCGCCAAGCCGGAATATCTGCATCCGCGCGGCTCGGCGGCCGGCAATGGCTATGATCCGATGAACTCCGGCGGGACCAATCTGGGGCCGCTGGACCAGAAGCTGATCGACAGGGTCAAAGGCGACGCCGCCGCCCTGCGCAAGGAAAACCCTGGCGCGGTCATTCCGGCGGACGCGGTCACCTATTCCGCCAGCGGCCTGGACCCTGACATCTCTCCGGAATACGCTCGGCTGCAGGCGCCCCGCATCGCCCAGGCCCGCGGCGCCAGCCAGTCGGAGGTGCTGGCCGCCATCGCCGGCGCCACCCATGGACAGGAGTTGGGCTTCATCGGTCAGCCGCGTGTCAATGTGCTGGCGGTCAATCGGGCGCTCGACGCGCACAGTCCGGTGGTCCACCCCAGAGCGGGATGAGGAAAAGTGCAAAGCGGTTTTGCGCCCGCATCCCGCTGCAAATGTCGGAAACGATCACGTTTAAGATTTTGGATTGTTTCAATCCAAAATCATCGTGATCTAACGGCCTGATGACCTTCGATGAGACCGCCCGCCCCGACCCCGATGCGCTGCTGGCCGAGGCCAAGCGGCAGGGGCGCGGTCGGCTGAAGGTCTATCTCGGCATGGCGCCGGGAGTGGGCAAGACCTACGAAATGCTCACCTCCGGCCGCCGGCGCCTTTCCGAGGGCGTGGATGTGGCGGTGGGGGTGGTCGAGACCCACGGCCGCAAGGAGACGGAGGCCCTGACCGAAGGGCTGGAGGTGATGCCGCGCCAGCCGATCGAGTATCGTGGCCGGCAATTGATGGAGTTCGATCTCGACGGCGCCCTGGCGCGGCGGCCGAAGTTGTTGCTGGTGGACGAATATGCCCATTCCAATGCGCCGGGCTCGCGCCACCCCAAGCGCTGGCAGGACGTGGAGGAATTGCTCGCCGCCGGCATCGATGTGTGGACAACCCTTAACGTCCAGCACCTGGAAAGCCTTGTGGACGTGGTCTGGAAGATCACCGGGGTGCGGGTGCGCGAGACGGTGCCGGATTCGGCCCTGTCCGCCGCCGACGAGATCGAGCTCGTCGACATCACCCCGGATGAGCTGCGCGAACGTCTGAGCGCGGGCAAGGTCTATATGGCCGAGACCGCCCAGACGGCGGCGACCAATTTCTTTAAGCCGGAAAATCTCACCGCCTTGCGCGAAATGGCCCTGCGCCGGGCGGCCCAGACGGTGGACGACCAGCTCATGGGCGCCATGCGCCGGGGCGGGATCGAGGGCCCTTGGGCGGCCGGCGAGCGCATTCTGGTTCTGATCGCCGGCGACCCCGCCGCCAGCTCCCTGGTCCGCGCCGGTCGCCGCCTTGCTGACCTGATGGCCGACGCCCGCTGGACCGTGGCCCATGTGGAACGGCCCAACCGGCCGGTGCGCGACCTTTCCGCCGGGCGAAGGGTCAGCGAAGCCCTGAAGCTGGCCGAGCAGCTGGGGTCCACCACCGTGGTGCTCAACGGCGACGACGTGCCCGAAACCGTGGTCACCTATGCCCGGCGCAACAACGTCACCCAGATTGTCATGGGCAAATCGCCGGACAATATCTGGCGCATCGTGGCCGGCCGCTCCCTGGCTCGGGCGCTGATGCTGCGCTCCGGCGGCGCCGCCCTGCACTTCGTCAGCGCCGGTGCGCCGGACCCAGACGGCCCCGCGCCGCCGCTGACGCGCCGCGTGAGCCTGTGGCGGGATTGGCCGGGCTATGCGGCCGGACTTGGCATGGTGGCCGTCGCCAATGGCCTGGCCTTCCTGCTCGATCGCTATTCCAGCGGGGCCGACCTGGCCATGATCTTCCTGGCCAGCATCCTGGTCACCGGCCTGGCCTTCGGCCTGCGCGCAGCCATCGCCGCCTCGACCCTGGCCATCCTGACCTATAACTTCTTCTTTCTGGAGCCGCGCTTTTCGCTGCAGATCGGCCATCCTGGCGACGTCTTCACCTTCGCCATCTTCCTGGCGGTGGCGGCGGTTACCGGCTGGCTTACCGGGCGCGTGCGCGACCAGGCGCGGCTGTCGGCGCGGCGGGCCTCGGCGGTGACGGCGCTGCTGGCCGCCAGCCGCCGGCTGTCGGGCGCCACCACCCAGGAGGAGGCCGCGCAGATCCTGGCTGAACAGGCCTCGGCCGCGGCTGGAGGGCGGGCCCTGGTGCTGCTGCCCAAGGACGACGAGCTGGTTCAGATAGCCGGCGCCCCAGCCCTGGTCAGCCTCAGCGCCGGGGGCATGGCGGCGGCGCGCTGGGCCTGGGAAAAGGGTGAGGCGGCGGGGGCCGGCACCGGCACCCTGCCTCAGGTCGGCTGGGTCTTTCGCCCCCTGGTGGGCGTGCGGGGGCGCGCCGGTGTAGCCGGGGTCGAGGCACAGGAGCGGCTGGGGCCGGACGAGGAGCGGCTGGTGGAAGCCATGCTCGACCAGGGCGCGGTGGCGTTGGAGCGTGCCGAACTGGCCGCGGCCACGGTGGAGAACGAAGCTCTGCGCCGCTCGGACAAGCTGCGCGCGGCCCTGTTCAACTCCATCAGCCACGACCTGCGCACGCCCTTGTCCACGGTGATGGGCTCGGCCACCACCCTGATCGACTATGGCAAGACCCTGAAGCCCGAGGTCCGCGCCGACCTTCTGATCAGCATCCGCGAGGAGGCCGAACGCCTCAACCGCTACGTGGGTGACCTGTTGGACATGACCCGCCTGGAGGGCGGCGCGTTGAAGACCCGGTCCGAGTGGACCGATGTGCGCGACGTGTTGGCCGCGGCCAGCAAACGGGTGGAGCGGCGGCTGGAGGCGCGCACGCTGGTGCGGGACTTCCCGGCGGCTCTGACCTCGGTGGAGACGGACCCGGGCCTGCTGGAGCAGGCGGTGGTCAATATCCTGGAGAACGCCATCGCCTATGGCCCTGACCGCTCGCGCATCGAGGTGGCGGCCTATGAGGATCGGGGCAATGTGGTGATCGCCATCGACGACGAGGGGCCGGGTATCCCCCAGGTCGATATCGAGCGCATCTTCGAGCGGTTCCGCCGCCTGGAGGAGCCCTCCGACCGGGGCCGGGGCGATCCGGTCAAGGGCGCGGGCCTGGGCCTCTCCATCGCCAAGGGCTTCATTGAGGCCATGGGCGGCCGTATCGCCGCCGCCAGCCCCCTCGCCAACGGCCGCGGCACGCGCATTCTGATCAGCCTGCCCAAGGCGGTGGCCACACACAGGTTGTTGCTCTGAGATGTCCGCCCACAAACCCCGCATCCTGGTCATCGACGACGAGCCGCAGCTTCACCGCTTTCTGGGCCCCGCGCTGGAGGCGGCGGGCTATGAGCCGATCCGCGCCGACACCGCCGCCGAGGGGCTGGCGATCATCGCCACCCGACCACCGGACGCAGTGATCCTGGACCTGGGCCTGCCGGACCTGGACGGCAAACAGGCGTTGATGCGCGCACGGGCCTTTTATGACGGGCCGATCCTGATCCTGTCGGCCCGGGACATGGAGATGGAGAAGATCCAGGCCCTGGACGAGGGCGCCGACGACTATGTGCAAAAGCCTTTTCACGTGGGTGAGCTCTTGGCCCGCCTGCGCGTGGCCTTGCGTCACCGCCTCAACCGCATCGGCGCCCAGCCCCTGATCAAGGCTGGCGACGTCGAGATCGACCTGATCATGCGCCTGGTCACCCGCGCCGGAGAGCCTGTGCGCCTGTCGCCCCGGGAATACGACCTTCTAGCCCGGCTGGCCGAGGGCGGTGGCAAGGTCATGACCCATCGCCAGCTCCTGACCGCCGTCTGGGGGCCGGCCAATACCGATGACGTGCAATATCTGCGGGTGTTTGTCGGCCATCTGCGGCAAAAGTTGGAGGCCGATCCCACGGCCCCCAGACTGATCGTCACCGAACCCGGGGTAGGCTATCGCTTCATGGCCGACTGACGGAGAACCCATCATGCGGACGCACAATCTCGGCCGAGCCGGCCCGGCGGTTTCGGCCCTGGGCCTCGGCTGCATGGGCATGTCGGGCATGTACGGCCCCTCGGACCGGGCCGAAAGCATCGCCACGATCCACGCCGCCCTCGACGCTGGCGTGACCCTGATCGACACCGGCGACTTCTACGGCATGGGCCACAACGAGATGCTGATCGCCGAGGCCCTCCAGGGCCGTCGCCGCGAAGACCTGCAGATCAGCGTCAAGTTCGGCGCCCTGCGCGGACCCGACAATAGCTGGGGCGGCTTCGACGCCCGGCCGGCGGCGGTAAAGAACTTCGTCGCCTACAGCCTGCAACGATTGGGCGTGGATCATATCGACGTCTATCGGCCGGCGCGGCTGGACCCCAACGTGCCCATTGAGGACACGGTGGGCGCCATCGCCGAGCTGGTCAAGGCTGGCTATGTCCGCCACATCGGCCTTTCGGAGGTGGGCGCCGACACAATCAGGCGCGCCAACGCCGTCCATCCCATCGTCGATCTGCAGATCGAATATTCGCTTATCTCGCGCGGTATCGAGGCTGAGATCCTGCCGACCTGCCGCGAGCTGGGCATCGCCATCACCGCCTATGGCGTGCTGTCGCGCGGCTTGATCAGCGGTCACTGGACCAAGACTAGCGGCGGCCAGGGCGATTTCCGCGCCTTCAGCCCGCGTTTTCAGGGCGACAATCTCGACCGCAACCTGGCGCTGGTCGAAGCCCTGCGCGCGGTGGCCCAGGCCAAGGGCGCCAGCGTGGCTCAGATCGTCATCGCCTGGGTGCTGGCCCAGGGCGCGGACATCGTTCCCGTGGTCGGCGCCCGCCGCCGCGACCGTCTGAGCGAAGCCCTGGGCTCGCTGAATCTTCGGTTGAGCTCGGCGGATTTGGCCGAAATCCAGGCCGCCGCCCCACCGGAAGCTGTGGCCGGCACGCGCTACGCCGCCGCGCAGATGGCGCATCTGGACAGCGAAAGGACCGCCGGCCACTCCTGATCGGTCGCGCCTATCGCTCAGGATAGCCGAAGTCGTGGGTGTAGGCGCCGTCGCCGTAGCGGTCGTCATATTCGGCGGGGTGGTGGCGCCAGTAGCGCTCGAAGGCGCCGCCGCCATAGCGCGCGTCATATTCGGCTCGTTCGCGCGCATAATGGGCGCGGGCGTCGGCATAGGCTGCGCGCCGGTCCTGATAGGCCTCCGCCTGGTTCTGATAGCGGTGCTGGGCGTCGTGATAGGCGTCCTGCTGGTTCTGGTAGTGATCCTGCTGGTTTTGATAGTCCTGTTGGCGTTGCTGGTAATCCTGCTGCGCCTGAGCCGCGTCGGCGGGCGAAGGGGGCTCAGCCTGCGGCGCCGGCTGGCCCTGATAGGGCGGCGGCGGGGTGTCGTAGGATTGGGCGCGGGCCGCGCCAAAGGCGGCGACCAGGGCGGCGGTGGCCGCCGCCGCCAAAAACGTGTGTCGGATCATAATGATAACTCCATCGGCGTCTGTCGGGTTCGAACCCGCCCGTCAGCACCCTGCAGGAGATTTAACGCGGCGCGCGGCGCTGGGTTGCCCCGCCTGGATCAGGCGACCAGGCTCAGGCCCGCCACCAGAATGAAGGCCACAGCCGCGACCAGGACCAACTGGATCTCGCGTCTGGAAAACAGCGACTTGGCCGGCGCCGGCATCGATCGATCCTCCGCGTCCTGTTTTCGGACGTTGAGCCCTCGGCAGAGCAAGACCCCCGCCAGGGTCATTTTCTTTGTTCGCCGGCCTGTCTTGCGACGAAAAATGCTCTAGCGTCCGCCCGCTTTCACGAGGGGATTTGACGCGCATGGCGATCGAGGCGGTGATCTGGGATTTTGGCGGTGTGTTCACCACCTCGCCGTTCGAGGCGTTCAATCGCTACGAGGCGGCCCGCGGTCTGCCCAAGGACCTGATCCGCAGCATCAACGCCGCCGACCCCCACGACAACGCCTGGGCCCTGTTCGAGCGGGCCGAGATCGACGCCGCCGGCTTTGATATCAAGTTCGCCGAGGAGGCGGCCGCCCGGGGCTATGACGTGCGCGGCGCCGCCGTGCTGCCGCTGCTGTCTGGTGATATCCGCCCGCGGGTGGTGTCGGCGCTGGAGACCTGCAAGGTCCATTTCAAGGTCGGTTGCATCACCAACAACATGCAGAGCGCCGGCCACGGCTCTGGCATGGCCGCCACTTCGGAAAAGGCGGCCCAGGTGGCCGGGATCATGGGCCTGTTCGACGCGGTGGTCGAAAGTTCCAAGGTCGGCGTCCGCAAGCCGGACCCCAAGATTTACCGGATGATGTGTGAGTTGCTGGCCGTAGAGCCGGCGAACTGCGTCTATCTCGACGACCTGGGCGTCAACTGCAAACCGGCGTCCCTGCTGGGCATGACCGCCATTAAGGTCCAGGGCGAGGACCAGGCGCTGGACGATCTGGCCAAGGCCACGGGATTGAGTTTTTCTTGAAGGGCGTACCCGGTCGCCTCAGCCCGCTGCGCTCGCATCGTCGGCAAGATTCATGGGCGGGGCGTAGGCGCCGATCAAGTCTTGACGCTCCTGGCGGCGGACGCTGGCGGCGACATTCAGGCGGACAAAGGCGTGCGTCGCGCCGAAATGGGTCTGGGCCTCGGTCCAGCGCTCATCGGCTAGGGCGGCCAGGTTCTCCGCTTCGCCGACATAGACCACCGCCATGCCGCCATCGGGCGCTTCACGGGCGAAGATATAGTTGCCGCCGCTCGGAGAAAGCCGTTGTCCGTCGCGAGCGGCGTAGCGGTAGGTGACGCCTGAGGCGCCGACGAAATCGATTTGCACAGCCATTACACGTCTCCGGCGCAGCGATCGCCGGCCAACCCAAAAACTCATCACACACGGGATGGATGCGCGTCCAGCGTCGCCATACCCATAACGGCGCGAAATTGCGCAGCGGCTTGTGGCCTATCTGTGGCGCAAACGAGGCGAGGATAGCACCCAAGCTGAGCCATAACGCCTTACAATGCTTGACGGACAGGCGTTGGCCTTGGTCCATAAGGACGAGGCGACGACGGTCCAAGAGGCCGAATAAAAATCATCGGGGAACGACCAGCGTGAAGACCTACCGGATCGGCGTCATCGGCCTTGGACAGCGTATCGCCCACGTGCTGGCGGCGATGAAGGAGGTCGGCTGGAGCCTGAATCTGGCAGGGTATGCCGACCCGGCGCCCGTCGGGTTGCCGATTCTGGCCGAGGCCGGCATCGACCCCGGCCGGCCGTTCCCGGACGAAGCCGCCCTGTTGGCCGCCGGCCCTTTCGACCTGGTGATGATCGGCTCGCCCAACCATCTGCACCACGGCCACTTGCTGGCCGCCTTCGCCGCCGGCTACCCGATCTTCGCCGAAAAGCCGATCGTGCGGACCGAGGTTGAGAGTCAGGCCCTGGCCGCCACCCTGGCTCAAGGGAACATTCCGCCGCTCTATATCGGCCTGGTCATGCGCTCCATGCCCATCGTGCGGGAGGTGATCGCGCGGGTGGACAGCGGCGCCCTGGGCGAGGTGGTCTCCATCGACGCCACCGAGCACCTGCCGCCCGAGCACGGCGGCTATTTGGCGCGTAATTGGCGACGGCGGCAGGACTGGGGCGGCTCGTACCTGCTGGACAAGGTCTGCCACGATTTCGATATCTTCAGCCGCATCGCCGGGGCGCGGGCCGAGCGGGTGGCCAGTTTCGGCGGGCGGCGCATCTTCACCGCCGAGCGGGCCGGCGCACGGCGGAGCTATGATGACGGCTCGCCGGCCTATGTGGCCAGCGATCCGGGCTGGGCCGGCTCAAACGACCCCTTCCAATCGGACATGGACGTCACCGATCATCAGATCGCCATGGTCGAATACGCCAACGGCGTGCGGCTGTCGTTCCACTCCAACACCCATACCGGCCTGCAAGAGCGGCGCTGGTATGTCGCCGGAACCGAGGCGACCCTGATCGCCGATCTGGTGCGTAACAAGATCATGATCCGCTCGCCCCTGGACCGGATCAAGCCGGAGCGGATCGACTATGGCGGCCGCACTGACGACAGCCACAATGGCGCCGATCAGGCCATGGCCCTGGACCTGCGCGCCGCCCTGGACGGTGAGGCGGCCTTTCCGGTGACGCCCTACGATTCGCTGGAGGCAGGGCTGACGGTCATGGCCATCGACCGAGCCATGGGCGAGCGCCGAATGATCGACTGCGGCCCGATGTGGGACGCCTACGATGCGGCGCGAGGGGCCTAGGGTTCATTCGCCCTACTGCTTGACGTTCAGCTTGACCACGATGTGGCCGCCCAGGCGTTCGGCCAGGCCTTGAGGCACGCTCATGCCGGCAGCCAATTTCAGGGCCTCGGCCGCCGTCCCCGGCTCGACTGGGTCGTTATTGACCACCTTGCACTCGGCCAGGGCGGTCTGATGGATCTGGCAACCCAGATAGACCACGGTGACGTCGTCGGCCGGCGCAGCTTGCACGACGGGGGCTTCGGTCAGCCGCGCGATCGAGGTTTGCGGCGCGGTGGCGGTGGCGGCGATCAGAGCAAGAACGGACAACAACTCGGTTTCCCCCTTCGGGATCTTTAGATTTTGTTAACCACTTCGGCCAAGCGAAACCAAGTCCTGTTTCAATCTGGCCTTCCGTTCAGGGGGATCGCAAAGGGCGTGCCGGTGCATCGGCCGCCTGGCCTGCGGGTTTCCGCGCCGCAAGGTTCCCGCTATGGGCTAAGGATCGCTTCCGAGGCGCCCAACCAGCAATGACACCGGCTCAAGAGCTCCGTTTTCTGATCCTCGCCGCCCAGCGCGCAGGCAACCGCATCGTATCCGACAAGCTCAAGCCGCTCGGCCTGACCCCCGCCCAGGCCGAGGTGGTGCAGGTGCTGGGCGAATTCGCGCCCGTCTCTCTGGCCAGGCTGGGCGAACTGTTGGTCTGCGAATCCGGCAGTCCCAGCCGCCTGGTCGCCGGCCTGGTCAAGCGCCGCCTGGTCGACCGATCGATCTCGCCTGAGGACGGTCGCGTCGTGGAACTGTCGCTCAGCGAGGAAGGACGGGCGGCGCTGGATCAGATCCGCGCTCTGGACGAAATCATCGCCGGTCATATCGTCGGCAGCCTGACGGGGGGACAGGTCGGGGCTGTGGTCGGCGCCCTGCGAAAGCTGCTTGCGGATACCGCGCCAGGTCAGGCGGTCGCACGTCGGCGTAGCAAGGTTTAGGAGCCCGTCTTCAAAGCTGCGATCCGCTCGTCGCGCAACGCCGTACGCCGCACTTTGCCCGCGTCGTCACGGATGTTTTCGTCCACGAACTCGTAGCTGCGGGGCTGTTTGTAGGTGACCAGCCGATCGGCCAGGTGGGCGCGCAGGGTCTCCTCGTCCAGGCCCGGGCGGGGCTGGACGATGGCGTGGATGGTGGAGCCCAGATCCTCGTGCGGCAGGCCAATCACGGCGCTGGAGGCCACCAGGGGATGCTCGTCTAATGCGGCCTCGATCTCGGCCGGATAGACGTTGGAGCCCCCCACCAGGATCATGTCGGTGCGTCGGTCGGCCAGGTAAAGATATCCCTCCGCGTCGAACCAGCCGATATCGCCCAGGCTCTCCCAACCGCCGGGCAGGGTGCGGGCGGTGGCGCCGAGATAGCGATAGGTGGGCGGCGCACCGGGGGCTGGGCGCATATAGATCTCACCGACCTCGCCGGGTGGAAGGGCTTCGCCCGCCTCGTTCACGGCCATCATCTCGCCCGACCGCACTTGGCCTACCGAGCCGCGATGGGTCAGCCATTCGGTTCCGGTGATGGTGGTCACGGCCTGGGCCTCTGTGCCAGCATAGAGCTCCAGCACGGTTTCGGCGCCGACCCAATTGATCCAGGCTTCCTTCAGCGCCGGCGGGCAGGGCGCGGCCAGGTGCCAGAGCACGCGCAGGGACGACAGGTCGTAGCGGGCCTTGATCTCGTCCGGCAGCCGCCAGATGCGGCTCATCATGGTCGGCACCAGATAGATCCAGGTGACCCTGTTGCGATCGATGGCGGCCAGGGTTGCCTCGGCGTCGAACCGGGGCATCAGCACCAGATGGCAGCCCAGGGTCAGGATCGACAGGGCGCAGCCGAACGGGCCGTTGTGATACAGCGGCGCCGGCATCAGGGCCGTATCGCCAGGCTCCAGCCGCCAGGGCCGCTGACCATCGAGCATCGGGGTGTTGGCGGTGATGCCGGGCGAGCCGGACAGGATCAGCTTGGGCCGTCCGGTGGAACCGCCGGAGGTGGGCGCCTTCAGCACCGGCGCGATGGCGTCCGGCAGGTCGTTGTCGTCGTCGCACTGGGCCAGCAGGTCCTCGATGACAAAGCGCGGGCGGCTGGTCTCCAGGCTGGGCAGGGCCACTACAAGCGGCGGATCGGCCAGGTCGCAGATGGCGTCGACCTCTGCGCGGGGCAGGCGGTAGGAGATCGGCTGCGGTGTCGCGCCCAGCTTCCAGGCCGCGAAACAGGCCTGCATGAAGCCGATGGAATTGGGCAGGCCAATGGTGACCATGTCGCCCAGCCTGACCCCGTGCGCGGCCATGGCCCGGGCGATGCGGTTGGTCGTGCGGTCGAACTCGGCGTAACTGACCGTGCGATTCTCGCAGGTGATCGCCGGCGCCTCGCCCTGAGATTTCGCCAAACGGCGCAGCGCCTCGCCCAGGGATAGGGTCGCCTCGGCCATGATCATCCTCCCGGTGTTTTCGTTTCCGGAATATGTCGTATGGCCGGGCGCGGCCCGCAAGCCGTTATGCAGCTAAGCCAGCAGCGACCCCATGGCGTCACGATAGAAGGCCTGGAACGCCGCCACTCCGCCCTCGTGGCGCGAGGACAACCGGCCGGTCTGATAGACATCGGCGTTCAGGTTTTCCTGCACCCGCTCCACCACCCACAGATCTTCGGCCACCACCGCGTCGGACATGGCCAGGGTCTCGTCGCTGACGCCCACGCCTTGCGGCATCAGATAGACGTAGTCGAGGCGGGTCTTGTCGTGGCCGTCGGGCGACATCCGCTCCAGCATCAGGCCGGTTCCATAGACATTGACCCCGATATTGGGCCAGACCCAGGACCACAGGCCTTCATAGATCGCGTCCGGCTTGCGCAGGGGCGCCTCGTGGATGGCGACGCGGCCGTCCATGGTCACGCTGTAGCGGGCGGAATCGATCTCGGCGTCCAGGGTCGGGTGGATCAGGGGGACGTGATAGCCCTCCAGATAGTTCTCCACATAGGTCTTCCAGTTGCAGTCCAGGCTGTGGCTGCGGACAGCGGCGATGTGCAGGCCATTCCAGTCGGATCCGGCCAGACGGTTCTCCAGCGGCGCCATCACTTCAGCCAGGGGGGATATGGCGGCGTCCAGGGCGACGAACACCAAGCCGCGCCAGGTCTCCAGCCGCACCGGATAGAGGCCGAAATCCCGCGGATCGAAATTGGGGTTGGGGCCAAAATCTCGGGCGGCGCGCAGGCGGCCGTCCAGGGCGTAGGTCCAGCCGTGGTACTGGCAGGTCAGAAGGCCGTCGCAATGGCCCCAAGCGCCTTTGGTGAGCGGTCCTGCCCGGTGGCGGCAGACATTGTGAAAGCCGCGCAGGACCTTGTCCTGGCCGCGCAGCGCCAGCACCGGATAGCCCGCGAGGGTGTCGGCGACCCAGTCGCCTGGATTGGTCAGGGCGCTCTCGTGTCCCAGATACTGCCAGCTGGCGGCGAAGATTCGCGTGCGCTCGTGCGCCCACAGGCTGGCGTCGCGATAGGCCGAGGCGGGCAATGTCTCCACTGCCGGGTGGACTGGCGCGTTCATGCTTGGGCTCCCTCAATGGCGGCGGCGCGCCGGGCGCCCCAGATATAAATCAGAACGCCCCCCAGGATCAGCACGCCCGAGGCGATGAACAGCTTCAGCACCGCCCAGATCTTGTCCACCGTGTCGGCGCTGGGAACCAGGGTGCAGAGAATGGCGCTGACCGCGACCAACAGGCCCACCCAGCCGATGACCCGTGCGCCGGTCGCGCCACCCGGCGGAATCCAGGCGCCGGCGGGCGCCGGACGCGCCTGGACCTTCAGATAGACTGCGAACAGGAACACGAAGGGCAGGGTGTAGGAGATGACGGTCATGGCCACCAGGAAGTCATAGACCAGTTTCAGGCTCGAGCCGGACTGGCTGACCTCGCTGAAAATCACCAGGGCGACCACCGCCGCGCTCTGGGCCAGGATCGAAGCCGTGGGCGCGCCGGTCTTGGGATGGCGGCGGGCGAAGGCGGCGGGCAGGAAGTTGTCCACCCCGGCGGCGAAGGGCAGGCGCGCGGCGACACCGAACCAGGACGAATAGCCGCCCAGCAGGGCCAGGGCCAACAGTACCAGGCAGATCGGCGCCAGGGCCCCCAGGCCCAGGGCGTTCAGCGCCCGGCTCAGGGCCTCGGGCACGCCGGACAGGCGCGTGGCCTCCGTTGGCGTGAGGATCGACAGGATGGCGCTGGTGCCCAGGATATAGCCGGTGGTCAAAAGCGCGCCAACCACGGCCAGTACCTTGAGGATCTGGCGCATGCCACCCTCAACCTCGTTGCGCAGGAAGGCCAGGGCTTCCGGTCCGCCAAAGGCGAACACCATGGTGCCCCAAAGCAGAGCGCCGTCGCTGGTCAGAGGCGGGGCGTAGCTCACGTGAATGAAGTCGGTGGCCGGACCATGCCTGATCGCCAGGACCGCGCCGGCGGCGATCAGCAGTAGCAACAGGCCCACGGCCGCCGTGGCGCCGAAATTCGACAGCCACTTGCCCATGCCCAGACCCATCAGGTGCAGGCCGGCCACCACGAACGAGATGGTGATGGCCACGCCCATAAACACGATCGGGTTCTGCACCAGGGCCACCGCCTTGGGGCCTATCGCCATGGCCAATACATTGACGATGAACACCAGCAGGCCGGAAAAGAACGGAATGTTGCAGGTCCAGTAGAGCCAGCCGCAGACAAAGCCGGCGAAGGGGCCGAAGGTCTCTCGGGTCCAGACATAGATGCCGCCATCGCCCTCGAACCGTCCGGCCATCTCGGCCGTGGCGATCACCAGCGGGGCCATGAACCCCATCACCGCCGCGATCCACATGGGCAAGGACGCCGGCCCCGCCGCCGCCGCCACCGACAGCCAGCGCAGGGCCAGGGTCATGGCGACGACATAGAGCGTCAGGTCCCAGAATCGAAGCGGCTTTGAACTCATGCGGCGGGTCCCCCGGTGAAAGCCGGACACTTGAATCGAGTTTGTCGCTCAAGTCGAGACGCTGGACCTCACTGCGCCCAATAGCGATAACGATAGGCGGTTTCGAACCCTAGCCGTTCATAAAGCGCGACCGCCGGGGCGTTGGCGGCCTCGACCTGCAGGTAGGCCCGCGCAGCGCCGGCCTCGATCGAAAAGCGCGACAGAGTGGCTATGATCCGTAGGGCCAGGCCCTTGCGTCGGTGCTCGGCCACCGTGCGCATGCCGAACAGGCCGGTCCATTGGCCCTCGACCGCTGTCGCTCCGATCGCCGCCGGCGCGCCGTTCAGATCCAGGCGGGCGAAGGCGCGCGGCGGAGCCAACCGGCCGATGGTCTGGATCCGCTCTGCGGCGTCCTTCTCGTCCACCGCCGTGGCCAGGAATACGCGGCAAAAATCGGCGTCGGGCTTATCGCTCAGACGAACCGCGTCGGTCCCGTCGCCGACGGCCAGCGGCCCGACCATCACCAGGGTCTCGGTGCGCGCGCGATAGCCTCGCTCGCCCAGGGCCTGACGCAGGTCGCGGGTGGCGTCGATCTCGGCTGGGCGAAACAGCGGCGGCAGGCCCCGTCCGCCATACCAGGCCTCCACCGCCGCTATGGCCTCGTCCAGCGGCCGGTCGGGATCGCCCAGGGGCCAGCAGGCGTTGGCGCGGCCGGAATAGCCTTGCGCGGCATGCAGCCGCCACGCGCCCAGAGCCTCGCTGATCTCGGGCGGCCAGCCGCGGGAGGAAATCGGTTCAAGGAGGGTGGGCAAGTCGGTCAAGGGGCGCTCGCATCGAATGAAACGCAATCGGGCGACGGCCTCTGCTGAAGCCATCGCCCGCACGTGAGGAGATCATACTGGTCGGCCGCGGGGGCGGCCTATAGCGCCTTCAGGTCTACCGCCGCGGTCTTGCCGCGCTCGTCCTTCAGTTCAAAGCTGAGCTGCTGGCCCTCGTTCAGCGAGCGCAGGCCCGCGCGTTCCACGGCGGAGATGTGGACGAACACATCCTTTCCGCCGCCTTCGGGCTGGATGAAGCCATAACCTTTGGTGGTGTTGAACCACTTGACCGTGCCGGTGGCCATATTCGTTTCCTCGAACAACCGCTCCAGTTGCGGGCCTCCGCCGCGGCGGTCGACCCCGGGACAATCGCAAATCTGGTATCGGCTAGTTCGGTGGACAAGGTCGCCCGGTGGCAGCCATTAGATCGGATTGTTCCACAAAAGTGCCTCCCGTCCCGAAAGAGGTCAACCCAAATCAGGCAGGGCTCACCATCGCGCAGATCACGGTTTTCTGTTCGAGCCAGAGCATGGTTCCGACCTGGGTCAAGCGCCTAGGCGCCGCGCAAAAGCGCCTCGATCACCGCCCTGGCCTCGGGGCTGTTCCAGTCGGCGCCGCCGGCCAGGCGCGCGCGCTCGTGGCCGGTCTTGTCATAGATCACCGTGGTCGGCAGCCCCTCGGCCGGCGGCGACAGGGCGAAGGTCATGGCCAATTTGGGGTCCTGGTAGAAGGGCAGGGGGCCGTACTGGCCGATGAAGTCGCGCGCCTTGTCCCGGTCCTCAAGCTTGTCTTCGTCCACCGGCACGACCAGCAGTCGGCCTGGATAGGCGGCCTGCAACTTGGCCAGGGTGGGCATTTCCTGGCGGCAGGGCGCGCACCAGGTCGCCCACAGGTTGACGATCACCACCGGCGCCTTCAGGTCGGCCATCTGGGTGGTCTTGCCCTGGGGGTCCAGGAAGGTCGTCACCGGCGCCGGCAGGCCGGCGTCGACGATGGCCAGTTTGGCCATCTCGCCATGGGCCAGACTCTTCAGGTCGGTTTGCGGCTTAGGTTTGCCGACCGCGCCGGCGATGACGTATAGAACCGCCGCCACGCCCACCAGGGACAGGCCGTAGAGCGCGTAGGTGACCCAGTCGCGCTTGGGCTTGCCCGTCTTCTGACCTGTCTGGATATCGTTCATGACCAAGGCTCCTATCGACGCGTCCGCCGAGCCTAACCCGCTCCCGGACGCAGCGCCGTCAGGTCAGTCCATGTGGGGCGGACGCTTTTCCGTCAAGCCGGCCGAGCTGATGCAGGCCATCAATGTCTCCATAAGTTTCGACAAACGCTTGGCCAGCCAGGACCTGGCGGGCTCTCGCGCCCATGCGGTCATGCTTGAGGCGGTGGGGGTGATCGGCGCCGCCGACGCCGCGGCGATCCAGGGGGGGCTGACCACCATCGAGGCCGAGATGGCCGAGGGACGCTTCCCCTTCCGCGACGAATACGAAGACATCCACATGAACGTGGAGGCGCGCCTGCGCGAGCTGATCGGTCCGGCGGCCGGTCGGCTGCATACCGCCCGCTCGCGCAATGACCAAGTGGCGCTGGATTTCCGCCTGTGGGTGCGCGAGGCCTGCGAGCGCAGCGCGGCCCAACTGGAGGACCTGCAACGCGCCCTGCTGGGTCAGGCCGAGGCTAATGCCGATACACTGATGCCAGGCTTCACCCACCTGCAGCCGGCCCAGCCGGTGACCTTCGGCCATCACCTGATGGCCTATGTGGAGATGTTCGGCCGCGACGCCGGCCGCTTCCGCGACGCACGCACGCGGATGAACGAATGCCCCCTGGGCGCTGCAGCCCTGGCCGGCTCGCCGTTCCCGATCGACCGCCGCCAAACGGCCCGGGCCCTGGGCTTCGATCGCCCTACCGCCAATTCCATGGACAGCGTCGCCGCGCGCGACTTCGCCCTGGAGGCCCTGGCCGCCGCCTCCATCTGCGCCGTGCACCTGTCGCGCCTGGCTGAAGAGATCGTCCTGTGGACCACGCCGCAGTTCGGCTTCATCCGCCTGTCGGACGCCTTTTCCACCGGCTCGTCGATTATGCCGCAAAAACGCAATCCCGACGCCGCCGAGCTGGTGCGGGCCAAGGCCGGCCGGGTGCTGGGCGCGCTTACCGCCCTGATGGTGGTGATGAAGGGCCTGCCCATGACCTATTCCAAGGACATGCAGGAAGACAAGGTCCCCACCTTTGAGGCCTTCGACGCCCTGGAGCTGGGCCTGGCCGCCATGGCCGGCATGATCGCCGACCTTACCCCCGACCGAGTGCGGATGGCCGCCGCGGCGGGGAGCGGCTATTCCACCGCGACCGATCTGGCTGACTGGCTGGTGCGCGCCCTGGATTTGCCGTTCCGCGAGGCGCACCATATCACCGGCGCGGCGGTCAAGCGGGCCGAGGCGCTGGGCCTCGACCTGTCCGACCTGCCGCTGGCGGAGCTGCAGGCCCTCGAACCCCGCATCACCGCCGACGTCTATCAGGTGCTGACGCCCGCCGCCTCGGCCGCCAGCCGTATGAGCTATGGCGGAACCGCACCCGACCAGGTGCGGACTCAGATCAAGCGTTGGAAGGATTTGTTGAAATGACCGCCGCCCGCCTGTTCCTCGCCGCTCTGTTCGCCTCCAGCGTCGCCCTCGCGGGCTGCGGCAAGATGGGTTCGCTGGACCAGCCCGCGCCTATGTTCGGGGCCAAGGCCAAGGCCGATTACGACGCCAAGAAGCGGGCCGAGGCCGATGCCCAGGCCAAGGCCAAGAAGCGCGACAATTCCGAACCCGACCGACCCAACCCGCCCGATCCGAACAACCCGCCCCTGACCCAGGCGCCCTACGCCACGGCGATCCCGGGAGCCTCGACCAGCCCCTTCGGCTCCGGCATTCAAGGCTCTCTGCCCAACCCAGGCACGGCCCCGAACTGATGAACCATTTCGAGGTTCGCGATGGCGAACTGCGTTGTGAAGATGTGGCCCTGAGCGCCATCGCCGAGGCGGTGGGCACACCGGCCTATGTCTATTCCAGCGCGACCTTGGAGCGGCACTACACGGTGTTTCGTGACGCCATGCGCTCGACGGGCCACGGCGAGCCGCTGATCGCCTATGCGGTCAAGGCCAACGCCAATCTGTCAGTGCTCAAGACCCTGGCCGACCTAGGCGCCGGCGCCGACACGGTGTCTGAGGGCGAGATCCGGCGCGCCCTGGCCGCCGGCGTGCCCCCAGAACGGATCGTCTTCTCCGGCGTCGGCAAGACCCGCGAGGAGCTGGCCTTCGCCATCGACATCGGGGTCAGCGAAATCAATGTGGAGTCCGAGTCTGAGTTGCAACGGCTGGCCGAAGTCGCCGCCTCCAAGGGCGCGCGCCCGGCCATCGCCTTTCGGGTCAATCCCGACGTGGCCGCCGGCGGTCACGCCAAGATCGCCACCGGCAAGGCCGACAACAAGTTCGGCGTCTCCATCTCAGAGGCCGCGCGCCTCTACGCCAACGCCTCCAACAACGCCAATCTGCGGCCGGTGGGCGTGGCCTGCCACATCGGAAGCCAGATCACCGACCTGGCGCCGCTGGAGGCCGCCTATGGCAAGATGCGGGGCCTGGTCGAACGTCTGAGGAGCGAGGGTTTGTCGGTGGAGCGGCTCGACCTGGGCGGGGGACTGGGCGTGCCCTATTTCGACCAACCGACTCCGCCGGCGCCCAGCGAACTGTCCGCCGTCATCGCCCGCACCCTAAGCGGCCTGGACGTGCAGCTGGCCTTCGAGCCTGGCCGGGTGATCGCCGCCAACGCGGGGGTGATGCTGTCTCGGGTGATCCATGTGCACGAGCGCCCGGAGGGGCCGCGCTTCCTGGTGCTGGACGCGGCCATGAACGACCTGATCCGCCCGGCCATGTACGAAGCCTATCACGACATCGTCCCGGTGCGGCCGGCCGAGGGACAGGCTGAGCCGCGCCTCTATGACGTGGTCGGCCCCATCTGCGAAACCGGCGACACCTTCGCCCGCGAGCGGCTTTTGCCGCCGCTCAAGGCCGGCGACCTGGTGGCCTTCTTGTCGGCGGGGGCCTATGGCGCATCCATGTCCAGCGAATACAACAGCCGCCTCTTGATTCCCGAAGTCCTGGTGCGTGGCGATCGCTACGCCGTGGTGCGGCCGCGGCCGACCTATGAGGACATGCTGGCGAGGGAGCCGCTGGCGCCGTGGCTCTAGATCCCATGGGGCTGGAGGGTCTCTGCATCTCCCCGATGGGGCGTTTGCACGGTCCGCCGAGGTGGCGTGGACATGCCTCGGCGTGAGGCTTTGATCATTCCGATCGCGTGTCAATTTCAGTCGCGGTGAGTCATGCTCAAGATCTTCCCCCCACTCGCTGAACCTGGCCACCTTTCCGCGGTGGCGCTAACTGGCGCCATTTGGGTGGATCTGATCGCGCCGGACGAGACAGAATTGGCCGCGGTGGAGGCGGCCTTCGGCGTGCGTGTTCCTACGCGCGCTGAAGTCTCTGAGATCGAGGTTTCGAGTCGCCTGAAGGTCGAACACGGCGCGCTCTATATGAGCGCGCCCTTGGTCGCCGGCACGCAAGGAGACGCCTGGGAGACCGCTCCGACTGGCTTTGTCCTGTGCCCAAAGGTCTGCATCACCGTTCGTTTCGAAAAGGTCGCGGCGTTCGACGCCGTGGATGCCGCTCTGCAGGAAAACCCGAATCTGACACCCGACCTGGCGCTGATACGTCTGCTGGAAGAGGTCGTGGACCGCGCGGCCGACCATCTGGAGGTCACTGCGGAAGACCTGACCCAGGCGTCTCGGGCGATTTTTCAAGATCCGGTGCGCCGATCGTCGAAGCGGGCTATGCGCAGCGACCTGTTGCGCCAGACCATGACCCGGGTGGGCCGGGCCAGCGATCACATGTCCCACGCACGTTACACGCTAGTGTGCATCGGTCGCATGGCTCAGTTCGTGGTCGATCGCGCCCACGACTGGATCGAGCCCGAGGCGCTTGACCGCCTGAACGCAGTGCACGCCGACATCCTTTCGCTCGAACAGTTCGAGGAGAACCTGCTTAGCCGGGTTCAACTTCTTCAAGACGCAGCGACGGCCTTCATCAGCATCGAACAGAACGATGTGGTGAAGGTGCTGACGATCGCGTCCGTCGTGGGTGTTCCGCCGGTGCTGGTGGTCGGCGTCTACGGCATGAATTTCAGGCTCATGCCGGAACTGACTTGGGCCTTGGGCTATCCGTACGCGCTCGTCTTGATGGTGGCGTCGGCAGTCGTGCCGTTGATTTGGTTCAAGGCCAAGGGCTGGATGTAGGCGGCCAAGCCAAAGTCTCTCAGTCCAACGCCCCCACGCTACCCAGGCCCCGCATCCGCCCGGCGTCGTCCATCCCATAGCCCACCAGGAACCGCGCCGGCGCGTCCCAGGCGACGAATTCGGGGTCCACGGCGCGGGCTGTGGGCCAAGGTTTGCGGGCGAAGACCGCGGTGAGCACCTCGACGGCGCCGGCCTCGCTCAGCATTTTGCTGGCTGCCTCCAGGGACAGGCCGGTGTCCAGGACGTCGTCGATCAGCAACACCTGGCGGCCGGCCACCGGCCATTGCAGCGGCGCGCGCACCTCGATCCGGCCGCTGCTGGCTCGGGCGTCGGCGTAGGAGGACAGCCACAGGGCGTCGAACAGGGGGTGGCGGCCGCGGCGGGCCAGGGCGCGCATCAGGTCGGCGGCGAACCACAGGCCACCGATCAGAAGGCAGACCGCCACTGTGTCGTCGTCGATCCGGGGCGCGATGAGGTCAGCCAGGGCTTCGACCTTGGCGGCGACCGCCTGTTCGCTCAAAAGCTCGGTGGGCGAAAAAGCGGTCTCAACCATGTCCGGGTCCGGGGGGTTGGGTCTGATCTGGCAGGGCGTAGGGCGAGCCAGACGGAAGCGGCGCGGCGTCCTTGACCGGCCCGGTGACCACGGCCGGCCCATCGGTGGGCGACGGCGCGGTGAGCCCGCGCAGTGACGCCCGCGCCGGTGGCGGGGTGGCCTGGCCCGGCGTGGCGGCCCGGGGCAGGCGGCCATCGACCACGAACTCGATCTGTACGTCGCTGGCGCTGACCGGCGGATCGAGCATGTCCACCGAGAAGCGGCGGGCCTCGCCGGGCGGGATGCGGGCGCCGCCGGGGTCGGCGATCTTGACCTGGACCGCCTTTCCCGAGGCGTTGAGCAGGCTGATGCGCAGGGGCAGGGCCGGCACGGGCCGATCGCGGATATTGCGCAGCGATCCGGTCACCACCAGGGCGGCGTGGCCGTCGCGCAGGGCCGGCTGGGCGTGCTGGTTTTCGATCGCCAGCCCCACCAGATTGACGGGCAGCCCGATCAGCGCGTAGGCGCCGGCCGTGCGCGGCCACACGCGGGCGATGTCCTGACGCAGGACCACCATCAGGCCGACCACCAGAGCCAGAACCACGATCAGTCCGGCCCAGACCACGCCCACCGTGGCGGCTTCGCGCACCTTCACCCGGGTCTGGGCGCGTTCGCGAAAAGCTTTGGGCAGGGCGTCACCGGTGAGATCGCTCATCTCCGGCTCGTCGCCACGCCAAGCCGCGTCGTTGCCTAGGGCGCCTTCGTCGGGCGAAGAGGCCAGTTCCAGTGGCTCATCCGGCCTGGCCTGCCACTTGTTCCCGCACGAGGCGCAGCGCACGGTTCGGCCTTCCGGTCCGATCCGGTCATCGGCCACGAAATAGCGGGTGGCGCACTCGGGACAGGTCAGTATCATGCGGGTCGAATCGGATGCATTTGCGCCCTCCCTACCGAGGTCGCCGATTTCGGCGGACATGTCCAGAACCGGCGACATTCCCAGTTCCAGCCCCGAAGCTCATACGACCGAGGCGGCGCCGGATTCCCCCATCGTACGGTTCAGCGGCGTAGGGCTGCGTTATGGCGGCGCGCCCGAGGTGCTCAGCGACCTGAACTTCGATCTGCGACCCGGCTCGTTCCACTTCCTGACTGGCGCGTCTGGGGCCGGCAAGACCACGCTGTTGCGGCTGATGCAGCTGGACCTCAAGCCCAGCCGCGGCCTGATCGGCCTGTTCGGCCAGGATGTGGCGCGGTTGAAGCGTTCGGAATTGCCGTTCCTGCGCCGCCGTGTGGGCGTGGTGCTGCACGATCGCCGCCTGCTGGCCCATCTGGACGCTTTCGAGAATGTGGCCCTGCCCCCGCGCCTGGCCGGGCGCAAGTCGTCCGACTATGGCCCGGACGTGGACGAACTCCTGGCTTGGGTCGGTCTCAGCGAGCGCGCCAAAACCATGCCGGCGGCCCTGTCCAGCGGTGAGCAACAGCGCCTGGCCATAGCTCGAGCGGTGGTCAGCCGTCCCGAACTGCTGCTGGCCGACGAGCCCACGGCGGGGGTTGACCAGGACATGGCCCTGCGCATCCTGCGCCTGTTCGTCGAGCTTAATCGCCTGGGCACGACCGTGCTGATCGCCACCCATGACGAGGAGTTGATCGCCCGCTCCGGCAAGCCGGTGATGCGGATCGAGGAGGGCGAATTGACCGTCACCCCCGCGCCATGACCGGGCGAAAGCGCAAGGGCAAGCGCCGCGCCGCGCCGCTGTTGCCGCCCCGGGACTCCCGCGACCGGGTGCTGGTGTTCGTGGTCGCGGTGCTGAGCTTTCTGGCCTGCCTGTCCGTGCTCGGTTCTTTGGGCGCGGACCGCGCGGCGAGAGGCTGGGGCGGCCAGTTGACAGGATCGGCCACCGTGGTGGTGCGGCCTCAGGGCGATGAAACCGCCGACGCCGCCGCCGCCCGGGCCGCCGAAACCCTGGCCGGGGTGAAGGGCGTGATCGAGGCCTCGGCTCTGGAGCCGGCCAAGGCCAGCGCCCTGCTCAAGCCTTGGCTGGGGGACGAGACCGTGCTCGACGATCTGCCGATCCCACGCCTGGTCAGCGTCGATCTTGATCCCAAGACGCCCGCGGGCGCGGACGCTATGAACAAGGCGCTGAAGGCGGCCGGCGTCGACGCCACGGTGGACGATCACAGCCTGTGGCTCAAGGACGTGATCCGCGCCGGCGTGATCGCGCGCGCCGCCGCGGTCGGGGTCGCGGCCCTCCTGGCCCTGGCCGCTATAGCGGTGATCATCCTCGCCACCTCCGCCAGCTTGGCCACGCGGGGCGATCTGGTCAGCGTGCTGCACCTGGCGGGGGCCGAGGACGGATTCATCGCCGGCCTGTTCCAGGCGCGCTTCGCCGGCCTCGCCTTCCGCTCGGGCTTGATTGGCGGGGCGGCGGCGGCGATGATCGGGGCTGTGGCCAGGGCCTTGGGTGGGGGCGATGGTTTGACGCCGGTCCTGCCTCTGGCCTGGACGGATCTGCTGATGCTCCTGCCCTGTCCGCTGATCGCCGCCCTGGTGGCGGCGCTGGCGGCGCGGGTCACCGCCATGGGGTTGTTGAAGGGGATGACATGAGAAGCGCCGCGGTGCTTTTGCTGCTGGTGCTGATCTGGGTGGTGGGCCTGGGCGCATTCGCCCAGCGCATCGACCGTTCGACGCCCGCCGCCGATCCTCCCATGGCCGATGGCATCGTGGCCCTGACCGGCGCCTCCGACGCCCGCATCACCGAGGCCATGAAGCTGCTGGAGGACGGAAAGGCCAGGCGAATGCTGATCTCTGGCGTCAATCGCGAGGCCAGCCGCGCCGATATCCGCGGCGTGGCCAAGGCCACTCGCCGCTATTATGACTGCTGCGTCGACCTGGGTTTCCAGGCCACCAACACCGTTGGCAACGCCCGCGAAACCGCCCGCTGGGCGCGCAAGCACGACTATAGTTCGATGATCGTGGTCACTTCGGACTTTCATATGCCCAGGGCCATGCTGGAGCTGAAAGGGGCTTTGCCCCACGCCACCTTCATCCCCTATCCGATCCGCACCACAGAGCTGGACGCGCGCCATTGGTGGCGCAGCGAGGGCGGGGCGCGGCGAATGATCGTCGAATACGACAAATACCTGGCCATCCTGTTTCGCGAAGGCCTGATCGGACTGGGCGCCAAGACGGTCCGCGCCACTGATAACGCCCCTTCCGGCGCTGCGCCGCAAGCGGCGGGAGCTTCCTCGTGATTCTGCTTCGATCCTTTTTGTTCAGCGCCTTTTTCTACCTTTGGTCGCTGCTGGTCTGCCTGATCATGCTGCCGATCATCTTCGGGCCGCGCAAAGTGCTGATGCGGGGGCTGCGGATCTGGAGCGGCGTGACCATGGCCGGGCTTCGCCTGATCTGCGACGTGCGGGTGGAGATCCGCGGGCGCGAGCATCTGCCCGCCGGCGCCGCCCTGATCGCCGCCAAGCACCAATGCATGCTCGACACTATCGCCCCGTTCACCGTGATGAGCGACGGCTGTCTGGTGCTAAAGAAGGAGCTGACCCGCATCCCCTTCTATGGCTGGTACGCCCTGGCCGCGCGCATGATCGTGGTGGACCGCGAGGGTCACGCCGCCGCCCTGCGCAAACTGGTCAATGACAGCCGCGCGCGCTTGTCCCAGGCGCGGCAGCTGCTGATCTTCCCCGAGGGACACCGCATGGAGCCGGGCGAGGCGCCCGACTACAAGCCCGGTGTCGCCGCCCTTTACCGCGACCTGCAGATGCCCTGCGTGCCTGTAGCCACCAATTCCGGCCTGCATTGGCCGGCGCACGGTTTCATCCGCCGTCCTGGGGTGATCGTCATCGAGTTTTTGGAGCCGATCCCCGCGGGCCTGAAGCGCGGCGCCTTTATGACCGAATTGCAGACCCGCATCGAGACCGCTTCAAACGCGCTTATGGCCTCGGGGATCTAGGCCGCTTCCGCCTCCAGCGCCTCGACCCGGGCAAGCAGCCGCTCCATGACCCGGTCGGCGACGCCCTCCTCGTGCAGGTGCATCACCAGGTCGCGAAGATAGTCCACATTGCGTCCGGACAGGCCGCTTGCGCCGGCGATCATCTGCGCCTGGACCTCCAGGTCGAGCACCCCTGCCCATTGCGGATGGGCCATGTCGGACAGGAAGACCAGGGCGGGGGCCAACTCGCCGCTCTCCAGGCGCACCGGCGCCCAGGCCTCGAAATAGGTCTCGGTGGGCTGTTCGCGCTCGCGCAGATAGGCGTAGGTCTGGGGCCAATCGGCGGCGGCCACCCGGTAGGCGACGCCGCGGGTCGAGCCGCCGGGCGCCAGGCCCAGCACCAGGCCCTTGCGCTCATAGGTGCCGCGATGGTGGACCGAATAGATGCAGAAGGCGCGGCGACGCCCATGGAGAATGGCGATGCGCCGCTCTAGAAAGGCGAACCCCGGTCGCCACATCAGCGAGCCATAGCCAAAAACCCAGCGGTCGCCTTCAGCGCCGCCATCGCCTGCAACCATGTCCGTCCTTCAAACCCGACGCTTTCTTAGGCCCGACCATGCCCGACTTGCCGAGCCCCCGCAAACCGCCGAGCCGCTTTTGGCTCTACGGGCCCTACGTGCTGTTGGTGGTGGCGATCATCGCCTGGAGCGTAGTCTGGATGGTTGTCAGCCGCGCGGCGACCTCCCGGATGGACCAGGCGGCCGCGAGCTTGCGGGCCCAGGGCTGGACGGTGGATTGGGCCAGCCGCCGGGTCGGCGGCTATCCGTTCCGGCTCAATATCCGCCTGCAGGCGCCGCACATCGCCGAACCCTCAGGTTGGAGCCTGGCTGCGCCGGCGCTTGAGGCAGAGGCCTATGCCTATGCGCCCGGGCATTGGGTGATGGTGGCGCCCCAGGGCGTGACCCTCATCCGCCCCAACCTCGGCGCGGTGGTCATCGCGGGCGAGGCGCTGCGGGCAAGCGTCACGAGGACGGGCGATCAGCCGATCCCGCAGATCGCCATCGAAGGCTGGAAGCTGACGGCCGCGCCACAGATTGGGGCGAGGCCCCTGCCCATCGCCTCCGCCGACCGCTTCGCCCTCTATCTGCGGCCCCTGGCTGGCGACCGGGCCGAATTCCAACTGCAGCTGGCCGGCGCCGCGCCCGTGGCGGGCGGCCTTCTGGCCCGCCTCAGCGCCGATCGCCCCCTGAACCTGGTCTGGGATGAGACCGTGTCCCACGCCGCGGCGCTTGGCGGTCGCGATTGGCCCTCGGCGGTGCGGCGCTGGAGCGGGGCGGGCGGTGGGCTCAGCCTGACGCATGGCGAATTGAGCGCCGGCGGCGTCACCCTCAATGCCCAGTCCGGTCAGATGGTCGTGGGGGCGGACGGATATCTGACGGGGAAGGTGGCGCTGGACCTCAGCCACGCCGAGTCCGGCGCGCTGGGCGAGATCGCGCCGGACCTACCTCTGGTGAGCACAGATCTGACCTTTCGCGGCGGGAAGACCCTGTTGGGACCCTTCGTCGTCGGCAAGGCGACGAAGGTCTATTGAGGTGGTCTCTGATCCTCGCTCAACCAAGCCGCTATTGCACACAACGCCGCAATCACTATGGTCCGCCGGCTTTTCAGTTTGGGGAACGACTTGGATCAGGCCACGCCATCGCTGGAGGAGATCCGCCGTCGCATCGATGCGATCGACGCCGAACTTCTGCGCCTGGTGGACGAACGCGCCGGCCTGGCCAACAGCGTAGCCGAGGCCAAGCGCGCGGCGGGGGACGGCGACAAGTTCGGCCTGCGCCCAGCGCGTGAGGCGCAACTGGTGCGCAGGCTTCTGGACACACCGAGACAGGGCGCCGGCGCTGCGCTTACGGTGCGGCTTTGGCGTGAGCTGATCTCGGACAGTCTGGCTAAACAGGGCCCGTTTCATCTGACCGCCTGGGGCGGCGCCGACGCCCCGCGCACGGTGGAGCTGGCCCGCCAGCGCTTCGGCGCCGCCCCGCCACTGCGCCTGGCCGCCAAGCCGGAAGAGGCATTGGCCGCGGCCAAGGTTCTCGGCGGCGTCGGCATATTGGCGCTCGCCCCGGACAGCGCTTGGTGGGGCCGTCTTCTGGCCGAGCCCGCCCTGTCGGTGTTCGCCGCTCTGCCTTGCCTGTCGGCGTGGGGACCCACCGGCGCCCTGGCCGTCGCCGAGGTGACGGTCGAACCTTCGGGCGACGATGAAACCTTCTGGGTCACCGACGCGCCCGGCGCGGCCGGGACCATTGAGGGCGCCCTGGCCCGCGACGGGGTCGCCGCCAGCCTGGTGGCCCAGTATGGCGGCCTGAAAATGTTCAGCCTGGCGGGCTTCTATCAGCGCGAGGACGAGCGGTTGGCCCGCGCGCCCGGCCGCTTGACCGGCGTCATCGGCGCCGCTGCACGCCCGTTCGACCTCTAGTTCCGTCCAGGACTCGCCATGACCGACGCTCCCCTCGACCGCCCGCGTCCCAAGCCCGGCATCCTCGACATCTCCCCTTATGTGCCCGGCAAGGCCAAGGCTGAGGGCATCGCCAACCCGATCAAGCTGTCGGCCAATGAGAACATCCTGGGCTGCAGTCCGGCGGCCAAGGCGGCGTTCGAGGCCGCATCGAGCCGCGCCAACCTTTATCCGGACGGCAAGGCCACACCCCTGCGCGCGGCGGTCAGCGCCAAATACGGCCTGGAGCCCGAGCGGCTGATTTTCGGCTGCGGCACCGACGAGATCTTCGCACTGCTCAACCAGGTCTATCTCGAACCTGGCGACAATATCGTTCAGGGCCAGTACGGCTTTGGCGCCTACGCCATCGGCGCGCGGGCCAATATGGGCGAGGTGCGGTTCGCCAAGGAACTCAACCTGCGCATCGATGTCGATGAGATGCTGGCCTGCATCGACGAACGCACGCGTCTGGTGTTCATCGCCAATCCGGCCAATCCCACCGGCACCTGGATCAACGCGGAGGAGGTGCGTCGCCTGCACGCGGGTCTGCCCTCGCGGGTGCTGCTGGTGCTGGACGGGGCCTATGCCGAGTTCAACCGCGATCCGGCCTTCAGCGACGGCCTCGAACTGGCGCGCACAAGTGTCAATGTCGTGGTCACCCACACCTTCTCCAAGCTCCACGGCCTCGGCTCCCTGCGCGTCGGCTGGGCCTATGCCACGGCGGAGGTGGCCGATGCGATCGATCGCATCCGCCTGCCCTTCAACACCTCGATCGCCGGCCAGGAAGCCGCGCTGGCCGCTCTGGACGATGAGGAGTTTCAGAAGAAGTCGGTGGCGCTGATCGAACAGTGGCGACCGTTCCTGACCCAGCAACTGGGCGGGCTTGGGCTGGAGGTCACACCATCCGCCGCCAATTTCGTGCTCGCCCACTTCCCGCCGACGCCGGGCAAGACCGCCGCGGACGCTGAAACCTTCCTGGCCTCGCGGGGCTATCTGACCCGGGGCGTCGCAGGCTACGGCCTGCCCGAGCACCTGCGCATCACCATCGGCCTGGAAGAGCACAACCGCGCCGTCGTCGAAGCCCTGGCCGAATTCCTCGGGCGCGCGCCGTCATGAGCACGCCTCCTATCCACCGCCTGGCGGTGATCGGCTGCGGCCTGATCGGCTCATCGGTGGTGCGTGCCGCGCGCGAGCATGGCGCGGCCGAGACCATCGTCGTCCACGACACCAGCCCCACGGTGCGCGACCGCGTGCGCGAGCTGGGCATGGCCGATCTTGTGGCCGACGATCCGGTCGCGGCGGTCCAGGACGCGGATCTCGTCATTTTCGCCGCCCCGCCGGCGGCGATCGGCGCCGCTGCTGAGGCGTCGGCGGCAGGCTTCAAATCCGGCGCCATCATCTCCGACGTGGGCTCGGTCAAGGGCGCCATCAGCGACGCCCTGGCCGCCGTGGCGCCGCCCGGGGTGTTCGTCATTCCCGGCCACCCTATCGCTGGCACCGAGCAGTCTGGCCCCGACGCCGGCTTTGCCGAACTATTCGAAGGCCGCTGGACCATCCTGTGCCCTCGCCCATCGGAGGACGCCGACTATGCCGTGGCCGTGGCTCGCCTGTCGGCCTTCTGGCGCATGCTCGGGGCCCAGGTGGAACTGATGGACGCCGCCCATCACGACCGGGTCCTGGCTGTCACCTCGCACCTGCCCCACCTGATCGCCTACAATATCGTCGGCACCGCCGCCGATCTGGAGGAGGTGGCCGAGGGCGAGGTGATGAAATATTCCGCCGGCGGCTTCCGCGACTTCACCCGTATCGCCGCCTCGGACCCTGTGATGTGGCGCGACGTGTTCCTGCTCAACAAGGACGCCGTGCTGGAGATTCTGGGCCGGTTCAACGAGGACCTGCAGGCCTTGTCGCGGGCTATCCGCTGGGGCGAGGGCGACAAGCTGGAAGCCCTGTTCACCCGCACCCGGGCCATCCGTCGGGGCATCGTCGCCGCCGGTCAGGAAAACGCGGAACCGAACTTCGGCCGGAATCGCAAGACGCCGTAGAGCCGTTTCCGCGACGCGCGTCACAGGATGAGGAGCAGGGGAGCCAGGCTCAGAGATCCTGGCCGTCACAGCCGAGACGAAACGCCGCAGCGCGCGATCGTATCTGCTGTGCGCCCAATCAGCGAAGAACAAGTCAGGGTTGATTCATGACTCTGCAAGGGCTCTCCAGGCATAAGGCTCCGAGGCGCGCAAGCCGCGGATCCGTGACATGACCAAGGCGAAAGCCGAACGGCCCGACATTCAAGGTGCGGCAGGCCCCGATGACGCCGGGTTGCTGACTCAGATCGCAAATCGGATCGCCGCCGGCGATCCGATGGCCCAGATTTTTCAGTCCATCATCGCCGGAGTCGAGTGCGCGGGATCTGGCTTCCTGTGCAGCATCCTGTTGCTCAAGGACGCACGTCACCTGAGCCTTGGCGCAGCGCCCAGTCTGCCGGAGTTCTACAACGCAGCCATCGATGGGGTCGAGATCGGCCCCGATGTTGGGTCCTGCGGCACAGCGGCCTTTCTCAAACAACGTGTCATTGTCGAGGATATCGCCACCGATCCGTTGTGGATCAACTTCAAGGACCTGGCCGCCCAGGCTGATCTGGCCGCTTGCTGGTCCGAGCCGATCATCGGGGCCGCCGGTCGCGTGCTCGGCACCTTCGCCATCTACCAAAGGCGACCGGGTGCGCCGAGCCAAAGTGATATCGCCACCATCGCCGCGGCCGCCCATCTGGTCGCGATCACCATCGAACGCGACGAGACCCAAGGGGCGCTGGCCGAGAGTGAAGCCCGCGCCAATCGCGCCGCCGCCAGCCAGCAGGTCTCGGTCCGGGATCTGGAAAGCTTCTTCGCCGTGTCCCGGGACATGCTGTGCATAGCGACCATGACCGGTAATTTCCGTCGCTTGAACCACGCCTGGAAGACCGTGCTCGGCTACGACACAGACCGGTTGCTCGGGCGCAATTACCTGTTTCTCTTGCACCCCGACGATCTCGACGCCACGGCGGCGGCGGTCACCCAGCTGGGCAAGACCGTCGACGAGATAACCATGACCAACCGCTATCGGTGTTCGGACGGAGCCTACAAGCCGATCGAGTGGCGGGCTTGCCTGTCCGGAGAGCTTTTGTTCTGCGTCGGCCGCGATGTGACCGAACGGATGGCCATAGAATCGGAAATGAAGGCGGCGAGGCAGGACGCCGAGGCCGCCAACCGCGCCAAAAGCGACTTTCTGGCCAATATGAGCCACGAGGTGCGAACGCCGCTGAACGGGGTGATCGGTATCGTCGACGCCCTGGCCCAGACCTCCCTGTCGGCGGCGCAAGCCGAGATGGTCCAGCTGATTCAATCGTCCGGCGCGACCCTCGAGCGCCTGGTGTCCGACATCCTCGACCTGTCCAAGATCGAAGCGCGCCGTCTCGAGCTCGAAATCCATGAGTTCGATCTGGGCGAGGCTCTGGACGGGGTGATCGAGGTCGCGCGCATCCGCGCGGACGAAAAGGGGATAGGGTTCAGCATCCTCTACGGCTCAACGGCGCGAGGCCACTTCCACGGCGACAGCGTCCGCCTGAAGCAGGTGCTCGACAACCTTCTTTCCAACGCGGTGAAGTTCACACAGTCGGGTCAGGTCTCGGTGGCCATCGACCTGATCGATGCCAGCGGCGAGGCGCAAGACGAGGCGCTGACCATCGTCGTCAGCGATACCGGCGTGGGCTTCGATCCAGCTATGGCCGCCACCCTGTTCGACCGGTTCAGTCAGGCGGATGGCACCATCACCCGGCGCTTCGGTGGCACAGGTCTGGGCCTGTCGATCAGCAAAGCGCTGGTGGAGATGATGGGAGGAACGATCCAGGCCGCGTCGACCCCGGGGGAGGGGAGCGCCTTCACCGTCATCCTGCCCCTGCCGCGATCCGGCATCCTGGCCGACTACGACCGGCGAAAGCGAAGCCCGGCGCCCTCCCGGGCCGCCGGTCCGGGCGACAGCGCACCGATCCTCGCCGACGAGCGCCCACTACGGGTGCTTGTTGCGGAAGACAACCTGACCAACCAGAAGGTCGTCGCCCTGATCCTTGCGCCGTTGGGGGCCGATCTGACGATCGTCGAAAACGGCGCCCAGGCGGTGGAGGCGTTCAGGAGCGGTGATTTCGACCTGGTGCTAATGGATATGCAGATGCCAGTGATGGACGGCTTGGCCGCCACCAGAGCCCTGCGGGAGATCGAGCAGACCGCTCCTTGGCGCAGGCGCACGGCCATCGCCATGCTCAGCGCCAACGCCATGGCTCACCACCGGCAAGAGGCGGCGGCGGCGGGCGCCGACCTGCATATCCCCAAGCCGGTCACCGCGCGCGGCCTGATCGAAGGCGTCGAGCAGGCCCTGAGTCTGGGCGGGACGGCGAAGGAGGCTTCTGCAGCGGCGCGGGCTGAGGGTGGTTAGCCCAGAAACTCAGCCGTCGCCTCAATGGCCTCAACCAGACCTAACCGTTGGATCTGCACCCCCTCTGGCAGGCTGGAGAACAGGCGCGTGGGGGCGGCGGCGTCGAGCATGACGAATACGCCCTTGTCGTCCGCGCGGCGGATCAGGCGGCCGAAGGCCTGGGCGATGCGGGCGCGGGCCACGGCGTCGTCATAGGCCTTGCCGCCGAAACGTCCCCGGCGGGCCTTATGCAAGAGGTCCGGGCGCGGCCAGGGAACGCGGTCGAACACCAGAAGGCGTAAGGAGCGGCCGGGCACATCCACCCCGTCGCGCACGGCATCGGTGCCCAACAGGCAGGCGTCCTCCTCGACCCGGAAGATGTCCACTAGGGCGCCGGCCTCCAGCGGATCCACGTGCTGGGCGTAGAGGGCCAGGCCCGCGCCGGCCAAGGGGCCGGCGATGCGGTCATAGACGGCGCGCAGGCGGCGGATGGCGGTGAACAGGCCCAGCGCCCCACCGCCGGCGGCCTGGAACAGCTCGCGCATGGCCGCGCCCACCTGACGCGGATCATCCCGGCCCACATCGGTGACCACGAAGGCGCGGGCCTGGGCGGCGTAGTCGAACGGCGAGGCCAGGCGCAGGGTCTTGGGCCGCTCGGGAAAACGCGCCGCGCCGGTGCGCATCTCGGCCAGGGCGAAGGGGTCGTCCAGGGTTGAATCGGCCAGGGTGGCGCTGGTCACCAGCACCCCATGGGCGGGGGCCAATACGGCGGCCTGCAAGGGCTCGGTGGGATCGACCCAGTGCCGGCGGCAGGCGGCGTCCACAACCCGGCCGTAGAGATAGGTGGCTTCGAACCAGTCGACGAAATCCGGATCATCCTCTGCGTCCTCGGCGATGGCTTGCAGCATGGAGCGCCAGGCCGGCAGGGTCATGCGCGCGCGACGATCGAGACCGCGCAGAGCACCCTCGATCCGCGCCCGATCGCCGGTGGCTAGTTCGTCGGTTTCTTCGTCCAGCACGTCTTCCAGCCGTCGAGCCAGGGCGATCAGCGGCGCCTCGATGGCCCCCAGGGCGCGGGCGGCGGCGGCGGCGGTCTGGCGCACAAGATCCAGCGCCGGACGGGCGGCGCATTCCTGGCCGATCTCCGAGGGGGCGGCCCGGGCGCGCAGCTGTTCCAGGGCCGCGGTCAGAAAAGCTTCGATCGGGCCGATGGGATTGGCCTCGGCGCTGGGCGGGGCGATGCGGCCGCTCCAGCCCTCGCCAGGCAGGCCCGAGGCGGCGCGGATCACGTCGTTCAAGGCGGCTCGCGCGTCCTCGCGGTCACCCACCAGATCGCTCAACCGCGTCTCCAGCCCCCGCCCGCGCCGGCCGCGCCCCTCGGGCCCGCGAATCCAGCGGCGAAGCTCGGCCGATTCTGCGCCCGACAGAGCCGCCGAGAACGCAGCGTCGGCGGCGTCGAACAGATGGTGGCCTTCGTCGAACACGATCCGCTTGGGCGCCGTGGTCTCCACGTCTGTCTTGAGGCCCCGCGCCGCCCGCGCCCCGTCAAAGGCCGCCTGGCTCAGCACCAGGGCGTGGTTGGCGATCACGAGATCGGCCCGGCGTGAGCCGCGTACGGCCTTTTCCACGAAACAGGTGCGATAGTGGGGGCAGGCGGCGTGAACGCACTCGCCGCGCCGATCCACAAGATTGGCGGCGCTGGCCTGGGCCGCGGCGCCCACCGCAAACAGGCCCGGCAGCCAGGCGGGAAAATCGCCCCCGGTCATGTCTCCGTCTCGCGTCGCCCGCGCCCAGCGCGTCGCCAGAGCCATGCCGATCAGGTCGCTGGTCCCCAGCATGGCGGCATTGACCTGATCCTGCAGGTTCAGCAGGCACAGATAGTTTTCCCGCCCCTTGCGCACCACCGCCTTGCGTGACCGCACCTCGGGATCGGGATAGAGGGCGTGGCTCTCGCGTTCGATCTGCCGCTGCAGGGCGCGGGTGAAGGTCGAAATCCACACTGAAGGGCCATTGGCCTCGGCCCACAGGGAGGCGGGGGCGAGATAGGCCAGGGTCTTGCCGATGCCGGTGCCGGCCTCCGCCAGCATCAGGTTGGGTTCGCCCTCGCGCTGGCGCGGCAGGAAGGCATAGGCGGCCTCGGCGGCGAATTCGGCCTGGGCGGGGCGGGCCTCATCCAGGCCCGAGCGGGACAGAAGCTCGGCCAGTCGCGCGCGAGCCGCCCCCGGCTCCACGGGCTTGGAGCCGGGCTCCCCCTGCGGCGCCTGGTCCTCCCATTCGGGGATGCGGGTCCACACATCCAGGCCGCTGCTGCGCCGGTTCTCGCGCACCGCCTGGGTGCGCAGGGCGGTGATCACGCTGGCGCCCCAGGCCCAGCCGGCGCGGGCCAGGGTCTCGGCCACAGCCAGGGCCTCATCGCGATTGGGCCAGGGATTGGCGGCCAGTTCCCCCAGTAAAAGTCGGCAGGTTTCGCGCAAGGAGGCGGCCTGCTCCACCGCCCCGCGCGGCTCGGGCAGGCCCAGGGCCAGGGCGAGGCCCGCGGCCGAGGGTGCGCAGAACTTCGCCGGCCGGGTGAAGGCGAACAGCTCCAGGGCATCGAAGATGTCGCGCGAGCGGCTGGGCGCCTGCAGGTCCAGCCGCTTAGCCATCAGCCCCGCATGAACCACCACCACCGGCGAGGACAGGGCCAGCCGCCGCGCCTCGTCCCCCGCCAGCACCCTCGCGCCGGCGCCGTCGCACACCGCCGCGCGCGGCCCGGGCAGAACCACGAGCGCCGGGGCCAGGTCCAGGGCGGGGGAGACGGCGTTCACGCTAAACTCATAACCGAACAGGGCTTGAAACGAAACAGGAACATAGGGCTGGCGACAGTGTGAAGGAGGCGATAGGCTCTGGCGACCGCAAAGCGCATTTCAAGGAGCGCTCATGACCCGTGTCGTCGCTTTTTTCCAGCCCGGTTGGGCCGATTGGGAAGCCGCTCCGATATTGTCCCTGCTGCGCGAATATATGGGCGGCGAGATCCGCATTGCGACCCCGGACCGCGGGCCGCAGACTTCCATCGGCGGCGTGCGGGCGGCGGCGGACGCCGCATTCGCCGATATTGGGCCGGGAGATGCGGACCTTTTCCTGGCGATCGGCAGCGATGCGTGGCCGGGCTATCACGACGAGGCCTTTTTCGACTTGCTGCGGGGGGCCGTCGACGGCGGCGCGATTGTCGGCGCGATCTGCGCGGGAACCGTGGCCGCGGCGCGGGCCGGACTGTTCGAGGGGCGGGCTCACACCAGCAACGGGCGCGAATGGCTGTCCAATACGGCGCCAGGCTATGCGGGAGTCGCGACCTACGTAGATACGCCCAAGGCGGTGAGCGACGGGCGGGTGGTCAGCGCGCCGGGATCCGCGCCGCAGACTTTCGCCAGCGAGATCGCCCGGCTGATCGCGCCGGGCTCTCATGCCCTGCTGCTTGAGCGGGATCTATTGATGCAGCGGGAGTGGACGGGCTAGTCCCCCGCCTTGCTCTCGACCCAACGCAGCGGTGGCGCGTCGGCCTTTAGCGCCTCCAGCGACGCCTTGAGTTCGGCCATGAACGCCATTCTGTCGCCGCCCCAGCGGATCGGTTCGCCCACCAGAGCGCAACAGGTCATGGGCACCGGCAGGTGATCGCCCTTGGCCAGGACGCGGCCGGCGCCCTGGATCCAGACGGGGGTGATCGGCGCCTCGGGCACGGCGGCGGCCAGGCGCGCGACACCGCTCTTCAAGGGGGCCATGACATCGCCGGCCGCGCCGCGGGTGCCTTCGGGATAGATCAGGATGATGGCGCCGGCCAGCAGGGCCTCGCGCGCCGGGGCCAGCACATCGACCCCGTCACCGGCCTTGACCCGCTCCACCGGCACGATGCCGATCACATTGCGCGAGAACCAGCCGACCACCGGATCGGCCAGGAAATAGTCCGCCGCCGCCGCCGGCCGTACGCGCAAAAGAGCGCGGGGCGAAAACAGGGCCAGCAGAAGCAGTGTGTCCATATGGCTGTTGTGGTTGGCCACCACGATGGCCGGGCCCTTGGTGGGCAGGCGCTCGCGCCCGACCACGTCGGCCCCGGTCAAGATGCGCGCGATTGGCCTGAGGATCAGCATCATCAGCAGCAGGCGCAGCCAGGCCATGGTCAGGGTCCTTTGCAGCCTCAATAGGTCTGCAGGGCGAAATAGGCTAGCAGGTGGAAATAGAGCGGACTTGTGAAGGTCAGGCTATCGATCCGGTCCAGCACCCCGCCGTGGCCGGGAATGTAGTGCGACGTGTCCTTGACCCCCAGGTCGCGCTTGATCGCCGAAAAGGTCACGTCGCCGGCGAACCCGGCCAGGGGCAGGCTGGCGGCAACGGTCCACAGGCCGATTCCCTTCAGCGGGGTCAGCAGCGGCCCGACCAGTACGATCAGGCCGCAGGTGAGGATCCAGCCGCCGATGAAGCCCTCCCAGGTCTTGTTGGGGCTGACCTTGGGGGTGATCTTGTGGCGGCCCAAAAGCTTGCCGCTGATATATTGAAAGACGTCGTTGGCCTCGGTGGCCAGCAGCAGCAGGAACACCAGCCCCACCGCCCCGGCCTGGGGCGCGTCCCAGCGCGGCACCCGCATCAGCAGGGCGATATGGCCGATATTGTAGACGCAGGTGACCACGCCCCAGTGGAAGACAGCGGTTGAGGTCAGATAGCCCTTGGTCTGGCCAATACAGGCCATGATGAACGGCACGGCCAGGAACACATAGACCGGCACGAACACCACGTAGAACATGTAGATATTGGCGAACACGAACAGGTACGAAATGGGGATGGTCAGATAGGCCAGGAAGATCACCAACCGGTCCTCCCGCCGCGCCGGGGCCAGGGACAGAAACTCCCGCAGGGCCAGGAACGAGATCGCCGCGAACAGCAATGATGTGGCCTGCCAGCCGAGCAGCAGAGCGCCTGTCAGCAGGGCCACGATCACCCACCAGGAGGTCACGCGCTGCTGCAGATTCTTGAAATCACCGGCCGGTTTCAGCCTCGGCAGGATCATGCCGGCCAGGCTGCCGGCGACCAGGGCGCCCAGCACGGCGCCGAAGCCCCAGACCAGCGGACGCGATATGTGCACGACGAACCCTCCAGCCAGAGGGAGAGGCATGTTCACGAAAAGGTTTTCAACAAGCTGGGGCATGGCCCTTTATGGCGCAACCTGAAGGCGTTACCAGGGAGCATGACGGTTTCACCGCCCGTAGCCAAGCTTGCGCGTTCCACCATGGTGCATGTGGCCATCGCCGCCTTGGCCATGGGAGGCTGGGCCGCCTTCGCCAATCAGGCCCACGGCGCCGTGCGGTTGATGCTGGCAGGGGCGATCCAGGGCCTGCTGTCCGGGGCCATCACCTTTTTCCTCAAGCGCGCGCTTGAGGCCATGGCCGTTCGCCTGCCCCTGGCTGTCGCCTGGTTGGTCCCGCCCCTGATCACCTGCGTTGTGGTCCTGGCGGTGCTGGTGGCCGCTCATACTTTTGCCGGCACGCCGGAGATCGTCAGGACCATCGCCGTGCCATACGCCGTCTCCTCGGCCTATGCCTGGATCTACGCCTTTGGCCTGTTCACCTCGCGTCGTCGGGCCGTGGCGTGAACGAAGCCCTGGACAACCGCCGGCCGTTGAAATCGCGGGACACCGGCTGGGCGCGCCGCGGGGCTGCGGCCCTGGCGCGGATGGGTGTCAAGCCGGACGCGGTCTCCGCCGGGGCGGTGGTCTTCGCGCTCATCGGCGCTGCGGCCTTCGTCGCCTCGGGCGCATTGGCGCCCCTTCCGCGCGCCATAGCCCTGATCCTCGCCGCCCTCTCCATTCAGATGCGGCTGGTCTGCAATCTGATGGACGGGATGGTGGCGGTGGAGCACGGCCAGGGCGGACCGCACGGGCCGATCTGGAACGAGCTGCCGGACCGCATCGCCGACGCCCTGTTCCTGATCGCCGCCGGCTATGGCGCGGCGCGCGCCGGTGTGGCCGTGGGAGAGGCCCTGGGCTGGCTGTGTGGCGTGCTGGCCGTGCTGACCGCCTATATTCGCGAGCTGGGCCGAGGCCTGGGCCAGCCCGCCGATTTCAGCGGTCCCGGCGCCAAGCCGCAACGCATGGCCATTCTCACCCTCGCCAGCCTGATCGCCGCCGCCGAACCCCTGTGGGGCTGGCATGGTCATAGCCTGGCCGCGGGGCTAGCCTTGATCGTGGTTCTGGCGGCGATCAGCGCCGTTCGCCGCACCCTCAATCTCGCGGCCCGCCTTCGCGCCGCGTCCGGAGCCTGACATGCGTAGCCTGGCGTTCAATTTCGCCTTCGGTCTGATCTCGGTCTTGCACACGGTTTTGGCGGCGCTGGCCGCCCTGACACCCGGACGCGGCGCGGTGCGGGCGGTGATCTCGCGCTATGTGAAGCGGATGGTCTGGGCCATGCGCGTGTTCGCCGGCATCGAGATCGAGGTGCGCGGCCGCGAGCATCTGCCCCAGGGCTCCTTCATCCTGGCCCCCAAGCACGCCTCCTATGGCGACGGCTTTTCCATCTATGCCCAGTTCGACGACCTGGCCTTTGTCACCGGCGATCATCTGGAGCGGTTTCCGATGATGAAGGGGGTGCTCAAGAAGCTGGGCGCCATCGTGGTCGATAATTGCGGCGGACCCGAAGCCCGCGCCGCCCTCAGCCGCAGCGCCGCCCACGCCCATGACGAAGGCCGCAAGATCCTGATCTATCCCGAGGGGCACTTGGCGCCGGTGGGGGTGCGCTTCCGCTACCGCACCGGGGTCTATTATATGGCCCGCGACTTCGGCCTGCCGGTGGTGCCAGTGGCCTCGAGCCTGGGGGTGTTCTGGACCCAGCAGAACTGGACCAAGCATCCCGGCCGCGCCGTGCTGGAATTCCTCGAGCCCCTGCCCATGGGCCTGGAGAAGGACGAATTCATGGCCCGGCTGGAGGCTGCCGTGGAAGACCGCACCGCCGAACTGGTCGCCGAAGCCACCGGCCGGCCCGTGACGGCTGCGGTGCTGGGCGTGCCAGACGACGAGCGGGAGCGTGAGGCGGCGCGGGCCTTGGCGTCGAAGGCTGCGGGTTAGGCGATCTCTGCGCCTCCGTGGCCTCGACGGCCCCGCTCAATCGGGTGTTCCTTAGGCATTACCTCACCCTCCCAAAACAAAGCGGGAACATGCTATAGCCGCTGAATGGATGGCGCCTCGGCCCTGACGCTCTTGCCCGAACGGTTCGCTGGCTGGTTCGCCGAGCGGGGCTGGCGGGCGCGATCGCATCAGTTGGCCATGCTGCAAAAGGCGCGGGAGGGGCGCGACGCCCTGCTGATCGCCCCCACCGGCGGGGGCAAGACCCTGGCCGGGTTCCTGCCCAGCCTGGTGGAGTTGACCGAGCGGCCCAGGCCCAACACTGCGCCGGGCGTCCACACCCTCTACATATCGCCGCTCAAAGCCCTCGCCACCGATGTGGAGCGCAACCTGATGGTCCCGGTGGCCCAGATGAAGCTGCCGATCAGGATCGAGGCCCGCACCGGCGACATGAGCGTGGCCAAGCGCCAGCGCCAGCGGCTGCATCCGCCCGACATGCTGCTGACCACCCCGGAGCAGCTGGCCCTGTTCTGCGCCTGGGAGGGTTCGCGAAACTATTTCGCCGACCTGCGTTGCGTGATCATCGACGAGATCCACGCCATCCACGCCTCCAAGCGCGGCGACCTGTTGTCCCTCGGCCTGGCGCGGCTGCAAGAATTCGCGCCCAACATGCGCCGGGTTGGGCTGTCGGCCACGGTCAACGATCCGGACATGCTGCGCCGGTGGCTGTCGTCGTCCGCCGAGCCGGCCGATCTGGTGATGGGCGAGCCTGGCGCCCCGGCGGTGATCGACGTGCTGTTGTCCAACCAGAGCGTGCCCTGGGCCGGTCACACCGCCCAGCACGCCATGGCCGAGGTCTATGACGTGATCCGCGGCGTCCAGACGGCCCTGCTCTTCGTCAACACGCGGTGGCAGGCCGAGTTCGCTTTTCAGGAGCTATGGCGGCTGAACGAGGATAACCTGCCCATCGCCCTGCACCACGGCTCGCTATCGGCCGAACAGCGGCGCAAGGTCGAGGCGGCCATGGCCCGCGGCGATCTGCGCGCCGTGGTCTGCACCTCGACCCTGGATCTGGGCATCGACTGGGGGGCGGTGGACCTGGTGATCCAGCTGGCCGCGCCCAAGGGCTCCTCGCGCCTAGTGCAGCGCATCGGCCGGGCCAATCACCGGCTGGACGAGCCGTCGCGGGCGCTCTTGGTGCCGGCCAACCGTTTCGAGATGTTGGAATGCCAGGCCGCGCGAGAGGCGGTGGCCGAAGGCGCCCTGGACGGCGACCCGATCCGCACCGGGGCCCTGGACGTCCTGGCCCAGCACATCATGGGCTGCGCCTGCGGCGAACCCTTCGCCGCCGATGATCTCTATGCCGAGATCAGCTCCGCCGCGCCATTCTCGGACCTGACCCGGGCGCAGTTCGACCGCACCCTCGATTTCGTCTCCACCGGCGGCTATGCGCTGAAAACCTACGATCACTTCCGCCGCATCGTGCTGGGCCGCGACGGCCTCTGGCGCGTGCGCAACGCCCAGACCGCTTTGCGCCACCGGCTCAATTGCGGGGCTATTGTCGCCGCCGCTGTGCTCAACCTGCGCCTGGGTGGGCGGCGCGGCGTGCCTGGCCGCAAGATCGGCGAGGTGGAGGAATGGTATGTGGAGGGGCTGACGGCCGGCGACACCTTCATCTTCGGCGGCCAGATCTGGCGCTTCGAGACCATTGTCGGGGTCGATGTGCTGGTCACTCGGTCCAACGCCGAAAACCCCAAGATCCCCAGCTGGGGCGCCTCGAAATTTCCCCTGTCCACCTATCTGGCCCAGCGCGTGCGGCGGATGATCCAGGACGAGACGGCTTGGCGGGCGCTGCCCGACGACGTGCGAGAATGGCTGGAGGCCCAGCGCGACCACTCCGCCATTCCGAAGGCGGACGAGCTGCTGATCGAGACCTTTCCCCACGGCAAACGCCATTTCATGATCTGCTATCCGTTCGAGGGCAGGCTGGCCCACGCCACCCTGGCCATGCTAGTCACACGGCGGCTGGACCGGCTGGGCGTGGGGCCGCTGGGCTATGTGGCCAACGACTATTCGATGGCGATCTGGTCGCTGGAGCCTATGGGCGGCCTGGATTTCGACGCCCTGCTGCAACAGGACATGCTGGGCGACGACCTGGAAGCCTGGCTGGCCGAAAGCTTCATGATGAAGCGCACCTTTCGCCAGGGCGCGCTGATCAGCGGCTTGATCGAGCGGCGGTTCCCGGGCCAGGAAAAGTCTGGACGCCAAGTGACCTTTTCCAGCGATCTTATCTATGACGTGCTTCGCCGCCACCAGCCCGATCATCTGTTATTGGAGTGCGCCCGCATCGAGGCGGCCAGCGGCCTGCTGGACGTGGCGCGGCTGGGCGACCTGCTGGCCCGGGTCAAGGGGCGCCTGCGGGTGCTGAACCTGTCCAAGCTGTCGCCCTTCGCTGTGCCGGTGCTGGTGGAGATCGGCCGCGAGCGCGTGCCCGGCGCGGCCAATGATATGATCCTGGAGGCCGCCTCGCTGAGCGCCCTGGTCGAGGAGGCCATGGCGTGACAGATATCGTCCGTACACGGATCTATAATGTCGCCGCCAGCCCTTGCGGCGGCGTCCGCGCCGAGGTGGCTGGAGTGGCCGTGATCATGCGCGGCTCGGGCGCTCTATGGATCGAGGCGGCCGGCATGCTGATCGCCGCCGACCTGCATCTGGAGAAGGGTTCGGCCTATGCCGCCCGCGGCCAACTTTTGCCGCCCTATGACACCGGCGAGACCCTGCGCCGACTGTCGGCCGAGATCGAGGCGCTTGCGCCCCGCACCGTGGTCTTCCTCGGCGATACCCTGCACGACGGGCGGGCCGAGGCGCGCATCGCGCCGCAGGACGAACAGAGGCTGGGCCTGCTGGCCCAGGGTCGCACCTTGGTCTGGGTTGTCGGAAACCACGACGCTGACGGCCCGCGGCGCCTGCCGGGCGAGGTCGCCGACGAGCTATCCGTGGAGGCTCTGCGCTTGCGCCACGAACCCCAGGCCGGGCCGCAGCCCGGAGAGACCGCCGGCCACCTGCATCCCTGCGCCAGGGTGGTGGCCCGCGGCCGCGGCGTGCGTCGGCGCTGCTTCATCACCGATGGCCAGCGCCTGATCCTGCCGGCCTTTGGCGCCTATGCCGGCGGGCTGAGCGTGCGCGATTTGGCGTTCAAGGGCATGTTCGCCCCCTCGCCGATCGTGGTGGCCCTGGGCTCGGACCGGGCGCACGCGGTGCCCTGGGCGGCGGTGGCGGGCGACTGAGCCCCCTACGCCCCCAGCCGTTCCTTCAAATGGTCACCCACCCGCATGGCGTTGGCCACGATGGTCAGGGTGGGGTTCACTGCGGCGCTGGTGACGAAGAAACTGGAATCCACCACATAGAGGTTGTCAACTTCGTGCGCCTTGCAGTTGATGTCCAGCACCGAGGTCTTGGGATCGTGGCCGAAGCGGGTGGTGCCCACCTGGTGGGCGGTGCCGTAGAGCGGCAGGAGCGAGCTTAAGTCGAAATGGTGCTGCGAGATGGGATGGCTGTGGTCAACGAACCCCTCCAGGGCGCTGTCCAGGGCCTTCACCAGCCGCTCGTGACCCTCGAGATTGTTGTGGGTGTATTCGAGGTTGATGCGTCCATCCTGGCCCAGCCGCACGCGATTGTCGGGCGTGGGCAGGTCTTCGGAGATCACCAGCATGCTCAGCATCCGGTGGGCCATGGCGTCCATGATGTGGTGCGGCGCGAAGATCGGCGGCAGCCAGTCGGAAACCTGGCCCTCCAGTGTTTTGCCGGACATGTATTCCAGCATCTGGATATGACCCATGGGGAAGTCGAACCCGCCATTGGGGTCCTTCCAATAGAAATCGTTCACCGCCAGGGTCTTGGGAAACACCGTATCCACGGGCGCCGCAGTCAGGGAGACCATGGCGGTCAGGGTGTGGAAGGCGTAGTTGCGCCCCACCTGATCCGAGCCGTTGGCCAGGCCATTGGGGTGGGCTCCGCCGGCTGAAGCCTGCAGGATCACGGCTGTATTCACGGCCCCGGCGGCCAGGGCGACGATGTCGCCGCTCCAGCGCTCCTCCCCATGCTCGGTCTCGCAGATCACTTCGGTGACGCTCGTGCCTGGCCCGTCGGTCAGCAGCTTCAGGACCTTGCGGCCGGTCAATAGGGTGACGTTGGGCAGGTTCAGTATGGGCTCGATGGCCAGGGTGCGGGCGTCTGACTTGGCCTTGACCAGGCAGGGATAGCCGCCGCAGGTCTTGCACTTGATGCAAGCCGAGGTCACCGGATGGTCCTGATCCAGATTGACCCCAAGGGGCAGGGAAAACGGCTTCCAGCCCTGTAGCTCCAGATGGCTGCGCAGGCGGGCGATGCCGGGGTCGTCCTTCACCGCCGGGTAGGCGTAGGGCGGCTCGTTCCCGGTTTCCGTGGGGTCGACGCCCCGGGCGCCGTGCACCCGCCACAGCTTTTCCGCCTCGTCGTAATAGGGGGCCATGTCCTTGAGCTTGATCGGCCATTCGGGCGAGACTCCGCCCTTGTGCTGGGAGCGTTCGAAATCGCCCTCGCGCAGGCGCATCAGGGCCGCGCCGTAAAAGGTGGTGTTGCCCCCGACCCAATAGTGGGTGGCGGGGACGAACGGCTTGCCCTTGCGGTCGTACCAATGCTCCTTGGTATTGTATTTTTTGTCGATGAAGACGGTCTTGGAATCCCAGTTCTCCGCCTCGCGTGGCAGGTGCTCGCCCCGCTCCAGGATCAGGATCTTCTTGCCCGTGGGGGCCAGGCGCTGGGCCAGTGTGGCGCCGCCCGCGCCGCTGCCGATGATGATGATGTCGAAATTGTCGGCCACGGTCGTCAGTCCTCCAGGTGATATTTGGCCGACCCGGCGCTGATCAGGGCGCGGACCAGGGCCTCGGGCAAACGGCGCATCAGAAACGCCGCGATCTTGTTATGCAGGCCGGGGACCACTACCAGCTTGCCGCGTTCATTGGCGTCGATGGCGATGCGCACCACCTGGTCGGCGGTCTGGGACAGCAGCCGTGGCTCGCGGTCCATGATCTCCTGCACTCCGGCCTTTTCGCCGAACTCGGTCTTGGTGAAACCCGGGCAGATGGCGGTGATCTTCAGGCCCTTGGCCCGGTATTCGGCGTCCAGGGCCTGGCTGAATTTGAGCACCAGGCTTTTGGCCCCCGGATAGAGGCTGTTGCCGGTCACGCCGGGGGAGAAGGCGGCCAGGGACGAAATGTTGATGATCGAACCCCGCCCGCGCGCCACCATGCCAGGGATCACCCCGTGAGCGAAACCGCAGACGGTGACGACCAGGGTCATCAGGAAATCGCGCTGGCGGTCCCACGAGACGGCGTTGAAGCTTTGCGGGATTCCGAAGCCGGCGTTGTTAACCAGAACATCCACATGGCGGCCCTGGGCGGCGATCTCGTCCAGCACCGGGATATGAGCCTCGAACACCGACAGATCGGCGGGGATCACCAGGACCTCTATCCCGTGAGCGGCCCTGAGACGGGTGGCCAGGGCCTGCAAACGCTCGGCGCGCCGGGCCACAAGGGCCAGATCATAATCGCGGGCCGCATAGGCCTCGGCGAAGGCCAGACCCAAACCGGCCGAGGCGCCTGTAATTAAGGCAAGTTGACGCCGGCTGCGTCCCATCGCCTCACGTGACGCCGCAGTCGTCATCAGGTTAACGAATCTCCGCTAGCGTCGAGATGATGGCACAGTGTAGGCGGCGCTCTATGGCGTCAAACCTATAGGCGTCGCCGTCGATCTTATAGCCTGATGGTGGCGTTGATGGCCCTGGATCTGCCGAGCACCTTGATCGCCGCGACCGTTGAGGTCGAGCAGGCGCTGCCGGATGGCCGTCGTATCATCGGCACCGGCTTTCTGATCAGCGATCCGACCCCGGACGGCCGTCCGCGCACGGTGCTGGTCACCGCCAATCACGTGTTCAACCGCATGCCCGGGACCGAGGCGCATATCGGCTATCGCACCCAGTCCAAGGACGGCGGCTGGACCTTCGATCCTCAGCCAGTGACCATTCGGCGCGGCGCCCACGAACTTTGGACCCATCACCCCAGCCGCGACGTGGCGGTGCTGTCGGTCAAGGCGCCGGCGGCCTTCACCCAGGCGGCGATCCCCCTGGCCTGGCTCGCCGGCGGCGACACCTTCAGCCGCTATGGCGTGGGTCCTGGCGATGAGATGATGGTGCTGGGCTATCCGCAGGGCCTGTCGGCCAACGCCGCGGGCTTTCCTATCCTGCGGTCCGGCCGGGTGGCCTCGCCCATCGATTCGCCTCAGGTCTCCCCGACCTTCCTGCTGGATTTCCGCGTCTTCCCTGGCAATTCCGGCGGCCCGGTGTTCATGGCCGCTCCGGCGCGCGATGTTCCGGGCCAGGGCGCGCCCGAGCCGGCTCAGTTCATCGCCGGCCTCTTGACCCAACAGGTGGAATTGAACAACGAGCGGCTGGAGATCGGCATCGTCACCGAGGCCAGCTTCATCCGCGAAACCCTAGGCCTGCTCGACAAGGTCAAGCTGCCGGCCGAGGAAGCCGCGCCGGTCTCGGACGCAGCCCAACCCGCCTCGGCGACCCAGCAACAAGCCCCGCCCCAGCCGCAGGCTCACGCCATCGTCGGCACCGCCGTTAGCGAATAGGGCCGCCGTCGCTGCGCGCCAGGCGCAGGAATTCCTGCCGGGTGCGCGGGTCGTCACGGATCACCCCCAAGAGCCGGCTGGTCATCAGCGTCGAGCCGGGCGTATTGACCCCGCGCAGGGTCATGCAGCTGTGCTCGGCCTCGATCACTACGCCCACGCCGGCTGGCTGCAGGATGTCCTGGATGGCCTCGGCGATCTCGGCGGTCAGCTTTTCCTGGATCTGCAAACGACGGGAAAAGCCGTTGACCACCCGGGCCAGCTTGGAGATGCCCACCACCCGGTTGGTAGGCAGATAGCCCACATGGGCGCGGCCGATCACCGGCAGCATGTGATGCTCGCAGAAACTGACCACGCGGATGTCCTTCAGGATCACCAGCTCGTCATAGCCGCCTACCTCCTCGAAGGTGCGCTGCAGGTATTCGCGGGGGTCGACGTCATAGCCGGCGAATAGCTCGCGATAGGAGCGCGCCACCCGGCCCGGCGTATCCAGCAGGCCTTCGCGGTTCGGATCATCCCCCGCCCACTCGATCAGAACCCGGACGGCGGCTTCCGCGTCCGCTTGAGTGGGTTTGGTCATCGACATCCTCCAGCGCCTGTCCCCGCGCGCTCACCGACTTGGTGGATGTTTCGGCGATCAGCAAGGGCGGACAGGCAATTCCCTGCTGACGCGGCGGCCGTCAAGCCTGTGAATAACTTGCGACCGTTTCTGACGTATCCCTTGTTTAGGGTCTCCTCATTGGCCGACCGCCAAAAGGAGAACCACATGGCTCAGGCAGCCTTCCCCAAGGGGCGCAGCGCCCCGCAAGCGCGCAAGAAACCCCAGGCCGCCCGGCCGATGGTCGAACGTCGTCCGCCCTCTGGTGACCTGATCAACGCCATCCTGCAATATGCCGACGTGCAGCAGCCCATGGGCGGCGGCCGGGTGTTGCTCAGCCTCAGCCCGCGCCGCATCGCCGATCCGGTGATCTCCGGCCCCCTGGGGCGCGAGGCCGGCCGCCTGTTCGAGGTGTCGGTGGTGTGGGACGAGCGCGAGGACGAGATCTTCCGCATCGTCGACGAAGCCCAAGGCGGCCAGCTCAGCTTGGTGGAGATGGACGAGGTCGGCGACGAGAGCGCGGCCGAAGACGGCGCTTTCGAACTAACCCCGGCGGCCCTGGCCTATATCGCGCAATATAGAAGCAAGGGGTGAAGGATCAGGCGTCGGCGCCATGCGCAGTCAGCGCCCTGCCCAGCTCCTCGATCATGAGCTGGCGCAGGCTCTCCGGCGCCAGAACCCGCACCGAGGCGCCCCAGCTGAACAGGTGCCAGGCCAGTTCCAGCATGCCGCTGGCGGTGAAGCGGACGATGACCGAGCCGTCGGCCTGCGGCTCGGTGGTCTGGCTGGGGTGAAAGCGCCAGCGCAGGGCGTCTTCGGCGCGGCCGGGGGCGATGCGCAGGGCCACGTCCTCCTGGCCTCCGCCCTGATAAATGCCGAACGAACGGTGGGCGAAATCCTGCAGGTCGAACCCTTCCGGCGGCGCGGCGGGGATGTCCAGCAGCTCCAGATCGGCGATCCGGTCCAGGCGAAAGGTGCGCGGCGCCTCCGATCCAAGCTCGGCGGCCACCAGATAGTTGTTGTGGCCGAACATGATGCCGAACGGCGTCACCGCCCGCCGTTCGCCGGGCCTTGAGCCGCCGTCATAGCGAAAGCCCAGGGCCTGGAGGGCCATAATGGCGGTGCGGATGGCGGCGATGGTCGCCTCATCCTCGAACGGGCGGGGACCGGCCTGGACGGCGATGGTTTCGGCCCGCATTAGGGCTTCCACGTCGGGACCGACCCGGCGCAGGGCCGCCCCGCGCATGGCGGAGCGGATCTTGGCCTCCAGCGAACTCAACGCCTCGGCCCGGGCCGGAGCGTCGGCGCCGCGCAGGGCCTCCGCCGCCTTGCCCAGTTCCACCAGCTCCTCGGTGGTGGGGTTCTGGAACAGCCGGTCCAGGCCACCGGTGATGCGGAAGCGCTTGCTGGGTGGATCCTCCACCTCCTCCAGATTGGGGAACAGGTCCCACAGGGCGTCGCGCATCCGCTCCACCGTGCGCCGCCCAACGCCGATGGCCTGGGCCATCTCGTCCAGGGTCAGTCCCTCGGCGCTGGCGGCCAGTCGGCGGGCGAGGTCGAGCAGCAGGCCGGCTTTTTCGTGTCTCATGAGGCAGCCTGCGACCGTTCCTGACGTATCCGCAGCCTAGCGTCTCCTCATTGGGCCGCAAGGCCGCCCGTAACCGGAGATCCAGGACCATGTTACTTCACGCCGTTTTGGCCTGCCTACCCCTGGTACTGGTCGCCGCCACCATCGTCACCGTCCACAGTCTGCCCCGCGCGCTCCTGCTTCTGGCCTGGACCGCCGCCGTCCTCTGCGGCGCGCACGCGGCGGCCCGGCTGTTCAAGCTTATGCTGGCTGAGCGGGGTGGGTCGGCCGAGGCGAGGCTGGCTTTGCGAGGGATGGAGCTTTCGGCGATCGGTCCGGTCTGACTGGTCGTGTGGTAGCTGGGGGCGGGATCGAACCGCCGACCTGTGGGTTATGAATCCACCGCTCTAACCATCTGAGCTACCCAGCCGCACGACTGCCGTCGCAGCGAGCGCGGGTTTATAGGGGGATGATCGCCCGGCTTCAAGCGGCTTGGCGGGACTGCGTCGATCGTGGAGATTGGCGCGGCGTCCGCTGGGGTGATTCCGCCATGATCTATATCGCCACCCAATGCTTCTTTCCGACCGTGGGCGGCATCGAGGCGACCATGACCAGCCTGACCGATCATCTGGCGGCTCGGGGGCAGGCGGTGAGGGTGTTTGCTGATGGAGACGCCGAGGACGCGGCGCGCGACCAGACCAAACCCTATGTTATCTCGCGCTTTGCCGGGCTGCAGGGCTGGCGGCGCTGGCGCAAGCGGGCGGCGATCGCTGGCGCCATGAAGCGCGAGGCGCCGCGCGGGGTGTTCGCCGATTCCTGGAAAAGCCTGGACGCCATTCCGCGCGGCCCGGCGCCCGTGGCCATGTTCGCCCACGGCTCGGAATATCCGCAGGCCGAGGCCGGTTCGGCCGCCAAGCGGGCGCGGATTGTCGCAGCGCTGGAGCGGGCTGACGTGATTATCGCCAATTCCGAATTCACCGCCGAGCGGGTCAAGCCGTTCCTGAACGGCCGCCTCGAGCGAATCCGCATCCTGCTGCCGCCCATCGAGCCGCAACCGGCGCCCAGCGCCGAGGCGGTGGCCCAGGCCAGCGCGCTGATCGGCGGCGGGCCTGTGATCACCACCCTGGCCCGGCTGGAGCCGCGCAAGGGCGTCGACATGACCCTGCGCGCCTTGCCGGCCCTGCTGCGGCGCCATCCGGGGCTGGTCTATGTGATCGCTGGTGGCGGCGAGGATCAGGAGCGGCTGAAGGGCCTGGCCGAAGAGCTGGGCGTGACGGCCAATGTGCGCTTCGCCGGCCGGGTCAGTAACGACGTCAGGGCCGCCTTGCTGGCCGCCACCGACATCTTCGCCATGCCCGTGCGCCGCGAAGGCGCCTCGGTGGAGGGATTCGGCCTCAGCTATGTGGAGGCGGCCTGGTACGGCGCGCCGGGCCTGGCTGGACGCGAGGGCGGGGCCGTGGCCGCGGTGCTGGACGGTGAGACGGGCCTGGTGTGCGACGGCGCCGACCCGGCCGCGGTCGAGGCGGCCCTGGGACGTCTGGTCGATGACGAACCTCTGCGCCAACGGCTGGGCGCGGCGGCGGCGGCGCGGGCGCGAGGCTTCGTCTGGGAGATCCAGATCGCCGACTATCTGGCCCTGGTGGGCGAGGGTTAGAAGAACTGCGCCAGAGCGCCGCGAATCCGGTCCAATGGACTGGTGGTCGCCGGCGGAAACTCAAACCCCTGGCCGGTGATGGTCTCGAAGGCCTGGATATAGACGGCCGCCGTCTCGACGATCACCTCAGGGGGGATGGTCGGGATCGGATCCTTGTAGGGATCGCACCGGGCCACCACCCAGCTACGCACGAAGTCCTTGTCGAAGCTCTTGGGCGCCTGGCCGGCGGCGAAGCGTTCAGGATAGCTCTCGGCGAACCAGAATCGGCTGGAATCGGGGGTATGGATCTCGTCGGCCAGCAGGATGCGGCCCTCGCTGTCGACGCCGAACTCATATTTGGTGTCGGCCAGGATCAGGCCGCGTTCGGCCGCCAGCTCCTGGCCGCGGGCGAACAGGGCAAGGGCGTAGCGCGACAGGATCTCCCATTGCTCGGCGGTCAGCAGGCCCTGGGCGATGATCTCGTCAGCGGTCAGGGGTTCGTCGTGGGCGCCATCGAAGGCCTTGGAGGTGGGGGTGATGATCGGGACCGGCAGTTTCTGGTTGGCGGTCATGCCATCCGGCAGGGAGTGGCCATACATGGTCCGCTGACCGGCCTTGTAGAGGGTCAGGATCGAGGTGCTGGTGGTCCCGGCCAGGTAGCCGCGCACAACGATTTCTACTGGCAAAATGGTCAGGGTCTGGCCGATCACCACGTTGGGGTCGGGATAGGCCAGGACGTGGTTGGGACAGATGTCCTTGGTCGCCTCGAACCAGAAGCGCGCGGTCTGGGTCAGGACCTGGCCCTTGAAGGGGATGGCGGCGAGAATCTGGTCGAAGGCGCTGATGCGGTCGCTGGCGATGATGATCCGCCGCCCGTCCGGCAGGTCGTAATTGTCCCGCACCTTGCCGCGATAGTGCCTGGGCAGTTCTGGAATGCTGGCGTCGGCCAGAATTTCGCCCGCGCGGGCCTGCAGGGTGGTGAGATCCATCTCAGGGCTCCTTCAGGCCGAGGCGGGCGGCCACCTCCTCGCCGATGGCGAGGGAAGAGGTCAGGCCGGGGCTTTCTATACCGAACAGAGTCACAAGGCCCTCCAGCCCGTGGGCGGAGGCGTCGTCGATTCGAAAATCCGGTTGCGGCTCGCCGGGGCCATGCAGCTTGGGGCGGATGCCGGCATAGTCGGGGCTGAGCGCGCCGTCGGGCAGGCCAGGCCAGAAGCGGCGGATATAGGCGGCGAAATCGGCCGCCTTGGCCGGATCCACCGTATAGTCCTCGGTGTCCACATAGGCGAGATCAGGGCCAAAACGCGCCTGGCCGCCCAGATCCTTGCGATAGTGTACGCCCAGCGCGCCCTTGATCGGCGGCGGATAGATCAACTGCTGGAACGGCGGCCGGCCGTGCAACACGAAATAAATGCCCTTGCCATAGTGCAGGGCCGGTATGGTCGCCTTGGGAAAGCCCTCGATCTGCCCGGCGACATGTTGCGCGCCCAGGCCCGGCGCGGTGACCAGATAACGGCAAGTGAGTTCGGTGGCGTCGGCGCCGCCGGCCCGCACGCGAAACCCGCCGTCGGGCAGGGGCTCGGCGCCCTCGAAAGGGGTGGAGACCACCACCGCGCCGCCGCGATCCTCGATCTCGCCCTGTAGAGCCAGCATATAGCCGTGGCTATCCAGCAGGCCGCTTTCCGGCGAGGTCAGGGCCATCACCGCCCTAAGCTCAGGCTCCAGGGCATGGACCTGGGCCGCGCTCAGGGGTGCGATCCCCTCCACGTCATTGATATGGGACTGCTTTTCGATGGCCTCCAGCCGCTCGATCTCGGCGTCCTCGGTGGCCACCACCAGCTTGCCGCAGCGGGCGTAGTTCACGCCGTGCATGTCGCAGAAGGCGTACATGGCCCGGCGGCCCTGGACGCACAGGCGGGCCTTGAGCGAGCCGGTGGGATAGTAGAGCCCGGCGTGGATCACCTCGGAATTGCGCGACGAGACCCCCTGGCCGATCGCCCGCTCTTTTTCCAGCACGGCCACGATCAGGCCGCGCCGCGCCAGGGCGTAGCCGGTGGCCAGGCCCACGGCCCCGGCGCCCACCACCACTGCGTCGAAATCGAAGGCCGTCGAGGTTTCGCTCAAATCCGATCCCATCCGCGCGGGGGTCAAGCTTGTCTGAACCGCCGCTGATGTCTCACCCGGCCATCAGGATCAAGCAACCTGTTGCGATAGCCCTATCTCACGCCAGGGAAGGATCACCACGCCGCGAAATTATTGGTTGCGATTCCCGTTGATTCCAGGCTCTTTCCGCACGAACAACCCGGCGAACCGCACTTAGGAGATAAAATCTTGCCCGAAACGCTAGACGCGATCGACGCCAAGATTCTCGATCTGATCCAGCACAACGCCGCCTTGTCGGTGGCCGAGATCGCCGATCAGGTGGGACTGTCGTCCAGCCCGTGCTGGCGGCGGATCAAGCGGCTGGAAGACGCCGGCGTGATCCAGCGGCGGGTGACCATTCTGGATCGCGAGAAGCTGGGCCTGGGTTTCGAGGTCTATTGCACGGTCAAACTGACCTTGCCCACCAAGCAGAACCTGGAGGCCTTCGAGACCGCGGTGGTCAACTGGCCCGAGGTCTCCCAATGCGCCACGGTCACGGGATCGGCCGACTACGAACTGCGCATCGTCACCCGCGACATGCACGCCTTCGACGATTTCCTGCGCGACAAGTTGCTCTCCCTGGGGCTGGTGTCCAATATCGAAAGCCGCATTGTCGTGCGCAGCGTGAAGAACTCGACCGCCGTGCCCCTGCGCCTGGTCAGTCCCCACCTGGAGGACGACAGCTAAGCTTCAAAGGGGTATCCCATGATCGAACTCGTCATCGACCAGCGCCGCCGGGACCTGGGCGGGTTCGAGGTGGGGCGGGTCCTGCCCTTCGCCAAGCGTCGCATGGTCGGCCCGTTCGTGTTCTTCGACCACATGGGGCCGATCGATATGCCTGCCGGGGTCCCGCGCAGCGTTGACGTGCGCCCGCATCCGCACATTGGCCTTTCCACCGTCACCTACCTGTTCGACGGCGAGATGCGCCACCAGGACAGTGTCGGCTCAGACCAGGCGATCCGACCGGGCGAGGTCAACTGGATGACCGCCGGGCGCGGCATCACCCATTCCGAACGCTTCGATGGCGCCATCCGCGATCATGGCGGGCGCCTGCACGGCATCCAGGCCTGGGTCGCCTTGCCCAATGCCCTGGAAGAGACCGATCCGGCCTTCGCCCATCACGCCGGGGCGGACCTGCCTACCTATGAAGGCGACGGCCTATGGGCGCGCCTGATCGCCGGCAAGGCCTTCGGCGCCGAGGCCAAGGTCGAGACCCATTCGCCGATGTTCTATGTGCATTGGGAACTGCAGGCTGGGGCTAAGGCCGGCTTGCAGCCGGACTATCCCGAACGCGCCGCCTATGTGGCCAAGGGCCTGGTCGAGGTGGATGGCCATCAGTACCACGCAGGCCAGATGCTGGTCTTCGCACCGGGAGAGACCATTCAGCTCACCGCCGTCGAGCCTTCGACAATCATGCTGGTCGGCGGCGAACCGGTGGGCGAGCGGTTCCTGTTCTGGAACTTCGTCTCCTCGTCCAAGGACCGTTTGGAACAGGCCAAGGCCGACTGGACCGCCGGCCGCTTCGTGCTGCCGCCCAATGACCATGACGAGTTCATTCCGCTGCCGGAGGGGTGACCGGCGCCTAGAACGGCAGCTGCGAGGTCTCAACCAACGCGGCCGCCTCCGGCTCCACCCGCTGGCAGGCGCCCCGCACATGGGTAGAGCTCGTCGAGATCACCTTGCAGACCACGGTTTGGGCGAACAGGCTCTGGGCCGCCCCGCTTCGGTGAGCCGTGGCGTAGTTCAGTCGGACAGCCAGCCACTGTTCCGGCAGCGGCCCAAGGGCGACGCAGACTGTGTATGCGTCGATGACCTGCAGCACAGGGCCGCGGATGGTCGCCCCTGCCGCGGGCGGGCTGGCGCCGCAGGGAACCGTCGATCGCGCCGCTGCGGACCCGCCCCCAAGGGCGAACAGCAGGGCGAAGATGGCCACGCTGGCGTTGCGGATCATGACGGGCCGCGACTCTCGGTTGGCGCGATTTCGGGCGCACGAGCGCGCCACGAGCCCGTCGCTGCATAAACCGCGCCGGGATCACGAAAGATCGCTGGGTTTCCAGGTTAAGCGGTCGCCGGCGCCACTTTCGCCGCGCGATGGCTGCTCCTCGCATGGATCCGAGCCCAGGCTCTATGACCGAAGTCACAGGGGGGTGTTCACAATCCCAGCCGCGCGGCCTTGAGAAACACGCTGGGCAATCCCTCAAGGTCCGCCCACGCCGACCACACGACGCCCTCGATCTCTGCGTCGCCCTCGGCGCGCCACACCGCCAAGGTCAGAGCGAAATGGGTGAAGACGTGCTCGATCTCACCCGCCTCGCGCCATGTGAGCGGGGCGGGGGCGGCGGCGGCGATCTCGCCCACGCTCCATGGCTTGGCCCGCCACTCGGTGGTGGGCAGGCCCAGCATGCCGCCCAGCAAGCCCTTGGGCGGGCGCCGCACCAACCCGATCCGGCGGCCGCGCGTGATCAGGAAGGCGGCGCCATGGCGGCGAGGGCGGTCCGCCTTGGGCGTCTTGCGCGGATAGGACTGCGGATCGGCTTTCGCCAGGGCTGCGCAGGCGCTGGCGAGCGGGCAAAGCTGGCATAACGGCGCCTTGGGCCGGCATATCGTGGCCCCCAGGTCCATTAGCGCCTGGGCCCAGTCCCCGGGTCGATCGCCCGTCACCAGATCCGCCGCCAGCGTCTTCAACTGCAGCTTGGCGTCCGGCAGGGGCGCCTCGACGGCATGGAGCCGGGCCATCACCCGCTCCACATTGCCATCCACCACATTGGCCGCCTGGTCATAGGCGATGGCCGCCACCGCCGCGGCTGTATAGGCGCCAACACCAGGCAGGGCGCGCAGGCCCGCCTCGTCGCCCGGAAACACGCCGCCATGCTCGCCGGCCACCGCCCGGGCGCAGGCCAAGAGGTTGCGGGCGCGGGCGTAGTAGCCAAGCCCGGCCCAGGCGGCCATCACCTCGGCGTCGGGCGCCGCGGCCAGGGCGGTGACCGTCGGCCAGCGTTGCAGGAATTTGAGGAAATAGGGCGTGGCGTGCGGCACGGTGGTCTGCTGCAGCATCACTTCTGACAGCCAGACCCGATAGGGATCGGCCCTTCGGGTCTCGCCCGGCCCGACGCGCCAGGGCAGGGTGCGGGCGTTCTTATCATACCAGGTCAGCAGGCGACGGCGGATCTGGGCTTTGGCGGGCATCTAATCCTTGAGCGTTCTGTGGCGAGACTCGCCGCGGGTCAGCAGCTATCCTGTCCCACATGGCGCGTCCCCTGCCCAGCCTCGAGGAAGCTAGGCGCATCCTGGCCACCAAGCGCACCCGCCCCCAGCGGCGTCCGCCGGCGGTGGCCAGTCGTGCGCTGACCACCTTGATCAAGAGCCTGGACGAACGCTTCGGCCGCGGTCCCGATGGGCTGAAGGCGCGCTGGCGCGAGATTGTCGGCGAAACCCTGGCCGCCCGCACCGAGCCGGTGAAGCTGAGCAAGCCCCGCAACGGCGGCGGCGCGGCCCTGGAGCTGAAAGTCGACGGCCCGGCCGCCGCCCTGATCCAGCACCAGGCCGCCGACATCCTGGCCCGGGTCAATCTGTTCCTGGGCGAAGGGGCGGTGGAACGGCTGCGCATCGTCCAGGGCGTGATCCGCCGCGCCGCGCCCGAAGCCCAGGCCAAGGCCTCTCAGGCTCGCCGCCGCAAGGCCAAGCCCCTGGACGCAGCCCTCGAGGCCGAACTGGAAGCGGGTCTGGCGCGCGGCGAAAACGCCGCCCTGACCGAGGCTCTGCGCCACCTGGGGCGCGAGGTGTTGCGGCGCGACGGCTGACCCGCCGTAACCTGCCCGGTTGACAAGCTCTGCGCGAGCGGCGATGCCGCCATCTGGGGCCGCAACAAACTCAACGCCGAAGGCAGGAACCGCCCATGGGTCTTTTCAACCGCCGCAACCTCGCCCTCGTCATGGTCATCTCGCTTGGCCTGGCCGGCTGCGACAAGCTGTTCCCGCACACGACCGCGGTGACCGCCGACGACATGAGCATGGGCAATCCCGCGGCCAAGGTCACGGTGATCGAATACGCCTCAGCCAGTTGCCCGCACTGCGCGCGGTTCAACAACGAGGTCTTCCCCGCCTTCAAGGCCAAATATATCGACACTGGCAAGATCAACTATGTGTTCCGCGAGTTCCTGACGCCGCCCACCAACATGGCCGCGGCCGGCTTCATGACGGCCCGCTGCGCCGGAAAGGACAAATATTTCAGCGTCCTGGACGCGATCTACCGCAACCAGGAAGCCATGTTCCAATCGGGCGATATCCGAGGCGGTCTCCAGCGCATCGCCCAGTCCGCCGGCCTGAGCGAGCAGCAGTTCACCGCCTGCGTCACCGACGACAAGGCCCTGACTGCGCTCAATGACCGGGTCCAGAGATACGAAACCAAAGACAACATCACCGGCACCCCGACCTTCATGGTCAATGGCAAGAAGCTGGACGGCGAACAGACCTTGGCCAGCCTCGACGCGGCCATCAGCGCCGCCCAGGCGGGCAAGTAGAGCGGAGGACCGGGTTGGAAGGCGAAGGCTGGCGCGAGCCGCCGCCAAGCCATGCTTAAGTCTGGCCAGAATCGGGGTCTAATCCCGGTCCGAAACATGGATCGGAACGGGGAAGGCAGGCTTGGTGCGTCTATTCAATCTTAGAGCGGCCTTGGTTGGCCTGATCACGGCGCTGCTAGTCTCAGGCGCCGCGAGCGCCGCGCCGGACTGGCGGGTGAGCCCCGACGACATGGTCCTGGGCAATCCCAAGGCCAAGATCACGGTGATCGAATACGCCTCGGCCAGCTGCCCGCATTGCGCGCGGTTCAACAACGACATCTTTCCCGCGTTCAAGGCCAAATATATCGACACCGGCAAGGTTCGCTATGTGATGCGCGAATTCCTGACGCCTCCGGTGGAGGTCGCGGCGGCCGGCTTCCTGACCGCCCGCTGCGGCGGCAAGGCCAAGTATTTTCAAATCCTCGACCAGGTGTTCCGCCACCAGCAGGAGATCTATCAAACCGGCGACGTCAACAGCGTGCTGGGCCGGGCCGCCGCCTCGGCCGGCCTGACCGACGCCCAGTTCAAGGCCTGCATCTTCGATGGCGCGGCTCTTGGCGCCCTGAACACCCGTGTCGACACCTATGTCAAACGCGACGGGATCGAAGGCACCCCCACCTTCGTCATCAACGGCAAGATGCTGGAGGCCGGCGAGCCGACCCTGGCCGGGCTGGATGCGGCCATCGCCGCGGCGCAAAAGACGCGATAGGGCGGGACCCGGAACGTGCCCATGCACTTCCAGAAGCTTCGGCTGTCGGGCTTCAAATCCTTTGTGGAGCCCACAGAGTTTCGCATTGAGCCCGGCCTGACCGGGGTCGTGGGCCCCAATGGCTGCGGCAAGTCCAATCTTCTGGAAGCCCTGCGCTGGGTCATGGGGGCCAATTCAGCCAAGGCCATGCGGGCCGGCGGCATGGACGACGTGATCTTCGCTGGCTCGGGCTCGCGCCCCTCGCGCAATCACGCCGAGGTCTCCCTGACCATCGATAACGCCGACCGCACGGCCCCGGCCCAGTTCGCCAACGATCCGGTGCTAGAGGTGGTGCGGCGGATCGATCGCGGAGCCGGGTCCACCTACAAGGTCAATGGCCGCGAGCAGCGTGCCCGCGATGTGCAGCTGTTGTTCGCCGACGCCTCCACCGGGGCCAATTCGCCGGCCCTGGTGCGCCAGGGCCAGATCAGCGAGCTGATCGCGGCGCGGCCGCAGAACCGGCGCATGATCCTGGAGGAGGCCGGCGGTGTTTCCGGCCTGCACACCCGCCGCCACGAAGCCGAACTGCGCCTGCGCGCCGCCGAGGCCAATGTCGAACGGCTGGACGACGTGGCGCGCGAGTTGGAAACCGCCCTGGCCCGACTGAAGCGCGAGGCGCGCCAGGCTGAGAAGTTCAAGCGGCTGGCGTCCGAGATCCGCGCCCTGCAAGGCGCCCTACATTTCGCCCGCTGGCGCGACGCCGGCGTGGCCCTGGCCCGCGCCGAGGCCGAGGCTACCGACGCCGCACGCCTTGTCGAGACCACCGCGCGGGACGCCGCCGCCGCCCAGACCGCCGCCCTGGAGGCCGAAACCGGCCTGCCGGCCCTGCGCGAGGAGGCCCAGATCGCCGGGGCCGTGCTGCATCGCCTGGCCATCGAGAACGACCGGTTGGAGCGCGAGGCCGAACAGGCCCGGGCCGAGGTTGATCGCCTGGCCGCCGACGCCAACCGGCTGAACGCCGACCAGGGGCGCGAGGAACAGATGGCCCAGGACGCCAAGTCCGCCCTGGCCCGGCTGGTCGCCGACCTGGCCGAATTGGAGGGCGAGAGCGAGGCCGCGCCGGAACGCCTGCCCGAATTGACCGCCGCCGCGGCGGCCGCGGAGAGGGTGCGGGCGGAAGCAGAATTGGCGCTGGAAGCCCTGGCCGCCAAGGTCGCCTCCCAGGACGCTGAGCGCCGCGCCGCTGAGCAGCGCCTGACCGAGGCCGACAGCCGCCTAGCCCGCAGCCGCCGCGCCCTGGAAGCGGCCAAGGCCGACCGCGCCGCCCTGGGGCCAGACACCCAACCCGAAGCCGCGGCGGCGCAAGCCCGGTTCGACGCGGCCCTTGCAGCGTTGCGTCAGGCCCGCGATGCGGTGACCGCCGCCGAGGCCGCGCAAGCCAAGGCCGCCACCACCGAAGCCGCGGCCCGCGATACGACGCGCAAAGCCGAGGACCGCCTGGGCCGGCTGAAGACCGAGGCGCGGGGCCTGGCCCAGCTGACTCAGGCCTCTGCCAAGAGTCCCTATCCGCCGGCCTTGGATCAGGTTGCGCCGGACGCCGGCTACGAAGCCGCTCTGGCCGCGGCCCTGGGCGACGACCTGAACGCCGCCCTCGACGCACGGGCGCCGGCCCACTGGGCGGGGCGCGAGCCGGGCGCGGCCGTGAGTTGGCCGGATGGCGCCCAGCCCCTGGCCCCGTTGGTCAAGGCGCCGCCGGCTCTGGCTGCGCGCCTGGCGCTCACCGCCCTGGTGGGTCGCGCCGACGGACCGAAGCTCCAGGCTCAGCTACCGGCCGGGGCGCGGTTGGTGTCAAAGGAGGGCGATCTGTGGCGCTGGGACGGCTTTGTCTCCCGCGCCGAAGCGCCGCGTCCCGCCGCCGTGCGCCTGGAACAACGCCGGCGGCTGGCGGACCTGGAAGCCGAAATCGAACAGCTGGCCCCTGCCGCCGCCGGGGCCGCTACAGCCCATCGCGACGCGACCACGACCCTGCGCGCCGCCGAAGACGCCTTGCGCGTCGCCCGCCGCGCGCCAGAAGCCGCCGAGCGGGCCGTGGGCGTCGCCCGCGAGGAGGTCGAACGCCACGCGAGGGAAATCGCCCGCCGCGAGGCCCGCGTCCAGTCCCTGGACGAGACAATCGCCCGCTTCGACGCCGAACGGGCCGAGGCCGAGGCCGCCGCCGACCAGGCCAGCACCGCCTTCGACGGCCTCAACGCCGACGAGGCCGCAGCGGGCCGCCTGGCCGAGGCCCGCACCGCCGCCGCCGCGGCGCGCGAGGCCGCCGCCAAGGCCCGCTCGGCCCTGGATGTAGAGACCCGTGAGCGGGCCAGCCGCGCCGGCCGGCTGGAGCGTCTGCGCCGCGACCAGGCCGACTGGACCCGTCGGGCCGAGACGGCCGCAGCTCGCTTGCAGACCCTGGCCGATGACCTGGACCGGGCGCTGGTGGCGCTTGAGGCCGCGCGCGAGGCGCCCAAGGGCCTGGAAGGCCGCCGCGCCGACCTGTTCGATCAGCTTGCCGCTGCAGAGGCGCGCCAGGCCAAAGCTTCCGACGCCCTGCAGACCGCGGAAGCAGCCCGCACCGCCAATGACAAAGCCGCCCGCGCCGCCGAGGCCGCCGCTGGCGAGGCCCGCGAACTGCGCGCCGCCACCACAGCGCGGTTCGAGGCGGCGCAGGAGCGCCTGGCCGAAATCGCCGCCAATCTGCGCGAGGCGGTGCGGATGGAGCCAGAGGATCTGGGCCGCCGCCTGACCGATGACGCGGTGGCGGTGCCGGCCGATCCGGCGGGGGTTGAGCAGCACCTGGCCAATCTGGAGCGCGACCGCGACGCCATCGGGCCGGTCAATCTGCGGGCCGAAGAAGAAATGGCCGAATACGACGCCCGCCTGCACACCCTGCGTACCGAGCGGGCCGACCTGTCCGGCGCCATAGCCCGCCTGCGCGAGGGCATCGAGGCCCTGAACGCCGAGGGACGCGAGCGCCTGCTGGCCGCTTTCGACGTGATCAACGGCCATTTCCAGAGCCTGTTCCTGGCCCTGTTCGGCGGCGGCCAGGCCGAGTTGCGATTGATCGAATCCGACGATCCGCTGGAGGCAGGCCTGGAGATCTTCGCCTGCCCGCCCGGCAAGCGCATGGCCACCATGAGCCTGATGAGCGGCGGCGAGCAGGCCCTGACCGCCGCCGCCCTGATTTTCGGCGTGTTCCTGGCCAACCCGGCGCCCATCTGCGTGCTGGACGAGGTGGACGCGCCCCTGGACGACGCCAATGTGGACCGCTTCTGCAACATGCTGGTGGAGATGACCGAGCGCACCCAGACCCGCTTCATCGCCATCACCCATAACCCGGTGACCATGGCCCGCATGGACCGCCTGTTCGGTGTGACCATGCCTGAGCGTGGGGTGTCGCAGCTGGTGTCGGTGGATCTGCGGCAGGCCGAGGCGATGGTGGCTTGATATGCAGCCCTCATTCGGCGAGTTGCATCCCTTTGCGGTGATCCCAATGCAGGTTTTTTCCTGTGCGTCAGATACCGCGTGGTTGCGAGATGGGGCGTAGCAAAGCGGTGGTGGCAAGCACAAAGAATATTGCCCGCTATCGCCTTTGGGACCGCGCTTATGGTCGCCGCACTGATGGCCCGGGGCGCCCCGTTCCCGCTTCAAGCGATAAAGTTGGGTGTGGCGTTGGGTTTGGCTGAACTCTTGATCTATCTGGCCATCCTCTGTGCGCTTGCGATGCGTACGCATACAGAGCGAGACGTCGCCCGTGTCTGAGCTGAGTGTGCGCGGGAGTGCGCCCAGAGTCGAAATAGCAAGAAAGACCTGCGGTCGGCTTCACTTCGACCGAATGATATTGCCCAACAGCAAATCTCCGCTGACAAAGGCGGTGAAGCACCACACGCCCTCCAGTCCGTCCAAAGGGGTTGGCGGGTCCTTGGCCAGGTCTTTCAGTACGCTCGAGGCCACAAAGGCTGATGATCGCGGGATGGGCTTGTCGGCTTTGATGCGCCGAGCCCACTCACGGACCGCCGCGCTCACGCCCTCGGCTCGCACCTGGGAGACATAGGTCGCCCCGTGGAAGTCGCAGATGAAGGTATAGAGGTCGCCGGTCATCAAGGTCAGCCTAGGGCAGGAAGATCAGCTCCGCCATGGGCCGTTTCACCGCCGATAGATCTCTGGGTCCCTGATCTCCATCCAGTTCTGCACGCCGGTCAGGGGGGTGAAGCCGAACTGGGCGTAGAGGCTGTGGGCGTCGCGGGTGGCCAGGTGCCGGCGGCGGAAGCCCTGCAGGTCGGGGTGGTCTTTCAAATAGGCCATCAGCGCCCTGCCAAGGCCGGCGCCGCGATGGGCCTCGTCGACGAACACGTCGCAGATCCAGCCGAACGTCGCGCTGTCGGTGACCACCCGGGCCATGGCGGCCATCTCGCCCGCTGCATCGTAGGCGCCGACGACCAGGCTGTTTTCGACGGCGCGCCGGAACGTCCCTAACGGTATGCCAGCTGCCCAATAACTTTGCTCCGAGATCCAGCAGTGGCCGCGCTTCAGATCGAAGTCTGCGGGATCGTCGCTGAGCCGGTAGCCTTCCGGGGTGGTGATGACGTGCGGCATGGCGGATTCAGATCAGGGTGCGGTTGGCGGCGGCGGCCGGACTGAGCGCGGCCTTCACCGCCATCAGGCCGCGTTCCAGCGTAGCCAGATCCGGCGCGCCGCCCAGGCACAGGCGCAGGCCGGCCATGGCGCCCCGGTCCAGGACCGGGCCATCGGGTGGGGTCAGTTCGACGCCATTGCGCAGGGCCCGGCCGGCCACGCGTTCGGCCTCCAGCTCGTCCATAGGCAGCCAGATGTGTGGCGAGCCGGGCATGGCTGGGCGTTCGGCGGCGGCGCCAAGGATCTCCAGGGCGCGGGCGGTGCGGGTCTTCAGTTCGCGGCGGTTGGCGATCAGTATGGCATCGGCTGTCCCATCCTCGATCCAGCCGTTGGCGATCAGCCCGCCAAAGGTGGGGCCGCCCAGGGCGATAGCGTGCAACACCCCCAGGGCGCGGTCCCGCCAGTCTCCAGACCTGGGCAGAACCAGCCAGCCGACCCGCAGGCCCGGCGCGACGCTCTTGGACAGGGCGCTGACGAACAGGCACCGCTCTGGCGCCAGGGCGGCGAGCGGGGTCAGGGAGGCCACGCCCAGGCCGCCGGCATAGGCGCCGTAGAGATCGTCCTCCACCAGGATCAGGTCTTGCCGGCGGGCGATCTGGACGATCTGGCGGCGTCGCGCCTCGCCCATCACCCGGCCGGTCGGGTTCTGACTCGGCAGCACATAGGCGACCTTGGCCCCGCTTTCAGCGGCCGCGCACTCTAGGCCTTCCGGCGTCAGGCCCTGGTTGTCCATGGCCGCCGGGACCAAGCGATAATCCATGTGGCCGGCCAGGGACTTGAGCCCGGCGAAGGTCGCCGCCTCGGCGATCACCGTGTCACCCGGACGTGCGGCGACGCCTAGGGCCACGGCCACCGCCTGCTGAGCGCCGGAACAGCAGATCAGCTGACCATCTTCGAGATCTTGCCAATCATGGATGCGCCGCAACCACACAGCGCCCGCCACCAGGTCCGGCTCGAACCCGCCGGGTGGGGCGTAGCCGAGCCGGTCAGCCAGTTCCGGCTGACGCGCCAGACGGGTCATGGCCGCGGCCAGATGCTGCCGCGCCGGCGCCAGCGGCGGCAGGCTGCGGGCGAAATCGATCGGCCCGTCAGCGGGGCGGGCGCTGTCGGCGCGAGAGGCGGCGACGAAACTGCCGCGGCCCACATGGCCGGCCAATAGGCCTTGGCGCTCGGCTTCCGCATAGGCGCGGGTGACGGTGCCGACCCCAACCCCCAGCCGAAAGGCCAGGTCGCGGTGCGGCGGCAGGCGGTCGCCGGCCTTGAGCACGCCCGCGGCGATATCCGCCGCCAGGGCGGCGGTCAGGCGCTCATAGACCGGCGCGGCGCCGGACGGCAGGGTGGGTGACCACATAGGCGTTCGCCAATTGTATCAGTGACAATATTGATTTTGACACAGTGATAATATCGCGAGATGTCACCGTCCAGCCGCAAGTTGATTGGAGATCTTGCCATGCGTCAGTGGACAGTCGACGCCTTCGCCGCCGCCCCGTTCAAGGGCAACCCCGCCTGCGTGGTCGAGCCTTTAGACGCTTGGCCGGACACCGCCTGGATGCAAAGCTTGGCGGCGGAGAACAATCAGGCTGAGACCGCTTTCCTGTTGAAGACGGCGGACGTCGATCGCTTCGGCCTGCGCTGGTTCACCCCCAAGGTGGAAGTCCCCCTGTGCGGCCACGCCACTCTGGCCTCGGCCCATACCCTGTTCAGGGAACTGGGAAATTCGTCGCCGGCCATCCGTTTCGAGACCCTCAAGTCAGGGATTTTGATCGTGCGCCGGCTGGGCGAGCGGATCGAAATGGACTTTCCCGCCGACCCGCCGCGCCAGATCCAGGCCCCGGAAGGTCTGGCCGACGCCATGGGGGCGGAGCCGGTGGAGGTGTGGATCGGGCAGTATTTGATCGCGGTGCTGAATGATGAAACCGCCGTCCGCAACCTCGCCCCCAATCTAGCCAAGGTGGAGCCCATCGGGGCCGAGGCCAGCGCCGGGCGAGGCAATCTGTCGGTGGTGGCCAAGGCCGATGCGGACCGCGACTACGCCGTGGTCAGCCGGTTCTTCGCCCCGGGCTCAGGTATTGCGGAGGACCCGACCACCGGTTCCGCACATTGCATGCTGGCGCCGCTCTATGCTGGCAAGCTGGGCCAACCGAATGTGCGCTTTCACCAAGCCTTTCCCGGTCGCGGGGGTGATGTTGAAGCCGAGATGGCCGGTGATCGCGTGCTGCTGCGCGGCTCGGCGGTGACGGTTGTGGAAAGCGTGCTGCGGCTCTAGGGACTAGGCCGCCGCGGCCGGCCTGCGCAGCAGCGCCCTGGTGCGCTGGTAGGAAAGGCCCAGGACCGCGGCGCGGCCCTCCATGCGCACGCTGCCGTCGTCGTTCTGCGTGAGGTCGATGACGGTGCGCGGCCCGGCGATCTCAGCGCCGCCCAGCGGCTGATCGCAGACCAGCCGGATCTTGTCGTGGCCCACATGCGCCCGCAGCCGGGTGCGGCGATCATTGTCATAGCCGACCAGCCGGCCGCGCCCGTCCATCTGGATCGCCCAGTTGCGCTGCTCGCGGCGACCGTCCTGATAGGTTACGGTCTCGTCGAGATGCAGGGCGTCTGCCCCGATCGACCATTGGCTGAAATATTCGACTGAAATGGTCTGGACCGGCTTGCCGGTGATATCGGTGACCACCCCGTCGCCCGCCAGCCCACCCAGGAACATCGGATTCATATCTGAAGACCCCGTATCACCGTCTCGTCAGCCCACTCGGTGCTTTTTGAATGACCGTTTAAGGGATCTGATCGACTGGGTGAGACTTAACTTGCGGTCCGACTGCGCCGGAACGTGGCGCAGAGTCGCGCCCCCCGGGGGCGAGTGTCGCAGCTGTGGATAAGCCGCCGGCGGCAGCCGATAACGAAACTGCGTTCACTTTTTCGCCGGCCGTTCTAGAACCGATGCAATTCAGACGCCTGCGTGGCGCGAACAGGATCAGGAAGCAGGGCCATGGATCAGCGGGTGACGATCGAGATCACGGATGGGGTGGCCGATGTGCGCCTGGTCCGCGCCGACAAGATGAACGCCCTGGACAACGCTATGTTCGCCGGCCTGATCGAGGCGGGCGAGACCCTGAAGGTCAATGACAAGGTGCGCGCCGTGGTGCTGTCGGGCGAGGGGCGCGCCTTCTGCGCCGGGCTCGATGCGAGCAATTTCGGGCGCATGGCCGAGGGCGGCGGCGCGTCAGGCGGCGGCGAGGACGCCACCGACCGGCTGGGCGCGCGCACCCATGGGATCGCCAACCGGGCGCAATATGCGGTCTGGGTCTGGCGCGAACTGCAGGTTCCGGTGATCGCGGCGGTGCATGGGGTGGCCTTCGGCGGCGGCTTCCAGCTGATGCTGGGCGCCGACATGCGCTACATCGCGCCCGACGCGCGCCTGTCGATCCTAGAGATCAAGTGGGGGCTGGTGCCCGACATGGCCGGCACCCAGCTGATGCGCCACCTGGTGCGGGAGGACATCGTCCGTGAACTGACCTATACCGGCCGCATCTTTTCCGGGACCGAGGCCGGCCAGATCGGCTTCGCCACCCGGGTCTGCGACGACCCTCGCGCTGAGGCCCTCAAGGTCGCCCGCGAGATCGCCGGCAAGAGCCCGGACGCCATCCGCGCCGCCAAGCGTATCTTCAACACCGCCCCTTATAGGTCAGTGGCCGATGGCTTCATGGACGAGTCCATTGAACAGGGCCGCCTGATCGGCTCGGCCAATCAGGTGGAGGCGGTGATGGCCAACCTGCAGAAGCGCGAGCCGAACTTCGCCGACTGAACCTTGCCCTAAACCACCGCGTCGCCGTTCAAAAACGCCTGGGCGAGAGCGCAGTGCAGGGCGACGCCGCGGGCCATGACCTCCTCGTTGAGCACCATTCGGTTGGAGTGCAGGGCGCAGCAGGTGCGAAAATCGCCGCCCTCGGGCGCAGCGCCTAGAAACGCCATGGCCCCAGGGGTTTTCTGCAGCACGTAGGCGAAGTCCTCGGCGCCCATCATCGGCGAGGGCATGGTGCGCCAGGCGTCGGCGCCGAACACCTCCTCCACCGTGCGTTGGGCCAGATCGACGATGCGGCCGTCGCAGTTGGTGACGGGAAAGCCGCGCTCGATCTCGACCTCGCCCTTCGCGCCATGAGCGGCGGCCACGTGCTCGACCAACTGCTTGATCCCGGCATGGACGCTGGTGCGGGTGGATTCGCTCATGGTGCGCAGGGTGCCCAACAGATAGGCGTCCTCGGGGATGATGTTGTTGGTGGTGCCAGCCTCGATCTTGGCGATGGTCAGGACCGCCGGATTGAACACCGAGACCCGCCGGGTGATGAAGCTCTGCAGCGCCATGACGATCTCACAGGCGATCGGGATCGGATCCAGCGCGTCCTGGGGCATGGCGGCGTGGCCGCCGGCGCCCCGCACCTTGATCCGCACCACGTCGGCCGAGGCCAGCAGCGGTCCGGTGCGGCTGGCGAACACGCCGCTGGGCAGGTTGGGTGAGATGTGCAGGGCGAAGGCTGCGTCGGGCTTGGGATCGTCGAGCAGTCCGTCCTCCATCATAAACCGCGCCCCGTGCCAGCCCTCCTCGCCCGGCTGGAACATGAACACCACCGTCCCGTTCAGCCGCTCGCGCTCGGCGCACAGGGCCCGCGCGGCGCCGGCCAGCATGGCCACATGGGTGTCGTGGCCGCAGGCGTGCATGGCGCCTGGATTGCGCGAGGCGAAGGACAGCCCCGTGTCCTCATGCAGAGGCAGGGCGTCCATGTCGCCGCGCAGCAGCACCGTGCGCCCGTTGCCCGAGCCGCGCAGAATGGCCACCAGCCCGGTGGTGGACGGCCCTTCGCGAAACTCCAGCGGCAGGCCGGCCAGGGCCGCTTTGATCTTTTCCGTGGTCCGCGGGCAGTCAAGGCCGATCTCCGGCTCCTCATGGATCGCCCGGCGCAGGGCGATGGCGTCGGCCAGCAGGGCCTCGCCGGCGCCGGTCCAGACGTCGCGGTCGATCACGGTGGCGTTCATGAGGGGTAGGCGCTCCTGGTGGGTTTTGTTTAGCGGCCGGTGAAAGCTGGCGTGCGTTTCTCGATATAGTGGGCCACGCCTTCCTTGAAGTCCTCGGAGGCGAAGCTGGCGGCCATGTCGCCATTGGCGGAGTCGATGGCCTGGCCCAGGGTCTGGAACAGGGCGTTCCAGATCTCGCGCTTCATTTCGCGCAGGGATCGGGGCGAAACCTCCTGGGCCAGCATGCGGGCATAGGCCATGACCTCGTCCATGAAACTCTGGTGTGGGATGACCCGATTCACCAGGCCCATGGCCAGGGCCTCCGGCGCCCCGACCCGGCGGGCGGAATAGAGCAGGTCGGCGGCGTTGGCGAAGCCCACCAGGCGCGGCAACAGCCAGCTTGAGCCATGCTCGGCGATCAGGCCACGGCGGGAAAAGGCGGTGGAAAAGACCGCCGCGTCCGAGGCGAAGCGCATGTCGGCATAAAGGGCTATGACCAGGCCTAGCCCCGCACACGGCCCATTGATGGCGGCGATGATCGGCTTGGTCACCGCGGGGAAGTAGGAATAGGTCTTATGGAATTCAGGCGACGAATTAGCGTCGAACGGTGTGTCCGCCTGGGTCGCCGCGCTGCGGTCGCCACCCTGAATGGTCTGCAGGTTCTGCATGTCGGCCCCGGCGCAAAAGCCCCGCCCGGCCCCAGTCAGCACGATCACCCGCACCGCTTCGTCGTCGCTGGCCGCCCGCATGGCCGCCTTGACCTCCTGGTGCATGACGCCTGTCCAGGCGTTCAATCGGTCCGGTCGATTGAGGGTGAGCACGGCCACGCCGTCCTGAACGGCATAAAGGATTTCCTGATAGCTCATGGCCGCGCGCTCCCTGGGTCCGTTGTTTTTGAGAGCCTAACCCAAGCGCGGAGGGGGTGGGGCGAAAACTTGGCCCTCAGATCGCTCCAGCCCTCCTGAGCCCCGCCACCGTCTCGGCGCTGAGGCCCAGCAGCCCTTCCAGCACCTCGTCATTGTGCTCGCCCACGCTTTGCGGCGCGATGGAGCGGATGGCGCCCGGCGTGGCGGATAGCTTGGGGAACACGTTCTGCATCTTCAGGCCCTCCCACCGAGGATGGGGCACTTCGACGATGGCCTCGCGGGCGGCGAAATGCGGATCGGCCAGCATATCCGGGGCGGTATAGATGCGGCCGGCGGGGATCGAGTGCTCGATCATCAACGCTTCCAATTGCTCGATAGTCAGGGACTTCGTCCACGCCTCGATTCGCTGGTCCAGTTCGATCTGGTTCTGGCCGCGCGCTACATGGGTGGCGTAGCGCGGATCGCCGGCCAGCTCGGGTTGGCCCATGGCCTGGCACAGGCGGCGAAAGATGCCGTCCTGGTTGGCGCCGATCAGATAGTCCCCGTCGCTGCAGCGATAGACATTGGACGGGGCGATGCCAGGCAGGAACGAGCCCGACCGCTCGCGCACGATCCCGGCCACGGCATATTCCGGCACCAGGCTTTCCATCACCTGCAGCACTGATTCATAGAGGGCGGCGTCGATGATCTGGCCCTCGCCCGTCCGGGTGCGGTGATGCAGGGCGGCCAGCACGCCCAGGCAACCATAGGTGGCGGTCAGGCTGTCGCCGATCGAAACGCCCATGCGCGATGGCGGCCGGTCCGGGTCGCCGACAATAGCGCGCCAGCCGCCCATGGCCTCGCCGACCCCGCCAAAACCGGTGCGGCCGGCATAGGGGCCGGTCTGGCCATAGCCGGACATGCGCACCACGATCAGGCCGGGATTGTCGCGGCGCAGATCCTCAGGGTCTAGGTTCCAACCCTCCAGGGCGCCAGGGCGGAAGTTTTCGACCAGAACGTCGGCCTGGGCGATCAGCTGGCGGGCGACGGCCTGGCCCTCGGAGATGCGCAGATTGATCGACACCGACTTCTTGTTGCGGCCGATCACCTCCCACCAGACAGGTTCGCCCTGGCCCCATTGGCGCATGGGATCGCCGGCGCCCGGCGGCTCGATTTTGATCACCTCGGCCCCGAAATCCCCCAGCAGCTGGCCGCAGAAGGGCCCGGCGATCAACTGGCCCATCTCCACCACCCGCAGGTCGCTCAAGGGGCCGGCCCCAATCTTCTCGCATTTCGCTTCGGCGGTCATCGGGTAGGGCCCCTTGTCGGAAAAGTCGCCAACTCAACTGTCAATTTCGGCCTTCTCCCACGCCGGGCCAGAATTCGCCCAGGGTGACGCGAGGTGACGGCTGAACCGCGCGGGCCACGGCGACACTTTCCGATTTCACCGGCCTTGAGAAGCCCGCGCCGATCAAAGGGAGCCTTGAACATGCGCCGGGCCCAGTCCGCGGATCACCCCGTTCAGCGACGGCTGCGGCGTGGTCGAGGCGGTGGGGCCGGGCGTGACCCGGGTCAAGGTGTGCGGCCGGGTGGCCACCCTGCCCTGCGCCGACCTCACCGACTGGCGCGGCCTATTCGTGGATGCGCGCTTGGAGCCGGGCGACAGCGCGGTGCTGCAGGGGACCGGCGTGGGCTGCGATTTCGTCATGGAGGTCGGCGGGGCGCAGACCTTCAAGGAGAGGCTGAAGTCCGTAAGCATCGGCGGCCATGTCGCCGTGATCGGCGTACTGTCGGGCTTCGAGCAGTCGATCAAGGTGGCCATCCTGTTTGGAGCCAGGGTCCGCCTGCAGGGGGTATCTGTGAGCTCGCGCGACATGTTCGAAGCTATGAACAAGGCCATCACCCTGCATCAGATCGAGCCAGTGGTGGACAAGGTCTATCAGGTCGAACAGGCGCCGCGAGGCCTTCGCGGCGATGAAGGCCGGCGAGCATTTCGGCAAGATCATGCTGGCTTTCTAGCGGCGCTCACCCGCCCTAAGCTCGACCGGTCGCCCGTGCCGCGTGTGGCGATAGGCGTCGACCCAGGCGGCCTTGCGCTCGGCCAGGGCTGTGGGGGGCGCCAAGCCGCGGTCGGCGACCAGGCGCTCCAGGGCGGCCAGCCAATGTTCGTAATAGTGCGTCCCGTCGTCCGGCTCGCCGCGCGCGTCCGCGGCCTTGAGCTCCGAGCTGAGGGCCGCGGCCCAGTCGGTCCAGGAAAAGGCGCCCGCGGTGTGCAACTGGACCGCCAGGGCGAAGGCCTGGGCCTGCCAAGGCTCGGCGAAGACGGGCCCCTCGGCGTCGATGGGCAGGCGCGGCAGCTCGGCGAAACGGCGGGCTGGGTCAGGCAGGCTCAAGATAGTCCTCCCACAGGTCGAGATAGACCGCTCCGCGGCCGAAGCCATTGCGGCCCCATAGTTCGTCAGCTTCGAACCGCACCTGATACAGGGGCTGTGGCTGCTCGCCCCCGCCGCGGGCGTTCGCGTCGGGAAACACATGGGCGCCGTGGCGGCGTGTAATCGTCCCCAGATGGCCGCGCACATAGCGCGGCAGCCGCGTGTGGCCGGTGGGGTGGAGATTACGGGCACGGACTCGATCATCCACTTCGAATCGTGGCGACCGATCGCTTGACCGCGTGGTCGGCCCGCCTTTGGCTAGTACTCCGGCCACCTGATCGGCGATGAGCGGTGGCGAGAGCTTGGGCGCGCCGGGCGCCGGACGGCCGGCGGCGATCTCCTCGCGGGTGACAAGTTCGCTCTGGACCATCAGCTCGATCAGGCCCGTGATCCATTTTTCATAATAGCCCAGGCGCAGATAGTCCGGGCCGGGAATGAGCTCGCGCTGATGGCGCGAGCGGTCGATATTCCAGCGTCTCCAGGCGCCCGCCGCCAGGGTCAGGGCCAGGGCGCGGGCCTCCCAGGGCGCGTGGAAAACGGGCTCGTTCGGCTCCGGCGCGATGGGGCCCAGCCCATGCATGCCACCCATGTCGTGAACCCCGTTCATGGCTGGGACGCCCCGGCCAGCGCCACGCCGATCATGGAATCGCGGCCCACCAACTCGGCCAGGGCGTCCACGTCCAGCCCTTCGGTTCCGGCGGGCCGCTCGGGCAGCACCAGATAACGGATCTCGGCCGTGGAATCCCACACCCGCACCTCGACCTCGTCGGAAAGGCTGAGGCCGAATTCGGCCAGCACCCCCCGAGGATCGATCACCGCCCGCGAGCGATAGGGCGAGGACTTGTACCAGACCGGCGGGAGGCCGAGGACGGACCAGGGGTAACAGGAGCACAGGGTGCAGACGACCAGGTTATGGACCTGGGGTGTGTTCTCCACCGCCACCATGTGTTCGCCCTGGCGCCCGCCATAGCCCAGCTCGGCGATGGCGGCGGTGGCGTCGGCCATCAGCCGCGCCTTGTAGGCCGGGTCGCTCCAGGCACGGGCCACCACGCGGGCGCCGTTGCGTGGCCCGACCTTGTGCTCATAGGTATCGACTATGGCGTCCAGGGCGGCGGAATCCACCAACCCCTTTTCCACCATCAACGATTCCAGCGCCTTGACCCTCAATGCCCAGTCCGATGGCGGGTCTTGGCCGTGATCGTGGTCGTGATGGTGGTGGTGATGCTCGGGGTCGTCGCGCATCCGATCCTCCCTGGGCGAGGCGTTCGACACACCCTAGCGACAAGCCTGGGCCGGTTCCATCGTGGCGAAACGGTCAGAGCGCCCCGCCGAGCTGTGTCGCCGTGCCCGCCACCATGTACCAGGTCACGAACAGCCCGCAGATCAGCGCGCCCGGCAGGGCCGAACCCGTACGTCGCCAGGTAAAGGTGCTGATCAGGCCAACCATGGCCATCAGGGGCAGGAACTGGATGGAGACGATGGCGTTCAGCGCCTCCTGCGGGATGGGCAGGTGGTCGGTGATCGCCAGGGGGATGTACTGGGCGGCTATGAACAACAAGAAGCCCAGGCTGAGCGCCGCGATCGACCAGGCGTATTGAGCCGCCGCGCTGTCGCCTCGCACGGTCAGGTTCCCCTGCAGGGCGCTCAAGGCCACCATGAAGAAGGCCGTGAAGGGCAGGAGATAGGCCAGGAAAGCCCGGAACTGGGCCGGGCTCAGCAGTTTCAGGGCCACCACCCACAGGCGGAAATCGACCTTGAACAGGAAGTCGGCCGCGAGCAGCGCCGCATAGGCGACCCCCACCGTGGCCAGGGCGATGCCGATGGCCGCGCCCGCCCGCGCGCCGCCGGCTTCCCGCGGCCTGCGGAACATCAGATTGATCAGCAAGGTGATGAGGGCGTTGAGCATCGCCCAGACCAGGATCTGGTTGGTGATGCTCTGGGGAAAGAGGGCCGAGGACTTGAAATACTTCATCCCCAAAAACATGAACGGATAGAAGCTGATCACCGGAATGAAGACGGTCAGCAGAAAGCCGGTCCACCAGCGCCCGGCTCGCCGATCCCGCGCCGGCGTCGGCGCCTGGCTCAACGCCGCGAAGGTGGGCAGCCCGAGGAACAGGTCGAAGGCGCCCAGCATCAGGACGATCACGCCGGCGAAGGCGATGGCTGTCCCCAACTCCTTGAGCGGCCAGATCTGGTCCGACGGCGAGCGCGGCTCACCGCCCTTCAGGGTCTGGCCGAACCAGTCGACCGCGTCACCGATGGCCTGGGTGGAGATATGGTCGCCGGGGTGGGTGGTGGCGGGCTGATAGAGCCGGCGGGCGTCGCCGGCGGCCATAGCGCCGTAGGTCCGTCCCGCAACCACCGGGCTTTGTGTTCCGAACTGCGCCATCAGCCTGGGGCTGGCGGGAACAGTCTTGCCACCCCGGGGGGCATCCCACATCAGCCAGCTGAACTCGTCATACTGGCTGAACACCACGGCCAGGTTACGTGGCCATTGCGGCGTGCCCGGCGCTGCGAAGGGCGCGCCGGTGGAGGAGCCTTCCAACACGATGGCCTTGTAGGCGTCCGGCATGGCCTTGGCGGCCGCGAGCACGGTCCAGCCGCCCATGGAGTGCCCCTCAAGGCCGATATTGTTGGGATCGACCACGTCCAGGCTACGCAGATATTTCAGTCCGTCCGGCCCGCCGAAGCCGTTGGATGAAGCGAAGCCGCCACTGTAGCCGTGACCTGTCTGGTCCAGGGCCAGCACCACATAGCCGCGGCGGGCGAACTCGATGGCGAAGCCGTCCTGGGTCTCTCGCGAATTGATATAACCGTGCACAGCCAGGACGCCTGGCGCTGGTGTCTTGGGCGTGGCGTTGCGGGGGATGTAGAGCAGACCACTCATGGGCGTGCCTCCCGCACCGGTGAAACGCACATCCTCGATGCGCACTCCGCCTGCGGTCTGGGTGAAGTGAGCCAGCAGGCATCCGAAGAGGATCGCCGCGCAACCGGCCAGGAACAGCGTCCACGAACGTTTCATAGATCTCCCCCGATACGGCCGCGTCTTCTCATTCTTGGTGGCCGAACCCGGCCCATGCGGCGGCTGACAGATGATCACATTGCGACAGGCCCGCAAATCCCCTCAACTGCGACTTGCCCCAACGGCGGCGGCTTTGCGCCGGCGACCCGGATTGCTAAGCCCCTGACAGGATAATTTTGGAGCCGCCATGACCTCGTCCTTCGATCTGACCGGCCGCGTCGCCCTGGTCACGGGCGCTTCTTCCGGCATCGGCCATCGCCTGGCGCTGGAACTGGCCAAGGGTGGCGCCAAGGTCGCCGTCGCCGCGCGCCGCGCCGACCGGCTGGCGGCCCTGGTCAGCGAGATCGAAGTCGCCGGTGGCGCAGCCCTGGCGGTGGCCATGGACGTGGCCGACGAGTCCTCGGTGATCGCCGGCTACGACGCCATCGAGGCCGGCCTTGGCCCCATCGACACTGTCTACGCCAACGCCGGCATGAGCATCGAAGGCCTGGCGCTGAACATCGCCGCGGAGGACTTCGATCAGATCATCGCCGTCAATGTCCGCGGCGTGTTCCTGACGGCCCGCGAGGGCGCGCGCCGGATGATCAAGGCCGGCTCCAAGGCCAGCCGGCGGGGCCGGGTGGTGCTGGTCGCCTCGATCGGCGCGCATACGGTGCTACCAGGCTTGACTGCCTACTGCACCTCCAAGGCCGCGGTGGCGATGATGGGCAGGAGCCTAGCCCGCGAATGGGCCAACCAGGGCATCAACGTCAATGTCATCTGCCCTGGCTATCTGGAAACCGAGCTGAACAGCGACTGGTTCGGCTCCGAGGGGGGCCAGAAGCAGGTGGCCGGCTTCCCGCGCCGCCGGCTGATGGCGCAGGGCGACCTGGACCCAATCCTGCTCTATCTGGGCGCCGACGCCTCAGCCGCGACCACCGGCTCGGTGTTCACTATCGACGACGGCCAATCGCTTTAGGGCCGCGCGCTCAGGGCTCTGGCGACACCCGCACCAGCAGCTTGCCGTCGTGGTCGCCAGTGAACAGGCGCCCCAGGGCGTCCACGGCGTTTTCGAGCCCGTCGACCACGTGGTCCTTCCATTTTATGCGCCCCTCGCCGACCCATTGACCCAGCGCTGCGAAGCCTTCGCCGGCGCGGGGGAAATAGTCGATGATGATGAAGCCCTTGATCAGCAGCCGGCGCATCAGCACCCGGCCGAAATCGCGCGGCCCGGGCATAGGCTCATCGCGGTTATAGCCCGAGATCATGCCGCACAGGGCCATGCGCCCGTACGTGTTCATGCGATTGTAGACCGCCTCCATGATCTCGCCGCCGACATTCTCGAAATTGACGTCAATGCCGTTTGGGCAGAGCCGGTCGAGGGCCGCGCCGACATCCTCGGCCTTGTAGTCGACGGCCCCGTCGAAGCCGAGTTCGCCGGTCAGCCAAGCGCACTTCTTATCGCCGCCGGCGATGCCGATCACCCGCGCGCCCTGCAGCTTGGCGATCTGGCCGGCCACCGAGCCCACCGCCCCGGCCGCGGCCGAGACCACCACCGTCTCGCCAGCCTTGGGCTGGCCGATGTCCATCATCCCGAAATAGGCGGTCAGGCCGGTCATGCCCATGACGCTCATCATCGCCGTCAGCGGCAGGCCAGGCGGCACGCGCACTGGCTGGGCCATGAATTCGGAGGCGATGGTGTAGCGTTCCCAGGCTCCCAGGCCCGGATTGGCGATGTCGCCGACCTTGAACTTCGCCGAGCGCGAGGCCTCGACCACGCCGATCGACCCGCCACGCATGGCCGCCCCGACCTCGACCGGCGGCATATACTGGTCCTGGTCGCTCATCCAGATGCGGTTGGTGGGGTCCAGCGACAGATAGATGTTGCGGATCAGGACCTCGCCCTCGGCCAGTTCGCGCACCGGCTCGCTGACATAGTCCAGGTCACCGGGCTTGATCTCGCCCTGCGGACGGTGGCGCAGCACCCAGCGATGGTTGGTCAGGGTCATGGATCTCGTCTCCCAAACTATGTCTGCTGCGCGCCTCGCGTGAAATCCACGGTGGCGGGCCGGGTCTTCGCCCGGCTATGAGACTAGACCTAGCCGATGCCGGAACGTCAGCTTCAAGCGATTTCGGCGACGATCGTATTCAGGGAGACACGGCCGTGACCGCATCCAGCTTCAACTGCGCCATCGAAGATCTCGACGGCGCCCTGGTCGGCCCCTGGCGCGGGCCGCGGCAGATGCTGGCGGCGCAGGAATATGACAGCCACGCCTCGATCCACGACGACGAGACCGCCAGGAAGCTCGGCTTCCAGGGCGGCACCATCGAAGGCCCGACCCATTTCAGCCAGTTCGCGCCCCTGGGCGAGGCCATCTGGGGCCGGCGCTGGTTCGAGGAGGGCTGCCTGTCGGCCCACTACCGCGCCCCGGTGTTCGAGGGCGAGGAGGTGTGCGCAATCATCGAGAGGCCCGCCCCCGGCGGCCTGCAAACGGCGATCCGCATGGAAAAGCGCGACGGGACCGAGGTCCTGCGCGGCACCGCCTCGGTGGGCGCCGAGGCCCCGCCGACGGCGCTGGAGATCCGCGTCGCCGGGCTCGATCCCCTAGCAGACCCGGTGATCCTGCGTGACATCAAGGTCGGCATGAAGACCGGCCGCCAAGCGGTGCGCATGGACTTGGGCCAGAACATGGGCGCCCTCTATCCCTTCTCCCTGGCCGAAAAGCTGAAGGTGATCACCGAGCCGTCGCCGCTCTACGTCACGGGTGAAGGCTCGCCCTTCGGCCGCGCCATCATCCCCATGGAGATGATCAGCGTGCTCTTGCAGCATACGGCGCGACAGGACGCCATGCCCGTGCGCGGCCCCGCCGTCGGCCTGTTCGCCGACCAGGAGATCTGCCTAATCAAGGGGCCTCTGCTGGTCGGCGAGGCCTATGAGCTGGAGCGCGAAGTCGTCGCCCTGTCCGGCAGCCGCCGCACCGAAAGCCTGTGGGTCAAGACCCGCCTCTACCGCCCCGGCGGCGACGAGGTCTTGGCCACCATGCTGCTCAACGGGGCGTCGATGAAGGAGTCCTACGCGCGGTATGCGGAGGAACACGCGGCGCTTTATGGGTGAGGGGAAGTTGTGTGGGAGCCGCTAGCCTGCCACGCTCGCTCGATGTCGAACCCAGAGACCGTGCTGCCAACCACACCGCAATTGCGGCCCAGGCATGGCCGCTGGGCTCTACGGGCATTGCGATTGATCCTGACCGTGCTCGCAGTCCTATTAACCGTATGGTCGGTGTCCGCAGTCGCGGCGGGTGTGTACTACCTGGGCTACATTTTTACGCGCACCGACAAGGTCGACGTGTGGACCGTCTTGTATGCGAGCGAAGTCATATGCGCTGTTACAGGCATAGTCGGCGTTTGGGTTACTTTACGTCACCGCGCATATGTCTGGACGCTCCTTTTCCTGCTCGTCCAGATACCGATCCCGTTCCTGATCGGCGCCAATAGGTGCGATGTGCTGCCATATTGCAAAACTGTGCGTTGGGCGACGCTTCCCCATTCCTTCTTCGATTGGAGCGTCCGGGTCCGCCGCTGACAGTCTGCAAACGGCCCGTCCCAGCCAATCCAAACACCGTCTTCCACGCAGCCAGCGCGAACCACGCCCCTCAGTTCGCCCGCCCGCACCCCTCGCCGAGCAAAAACCCGCGGATCCATTCGGCCACGCGCTCGCGGTCGTTGGGCTCTGACAGGCTGGCGATCGCCGCGTCGGCCTGTTCGTCGGTGTAGCGCACGCCGCGGCGGGCCTCGACCAGGGCCTTGGCGAAGTCTGGATCGAATTCGGGGTGGCCCTGGAACGATAGGGCGCTGCCGTCGTCATAGGCCAGGCCCGCATAGGGGGTGAAGGCGCTGGTCAGGCTGACCGTGCAGCCCGGTGGCAGGCCCACCACCTGGTCCTGGTGGGAAACGGCGATGCGCACGTCCTGCGCCCCTTCCAGCCACGGCCCGCGCTGAAGGGCGCCGTAGCGGTGCAAACCCACGCCCCAGCCCTTGGGCGACTTGATCACCTCGCCGCCGAAGGCCTTGGCCATCACCTGGTGACCGAAACAGATGCCCACCAGGCGCGCGCGGCCGCGCGCGGCGCGCAGGAACTCGATCAGGGGGGAGATCCAGGGCAGGTCTTCATAGACCCCGGCCGGCGAACCGGTGATCAGATAGGCCTCGCAGGCCTCGACGCAGGACGGCGTCTGGCCGCCGATCACATCGAAGGTCTCGGCCTCGAACCCCGGGCCGACCAGATCGCACAGCATGGCCGGAAAATCGCCATAGCGCTGGCGAAGATCCGTCGGCGCGGCGCCGGTCTGCAGAATGCCAAGCTTCATGGCTGGGCTCCCGAGCATGGCGGCTGATTCGCCGCCAGCACCGAGCATCCCACTACAGTCGTATACGGAAGGTGAGCGCCGCCTGGGGCTGGCGTTCATATAGCCGGGCTATGATGGCTTCGGCCTCAGCCGGCGCCGCGCAACGCCTGATATTTAGCCAATTCGGCCCGCTTCAGGATGCCGCACCCGCCAGGAAGTCCCGGATCCAGCCGGCGACGCGAGAGCGGTCATTGGCTTCTTTCAGCGTGGCCAGGGCCGCGTCGGCCTGATCGTCGGTGTAGCGGGTCCCGCGCCGCGCCTCGATCAGCGCGCTGGCATAGGCTGGATCGAACTCCGGATGACCCTGGAACGAGATCGAGCGGCCGTCGTCATAGGTCAGGCCCGCATAGGGAGTGAAATCGCTGGCCAGGCTGACCTGGGCGCCAGGCGGAAGCTGCGTCACCTGGTCCTGGTGCGAGGCCGGAATGGCGATGGCGGGGGCCGCATCCATCCACGGCTCGTGCTCGACCACGCCATAGCGCTGCAGGCCGATGCCCCAGCCCTTGGGCGACTTGATCACGTCGCCGCCAAAAGCCTGGGCCATGATCTGGTGGCCGAAACAAATGCCGACCAGCCGCGCCCGCCCCTTGGCCGCCTGCAAAAAACCGGTCAGGGGCGCGATCCACGGCAAAGGGTCATAGACCCCCGCCGCCGAGCCGGTGATCAGATAGGCGTCGCAGGCCTCGACCGTGTCCGGCAGCGCGCCATCGGCCACATGAAAGGTCTCGGTCCTAAGGTCCTCGCCCAGCAGGGCGCGGAACATGGCCGGATAATCGCCGAACTGCTCGACGAGGTTGGCTGGCGGAAGGCCGGTTTCGAGAATGCCGAGTTTCATGGGCGGGCTCGTTAGCATGACCGGAGGCCTTGGACAGCCTTAGAACGGCAGGGATTGGACATCGGGCGCCACCCACCCGCGCCGCGCGGTGGTCGAGAACAGCACGTCGCGGGTCCAATAGGCCAGGATCCAGTCCGGGCTGCCGAGCGCCGTGTCCAGCATTGCATTGACCGCCTCGTGCAGCGGCGCTTCGCCCGGCAGGCCGGCCAGGAAGGCGCGCGTGGCCCGGATCGAGGCTTGGGTGATGGTCTCGTGATAGCCTTCGGTGTCGGTGTTGTGGCCGCCGCGGGCCTCGTTGTAGGCGCTGATCAGGCCGGGCAGGTCGCGGGCGGCGTCGAGGTCGGGGCGGCGGCGCAGAATCCAGGTGGTGGCGGCGAAATGGGCCGCGTGGGTCCATTTGGGCGCCGGCAGGCTGCGATCGATCAGGCCTTCGCCGATCTCGGCGATCTCGGCCTCGCTGGCGAAGCGGACGGTGTAGGGCATCTCAGACTCCATGGGGGCAGTCCGGCGCAGGTCTAAACGAAAGACCCCGCCGGTGAGGGCGGGGTTTGCGGTGGGCTTTGTAAAGATCGAAAGGGCGGATGCTAACGAGCGTCCCTGACTCCCCCGATCCCAACCGCACGCGCAAGAGCCGCCAGGACGAATTGGTCCTGCTGCTGGGTTACGGAAAAAGGACACGAGTGAGCCATGAGCGGGTTTTAGCGCGGCGCGTGACCAAGTTCCATAGGTCCGGCTATCCGAGGCTCGCCCCGCCTTCGGCCAAGGCGGTGATGCTCGGCTATATGAAGGGTGGTGCGCGCCGCTGATTTTCAGCGCGACATTCTACGGCTGCAAAGCTTTAGGCTGCGCGAATGCCCGACATCGTGCTGTCGCTCTGGACGCCGAGCAGGGCGTCGTAGCCCAGGATCATGTCCACGTCGCGGCCGTTGCTGGCCAGGGGCAGGCGCAGCCACAGGATCGACAGATGGCCGGCCCCGCGCCAGGCGAAATTATGCACGCCGACGCCGGGGCGACGCTGATCGACCACCTTGTCCAGCTCCGTCCGCCAATAGTCGGTCGACGTGCTGTTGTAGACTTCTTCCAGCTTGTGGCCGGTGATTTCGCGCCCATACACGCTGTAGAGACCGGTGCCGGCCAGCCGCAGGCGATAGTCGCGCGGCTCGGACAGCACGTCGATCAGGCTGATGGTCGGCAGGTGGCGCTTGAAGTGCGAGGGGTGAATGCTGGTGCGGGCGGGCAGCAAGCCGCCATCGCGGCGCGACGCCCAGTAGGCGAAAAGCTCCTCATGGGCGCGAACGGCGGTGGCCGGGCCACCTGATTGTGTAAGCATCAGCGGATTCCTTAACAACCCGTTGGAATCACGATGATTCACTATCGCTCGGGCAACGAATCGCTGGCAAGCGAAAATCCGGGCCTTGGGGAAGGTTTATTGTTAACGACCGATCGAACGCAGTCCGGATGACAAAGCGCCCGCGAAGCTCTTCGCGGGCGCTCTGATATTGCGAGCCTGACTCGGGGTTGGGTTCAGCGGCCCTTGCGCGCCGTTTGACGGCCGCCTTGGCCCAGGCCCATCTGCTTGGCTAGGTCCGAGCGGGCCTTGGCGTAGTTAGGGGCGACCATGGGGTAGTCCTTGGGCAGGCCCCACTTGGTGCGATAGTCTTCCGGGCTCATATTGTACTTGGTGCGCAAGTGGCGCTTCAGCGACTTGAACTTGCGGCCGTCTTCCAGGCACACGAGGTGGTCGGGGGTGATCGACCGCTTGACCGGAACGGCCGGTTCCTTCGGCGCAGCCTCAACCGGCTCGGCGGCGGTGGTCACGCCTGACAGAGCGCGATGGATGCTCTGGATCAGCGAGGGGAGATCGGCCGCCGATACTGAATTATTGCCCACATAGGCGGACACGATATCCGCCGTCATCTCGATGATTTCTGATTTATCGTCCATTTTAATCTCTGTCAGTCTCGGTTTCGGCCAATCGGGGCGCACGCAGTCCTGCGCCGAGTGGCGCCTTGCATATAGACCTTCCCAAACGGAGACAACGGCCAAATTCACGTGATAACAACAATTCCGCCAAGAAATGTTCAAGTTGACAGTTCGTCGTCAAGAAGGGCGGAAATCCAGAGTTGATGATTTCTGCTCTTAACTGTCCGATTCGACTTGCCTTCTTGGATCAATGCGGCGGCTCGGTCCGAGCCCCGCAGGCTTAACGGTCGAAGTCGCTCGACAGCGCCAGCAAGGCGGCGCGCTGAGGCACTGAGTATTCGCCGATCAGTTCGTCGCCGCCTTCACGAATCACCTTCAGCAAGGCCGGGGTCATCGCCGAGGACAAGGACCAGTTCCAATAGCGTAGCACGGTCTGCGCGCGATCGACTGCGGTCATGTCATAGATCAGAAGCACGCGCTCCAGCGTCGGCGCGGGCGATCCATCCTCGCCGAATTCATCCCGGCCCAGGCCGCGCCAGAGCGCCCGCAGGGAGGCCTTGGGCAGGCCGGTGGCCTTGCAGAGAATGGCGATGGGCTCACCGCCCAGGTCGGCGAAAATCTTGGCGCCGGTCATCGGTTTGACGCCGGACAGGTAGGAGATTTCGTCGGCGAGTTCGCGGGTCAGTTCGGACTCGGCGGCCAGCACCGCCGCATCCAGGCTGTCATAGGCGCTTTTGTCGATGGCGGCGCGATTGCGCTGGCGCCGTTCGATGAACTGCAGCGCCTTGCGCGACAACGGATCGCTCCAGCCTTCTTCCGCGGCCAGGGGAAAGACGTCGCCGGCGGCTTCCTGCATCACTTCGCGCGACACCGCAAAGCGCTGCAAAATCGTCCGGCGCGCATCGCCGTCGGCCCACCAGAACAGCACATAGGCGTGGGAGGGCCGCAATTCGGCGCGTTTAAGCAATAGGGGCAGGATCTTGGGTTGATCGCGAGTGGCGGCGACCAGGGTTTCGACAGAATCCGCGGAGAGGCGAGCCTGGTCGTTGCGCAGCAGCGCCTCGATCACCACCGGCTCCATGAACTCGATCAGGGTCTCGGCCACCACGTCGCTGACGCCGCGTCTTAGAGCGATGGCCCGGCGATGGTCGGTGGTGGCGCGGCGGGCGCAGTCCAGAAGTTCGGAATCGTTAAGGGAGGCGCTGATCTCCAGAATGACGCCAGCAACTTCGAACGCATCGCGCAGCAGCATCCGCGACAGGGTCGGCGGGATCTCGGTCAAATTGGCCAGACGGCGGGCGACACGGACGCGATCCTCCACCGAGGCTTCGCGCAGCATCTCCACCAGCAGATCGGCGGTGACGCTGCGCTCGAACGCATTGACCCGGCTGGACGGCAGGCACACCACATCAGCCAACCGGCGCAGCAAGGCCTTGCGCGCCTTGGATGGTGGCGGCTCCGCCTCGTGCGGTGGGTCAAAGTCCAGGGGGGCGGCGTCGGTCATCGCACTCGGTACGGCATCGGATAGGTGACCATGACCTGAAGCGAGTTAACCTCGCGTTTGCATCTATCCAGTCTGCGCCCGATGCGCGGTGATGTCCAAGGACGGCGATTTCGGATCCAAACCGCCGCCCTGCGGGGCGGGGCCTAGCTGAACTGCGGCGGCGTCCAGGCCGGCCAGATGTCCGGCAGGTCACTGGACACGTGGTTGGGGTAGTGCGGCGATCGCTTCTCCAGGAAGGAGCTGACCCCCTCGCGGGCGTCCTCAGCCTGGCCGCGAGCCTGGATGGCGCGGCTGTCGGCCTTGTGCGCCTCCATGGGGTGGGCGGCGCCCAACATGCGCCACATCATCTGGCGTGTCAGGGCGATGGAGACCGGAGCGGTGTTGTCGATGATCTCCCGGGCGATGGCGCGGGCGGCGGGCAGCAGGTCCTCCGGGGCGTGCAGCGAGCGCACCAGACCGCGTTCCTTGGCCTCGGCGGCGGGGAACACCCGGCCGGAATAACTCCATTCCAGGGCGGTGGAGATGCCCACTAGGCGCGGCAAAAACCAGGAGGAGGCGGCTTCCGGCGTGATGCCCCGGCGCGCGAAGACAAAGCCGAAGCGGGCCTCGGTGGAGGCGATGCGGATGTCCATGGCCAGCTGCATGGTTACGCCGATGCCGACCGCCGGGCCGTTCACCGCGCAGATCACCGGCTTGAGGCTGTCGAAGATGCGCAAGGTCACCCGGCCGCCGCCGTCCCTATAGACGTCGCCGACCTTGGCCTCGTCCCGCGCCGCCTCGCCGCGGGCGGCGTAGTTGAAGGTCTGGCCGCCCGAGGACAGGTCCGCCCCGGCGCAGAAGCCGCGGCCGGCGCCGGTGACAATCACCGCCTTGACCTGATCGTCCGCATCGGTGGCGTCGAAAGCGGCGATCAGATCCAGCATCATGGTGGTGGTGAAAGCGTTCAGCTTGTCGGGACGATTGAGGGTGATCGTGGCGATCCCGTCCTCCACATCGAACAACAGGGTTTCAAACTTGGGCGTCGCCATCGGGTGTCTCCTTATGAGGCTCTTGTGATGGCGCGCCGGTCTCTAGGTCAGTCAAGAGGACCAACCAGCGTTGCCATCGGGGCCGATGCAGGCAATATCGGCTTTAGTGAACAATGATAAGACGTCCAGGAGAAGACCATGGGTGACCGACTCGAAGCCGACTATGTGATCGTCGGCGCGGGATCCGCGGGCTGCGTCCTGGCCAACCGGCTCAGCGCCGACGGGCAAAGCAAGGTGGTGCTGCTCGAGGCTGGCGGCGACGACCGGCCGACCAGGAACCCGTCCCAGTTCATGTCCAATCTGATGATCCATGTGCCGGTGGGTTATTCGCAGACGCTGAAGGATCCCAAGGTCAACTGGCTCTATCCCACCGAGCCAGATCCGGGCACCGGCGGGCGGGTGCATGTGTGGCCGCGCGGCAAGGTCCTGGGCGGCTCGTCCTCGATCAACGGCCTGCTCTATATCCGCGGCCAGCATTCCGATTACGACAACTGGCGCCAGCTGGGCTGCGAGGGCTGGTCCTGGTCGGACGTGCAGCCCTATTTCCTCAGGTCCGAACATCAAGAACGCGGCGCGTCTGGCGGCTGGCACGGGGTCGACGGCCCCTTGAATGTCTCCGATGTCACCCAGACACACGAGGTCTCCGACGCGGTGGTGGACGCCTGCGAACAGGCCGGCATTCCGCGCAACCCGGACGTCAACGGCGCAGATCAGGAGGGCGTCAGCTACTACCAGCTGACGGTCAAGAACGGCCAGCGCTGTTCGGCCGCCGTGGCCTATCTGCATCCAGTGATGGGCCGCTCCAACCTGCGGGTCGAAACCAACGCCCTGACCACCAAGGTTCTGTTCGAAGGCAAGAAGGCCGTTGGCGTCGAGTTTATTCAGAACGGCGTCAAGCAGACCGTGCGCGCGGCCAAGGAAGTGATCCTGTGTGGCGGCGCGATCAATTCGCCCCAGCTGTTGCAACTGTCCGGCGTCGGCCCGGCCGAGCTGTTGCGCCAGAACGGCGTCGAGGTGCTGGTGGACGCCCCCGGGGTCGGCGAGAATCTGCAGGATCACTATGTGATCAGCGCCACCTATCGGCTGAAAGCTGGAACGGTCTCGGTCAACGAGCTGACCAAGGGATCGCGCTTCCTGGGCGAGACCCTGAAATATGTGTTCCAGCGCAAGGGGCTGCTGACCCTGTCGGCCGCCCATATCGCGGTGTTCTGCAAGTCGCGGCCGGACCTCTCCAGCCCCGATATCCAGTTCCACATCCTGCCGGCGACCATGGACGTGGACAAGCTGGTCAACCAACAGAAGATGGAGCTGGAGAACCTGCCCGGCCTGACCATCGCCCCCTGCCAGGTGCGGCCGGAAAGCCGCGGGACCATCCGCATCAAGTCCGCCGATCCTACGGTCTATCCGGCCATCCAACCCAACTATCTGAGCAACCAGCTGGACCAGGAAGTGGCCGTCGCCTCGCTGAAATGGGGCCGCAAGATCGCCGACCAGCCCGCCCTGCGCACCTGGATCGACCACGAAATGGCCCCGGGCCCTGATTTCCAGACCGACGAACAATTGCTGGCTTATGCGCGTTTGGCCGGTTCGACCATCTACCACCCGGTCGGCGCCTGCCAGATGGGGCATGGACCCAATGCTGTGGTCGACCCGCAACTGCGCGTCCATGGGGTGGAGGGCCTGCGTGTGGTCGACGCCTCGGTGATGCCGCGTCTAGTGTCGGGTAACACCAACGCCCCCACCATCATGATCGCCGAAAAGGCCGCCGACATGATTCTGGGCAAGTCGGCTCTGGCCAGCGCCGCCTAATGGCGCCATCAAACGCGCGTTTTTATCCCTGGGAGGAAGCCGGATGGCCACTGTTGAGTTCAAGGATCTGCCGAGCCTGGTGGGCCAGGAGGTGGGCGTTTCCGATTGGGTGGAAATCACCCAGGAACGGGTCAACCAGTTCGCCGAAGCCACCGGCGATCACCAATGGATCCACGTGGACGTGGAGCGCGCCACCCGCGAAATCGGCGGGCCGATCGCTCACGGCTATCTGACCCTGTCGCTGATCCCGTTCCTGGGCGCCGGCCTGCTCAACGTCGCGGGTGTCACCCGAGGTATCAACTATGGCTCGGACAAGGTGCGTTTCACCAACATGGTGCGCGTGGGCAAGCGCGTGCGCATGCGGCAGAAGCTGGTGGGCGCCGAGCCCAAGGCCGGTGGCATGCAGATGAAGAACGAATGCACCATCGAGATCGAGGGCGAAGAACGTCCGGCCTGCGTGGCCGAGACCATCAGCGTCATCTATGGGGCCTAGGACGCGTCCCAACGACGAGGTTGCGCGAGGCTGTTCGCTCCACGATGTTACGGGCGAACAGACCGCGCTCTTGCAAGGATGATCCCATGGCTGATTTTCGCAAAGTGACCGACGACTTCACGGTCGCGCCCCAGATCGCCCCAGGCGACCTGGCCGAGGCGGCCAAGCTGGGCTTCACCCTGGTGATCAACAATCGTCCGGACGGCGAGCAGCCGGGCCAGCCCACCAGCGCCGAGATGGAAGCCGCCGCCCGCGCTGCGGGGCTGGACTATGTGCATATTCCGGTGATGGGCGGGCCGGGGCCGGCCCAGGTGGAGGCGGTGCGCCAGGCGGTGGACGCCGCCAGCGGACCTGTGCTGGCCTTCTGCCGGTCGGGCACCCGCTCGATCGTCACCTGGTCGATCGGCCAGGCGTCTTCGGGCGCGCGGCCGCGGGATGAGTTGAAGCAGTTAGGCCAGGCCGCCGGCTACGATCTGTCTGGAGTCCTGGGCTAGGGCGCTTAGTGAGCGAGCTTGGCGGCCATGGGCGTCGGCTCGGGCTGGCAGCTGGCCACGGTCAGCGCCATCTGTGCCGCCAGGAGACAGAGCAGGGCCATGGCTGGCCGCTGCAGCCGTTTTGGAACGAATAGGGCGTGGGCGCCGGCCATGATTGGTCTCCGAAACAGAATTCGGTAACCTCTTGGCAAGGATGGCGCCGCCCGCCCCGGAGAACGACCGCCATGATCCCCTTCGTCCGCGACATCAAATTCGAATACGGCCAGGTCGACCAGGTCTCGCCCCTGATCCGGCGGGTGGTGGCCAACAATCCCGGCCCGTTCACCTTCACCGGCACCGGCGTTTATATCGTCGGCCGCGGCGAGGTGGCGGTGATCGATCCCGGCCCGGACATGGCCGAGCATCTGCAGGCCCTGCTGGCCGCCACCACCGGCGAGCGCGTCACCCACATCCTCACCACCCACACCCATAGCGACCACTCGCCCTTGGCCCGGCCCCTGGCGCGGGAGACCGGCGCCGTCGTCATCGGCCGCGCGGCGCCGGAGGTGGTGGAGAGCGCCCTCAACCTGGACGAAGGCGATCATGGCGGCTTTCGGCCGGATCAGGAGGTCGCCGACGGCCAATTGATCTCAGGTCCGGGCTGGACCCTGGAGGCGATCGCCACGCCTGGGCATATCTCCAACCACGTCTGCTACGCTCTGCGTGAGGAAAACGCCCTGTTCAGCGGCGACCACGTCATGGGCTGGTCGACCACGGTGATCAGTCCGCCCCATGGCGACATGAGCGACTACTATGCCAGCCTGAATAAGGTCGCCGAGCGGGATTTCACCACCCTGTGGCCGACCCACGGGCCACCGATCACTGACGTCGCGCCCTTCCTGGCCGCCTACAAGGCCCACCGCCTGGACCGCGAACGCCAGATTCTCGATCAGTTGAAGGCGGGCCGCGGAACCATCGCCGAAATGGTGCCGGTGATGTATGCGGCGGTCGATCCGCGCCTGCATCCGGCGGCGGCCAATTCGGTGTTCGCTCATATGATCCATCTGGTGCGCGCTGGCGTGATCGCCTGCGACGGGGAGCCGAGTCCGGGAAGCGTTTACCGGGCGATTTAAACGGATCCCCGCTGGCGGTCAGCTCTCTTGACGTCATCGGCTACAGCGTGAAGCAATTGGGCCAGCGCGACGTCGCGACCCTCGATCTCGCGAGCGGCCAGCACGCCGATGCTGATGTCTCGTATCGGCGACCGATCCTGCGTCCGGCCAGTCTCCAAACCGATAAGATACTCAAGCTGGATGATGATGGAGCGAATAGCGGCGTGCTCACCCCACAGGTCCACGTGATCCAGGGATTGTTCCAGCGCAGCTTCGAGGCGCGAGAGCCGCTCCATGCGGGGCTTTCCAGCTCTACTCCGCCGCCTTCGCCGTCGGCAGAACATAGCCCTCGAACCGCTGCCGGATCAGCTTCTTGTCGATCTTGCCGGTGGCCCCGAGCGGGATGTCGTCCACGAACACCACGTCGTCCGGCGTCCACCATTTGGCGATCTTGCCCTCCAGGAAGGCCAGGTATTCCTCGCGGGTGGCGGTTTCGCCGTCCTTCAGCTTGACCAGCAACAAGGGGCGTTCGTCCCATTTGGGGTGGGGTACGCCGATCACGGCGGCCAGGGCCGATTTGCGGTGGCAGGCAGCGATGTTCTCGATCTCAATCGAGCTGATCCATTCGCCGCCGGACTTGATCACGTCCTTGGCCCGGTCGGTGATCTGCATAAAGCCTTGATCGTCGATGGTGGCCACGTCGCCGGTGTCGAAATAGCCCCGGTCGTCTAGGATCTCGCCGCCATCGGCCTTGAAATATTCCCGCACGATGAACGGGCCGCTGATCTTCAGCCGGCCAAAGGTCGAGCCGTCATGGGGCAGGGCGGCGCCCTCGTCGTCGGTCAGTTTCAGCTCCACCCCCAGAGGCGCGCGCCCCTGTTTCAGGCGAAACTTCAGCTGTTCTTCATAGGGCAGGGCGGCGATGTGGGCGTTGGGCGTGGCCTGGGTGCCGAGCGGCGAGGTTTCGGTCATGCCCCAGGCGTGGGTGACGTCGACCCCGTAGTCGTCGTGGAAGGCGCGGACTATGGCCTCGGGCACCGCCGAGCCGCCGATCACAACCCGCTTGAGCGTGGTCAGCTTGCCATTGGTCGCCTGCAGGTGCTGCAGCAGCATCTGCCATACTGTGGGCACGGCGGCGGAGAAGGTCACGCCTTCGGTCTCCAGGAGTTCGTGAATCGCCGCGCCGTCCATCCTGGCGCCTGGCATGACCAGCTTGGCTCCGACCGCGGGGGCGGAGAAGGCGATGCCCCAGGCGTTGGCGTGGAACATGGGCACCACCGGCAGGATGGTGTCGCGGGCCGACAGGCCCATGACATCGGCCTGCAGGGTGGTCAGGGTGTGCAGGAAGTTGGAGCGGTGGGAATAGAGCACGCCCTTGGGATTGCCCGTGGTGCCCGAGGTGTAGCAGAGCCCGCAGGCGGTGTTTTCGTCGAACCCGCCCCAGACCGCGTCCGGCTCGGACTGCTCGATCAGGGTCTCGAAACACAGGGCGCCGGGGAAATCCACCGACCGCATGTGATCGGCGTCGGTCATGACGATGATCTGCTCGACCGTCGGCATCTTGTCGCGATTGGCCAGCAGGGTCGGCAGGAAGGTCAGGTCGCTGAAGATGACGCGGTCTTCGGCGTGGTTGATGATGTAGCAGAGCTGCTCGACGAACAGGCGTGGATTGAGGGTATGGCACACCGCGCCAATGCCCATCACCGCGTACCAGGCTTCCATATGCCGGCCGGAGTTCCAGGCCAGGGTCGCAACGCGGTCGCCGGGCTGGACGCCGAGGTCGAGAAGGGCCCGCGACAGCCGCTTGGCCCGGTCGTGGATCTGGCTGTAGGTCGTGCGGACGATCGGCCCCTCGATCGAGCGGCTGACCACCTCGCGGCCCCCATGCCAGTGGGCGGCGTGACCCAGGATGCGATCGACCGTCAGCGGCCAGTTCTGCATCAAGCCCAGCATGGTGTTTCCCCGTTCTCGTTTGGTCAAATCCTATTGCGCCAAGGCCGGACGGGCAATTGCTCTCAAGGATAAAGGCGCGATGTCCCCCAGGGCGCGTCCGGCGCCGCGCGTGTGAACAGCAATCGCTCGTGCAGGCGGAACGGCCGGTCGCGCCAGAACTCCATGGCCAGGGGGCGAAGGCGAAAGCCCGACCAGTGGGGCGGCCGCGACACCTTGGAGACGCCGAACTTCAGCGCATATTCCGCCACCCGTTTTTCCAGGGCGAAGCGGTCTGGCGCGGGGCGCGACTGATCCGAGGCCCAGGCGCCGATCTGGCTGTGGCGGGCGCGGCTGGCGAAATAGGCGTCGGCCTCGGCCTCGCTGACCTGTTCCACAGTTCCGCGCACGCGCACCTGGCGGCGCAGGGACTTCCAATGGAACAACAGGGCCGCCTTGGGCTGTTCGATCAGCTCCACACCCTTGGCGCTCTGCAGGTTGGTGTAGAAGGTGAAGCCGCGGGCGTCGACGTCCTTCAGCAGCACCATGCGCACGTCTGGCAGACCGTCCGCATCGACGCTGGCCAGAGCCATGCCATTGGGGTCGTTGATCTCGGCCGCCTTGGCTTCCTCAAACCATTCACCGAACAGGGCGAAGGGATCGGCGCCGTCCGGCAACGGCGGCTCGGCGGCGCGGCCGGCGGTGTCATAGTCGGTCTGGCTAGGCGAGGGCGGGATCACGGTCGGCTTGCTCATGAGGCCGATATAGCCTCTCCCCGCCGCCGGCGCACCCTCACCGCGGCGGTCAAGGCGTGAACCTTAACCCGACGTTGACCAAAATCGGGCCACGCTCTGGCGATGAGCCAGGGGGAACCTGCCATCGATGCGGCGCGGGCCGCTCAAACGCTCGGCGTCGATCCGGCGTGTGGGGCGGAGGCCCTGCGGGTCGCCTTTCGCGTTGCGGTCAAGCGCGCCCATCCCGATCGCCCCGGCGGCGACGCCGATCGGCTACGGGCGGTCATCGGGGCGTATGAATATCTACGGGCGTATCCGGCTCTTGAACCGGTCACGACGATCCGCCGGGCGCCGCCACCCATTCTCGAAATCACCCCCCTCGAAGCCCTGACCGGTGTGCGCCGGCCCGTCGCCGCCTCAGACGGTGGGGTTCGCTGCGCGCGCCTGCCCGCAGGCCTTCGCGCCGGCGACCGGGTGCGGCTGGCCGGTGACGTATTGGTTGTGACCATCACCAGCCAGGGCGGCTTGGCCGTGATCGGCGATCACCTTTGTGTCAGCCTTGAGGTGGAATCTGGTGTTTTGCGCCAGGGCGGGTCGGTTCGGGTGGACACGCCCATGGGCGCGCGCCATCTCCGCATCACCCGCCAGGACGCCATTCGTGGCCTCGCCCGGCTCACCGGCGAGGGCCTGCCCGCACGAGCTGGCCGGCCGCGCGGTGATCTGTTGGTTTGGCTGAGGCCCGCCCTCGCCCGGGAAAGAGTCGAAACCACGGCCCGGGCCAAGCTGCGCCGCTTCACCGCCGATTGGGCGGCTTAAGCGATTTGGCGGCTGGGCCTGGCTTGAGCTAGAAGCACGGCCATGTCGCACAATACCTTCGGCCATCTGTTTCGCGTGACCACCTGGGGCGAGAGCCACGGCCCGGCCCTGGGCTGCGTCGTCGATGGCTGCCCGCCGGGGCTGAAGCTGACCGCCGCCGACCTGCAGGTGTGGCTCGATCGCCGTCGGCCGGGCGGCGGCAAGTTCGTCACCCAGCGGCAGGAGCCGGACCAGGTCAGGATTCTCTCGGGGGTGTTTCACGACGATCGCACCGACGGTCAGGTCACCACCGGCACGCCGATCTCGCTGATGATCGACAATGTGGACCAGCGCTCCAAGGACTATTCCGAAATCGCCCAGGCTTTCCGGCCGGGCCATGCCGACTACGCCTATTTCGCCAAATATGGCGTTCGCGACTATCGCGGCGGCGGCCGCTCCTCCGCGCGGGAAACGGCGGCGCGGGTCGCGGCCGGCGGAGTGGCGCGCAAGGTTCTGGGCGAGGGCGTCGTGATCCGCGCCGCCCTGGTCCAGATCGGGCCTCACGCCATCGACCGGTCGCGTTGGGATTGGGACGAGGTGGAGCGCAATCCGTTCTGGTGCCCTGATGCGGTCACGGCCGAGGTCTGGGAGGGCCATCTGGAGGCGGTGCGCAAAGCCGGTTCCTCCACCGGCGCTGTGGTCGAGGTCGAGGCGACCGGTGTCCCAGCCGGCTGGGGCGCGCCCATCTATGGCAAGCTGGACGCCGAACTGGCCGCGGCTCTCATGTCCATCAACGCCGCCAAGGGAGTTGAGATCGGAGAGGGTTTCGCCGCCGCGGCCCTCAGCGGCGAGGACAACGCTGACGAGATGCGCGCCGGCAATGACGGGCCGACCTTTCTGTCCAACCACGCCGGCGGCGTTCTTGGCGGTATCTCCACGAGCCAGCCGATCGTGGCGCGAGTGGCGTTCAAACCCACTTCATCGATCCTTACGCCGCGCCGCTCGGTCAACGAGGCCGGCGGCGAAATCGAACTGCGCACCAAGGGGCGCCACGATCCGTGCGTCGGAATCCGCGCCGCGCCCGTGGTCGAGGCCATGACCGCCTGCGTTCTGGCCGACGCGTTTCTACGGCACCGGGGCCAGATCGGCGGCTGAAGGCGACGTTTGGATGGGCTTTATTTCAGTACCGTATTCAGAGATGACAATTTAGTCAGGTCCCACCAAGATGAGGTCGTACGCGATTGGCCGATTCGCAAGACGATGAATTCCATCGTCGCCCCTGCTTACCGCTCCGTTGCGGCGTTGTGACCTTGGCGCCTAGAGACCGAATACGGCGAAAAATTGCGATACGATCTGCTCAACATACTGCTGGTTGACGACAACCAGCACATGCGTGTGCTGTTGACCGAGATCCTAAGGGCGATCGGCGTGCGCAATATCTACGAGGCCAATGACGGCGCCCAGGCGCTGCAGGTCATGCGCAATCACCCCGTCGACATCATCATGACCGACCTGCAGATGCAGCCGTTGGATGGGATCGACTTCGTGCGGCTGCTGCGCAAGTCGACGGACAGTCCTAATCCCATGTGCCCGGTGATCATGATCACCGGCCATTCCACTCTACGCCGGGTGGCCGAGGCCCGGGATGTGGGGGTCACCGAGTTCCTGTCCAAGCCGGTCACCGCGCGGGGCGTGCTGCAGCGGATCGGCCTGGTTGTGGAACATCCCCGAGCCTTCGTCCGCACCGATGACTATTTCGGCCCAGACCGCCGCCGCCGTAGCGACCCCACCTATGCCGGCCCCCGCCGCCGCGCCATGGATCGGGGATAGGGCAAGGGTCTAAAGCGCCAGCGCGCAGCTCTCGCCGATGGTCGGGCGCGACACCACGATCCGCGCCAAGCCGGGAAAATCCGAGCCCAGGCGCGCGGCGAAGTACAGGCACAGATGCTCCAGGGTCGGGGTCTCCAGGCCGGCATGCTCGTTGAGCAGGCTGTGGTCCAGTTCGTTCGCAACGGCGCGCAGGGCCTGGTCCAGCGCCGCCAGGTCCGCCACCCAGCCGTCCGGTTCGCTGACCGGGCCGCGCACCGTGGCCTCGACGCGGAATGAGTGGCCGTGCAGGCGCCGATAGAGGCTGCCTTCGGGCCCGTGGTTCAGGTGGTGGGCCGCATCGAAGGTCGCGGCCTTGGTGATTTCGAAGACGGTGTCGGTCATGGATCCAAACGGCCGCCGCGCGCGGGAGGCGTCAAGGCAGGCCCAGATATTTGTGGGTTTGGACGCTTAAACGCCACTGGGGGTGGGAAAGGCAATAGTCGACCGCGCTTTGGGTGTTGGCGTCGCGGTCCGGCCCGTCCATCGGCTGCAGGTAGAAACGCTCGAAATCCAGATTCGTGAAGCGGGCCGGATCAACGCCATTCTGCGGAAAGACCAGTTTCAGCTCCTGGCCTGAGGTCTGCACCACGGGCGCCTGGGCCTTGGGGCTGACGCAGATCCAGTCGAGGCCTGGGGGCGCGGCCAGGGTGCCATTGGTCTCCACCGCAATGGCGAAACCTTCGGCGTGCAGAGCGGCGATCAGGGGCGGATCCAGTTGCAACAGGGGCTCGCCGCCGGTGCAGACCACCAGTCGGTCAGTGTTCGCGCCGCGCCATTGCGCCGCCACAGCGGCGGCCAGGGCCTCGGGGGTCATGAACCGGCCGCCCCCTTCGCCGTCCATGCCGACAAAGTCGGTGTCGCAAAAGGTGCAGACCGCCTTGGCCCGGTCGATCTCGCGACCACTCCAAAGGTTGCAGCCGGCAAAACGGCAGAATACCGCGGCATGGCCCGCCTGGCCGCCCTCGCCCTGCAGGGTCAGGAAGATCTCCTTGACTGAGTAGGTCATCCCGCAGCGTCCCGATTAGGGTCCAGGCTCGGCTGGCCCGCCGCCGTCCACTCGTTCCAGCCCTTGGCGCGCAACTCGCAGGCGGGACAGGCGCCGCAGCCGGCGCCCCAGTCGTGCGGGGTGCGGTCGCCATAGTAGCAGGTGTGGCTGTCGCGCACGGTCATCTCCACCAGCGTCTCGCCGCCCAGGGATTTGGCCAGCCCCCAGGTCTGGGCCTTGGTCAGCCTCATCAGGGGAGTTTCGATGCGGAAGTCTCTCGCCATGCCAAGGTTCAGCGCCGATTGCAGGGCGTCCAGCGTGTCGCGCCGACAGTCGGGATAGCCGGAATAGTCGGTCTCGCACATGCCGCCCACCAGGGCGGCCAGGCCGCGCCGGTCGGCCAGGGCGGCGGCATAGATCAGAAAGGCCAGGTTGCGGCCAGGGACGAAGGTCGAGGGCAGGCCGCGCTCGGTCATCTCGATAGCCCTGTCGGCGGTCAGGGCCGATTGGGCCACGGCGCCGAAACTCTTCAGGTTGATGCGGTGGTCTTCGCCCAGCCTTTCGCCCCAATCGGGGAAACGACGTGCGACTTCCCGTCGCAATACCTGACGCGCTTTCAGCTCAACCGCATGGCGTTGGCCATAGTCGAATCCGACGGTCTCCACGCGATCGTATCGGTCCAGGGCCCAGGCGAGGCAGGCCGTGGAGTCCTGACCACCTGAAAATAGCACCAGGGCGCCATCACTAATCGGGGTTGAGTCAGCCGGCGCGGTAATGACGATTCTCCTTGGCGAACAAAGGACAAGCTCGGATCGCGTTCAAGGCCTGTTACCATACCGGCCGCATATGGGCATCAGCTACGCGGATCGCTTATGGTTTCTGGGATAGCGCTCATCACAGCGTTCGACTCCCGCCCTCAGCCGAGGCGGCCAGAGGGCCTGGGGGCTTCAAGTGCTCCAGGCCCATGTTCATCAACCTCTGGCGTCTTAACGACTTCGCAAGCGAGACTCTGCATGGTTGTCCTACAACTCAGTCGTCATGTGCAGAATGCCCGGCATCTCAAGTCTCATCGAAGTTTTCGAGCCGATCGCAGCAAGCACCTCTTGCGGGGTGGTGCTTGATCGGTTCCTGGATGCTCCGGGCTGTGACCTTCTGGTCACAACGGAGGCGGGCCGCCCTGTGGGCTTGATCGCCCGCGGCGATGTCCGGGCCAGCGAGGCCGATCGCGCCGTGGCCGATCTGATGACCCGCCCCCTGACCGTCGAAGCCGATACCGATATCGACCAGGTCTGCGCCCTGATCCTCAGCCACGCCGAGCCGGTGGTCGGCGTTGTGGTGGTGCGGGATTCCCTTTATGTGGGCGTCATCTCCACCCGTAACCTGCTGCGCCAACGTCGCACAGCCGAGGGCGATCTGGCGGACAACCAGCGCTTTCTCGATTTGATCAGCCACGAGGTCCGCTCGCCGATGAACGGCGTGGTGGCGGTGGCGGAATTACTGCAACGGCAGCCTCTTTCGGCGGACTCCCAAGCCTTCGTGCGCACCATTCTGGAATCCAGCCAGGCCACTTTGCGCGCGCTGAACGATGCGCTTGAGCTGTCGCGGGCTGAATTTGGTGAAATGGCTCTCGAGCCGGCCGCGGTGTTCCTGCGCGACGTCATGGACTCCATCCAGGCGGGTTGGCAGGCCCGCGCCGCCGAACAGGGCGTCACCTTGCTGGTCGCCTATGACGGCGAGCCGGACCTGAATGCGACCGTGGATGCGGCCCGTGTCCGCCAGGTGTTCGACAAGCTGATTGAGACCGCCATCGCCGATGGCGGCGACGGTGCGGTGGAGGCCAGCCTGCGGGCGGTACGCACCCTGGATGGGCTGAAACTGACCGGCCGTGTGCGAGTCGGCGGTGGCGGATTGTCTGCGTTGCGCCTGGCCGAACCCTTCGCCCCGGGCGCCGCCCACAGCGGAAGCCGCGCCAGCCTGGGTCTGGCCCTGTGCCAACGCATCATCGCCCGGATGGGCGGGTCGATCCGCACCGACAGCAATGTCGGGGCCGGAACCACAGTCGCATTTGAACTCGACGTCGCTGAAACCGTCGCCGCCGCCCCCGAAGGCTTCGGTGAGGTGCAGGGGCCGCGCGGGGCCGCGCACATCCTGGTGGTCGACGACAACGCCACCAACCGCATGGTCGCCGAGGCGCTGTGCGAAATGTTCGACTGCACCTCTGAATGCGCCGAGGACGGCGTCGAGGCGGTGGAAGCGGCTCGCACCGGACGCTTCGACCTGATCCTGATGGATATCCGCATGCCGCGCATGGACGGGGTGGAGGCGGCCAGGGCGATCCGCGCCATGCCCGGTCCCGCCGGCGCCGTGCCGATCATCGCCTTGACCGCCAACGCGGATCCTGAAGACGCCAAGACCTATATCGAGAGCGGCATGCACAGCGTGGTCGAAAAGCCGATCAAGCCCGAGCGCCTGCTGCAGGCCATCAACGCCGCCCTGCCATCCGCCCCCGAACAGGCCGCTGCGGCCGCGGCCGCCTGACCGCGCCGGCCCGCCAAGAGCTTCCGTTCAAACCTAGTTTTTAGAAGCGCGGCAGCGGCGCCAGGACGTTCGCGCCTTGGGCGCGCAAGCGCTGTTCCGAGATCCGGCTGACCAGGGACTGGGCGCGGGGATCGGACATCAGCTGGGCCGCCGTCACCAGGCCACGGATCGAGGTCGAGTCGACGCCAAGGGCCTTTTGCAGCACCTCGAACGGCGAGTGCTTGGCGCTGACGATCTTCAGGCGAACCGACTGGCCTGACAGGCCCGCCAGGGCCTTGGCCTTGTCCACCGCCTGATAGAAACCGCCCAATTCGTCGACCAGCCCCAGGGGCTTGGCCTGGGCGCCGGTCCACACCCGTCCCTTGGCGATCTCGCGCACCTGGTCCGGCGGCAGATGACGGCCTTCGGCCACCCGGGTGATGAAGCCGTCATAGACCCGATCGATGCTAGCGGCGAAAGCGGCCTTCTGCGCCGGGGTGAAATCCTGACTGGGGCTGTCTGCGCCCGCATAGCCACCGCCCACATTGATGTCATGCAGATCGACACCGAACTTCGACAGGGCGGGGCCCAGGGCGAACTTGCCACCATAGACCCCGATCGAGCCGGTCAAGGTGGTGGGCTCGGCGACGATAGCCGAGGCCTGGGACGAGATCCAATAGCCGCCGGAAGCGGCATAGGCGCCCATGGACACCACCACCGGCTTCTGCGCCTTGGCCGCGCGCACCGCCGCCAGGATCTGTTCCGAAGCGGTGTCAGAGCCGCCGGGGGAGGAGATACGGAAGACAATCGCCTTGACCGAACTGTCTTTGGCCGCGGTCTCCAGAGCGCTGGCCACGGCGTCGGAATTGGCGTTTCCGGATCCGAGACTGGCTTCGTTGGGGCCGGTCATGATCGCGCCCTCGGCGTTGACCACGGCGATGGTCGGATCGCCGACACCGCCATCGGCGGACTTTTCCGCCGAGATATAGTCGTCGATCGGCATGATCTTGGCGCCTTCGCCGCCCTGCTCGACGGCGGCGTCCTGCGCTTCGGGCACTTGGCCCAGGCGGTCGATCAGGCCCTTGGCCTTGGCGTCGCCGGCGTCGTAGGGGCCGGCCTCCAGCGTCGCCTTGAGCGCGGCCGGGTTTTTCTTGCGGTCGCTGGCCGCCGCGCCGATGGCGCTCTCATAGACCGAGGTCATCCACGAGGTTTGCGCCTCGCGGTGGGCCGGGGTGTAGTCGTCGAAGAGATAGCCGTTGACGGCGTTCTTATATTCCTTGCGCTGTTCGAAGTCGGCCTTGACGCCGTATTTGTCGAACAGGCGCTTGAAGAACACGTCCGACACCGACATGCCCGTGACCTGGAACGGCGCGCCAGGTTGCATCCAGAACTGGTCGGCGGAGGCGCCCAGCATATAGGTCGAAGCGATGGCGCCGGCGGGATAGAGCCCCTGGCTGTGGGCGATGATCGGCTTTCCAGATTCTCGGAAATGCTTGAACGCCTGGCGCAACTCGTCGGCCTCGCCCGGCTCCATGCCGCCCTCCGGCAGGCGCACGAACAAGGCCTTGACCCGGCTGTCGCTTTCGGCCCGGTGCAGCGCGTCGATCACAGTCATGACCGCCAGGGTGCGGGCGCCAAAGCCGGGAAAAAGGCCTTCTGGCTCCTGGTCGGTCAGGCCGCGGCGCAGATCCAGCGCCAGAACCGCCTTGGTCGGCGTCGGATTGGGGTGGGCGGCGCCGGCGATCATGCCAACAATCAGGAACGGCACGCCGATGAAGAACAGGACCAGCCCGGCGAACACGCCAGCCAGGGTCAGAAGAAATTGTTTCATCGTCGGGTCCGAACAGCAAAAGAAGCGAGGCGGTCGCGCAATCTAGGGCCTGAGCGCCCAAGGCCGAAGCGGCTTGATGCGTGAATCAGGTCCTGGTGGATTAAATTAAAGCAAGTTTCCCCGCCAGATCGATTTGGGGCATGGGGCCGGGCCCGCCCGGCGGCGCGGCGCCGAGAAACAGCGGCGACGCATAAGGGCGAAAAAAGGGGGCGGGAAAATTGGTCGGAGTAGCAGGATTCGAACCTGCGACCCCCGCCTCCCGAAGACGGTGCTCTACCAGACTGAGCTACACTCCGACGCGAGGCGCGGCTTATAGAGCAGGCTTGGTGGGGCTGCAAGCCAATGCGCGCTGCATTGAGCACGCTTCTTCTTTTCCGTGGCCCTCGCCCGGGATCGCCTGCAACAAAAGGCGTTGAATCAAAAAGTTGCAACACAGAGGGATCGGAAAATCGCCTGTGGCCGCGCTGGATGCGCACAAGCCTGTCAGGCGGTGTTGCAAAGGCTCGGGGGTTGCGATATCTCCCACCGCCTCGCGGCGCCCCTGGGTGGTCCGCCCGGCGGTTCGCCGGCCCTGCTGGGGGATGGTGTAATGGTAACACTGCGGTTTTTGGTACCGTCATTCTAGGTTCGAGTCCTAGTCCCCCAGCCACTCTACTTTGAACGACGGATTTTCGAGGCCGCTCCTTAAGGTTATCAGTGACATCTGCTCGCGCCCCGCGCGAAAGGCGCTGGTTCGCACCCCATCCCTCAGCTAGGCTTTCGCCGAGGATGTGCAGGATAGTCGCTCAGGCGGCTTTGGGCCCGTGAACCGATTGAAGTCGCTCCGATCCGCTTTCTGGCGCGAGATGCTCGCGCCCGCCCTGCTGCTGGTGTTTCTGGCCGGGCTGACGGTGCTTTTGTCGGTCAGCCATCTCTATTCTGTTCGACAGGATCGCCGCTGGGTCCTGCACAGCTACAAGGTGATCCAGGCCACCCAGACGCTGTTCTCCCAGATCCAGGACGTGGAATCCGGTCAGCGCGGCTATCTCTTCCTGCGCGATCCGCAATTTCTCGGCGCCTATGATGTGAGCCTGGCTAAAATCCCCGCCACTTCGGCCGAACTTGCCCGTCTTGTGGCCGATAACCCCGAGCAGGAGGCGCGGGTGGCGCGTCTCAACGCTCTGGTCGCCCAGCGGGCCAGCGTGGCGGCCCGGCGCGTGGAGCTGGCCCGCCAGGGCCGGCGAAGCGAGGCGCTGACGGGCCAGTACGGTCAGGGCCACAACGCGATGATGGGGGTCAGGGCCGCTGTCGCCGATATCATGCGATCCGAGAACGCCCTGCTGGATGAGCGCAACCGCAAAGCCGACCGGACGGATTTGATTGGCCTGGTGGTCGGCCTGCTGTTCAGCGCCCTGTCCATCCTAGGGCTGGGGCTGATGATCTTGTCCATGGTGCGGGCCAACCAGCGCCTGGAACACGAGATCGGCGAACGCGAGACAGCCGAGGCCGCCCGGCGGGAAGGCGAGGCTCTCTATCGCGCTATTTTCGACAACACCGCCGATCTGATCTGTGTGCTCGACGTCCTGGAGGACGGCCGTTTTGTGATGGCCCAGGTCAACGCCGCCTATGAGCAAGCGGTGGGGGCCTCATTCGAGACATTGCGCGGCGTTGACGCAGCCCTGCTTGTGGGCGAGCGGCAGCGCGAGGGCTTGGTCGCGCACCTGAAAAAGGTCGGCCAGGCGGACCAGCCGATCTTCACACGTGACCGCGTCTTCCTGCCCAGTGGGGAGCGGATCTGGGAATCGGTGATGGTCGCCATCCGCAATCCCGAGGGGCGCGCTGACCGCATTCTTGGGTCATCGCGGGATGTCACCGAGCGCGAACAGGCCCAGGAACAGCTGCGCAGGGTCCAGCGGATGGAGGCCGTGGGTCACCTGACCGGTGGCGTGGCTCACGATTTCAACAACCTTTTGCAGGTGATACGCGGCAATCTGGAACTGATCTCGGCCCAGATCGGCGACGGGCCCGGCTCCGCCCGTATCAAGAACGCGCTTCACGCCGCCGAACGCGCCGCCCAGTTGACACGACAGCTGCTGGCCTTCGCGCGCCGCCAGCCGCTGGAGCCCAAGGTGGTCAATCTAGGCCGCCTGGTCATGGACATGAGCGAGATGCTGCGTCGCACCTTGGGTGAGACGGTGGATGTTGAAACGGTGCTGGCCAGCGACCTGTGGAACACCCTGGCCGATCCGGCCCAGGTGGAAAGCGCCATCCTCAACTTGGCTCTGAATGCCCGGGACGCCATGGCCGGCGGCGGCCGTTTGACCATCGAGATCAACAACGCTGTGCTCGACGAAGGCTATGCCCGTCGGGACACGGATCTTGAGCCGGGGCAGTATGTGCTGATCGCCGTCTCCGACACTGGTCACGGCATGGATGCCGCCACGCAAAAGCGGGTGTTCGAGCCTTTCTTCACCACCAAGAGCGAAGAGAAGGGCACCGGTCTCGGCCTGTCGATGGTCTATGGCTTCGTCAAACAGTCCCACGGCCACGTCCAGCTCTATAGCGAGCTCGGGCAAGGCACGACGGTGAAGATTTATCTGCCGCGCGCCCAGCAGGATGAGCAGGAGCCCGAACTGGCCGCCACCGGCTCCATGCGCGGCCAGAGCGAGGTGATCTTGGTGGTGGAGGATGACGACCTGGTGCGGGCCTCGGCCGTCGGCATGCTGCGGGACCTGGGTTACACCTGCATTCACGCCTCCGATGGCGCCGCGGCGCTGGCGGTGCTCAAGAGCGGCGCCAAGGTCGATCTGTTGTTCACCGACGTGATCATGCCAGGCCCGGTCAAGAGTCGCGATCTGGCGCGCGAGGCCCAGGCGCTGCGGCCGGGCCTGCCAGTGCTCTACACCTCCGGTTACACTGAAAACGCCATCGTCCATCACGGTCGCCTGGACGAGGGCGTGCAGCTGCTCAGCAAGCCCTATACGCGCGATAGTCTGGCGCGAAAGATCCGCTCGCTGCTCAATACTATCCGGCGTGTAGTGCTCGTGGTCGAGGACGATTTCCTAGTGCGGATGGCGGCGGTGGACATGATCGAAGCCCTCGGCTTCACGCCGCTTCAGGCGGGCGACGCGCCCAGCGCTCTGGCCATACTGGAGGGCGCCGAAGACATCGACATCCTGTTCACCGATGTAGGCCTGCCCGGCGTGCGCGGCACCGAGCTGGCGATCCAGGCCAAGGCCATGCGCCCCGATCTGAGGGTGATCTTCGCCAGCGGCTATGGCGACCTGGGCGAGACCGATGGCCTGCCTACGGCCACCCACCTGCGCAAACCCTATGAGCAGGACGAATTGGCCGAGGCCCTGGCGGCGGCTGTAGTTTAGTCCGCCACGCTCTCTGGCTCCAGCTCATAGACCCGCGAGCAATATTCGCAGGTCACCCGGATCTTGCCGTCGGCCTCGACCATTTCCGCCCGCTCTTCCATGGGAAAGGACCGGATCACCCCCTCGATGCGCTCCAGTGAGCAACGGCAGAAGGCGCGAAGGGGCCGGGGCTTGAACAGGCGCACACCTTCCTCGTGGAACAGGCGATAGAGCAGGGTTTCCGGCGGGATGGTCGGGTCGATCAGTTCGTCCTCGCCGACGGTTTCGAACAGGGCCTGGGCGGTCTCCCAGGTTTCGAAGGTAGGGCCGCGTGCGTCGTCCTCGGCGATGTTCTGCAACAGGATGCCGCCGGCGCGCCAGTGGGCGGTCTCGCCGGTCTGCACCTGGCCCACCGCCAGGCGAACGCGGGTGGGAGTCTGTTCCGACTGGTCGAAATAGTGTTCGGCGCACAGGGCCAGGGTCTCGCCGTCGATAGGCGTGATGCCCTGATAGCGCTCCATATCGGCGCCCTGGTCCACGGTCATGATGAACACACCGCCGCCCAACAAGGTCTTGGCCCCAGGCCGGGTGAAGCCCTTGGACGCCTCCGCCACCCGCTCGGCGTCGAAACGGCAATAGCCGCGCAAGGCGCCGGTGGTGTCGTAGTCGGCGACCACATAGGCCACCGGCCCGTCACCCTGGGCCTGCAGGATCAGGCGGCCCTCGAACTTCAAGCTGGCGCCGACCAGAGCTGCCAGGGCGCAGGCCTCGCCCAACAGGTTGGCCACCGGTTCCGGATAGTCGTGGCGGGTCAGGATGTCGTCGACCATAACTCCCATGCGAGCGATACGGCCGCGTACTGGCCGCTCCCCGATCTGGAAGGCGGCGACGAGGTCGTCGGTGGGATAGTCGGTGGTAGGATCTGTGTCGGTCACGGCGCGCTTACAAAATGGTGCGGGCCTCGCCCAGGGGTTTGGCCGGCGAAAGGGTGAAAAAGATGCGAACGCCCTAAATAGGCGCTCGCCGGGAATAATCGAGAGGTGGATAACCCGCCGGCCTGAAATCAGCCGGCGGCGAAGCACCAGGCGAGGATCGCCTTCTGGGCGTGGCTGCGGTTTTCCGCCTCGTCCCAAACCACCGATTGCGGACCGTCGAGCACGTCGTCGGTCACCTCTTCGCCCCGGTGGGCGGGCAGGCAGTGCAGGAACAGGGCGTCCGGGGCGGCCAGGGCCATCAGGTCGGAATCCACCTGATAGGGCTCCAGCGCCGCCAGGCGCTCGTCGTGATCCAGATCGCCCATCGACACCCAGGTGTCGGCGATCACCGCATCGGCGCCGCGGACCGCCTCGCGCGGATCCTCAGTGATCTCGATCCTTGCGCCCAGCTCCAGCCCGCGGGCGATATCCAGGCGATCGGGCGCATAGATCCTGGGCGCGGCCACCCGCAGGGTGAAGCCGAGCTGGCCAGCCACATGCATGAAGCTGGCGCACATGTTGTTGCCATCGCCGACCCAGGCCAGGGTCTTGCCGGCCACGTCGCCGCGGTGTTCCTCGAAGGTCTGCAGGTCGGCGATGATCTGGCAGGGGTGGCTGGCGTCGCTGAGCCCGTTGATCACCGGCACGCTGGAAGCTAATGCGAACCGCTCCAGGGTTTCGTGGCTGTTGGCGCGGATCATCACCGCATCGACCATGCGCGCGAGCACGCGGGCGGTGTCCTCCACGCTCTCGCCGCGGCCCAGCTGCATGTCGCTGGCGGTGGCGATGATCGAGCGGCCGCCCAGCTGGCGGATGGCGGCGTCGAACGAAAAGCGGGTGCGGGTCGAATTCTTCTCGAAGATCATGGCCAAGGTGCGGTCCTTGGCCGGGGCGTCGACGTCAGGCCGGCCCTTGGGCCAGCCTACGCGCGCGGCCTTGCGCGCCCGCGCGTCGTCGATCAACCCACGCAGGGTGGCGGTGTCCAACTTCCAAAGGTCTATGAAGTGGCGGGGGGAAACGGTCATCGGGAAAATCCAAAGGGCGCCCCGGTCGGAGGGCGCTCAGAGGCCGGAAGGAACGCGCGAAAAAGCCTTGCTAAGCGGCCGCTTTTCGTCGCATCGCCTCGCAAGTCTGTTCCAGTTTCTCCACTGCCTCGCGGGCCTCGTCCAGGGTCAGCACCAGGGGCGGCAGCAGGCGCACGCAGTTGTCGCCGCCGCCGGCGATCAACAGCTTGTGGTCGCGCGCCATGGTCATGAATTCGCGGTTGTTGGGCGCGAGCTTGATGCCAATCAGGAGGCCTTTGCCGCGGATATCCAGCACCACGTCCGGGAAGCGATCCTTTAAGCCAGTCAATTGCTGGCCCAGATAGCCGGCGACTTCGCGCACATGGGCCAGGGTCTCAGGCTTGACGATCTCGTCGAAGGCTGCGGCCCCTACAGCCATGGCCAGGGGGTTGCCGCCATAGGTCGAGCCGTGTGAGCCCACGGTCATGCCCTTGGCCGCCTCGGCGGTGGCCAGGCAGGCGCCGACAGGAAAGCCGCCGCCCAGGGCCTTGGCCACGCACATGATGTCGGGCGCGGCGTTTTCGGCCCAGTCATAGGCGAACAGGCGTCCGGTGCGGCCCAGGCCGCACTGGATTTCGTCATAGATGAGCAGGGCGCCGGCCTCGGTGCAAAGCTGACGCAGTTCGGTCAACTGGGCTTCGGTCAGCGAGCGGGCGCCGCCTTCGCCTTGCACCGGCTCGACGATCACCGCCGCGGTGGTCGGGCCAAGCGCGGCCTTCAGCGCATCCATGTCTCCGAATGGCAGGTGGATGTAGCCGGGCAACTGGGGCCCGAAGCCCTCCACATAGGTCGGGTTGCCCGCGGCGAACACCGCGGCATAGGAGCGGCCGTGGAAAGCGCCTTCGAAGCCGATCACATCGATCCGCTCGGGCTGGCCGTTCTTCCAGTGATATTTTCGCGCGGTCTTCAGCGCGCACTCCACCGCCTCGGTGCCGGAATTGGTGAAGAACACCACATCGGCGAAGGTGGCGGCGCACAGCTTGGCGGCCAGGGCTTCCTGCTCTGGAATCTGGTAGATGTTGGAGACGTGCCAGAGCTTTTCGCCCTGCTTCCTCAAGGCTTCCGTCAGGATCGGATTGGCGTGGCCCAAGGCGTTAACGGCGATGCCGGCGACGCAGTCCAGATAGACCTCACCGTCAGTGGAATAGAGGCGTGAGCCCTCACCTCGCTCGAAAGCCAGCGGGGCGCGGTTATAGACGCCCATGATGTGATCGCTGGAGCCGGCCGGCGTAGGGTCGGGCATCGAAGCCTCCCGAAGACGCAAGGTTCCCGCAGGGAACCGGAAGGCCGAGGCTTTTCGCCATACCGGCGCAATCTGTCAACCATCTGGCCGTGACAGTTTGAGGTGAATGCGCGGCGCCCATCAGCTCTTCAGCCGATACCCCGTCTGGAACAGCCACCAGCAGACCACGGCCATGACCGCCGTCAGGCCGCCGATGGCGGCGACACCCACGGCGAGGGAGCCGTCGGCCTGGCCGATGAAGCCGTAGCGGAAGCCGGAGATCATGTAGAAGAACGGATTATAGTGTGACACCGTGCGGAACGGCTCGGGCAGCCGGTCCACCAGATAGAAGGTGCCGGACAGAAAGCTCATGGGCATGACGATGAAATTGGTCACCGCCGCCAGATGGTCGAACTTTTCGGCCCACAGGCCGGTGACCATGCCGACCAGGCCCATGAGCAGCGAGGCGCCTAGTCCGAAATAGAGCACCGCCCACCAATGGGCGATGGTGAAATGGGCGAAGATAAGCACCGACAGAGCCGTGATGATCCCTACGAAGATCCCGCGGGTGGCCGCCCCGGCGGCGAAGGCCCAGACCTGTTCGGTGGGTGACAGGGGCGGGGTCAGGAAGTCCTGGGTCAGGCCCATCATCTTGGCCTGCATCAGTGATGACGAGGAATTGGCGAAGGCGGCGTTCATGATCGACATCATGATCAGCCCCGGGCCGATGAAAATGGCGAACGGCACGCCATGCACCGGCGGTCGTGCGCCGCTGGCCGCCACGGTGAACACCATCAGATAGAGCAGGGTGTTCACCACTGGAGCGATCACGGTCTGCATTCCGACCTTCCAGAACCGGCGGATCTCCTTGAGATACAGGGTCTGGACGCCGGTCCAATTGACCCCGGGATAGTCCCGGGGGGCGGGGGGGATCACGGGCGAGGCCGCACTGTCAGCCATATCTTTCATGCCCTTGATGTGCGCCTTGACCGGCGTCTGGGCAAGGGGAGCGGCGCAAGAGCTTTGGCCTGCGACTTTTCGCCCCCACATATAGATCCTGTGGACGGACGGTGAGGCGCCCATTGTGTCCGTTAAGAGTTTAGTTACTGTATCTAGTAGGAGCGGCCTTCCGTTGGGGCGCTGGGAACTAGATGTTGAATCCCGGCGATGCGCGGGCCGCAATGCGGGTGGAGGTGTGCGATGGGTTGGACCGACGAGCGCGTTGAATCCTTGAAGAAGCTCTGGCTGGACGGACTTTCCGCCAGCCAGATCGCTAAACAGTTAGGCGGGGTCACCCGCAACGCCGTGATCGGCAAGGTCCATCGTCTGGGCCTGTCAGGCCGCGCGGCGCCTTCGCAGCCGGCGCGCCCGGTGTTCAAGGCGCCCCGTCCGCCGCGGCCGGTCAGCGCCGCGCCGGCGCCGCGCCGCGTCGAGGCTCACGCCCATGCTCAGGCTCAGGCCGCGACGGCTCCGGTTCCGGTGGTCTATGTGGAGGAGCCGGGTTCGGCCACCGTGCTGACCCTGGGCGCGCATATGTGCAAGTGGCCGATCGGCGATCCGTCCACCGACGGTTTCACTTTCTGTGGCCGCCGCGGCGCCGAGGGGCCCTACTGCGTCGAGCACGCCCGCGTGGCCTATCAGCCGCAACAGCCGCGCAAGCGGTCAGGCGCCACCGAACTGGCCCGGTCGCTGCGCCGGTATATCTAGAGCGAGTATATCTAGAGCGAGTTTTTCCCTTTGCCGGGGGGGGCGGGGACGGCGGGTAGGCGCAGGCCATGATCTATCTCGTGCGTCATGGCCGGACGACCTTCAACGCCGAGGGGCGATTCCAGGGCGACCTGGACTCGCCCCTGACGCCCCTGGGCCGGACCAGGTCGTTCAGGTCGGCCAGATGCTCAAAGGGCTGATCGGCTCGCCCGAGGGCTGGATCACTCAGGCCAGTCACCTCGGCCGCGCCGTCCATACCGGCCAGGTCATCTGCACCGAGATCGGCGCCGCCGCGGACTTCACCCTGGACGCCCGCTTGGCCGAGGTCCGCCTGGGCGAGTGGAACGGCCTCACCGACGAAGAGATCGAGTCGCCCTCGCCCGGACTTCTCGACGGAACCACGCGATACGACTTCTTTTTCCGTGCGCCCGGCGAAGAGAGCTATGACGCCTTCGCCGCCCGTCTGGGCGACTGGTTGGCGGAGGCCGCCCGCGACCCGCATCCGCGTATCGCCATTTCGCACGGCGTCGCTGGAAGAGTGCTGCGCGGACTCTATCTCGGCCTGGACAAGGCCGAGGCCCTGCGCCTGGAAACGCCCCAGGACGCTGTATTTCGCCTTGCAGACGGACGGGCGGAGCGGATTTTATACGAACCAGCAACTGCGGGATAGGCCGTGTCTGTGCGAGGGGAATGGCATGGGTTTGAAGTGGCTGCCGTCGGTTGGCGTTTCGGCCCTGGCCTTGGCGATGGCGCCGCCTCTGGGAGCTGCGCCTATACAGGCCCAAACAACTCAAGCAAAGCACGGCGCCGCCGACGCCCGATTCAAAGCGCTCTACACACGCGAATGGGCCTGGCGCAAACAGCAGCTGCAGGTCGAGGAAGACGACACCGGCGGTCCGATCGAATCCGATCTGCCCGATGTCAGCGCCGTGGCCGAGGCCAAGCGGTTGGCCTATTGGACCCATGTCCTGGCCGAGCTGAAAACCATCAGGCCATCTCAGCTCTCGTCCGAACCGCAGCTCAACTACGCCGTCTACCGCGCTCAGATCGTCTCCCTGGTCGCCGAACAACAGTTTCGCGAATATGAAAAGCCGCTCAACTCCGACACCTATTTCTGGGGCGAGCTCGCCGCGACCGCGCGCCAGCCGTTCAAGACCGAGGCCGACTACCGAAACTTCCTGCGCCAGCTGAACGAAGTCCCGCGCTACTTCGCCGACGAGACCGCCAATATGCGGGCCGGCCTGGCGCGCGGCTTCACCCCGCCCAAAATAACGCTGGTGGGCCGCGACACCACCATCGCCGCGGTGGCCGAGGCCAAGACCCCGCTGGATACGGTGTTCTACCAGCCGTTCCAGGCCATGCCGGCTTCGATCCCCGCCGCGGTGCAGGCGCAGCTTCGCGACCAGGCGATCAAGGTGATCGGCGACAAGGTCATTCCGGCGCACCAGGCCCTGCTCACCTTCATGCGCGACGACTACATCCCTCACGCCCGCGACAGCTTGGCCGCGGAGGCCCTTCCGGACGGTGAGGCCTATTACCAGTCCAAAATCGTCGAGTTCGCCACGGTGGATCTGACTCCAGCCCAAATCCATCAGATCGGCCTGGATGAGGTGGTCTCGATCCACGCCCAGATGCTGCAGGTGATGCAGGAGGTGGGATTCAAGGGTGACCTGCCGGCCTTTCTGGCCTTCCTGCGCACCGATCCGCAGTTCTACGCCAAGACCCCGGACGAGCTTCTGAAGGACACCGCCTATATCGCCAAGGAATTCGACGGCAAGGCCGGAACCTGGTTCGGCCACCTGCCGCGCTCTCGCTTCACCATCACTGCGGTGCCGCCGGAGATCGCGCCCTTCTACACTGCCGGCCGGGGTGGGGCGGGGCTCTATCTGGTCAATACCTACGACCTGCCGTCGCGGCCGCTCTATTCCCTACCGGCCCTGACCCTGCACGAGTCAGCGCCGGGCCACGCCTTCCAGATCCCGCTGGCGGCTGAGAACCGCACCCAGCCGGACTTCCGCCGCCAGGTCTATATCTCGGCCTATGGCGAGGGTTGGGCGCTCTATTGCGAGAAGCTGGGCCTGGAAATGGGCATGTACCGGACGCCCTATGAGCGCTTCGGCATGCTCAGCTATCAGATGTGGCGCGCCGCTCGGCTGGTGGTCGACACGGGCATTCACCACGACGGCTGGACCCGCGAGCAGGCCCAGGCCTATTTGCGCGAAAACACCGCCCTGTCGAACCGCGAGATCCAAACCGAGGTCGACCGCTACATCTCCTGGCCCGGCCAGGCCCTGTCCTATTATCTGGGCGAGCGGGCCATCCTGCAGGCCCGCGCCAGGGCGGAGAAAGCCCTAGGGCCGAAGTTCAATATCCGCGCCTTCCACGACACCATTCTGGACCTGGGATCGGCGCCCATCCCGGTGATCGACCAGCGCATCGACCGCTTCATCGCCGAGGGCGGCAAGGGGCCCTATCCTGACGAGGAATAGGCCCGCACTGGTGTTCGCGCCCGCAGAGCGCTAGAAGCGCCGCCACCCTTTCAGACGGCAGCGCAAGAAACCATGGCCGGACACTCAAAATTCAAGAACATCCAGTTCCGCAAGGGCGCCCAGGATAAGAAGCGCTCCAAGCTGTTTTCCAAGCTGTCGCGCGACATCACCCTGGCCGCGCGCCAGGGCGTGCCCGACCCGGGCTCCAACGCCCGCCTGCGCCTGGCCATCACCAATGCTCGCGCCGAGTCCATGCCCCGGGACAATATCGAGCGGGCGATCAAGAAGGCCCTGGGCGGCGAAACCGACTCCTACGAGGAAATCCGCTACGAGGGCCGCGGTCCTGGCGGCATCGGCCTGATCGTCGAGGTGCTGACTGACAACCGCAACCGCGCGGCGGCCTCGATCCGTTCGCTGTTCGGCAAGAATGGCGGCAATCTCGGTGAAAGCGGCTCGGCGGCGTTCATGTTCGATCGCCTGGGCCAGATCGTCTATCCGGCGACGGCCGGTTCCGAGGACGCGGTGATGGAGGCGGCCATCGAGGCCGGCGCCCACGACGTCGAATCCGACGAGGACGGCCACACCATCTACACCGCCTTCGAAGACCTGGCGGTGGTGATCGAAGCGCTGGAAGCCAACCTGGGTCCGGCCAAGTCGACGGCCATCGTCTGGAAGCCGCAGTCTCCGACCCCGGTCTCGGCCGAGGAGGCGAGTGCCCTGTTCAAGCTGATCGACGCCCTGGACGACGATGATGACGTCCAGACCGTCTATACCAACGCCGATTTCACCGACGACCAGCTGGGAAGCTGGGGGGCGTAGGGGCCGGCCCGACCCCGCTTGTCCGCGGAGGCTGGCCGTCCATCAAACTGAGTCGTAGCAAGGGGTCGCCTTCGCGATCCGGCGTCTCGACGCCCGTGTTCCGGCCGATGGGACCAAAGACCGCAGTCCAATGCACGGAACGTATGGTGAACGCCTGGAGCGATGGAGCTGACCTCTTCCGCCGCCTCCCCACATCCTACTCCTCTGAAAATTAACCTCTATTAATGCCTTCCGTGCGCGTTAACCTGTCGTTAACCATATTTTTCAAGGCTCTGTTCACACTTTGTTTTTAACGCCCAGGTAACCCCGTTTAGTAAGGGTTTGTTAACCACATTCCGCCTTTGCCTGGGAGGCCGGCTCGGGCGATGGTTGGGAACACATGACGAACGCGATTCGCATCCTCGGACTGGACCCTGGCCTGCGCCGCACCGGCTGGGGCGTGGTGGCGGTGGACGGCGCGCGGCTGATCCATATCGCCCATGGGGTGATCGCCCCGCGCGACACCCTGCCGTTCGCCGAGCGGCTGCTGTTCCTGTTCCAGGCCATCTGCGCGGTGATCGTCGAGCACCAGCCGCATGAGGCGGCGGTGGAGGAAACCTTCGTCACCGCCAACGGCTCCTCGACCCTCAAGCTGGGCCATGCCCGCGCCGCGGCCATGATCGCTCCGGCCCAGGCGGGCCTGCTGGTGGCGGAATACGCCGCCAAGGTGGTCAAGAAGGCCATTGTCGGCACGGGCGGGGCGGACAAGGATCAGGTGGCCTTCATGATCGCCCGTCTGTTGCCCACCGCCGGCGCCCCCACCGCTGACGCCGCTGACGCCCTGGCCGTGGCTATCACCCACGCCCACGCCAGACGGGCGCGCAAGCTGGGCGCCGCCGCGTGATCGGCCGTCTGCGCGGTCTGGTGGCCGAGGTCGGCGAGGAAGAGGCGCTGATCGATGTGGGCGGGGTCGGCTATGTGGTCCGCTGTGGCGGTCGCACGCTCTCGCGCCTGCCGGCTCCAGGGGGCGAGGCTCTGATCCATATTGAATCCCATTGGTCCGAGGCCGCGGGGCCGCGCCTCTACGGCTTTCTCAGCCGTGAGGAACGCCGCGCCTTCGTCATGCTGCAGAATATTCAGGGCGTCGGCCCCAAGGCGGCGCTGGGGGTGCTTGATGTGCTGTCGCCCGCCGAACTGGCCGGCGCCGTGGCCCGCGAGGACAAGGCCGCGGTGGGGCGGGCTCAAGGGGTCGGTCCAAAGCTCGCCATCCGCATCATCACCGAGTTGAAGGGTAAGCCCATCAGCGAAGACCCGATCGCCGCTGTTCCATTGGGGCAGGTCCATCATCGCCCTGCGGCGCCGTCGGCGGCCGGCGAAGCCGTGGCGGCTCTGATGGGTCTGGGCGTGGCCGAGGTCCTGGCGCGCCGGCATGTGGAGGCGGCGGCGCTGCGTCTGGGCGAAGAAGCCGATGAGCGGGCGTTGATCAAGGCGGCCCTGCAGGAGCTGGGCCGGTGACCCGGCTGGTTTCGGGGGAAGCCGGCGAGGCCGAGGGCTCCGACCGCGCCCTGCGGCCCCAGACCCTGGTCGAGTTCGTCGGCCAGGAGCCGATCAAGGCCAATCTGAAGGTGTTCATCGACGCCGCCCGCGGCCGGGGCGAGGCTCTGGACCACGTGCTGCTGTTCGGGCCGCCGGGCCTGGGCAAGACCACCCTGGCCCAAATTGTCGCCCGGGAACTGGGAGTGAATTTTCGCGCCACCAGCGGCCCAGTCCTGGCCAAGGCCGGGGATCTGGCGGCGATCCTGACCAATCTCGAACGCAACGACGTTCTGTTCATCGACGAGATCCACCGCCTGGCCGCAAATGTGGAGGAGATCCTCTATCCGGCCATGGAGGACCACGTGCTGGACCTGATCATCGGCGAGGGGCCATCGGCCCGCTCGATCCGCATCGATCTGGAGCCCTTCACCCTGGTGGCGGCGACCACCCGCGCAGGGCTCCTGGCCACGCCCTTGCGCGACCGCTTCGGAATTCCCCTGCGGCTGGAATTCTATACGCCGGAGGAGCTGCAGCGGGTGCTGACCCAGGCGGCGCGCAAGATGGGCGCGCCGCTGACCCTGGACGGCGCGGGCGAGATCGCCAAGCGGGCGCGCGGCACACCGCGGGTCGCCGGCCGGCTGCTGCGCCGGGTGCGCGACTTCGCTGAGGCCGAGGGGGCCGCCGCTATCGACCAGGCCTGCGCCGCCCGGGGCCTGGCGCGGCTGGAGGTGGATGAGGCGGGCCTGGATAGCCTGGATCGCCGCTATTTGCGGGTGCTTATCGAGCACTATAACGGCGGACCGGCCGGGGTGGAGACCCTAGCCTACGCCATCGCCGAGGCGCGTGACGCGGTGGAGGACGTGATCGAGCCCTATCTGATGCAGCAGGGTTTCATCCAGCGCACTCCGCGCGGTCGCATCGCCGCCGCCCGGGCCTATATGCATATCGGCCTGACGCCGCCGGCCGCGCCCAAGGTACAGCCCGGCCTATTCGAGGAGGAGTGATGGATCCTTCGATCGAGCCCACCGCCGGGATGTTTGAGGGGCGGGAACATGTGTTGCCGGTGCGCGTCTATTACGAGGACACCGACTTCACCGGCGTCGTCTATCACGCAAACTATGTCCGCTATTTCGAACGGGGCCGCTCGGACTTCCTGCGGCTGGCCGGCGTCAGCCATACCAGTCTGTTGGAGCGCGAGGATCCCGCGGCTTTTGTGGTTACGCGCCTGGCCATCGATTTTCGCCAGGCGGCGCGGATCGACGACGCGCTTTTGGTGCGCACGACCTATGACACCGTCAAGGGACCGCGCCTGATGATCAGTCAGCGTATTTTCAGATCTGAAACACTCATCGCCCAGGCTGAGATCGAGGCCGCCTGCATCAGTCTCAACGGACGGCCGCGAAAGCCGCCCTCGGGGCTGGTCGCGGCCTTGTCGCCATGGTTTGCAACACCAGCGCCATAGTTTCACCACCCCGCCCAGGCATCGCCCCACTCGACGAAAGACTTCGGAGCCCAACGCCCATGGACGCTGTCCATAGTTCCCTGACCAGCGACAACTTCTCGATCATCGCCGTGTTTCTGCGCGCCGACTGGGTGGTCAAGGGCGTGTTGCTGGGCCTTGTCCTGGCCTCGTTGTGGTCGTGGACAGTGATCATTGACAAGCTGTTCCGGTTTGCGGCCCTCAACCGCGAAGCCGACCAGTTCGAGGAAAAGGTCGGATCCGGCCGCGCCCTCGACGACGTGGCCACCGAGGCGGGCGACAATCCTCAGGCCGCCATGCCGCGCCTGTTGCAACTTTCCCTGAAGACATGGCGCGAGAGCCGCCGCTCGGGGATGGATGAAACCCAGGCCGCCTTTCTGCTGCAGCGGATCGACCGGGGCATGGACGTGATCGTCGCCCGGGAAAGCGCCCGGGTGGAGCAGGGGCTCAGCTCCCTGGCCATCGTCGCCACCGCCTCGCCCTTCATCGGCCTGTTCGGAACGGTCTGGGGCATCATGCACGCCTTCCAGTCCATCGCCCTGCAGAAGAACACCAGCCTGTCGGTGGTGGCGCCCTCGATCGCCGAGGCCCTGTTCGCCACCGCCGTGGGCCTGGCGGCCGCCATCCCGGCCTATATCGCCTACAACAAGTTCTCGGCCGACGCCGGCAAGTTCGCCGATCGGCTGGGCGGCTTCGCCGACGACCTCGCCGCGGCCATCGCCCGGCGCCTGTCCGAGCGGAGCTGATCGGCCATGGCTCTTTCGCTTGACTCCTCCGACTCCCGGCGCGGCCGCCGGCGCCGCGGGCGTGGCCGGCGCGCCCTGGCCGAGATCAACGTCACTCCGCTTGTGGACGTGATGCTGGTGCTGCTGATCATCTTCATGGTCTCGGCGCCCCTGCTTACAGCCGGCGTGCCCGTGGAGCTGCCCAAGACTGAGGCCGGCGCGCTCAGCAACCAGACCGAGCCCCTGACCGTGACCATCCGCGCCGATGGAACCCTGTTTCTGCAAGAAACCGAGGTGCCGTTCGCCGACCTGGCTCCGCGCATGCGCGCCATGGCCGACGCAGGCATGAGCAAACCGGTCTATGTGCGCGCGGACGGTCACGCCCCCTACGCCATCGTCGCCCAGGTCATGGCCAGCCTGTCGACCTCGGGCTTCACCTCCATTGGCCTTCTGACCGACACCGGCGGCCCGTCCTCGGGCCTCGACAAGATCGCGCCCCTGCCGGGGGACGCAGGAACGCGGTGATGACGCGGGAGCGGTCCACGCCCTTTCCGGCCATCGCCGGCTCGGTCCTGCTGCACGCGGCCATCGTCCTGATCGGCCTGTACGTGCTGCCGTGGCTGACCATGCCCATCAAGATGGGCCAGGTGGTGCCCGTGACCCTGATCAGCGCCAAGGACGAAGGCAGTCTGAAGAACGCGGCGGAGGCGCCCGAGCCGGCGTCCGCCACCACGCCGCAACCTACCCCCAACGCTTCGCCCCAGACCGCGGCGCCCGAGCCAGCGCCGGTTCCTACGCCGAAGCCGCCGCCCAAGGTGGCGCCACAACCGCCCAAGCCCACGCCGGCCCCGCTGAAGCCAATCCCGGCCAAACCCACCCCAACGCCCAAAGTCCAGCCGACCAAGCCCGAAAAGAGCCTCGACCTGGACGCGCTGGCCGCGAGCATCACCCCTCGCTCGGCCGGCGCGCGGCAGTCCTCGGCGGCCAAGGGACCGGCGAAGCCGGCCACGGCGGTCAAGGCCCAGACCAGCAATGGCGTCGGCGACGTCGCCTCCACCGGGGCGCTAAACTCCATGGCGGCCGAACTGCAACGGATCTGGAACCCCAACTGCGACGTTACAGGAGGCGGCGACGCCAATATCGGCGTCGCCTTTCGTCTCGCCTCCAACGGCCGCCTCATCGGCCAACCGGAGTCTTCGGCGGAAAACGCCACCGATCCGGTGATCAAGGCGGCCTCGGATCGGGCCAAAAGCGCGGTCAACCAGGCCGCACCCTATCAAAATCTACCGCCTCAGCTGTATGGCCCCAAAATAACCGTCAATTTCAATGCTAGACAGGCCTGCGCGCAAAGATGAGCCGAAATGATCGATCCATGCGTCTGACCTCGTTGATCTGCAGCCTCCTCGTTGTGCTGACTCTCGGATTTGTCGTCGCTCCCGCCCGCGCGGACGTGACGGTCGATGTGAACCAGGGTGTCAGTCAGCCCCTGCCGGTGGCCGTGCCAGGCTTCAGCGGCGCCGCCCCCTATGGCGGCGACATCGCCAAGGTGATCGGCGCCAATCTTCAGCGCTCCGGCCTGTTTCGGCCGTTGGATCCGGCCAGCTTCACCGACAAGGCTCTGGATGTGAACCAGCAGCCGCAGTTCCAGGCCTGGAAACAGATCAACGCCCAGGCCTTGATCAATGGCCAGGTCACGGTCGATCCCGATGGTCGCCTGCGTGTGGACTTCCGCCTGTGGGACGTGTTTTCCCAGCAGCAGTTGCTCGGCCTGCAGTTCACCTCCACCCCCGACAACTGGCGCCGGGTGGCGCACAAGATCTCCGACGCCGTCTATGAGCGCCTGACCGGCGAAAAGGGCTATTTCGACAGCCGGGTGGTGTTCGTGGCCGAGAGCGGCCCGCGCACCAAGCGGCTGCGGCGGCTGGCGATCATGGACCAGGACGGCGCCAATCCCAGTTATCTCACCGAGGGCGCGGCCCAGGTGTTCACCCCGCGATTTTCGGCCACCAGCCAGGAAATCACCTATATGGCGCTGCGGGACGACGGCGCGTCGCTCTACCTGTTCAATATCGAAACCGGGCGTCAGGAGACCCTGGGCCACTTCAAGGGCATGGTGTTCGCCCCACGGTTCTCGCCCGACGGTGAAAAGGTCGCCTTCTCCGTCGAGCAGCGCGGCAATACCGACATCTATATGATGGACCTTCGGTCACGCGTGACCAGCCGGTTGACCTCGGATCCGTCGATCGACACCTCGCCGGCCTTTTCGCCGGATGGCTCCAAGCTAGTGTTCAACTCCGACCGCGGCGGCAGCCCGCAGCTCTATATCATGAGCGCCGACGGCTCGGGCCAGCGCCGGATCTCGTTCGGCGATGGACGCTACACCACGCCGGTGTGGTCGCCCCGCGGCGACCTGATCGCCTTCACCAAACAGACCGGCTCGACCTTCCATATCGGCGTCATGCGGCCGGACGGCTCCGGCGAGCGGTTGCTGACCACCAGCTATCTGGACGAAGGCCCGACCTGGGCGCCCAATGGGCGGGTGCTGATGTTCTTCCGCGAGCAGTCGGGCGCCCCGGCCCATTTGTGGACGGTGGATGTGAGCGGCCGGGTCGAACAGGCCGAACCGTATTCGGGGTCCGCCTCCGATCCGGCCTGGTCGCCGCTGCTAAATTGAACGAAATACAGTCCTCGCGCATATTAGTCAGGGATTATGGGGTATTCGCATCGCGGGTCAGCCAAGCATGGGCGAAACTCGCAGGACCAGACGCTAAAGGAGCAAGCGCATGAGTTTCGATATTCGGCGGACAGTCAGATTGGCGCTCGTCGCCGGCGCGGCGATTTCTATCGCCGCCTGCGCCTCCCATCCCAAGCCTGAACCGGCCCCGACGCCGCCGCCGCCGCCGCAGGCTCCCCCTCCGCCCACGGCGCCGCCGCCGCAGCCGGTGGCCCAGGCCCCCAGCGGTCCGACACCCGGCTCGATGCAGGACTTCGTCGTCAACGCCGGCGACCGGGTCTATTTCGATCTGAACGGCTACAATATCCGCGCCGACGCCGAGCCGATCCTGAGCCAGCAGGCGGCCTGGCTGTCCCGCTATCCGGCGGTGAAGGTGCGTATCGAGGGTAATTGCGACGAACGCGGCACCCGCGAATACAATTTCGCCCTGGGTTCGCGCCGCGCCAATTCCGTCCGCGACTTCCTGGTCGCCCACGGCGTGGCCACCTCGCGGATAGAGACCGTGTCCTACGGCAAGGAACGGCCGGTGGATCCGGGTACGGGCGAAGACGCCTGGTCCCACAACCGTAATGGGCACACCGCTATCACCGCCGGCGCCCAGTAGGCTTCGTTGGGCCTCGCGCTCGGTTGGGCGAGGCATAGTTTGATGACCCTGGCGCGCCGCGCGTCGGGGTCATCGCCGTATTTTGGACCTCGCCGCCAGGCCATGATCTCGTGATGCACATGTCCCTTCGAACGGTCTTCGGCCTTGTTCCCGCCGTCGCAACTGCAAGCTTACTGCTTGTTGGGGGCGCTCATGCCCAATCGGACACCAACCAGCGCCCCGCCGCCGTGCAGGCGCCCGCCCCCGATCCCAATGAGCCGCCACGCCGGCGTCTGGACCGGCTGGAGCGGGAGGTGAACGAGGTGCGCTCGATCGTGCTGCAGGCCCGCGCCACCGGCCATCCGGTGGAGATCAAGGACGCCGGGCCGGATCCCGAAATGGCCGCCCTTCAGACCAGACTCGACGATCTTGAATCGACCCTGCGCAGCCAAACCGGCCAGATCGAGCAACTCTCCCATGACATCGGCCAGGCCAAGCAGGATACGGCGACGGCGCAGGCCGCGGCCGCCAGCCTGGCCGACCGCCTCGACAAGCTGGAAAAGCAGGTCGCCGCCTTGAGTGCACCCCCACCGCCTCCTCCGCCGCCGACCAATGACGCCGCCGCGCCATCGGCCGATGCCGGCCCGGGTGGCGCTGGTGACGCCAAGACCGCCTACGCCCAGGCGCACCAATTGCTGCTCAACGGCGACTACCCCGCCGCTCAAACCGCCTACCAGGCTTATCTGGACCGCTACGGGGACCAGTCCAACGCATCCACCGCCCGCTATTGGCTGGGCCAGGTGAAATACGCCCAGCAGGATTATTCCGGCGCCGCGGCGACGCTGATCGCCTCGATCCGCGGCTGGCCCCAGACCGCGTGGGCGCCGGACGCGGTGATCCTGCTGTCCCAGTCGCTGTTGCGCCTGAACAAACAGGACGACGCCTGCGCCACCCTGAGGGAATTCACGCGCCGCTACGCCAAGGCCCCCCCCGCGACCAAGGCCCGGGCCGCCACGGTGCGGACCCAGGCGCAATGCACACGGTAGCGACGGAACCCCACGTCCTCGACCTTCCCGCCTTCGATCGACGATTGTCCCGCGACAGCGCTGCGCCGATCGCCGTAGCCTATTCCGGCGGAGGGGATTCCCTGGCGGCGCTGATCGCCACCAAGCACTGGGCGGACCGCGTGGGCCGCCGGGTGTTGGCGCTGCATGTGGACCATGGCTTGCAGGCGGCCAGCCCTGATTGGGCCAGATTGGCCGCGCGGACCACCGCCCGCCTGGGTGTGGCCTTTCGGGCTCTGGATTGGACTGGCGAGAAGCCCAGCCGCGGCCTGCCAGCAGCCGCGCGCAAGGCCCGCCACGGCCTGATCGCCGAGGCCGCCCGAGCGGCGGGCGCCCGGGTCGTGGTGTTCGGCCACACCGCCGATGACGAGCTTGAGGCGGGGCTGATGCGGGCGGCAGGCTCCAATCTGGGCCATCTGGCCGAATGGCGGCCCTCGCCCGTCTGGCCCGAGGGCCGGGGGCTGTTCGTACTGCGGCCGCTCCTCGGCCTGCGCCGCTCCGAAATTCGCGAACGACTGGCCCCGCTCGGTTTCGACTGGATCGAGGACCCGGCCAACGATGATCCCCGCTGGCTGCGGGCGCGGGCCCGGGCGCGTCTGCCCGGTGGCGATGAAATCGATCCGGCCTTGATCCAGACCCCTTCGCCTGAACTTGCCGAACTAGCGCGGGCGGCGCAGGTCGACGCGGTGGGCGTAGTTCGCCTGGAGCGTTCCCGGTTGCTCGGTACGCCGCAGGAGGTTGCTCGCCGCTTTCTCTCCGCCGCCCTGGTCTGCGTTTCAGGCGGCGTGCGCCCGCCGCGGCGGGCGGCCCTGGAGGCTCTGCTGGCGCGGCTGGCGGGTGAAGGGGCGGTGGTGGCCACCTTGGCCGGCGCCCGGCTCAGCGCCCAATCCGAAATTCTGATCGTGCGGGAAAGCGGCTCATATCGGCGCCATGGCGAGCCGCAGGTGCGTCTTGAACCGGGGCAGGCGGTGGTCTGGGACGGACGGTTTTTGCTGAGCGCCCCGGCTGGCGCCGGGGGACTGGTGATCCCCCTCGACGATCGGGCGCCAAAACAGGATACAAAACAAGCTGGTGGCCTTTCCCCATGGTCACGCGAGGTCCGCGCGGCCTTGCCGGCCCTGTTGGAGTGCGATGGCCGCATCACTTGCCCGATCCTTGCAGGGGATCACCCGGTGGCCACGAAATCGCTCGTTGCTGAGCGCCTGAATGGGGCCTGCGGGGTTTTTTCCCGGGAGCCGACTAGATAAGTTGCGGGCGCGGCGATCGCGCGCGTGGCGAAATGACGACGGGCGTCCTATGTTTGGGCGCTGGGAAGCTGCCTATTGAGGGCCCAAGGTAATGAATCTGCGTCATCTGGCGATCTGGGCGTTCATCGCCCTCGTGGTGGTCGGGCTGCTCGGCATCATGAACGCGCAAGGCAAGAGCCCGATCGAAGAGGTCGCCTACTCGCAATTGCTGCATCAGGTCGATGACGGCCACATCAAGTCGGCCACCATCAAGGGGGACACGGTCAAGGCCGAGGTCGCCAACAACAAGACCATCACCGCGACCACGCCCCTGAACCAGGATGAGCTGGTCAAGCGGCTTGAAGTCGCCGGCGCCGTGATCCGGGTTGAGCCGGCGGGCGGCATTACGGTGGTCAGCGTGCTGGTCCAGCTGTTGCCGATCCTGCTAATCGCCGGCGTGTGGATCTTCTTCATGCGCCAGATGCAGGGCGGCGCCCGCGGAGCCATGGGCTTCGGCAAGTCCAAGGCCCGCCTGCTGACTGAAAACAAGAACCGCGTCACCTTCGACGACGTGGCCGGGGTGGACGAGGCCAAGGAAGAACTGTCCGAGATCGTCGACTTCCTGAAGGATCCGGGCAAGTTCCAGAAACTGGGCGGCAAGATCCCCAAAGGCGCCTTGCTGGTCGGCCCTCCGGGCACCGGTAAGACCCTGCTGGCCCGCGCCGTGGCCGGCGAGGCGGGGGTTCCCTTCTTCACCATCTCCGGCTCGGATTTTGTGGAAATGTTCGTCGGCGTGGGCGCCAGCCGCGTGCGCGACATGTTCGAACAGGCCAAGAAGAACGCCCCGTGCATCATCTTCATCGACGAAATCGACGCTGTCGGCCGCCATCGCGGCGCGGGCCTGGGCGGCGGCAATGACGAGCGCGAGCAGACCCTGAACCAGCTGCTGGTGGAGATGGACGGGTTCGAGGCCAATGAAGGCATCATCCTGATCGCCGCCACTAACCGTCCCGACGTGCTGGACCCGGCGCTCTTGCGTCCCGGCCGCTTCGACCGTCAGGTGGTGGTGCCCAATCCCGATGTGAGCGGCCGCGAGAAGATCATCCGCGTGCACATGCGCAACGTGCCGCTGGCCACCGACGTCAATGTCCGCACCCTGGCTCGCGGCACCCCCGGTTTCTCAGGCGCCGATCTGGCCAATCTGGTCAACGAAGCCGCCCTGATGGCCGCGCGCCGCAACAAACGCATGGTCTCGATGTACGACTTCGAAATGGCCAAGGACAAGGTCATGATGGGCGCTGAGCGCAAGTCCATGGCCATGAGCGAAGAGGAAAAGAAGAACACCGCCTATCACGAGGGCGGCCACGCCCTGGTGGCCCTGACGGTCCCCGGCGCCGATCCGGTGCACAAGGCCACCATCATCCCCCGCGGCCGGGCTTTGGGCATGGTCATGCAGTTGCCGGAGGGCGACCGCTACTCCATGAACTACCAGCAGATGACCTCGCGTCTGGCGATCATGATGGCCGGCCGGGTGGCTGAAGAGCTGATTTTTGGCAAGGACAAGATCACCTCGGGCGCCTCCAGCGACATCACCGCCGCCACGGGTCTGGCCCGCAACATGATCACCCGCTGGGGCTATTCCGACCTCTTGGGCACGGTCTCCTATGGCGACAATCAGGAAGAAGTGTTCCTGGGTCACTCGGTGGCGCGCACTCAGAACGTGTCGGAAGACACCGCCCAGAAGATCGACTCCGAAGTCCGCCGCCTGGTCCAGACCGGCCTGGACGAAGCCCGGCGCATTCTGTCCGAGCGGTTGGAGGATCTTCACACCCTGGCCAAGGCCCTGTTGGAATACGAGACCCTCAGCGGTGATGAGATCATCAATGTGATGAAGGGCATCAAGCCGGTGCGCGACGAGTTGGAAGATCGCCGCACCGTCGGTTCCACCGTCTCCGTGCCCCTGACCCACGCGGATCCCAAGCCGGCGTGATTTCGACGCCGTGCCTGGTGATGGGGGTGGTGAACATCACCCCGAACAGTTTTTCGGACGGCGGCCGCTTCTTGAATGAAGCAGCCGCCGTTTCGCATGCGCGGGCGCTGATCGAAGCCGGCGCCGACATGCTCGATATCGGCGGCGAATCCACCCGCCCCGGCGCCCAGCCGGTTGGCGAGGCCGAGGAGATGGATCGCGTCCTGCCGGTGATCGCCGCGCTGCGCCGCGAGACTGCGATTCCGATCTCCATCGACACCATGAAGCCCGCCGTGGCGCGCGCGGCCGTCGCCGCCGGGGCCGGAATGTGGAACGACGTCACTGCCCTGGGAGCCGAGGGAAGCCTGGCCACGGCAGCCGAGCTCGGTTGCGACGTGGTGCTGATGCATATGCTGGGCGATCCCCGCACTATGCAGGACGACCCTCGCTATGACCATGTGGTGGCCGACGTCGCCGTGCGCCTTGTAGAGCGGGTCGAGGCGGCGGTGGCGGCCGGTGTGCGCCGCGAGGCTATCTGGCTGGACCCGGGCATAGGTTTCGGCAAGCGGCTGCAGCACAACCTGGCCCTGCTTGCGCACCTGGACCAGTTGGTTGGCCTGGGTCATCGCGTGCTCCTGGGCGTCAGCCGCAAGAGCTTTCTGCGCAAGATCGATCCCCGCGCCGCCGAGCCCTCCGATCGCCTGGCCGGCTCGCTCGTCTGCGCTCTGATCGGCGCCAAGGCTGGCGTCGCGGCCGTGCGGGTCCATGACGTGCGCGAAACCGCCCAGGCTTTGTGGGTGCAGGCGGCCATCGACGCCGCGCGCTGATTTTGCTCCCCAAGGGCCGGGCGACGCGCTATCGGCTGCTGATGAGCAACCCATCCCTCGGACGCGTCCTGATCATCGCCGGCTCGGACTCTGGCGGCGGGGCGGGCATCCAGGCCGATATCAAGACCGTCACCGTCCTGGGTGGCTATGCGGCCACCGCCATCACCGCCGTCACCGCCCAGAATAGCCTGGGGGTCCAGGCGATCGAGCGGGTCAAGCCGAAGATGGTGGCCCTGCAGGCGCGCGCGGTGCTGAGCGACATTGGCGCCGATGCGATCAAGACGGGCATGCTGGGTGGTCGCAAGCTCGTGGAGACCGTTGCGGCTCTGCTCGACGAGGCGGGCGTTCCGGCGGTGATCGATCCGGTGATGCTGGCCAAGAGCGGCGCAGCGCTGCTCAAGCCGCGCGCGGTGGCGGCCGTCAAAAGCCTATTGATCCCTCGGGCGGCTCTGCTGACCCCCAATGCGCCTGAAGCCGAGGCGCTGACCGGCCTGACGGTCCAGACCACCGACGACCTGCGCCGCGCCGGCGAGGCGCTGCTGAAGGCCGGGGCCAGGGCCGTGCTGATGAAGGGCGGCCATGTGCCGGGCGACGAGGTCACCGACATCTTGATGACCCCAGCCGGTGAGACCACCTTTTCCGGCCCTCGCCTCGACACCCGCCACACCCACGGCACCGGCTGCACCCTGGCCTCGGCCTGCGCCGCGGGGATCGCTCAGGGCCTGCCGATGGACGCCGCGGTCGCGCGCGCCTGGGCCTTTGTGGCCGAAGCCATCCGCCGCGCGCCAGGCTTCGGCGCCGGCGCTGGCCCGCTGGACCATGGCTGGATGCTGAGAGCCGACCTGTGAGCGCCGAGGCGGCCCGGCTCACCGAGTTTCTTCGCGCCAACCCCAGACTGATGCGGGTCCTGGCCATCGCTCGCGATCTCGACCTGCCCGATTGGCGGATCGTTTCCGGCGCGGTCTATCAGACAGCCTGGAACGCCCTGACCGGCCGCGATCCCGACTATGGGATCAAGGACTATGACCTGGTCTATTTCGACGGCGGCGACCTGAGTTATGAGGGCGAGGACGTCCATATCCGCCGCGCCGCCGCAGCCTATCCGTCCGACCTGTCGCCTTTGGTGGAGGTGCGCAACCAGGCCCGGGTGCATCTGTGGTTCGAGGCTCGGTTTGGCGAACCCTATGCGCCTCTGACCTGCACGGACGAGGCGCTTGAGCGGTTCGTTTCGCCGGCCTATGGCGTGGGCGTGCGGCTGGAGGCCGATGGACGGCTCAGCATCGCCGCCCCCTTCGGCCTGGAAGATGTGTTCGCCCTGCGCCTGCGGCCGACGCCCGGGAGGGGCCTCGCAGCCAGCTGGTCGCAAGTCACTCGCGGAGTGATCGCGCGCTGGCCAGAAGTGACGGTCGATGGGCCGCCGGTCTAAGGCGTGTCAGGCGACCGCCTGCCGCCCGGGCCGGTCCACCAGCCAGGCGATGCCGGTGGCGACGATATAGACGCCGAGCGCCATGGCGCCGCCCTTGACCGGATCGTCCGAGTTCGGCGATAGCGAGGCGACCATCTGCAGCAGGGTCAAAAAAGCCATGAAGGTGATCACCGGCCAGGCCTTTTCGCCGGCCTCCTTGCGCCGGGCGATCCAGGCGCCGCCGGCCAGGCCCACCAGGCCCAGCTCCAGAGCCATTTCCGGCAGGGGATAGTTCCAGAAGCCCAGGCCGACCTTGGGGCCATTGAACCACAGGGCCAGATCCGGCCGATGGACCAGCAGGTCCAAGATCCAATGGGAAAACACCGTCAGCGCGACGAACACCGCCGCGCGCCAGGGCAGGCGCAGGACGTATCGCGCCAGGATCAGCGCGCCCAACGACCACAACAGTGAGCCGGGCAGGCTGTGGGTGTAGGGCATGAAATAGAGATCGAGCGCGCTGCCGGGCAGGTTGGGATCAACCCGCATCTTCTCCACGCCCGCCATGACCAGGCTGCTCCAGCCGATATCCATCAACTGACAGGCGGCGGCATAGGTCCAAAGCCGTGCGCGCGGCTCGGCGGACTTGGCGGCGAGGGCGGCGGCGTAGTGTCCGACGAACATGGAGGGCCTTCTTGTCCGGCATTGACGATGCCAGCAGGGTGCGGCCAAGCCCGTCGCGGAGACACAGCAAAATGATCGGGTTTGCTATGCGCTTTTGAATAGATCAGCGCGGTTTGTAGGGCGTGCTGGGCGCGGTGCAGGCCTTCACCGGCGTGGGGTTGAAACCCTGCATGTCACCAATCCAGCATTCGTCGAACACGGAGCAATAGCAGCCGCGGAAGGTGACGCCGTCGAGCGATTGGTTCAGGCGGTCCCAAACCGGCTTGTTTTCCGGGGTCTGCAGCAGGGCCAGAAGCTCGATCGTTTCGCCGGGCCGCAATACGGCGGCCTGAGGTCCGGTCGTCCAGTGAACGGTAGGGTGGTTATTAGGATCGACGCCGCAGCAACGGCTGAGCAGGGTTTCGGAATTGGCGATGGGCTGGCCGTGCAGGAACAGCTCCACCGTCTCCAGCTTGGCCGGACCCACGCCGGCATTGGTGACGAACAGGCTAATGCGGTTGGCGCCGGCATGGTCTTGATTGGAATATTCCGCCTTCAGATAGGGCCAGGAATTGGCGGCGACCAACTGGCGTTCAACATTGCTGTGCTCGATCGCCACGAACAGCGAGATCACCGATATGACGATGGCGCTGACCGCCACGGCCAGGTCGAATAGGCGATGGCCCGTGGGGTGCGGATGAGGATGCACCCCCTCGGCGCTGACATGGACGGGTGGTTCTGACTCGGACACGAGTGGCTCTCAGGGCTTGAACGGCGCCGCCAAGCTAAACGCGATTTGCGAACACCGCGCCACCCCTGAACGGGTTGGTGTCAGGCCGCCGCCTCCCGCACGCTCGCAGGATCATAGCTGAGGATCGGCGACAGCCAGCGTTCCGCCGTGGCCACGTCCCAGCCCTTGCGGCGGGCATAGTCTTCGACCTGGTCGCGCTCGATTTTGCCGACGCCGAAATAGTGAGCCTCGGGGTGGGAGAAATAGAGGCCCGAAACCGCCGCTGGCGGGGTCATGGCGAAGCTTTCGGTGACCTGCATGCCGGTGCGCGCCTCGGCCTCCAGGATACGGAACAGCGTCTCCTTTTCGGTGTGATCGGGCTGGGCCGGATAGCCGGGGGCGGGGCGGATGCCGCGATAGCGTTCCTTGATCAGCCGGTCGATCTCGAACGCCTCGTCCGGCTCATAGCCCCACAGCTCGGTACGCACACGAAAGTGCAGGGCCTCGGCGAAGGCCTCGGCCAGACGGTCGGCCAGGGCGCTGGACAGGATGGCCGAATAGTCGTCGCCAGCGGCGCGGAAGCGCTCGGCCACTTCTATCTCGCCATGGCCGGCGGTGACGGCGAAGGCCCCCATATAATCGGGCTGAGTTCCAATGGGCGCCACGAAGTCGGACAGGGCGCCGTTGGCGCGGCCCTCGGCCTTGCTCATCTGTTGGCGCAGGGTGTGCAGGCGGCCAAGTTCTGCGGAGCGGGTTTCGTCCGTGTAGAGAACGACGTCGTCCCCCTCGGCGTTGGCGGGCCAGAAGCCCACCACGCCACGGGCCTCGAACCACTTCTCGGCGATGATCTGTTTCAGCATCGCCTGCGCGTCTCTGAACAGATCGCGCGCGGCCTCGCCGACCACGTCGTCCTCCAGGATGGCGGGATAGGGACCCACCAGTTCCCAGCTGGCGAAGAACGGAGTCCAGTCGATGAACTTGGCCAGTTCGGCCAGGTCAAAGGGGGCGAAGGTCTTCAGGCCCAGGAAGCTCGGCTTGGGTGGCGTATAGCCCTTCCAATCCAGGGTGATGCGGTTCTTGCGGGCCGTGGCGATGGGCGTGCGGTTCTTGGCCTCCTGGCCGCGGGCGAACTGCTCGCGGATACGGACATAGTCGGTGCGGGTCTCGGCCTGGATCCGGTCACGCTCGGTGGGGGAGAGCAGCCCCGAGACCACGCCCACGGCCCGGCTGGCGTCGAGCACATAGGTGGTGGATCCCCGGCGATAGGCCGGCTCGATCTTGACCGCGGTATGGGTGCGGCTGGTGGTGGCGCCCCCGATCAACAGCGGGATGGAAAAGCCGCGCCGCTCCATCTCGCCGGCCACGAACACCATCTCGTCCAGGGAAGGGGTGATCAGGCCGGACAGGCCGACCATGTCGACCTTGTGCTCTACGGCGGCGTCGAGAATGCGGTCGGCGGAGACCATGACACCAAGGTCGATGACCTCGTAATTGTTGCACTGCAGGACCACGCCGACGATGTTCTTGCCGATGTCGTGGACGTCGCCCTTCACCGTGGCCATGAGAATCTTGCCGGCGGTTTCGCGCGGCTTGCCTTCCTTTTCGGCCTCCATGAAGGGCATCAGCCAGGCCACGGCCTGTTTCATCACCCGGGCCGACTTGACCACCTGGGGCAGGAACATCTTGCCCGCGCCGAACAGGTCGCCGACCACGTTCATCCCGGCCATCAAGGGGCCTTCGATCACGTGCAGCGGCCGCTCCACCGTCAGCCGCGCCTCTTCGGTGTCGGCGTCGATGAATTCGGTGACCCCATGCACCAGGGCGTGTTTCAGCCGCTCGGCCACCGAGGCCTCGCGCCAGGACAGGTCGACCACGCGGTCGGCGCCCTTCTGGCCCTTGTATTTGGGGGCCAGGTCCACCAGCCGTTCGGTAGGATCCAGGCCGTCATTGCGCCGGCGGTTGAGGATCACGTCCTCGACGGCGTCGCGCAGTTCGGGATCGATATCGTCATAGACCGGCAGGTCGCCGGCATTGACGATGCCCATGTCCATGCCCGCCTGGACCGCATAGTAGAGGAACACCGAGTGGATCGCCCGGCGCACCGGCTCGTTGCCGCGGAAGCTGAACGAGACATTGGACACGCCGCCGGAAATCCGCGCGTAGGGCAGGGACGTCTTGATCGCCTTGGTCGCTTCGATGAAGTCGACTGCATAGTTGTTGTGCTCTTCGATGCCCGTCGCCACGGCGAAGATATTGGGGTCGAAGATGATGTCTTCCGGTGGAAAGCCGATCTCTTCCGTGAGCAGACGATAGGCGCGGGTGCAGATGGCGATCTTGCGCTCGGCGGTGTCGGCCTGGCCCTGCTCGTCAAAGGCCATCACGACCACGGCGGCGCCATAGCGCAGGCAGGCTCTGGCCTGTTCGAAAAACTTGGCCTCGCCTTCCTTCATGCTGATGGAATTGACGATGCATTTGCCCTGGACGCACTTCAGCCCGGCCTCGATCACCTCCCACTTGGAACTGTCGATCATCACCGGCACCCGGGCGATGTCCGGCTCGGCGGCGATCAAGTTGAGGAAGGTGACCATGGCCTGCTTCGAATCCAGCAGGCCCTCGTCCATATTGACGTCGATGACGGCCGCTCCGGCCTCCACCTGCTGACGCGCCACGTCCAGGGCGGCGTTGAAGTCGCCTTCGACGATCAGCTTCTTGAACTTGGCCGAACCGGTGACGTTGGTCCGCTCGCCGATATTGATGAAGGTAGGGCGCATTATTTCACTCGGATCAGTCGGGGAGGGGCCCCTCCGCCACCCTTCGGGTGGTCCCCTCCCCCAGAGGGGGAGGAATGGCGGCGGCGCGATTCGTAACAGCTCCTCCCCCATTGGGGGAGGGGGACCTGCGAAGCATGGTGGAGGGGGCCTGCCGACGCAGCGGCGAGCGTGGTCATCACGCCAACTCAAACGGCTCCAGGCCCGCCAGGCGCATGGCCGTGGGTCGTTCAGGCATAGCCCGGGTCGGCAGCCCCCGCACCTCGTCCGCCACATGCCGGATATGATCCGGCGTGGTGCCGCAGCAGCCACCGAGGATGTTGACAATGCCGCTCGCCGCCCATTCCTGCAGCATGCAGGCGGTCTGGTGCGGCTCTTCGTCGTACTGGCCGAAAGCGTTGGGCAGGCCGGCATTGGGATAGGCCGCGACCAGAGTGTCGGCCACCCGCGACAGTTCGGCGATGTGCGGGCGCATCAGGTCGGCGCCTAAGGCGCAGTTCAGGCCGATGGCGAAGGGCTTGGCGTGCTTGACCGAATTCCAGAAAGCCTCGACCGTCTGGCCTGATAAGGTGCGGCCCGAGCGGTCGGTGATGGTGCCGCTGATCCAGATCGGCAAGGGCTCATAGCCCTCGTCTTCCAGGTCCAGGATGGCCTTGATCGCCGCCTTGCAGTTCAGCGTGTCGGTGATGGTTTCGATCAGATAGAGGTCCACCCCGCCTTCGTGCAGGGCCTGCACCTGCTCGCGATAGGCCTCATAGACCTGATCGTAGGTCACGGTGCGGGCGCCCGGATCGTTCACGTCCGAGGACATGGACAACATGCGGTTCAGGGGGCCGATGGAGCCGGCGACGAAGCGTGGCTTGTGCGGCTCTTTCGCTGTCCAGCAGTCGGCCGCCTCCCGGGCGATGCGCGCACCCTGCAGGTTGATGTCGCGCACCGCGGCCTGCATCTCATAGTCAGCCTGGGCGATGGCGGTGGCGCTGAAGGTGTTGGTCTCGCTGATATCGGCGCCGGCGGCGAAATACTGGTCGTGCAGGTCGGCGATGATGTCCGGCCGGGTGATGCAGAGCAGGTCGTTATTGCCCTTCAGTTGGCCGTCGTGATGGGTGAATCGGTCCCCGCGATAGTCGGCCTCGTCCAGGCCGCGGCGCTGGATCATCACCCCCCAGGAGCCGTCCAGGATCAGGATGCGCTCGCGGGCGGCGGCCTTCAGGGCTGCGATGCGGTCTTGCCGGTTCATGCAAGGTTCTCCTGGGCTTGCGCCTTCACGCCCAGCATCCGGCAAAGGGCATAGACCAGGTCGGCGCGGTTGAGGGTGTAGAAGTGGAACTCGGAGAAGCCCTTTTCCTCCAGCTTGGCGCACATCTCGGCGGCGACCGAGCAGGCGAGCAGGCGGCGGGTTTCCGGATCGCTGTCCAGGCCACCGAAAAGCTCGGCCAGCCAGGGCGGCAGAACGATGCCGCACGGGCCGGCCATCTTCACCAACCCCTTGTAGTTGGACACTGGCATGATGCCCGGCACGACAGGAATGGTGATCCCGGCGGCGCGCACCTGGTCGTGGAAGCGCAGGAAGCCGTCGATGTCGAAGAAGAACTGGCTGATGGCGCGGGTGGCGCCGGCGTCGACCTTGGCCTTCAGAACATCGATGTCGTGGGCGCTCGAGGCGCTTTCCGGATGGATCTGAGGATAGGCGCCGACGCTGACCTCGAACGGGGCGATGCGGGTGATGGCGGCGGTCAGTTCGGTGGCGTTGGCGTAGCCGTCGGCGCGCGGTTCATAGGCGCCGCCCAAGGACCCGGGAGGATCGCCGCGCAGGGCCACGATGTGGCGCACCCCGGCCTCCCAATAGTCGCGGATAACCGCGTCCACTTCGTCGCGCGAGGCGGAGACACAGGTCAGGTGGGCGGCGGCCTTCAGCCCTGTCTCCTCATTGATGCGCTTGACCGTGCGGTGGGTGCGTTCGCGGGTCGAGCCGCCGGCGCCATAGGTCACCGACACGAAGCTGGGGTTCAGGGGCTCCAGCCGCCGGATGGCCGTCCACAGAGTCTCCTCCATCTCGGGGGTGCGCGGCGGCGAGAACTCGAATGAAACCGACAAAGATCGAGAGTCGCCGGACGCCTGGCGCTCGCCGGCGCGCGCCACAGGACCAAGGGCGCTGGTGTCGTCCAGATTGAAGACCTGGCCGGTCATGCGGCGCTCCTTGAACTCGTATTTGCGGTACTGGCCTGGGCGCGGCCGGCGGTCCAGATCTTGACCGTCAGGCCCTTGTCGTCCTTGGCCGGCAAGGTGACCGGCGGAGCGGGGTCGAGGCCGGCCAAGGCCAGCCAGCGGGTGATTTCAGCATCGGAGAAGCCGAGCCGGCGATGGCGGTGTGCCTCGCGCAGGAACTCCAGCCGGTGCGGGGCGAAATCGACGATCAACAGCCGCCCGCCGGGCTGAACCAGCCGCCCGGCTTCGGCCACTGCGGCGGCGGGATCGGACAGATAGTGCAGCACCTGGTGCACCACCACCAGGTCGGCGAACCCGTCGGGCAGGCGGGTGGCGAAGATGTCGCCGTGGCGCAGCTCGCAATGGGCCAACCCCGCATCCCGGGTGTGATGGCGGGCGACATTGAGCATCTGTTGCGACAGGTCCAGGCCCACCGACATCTTCGCCCGCTCGCCGAGCAGGGTCAGCATCCGGCCGGTGCCAGAGCCCAGGTCGAGCAGGCGATCGTAGGGACCTGGTCCGACCGCCGCCTGGATCGCCGCCTCCACGTCGGCTTCGGCGATGTAGAGCGAGCGCAGTTCGTCCCAGCGCGAGGCGTTCTGGGCGAAATAGTCGGCCGCCAGCTCCAGCCGCCCGCTACGCACCGTCTCCAACCGCCCAAGATCCAGGGCCAGGTGCGGATCGTTCTGTTGAATCAGCGCCAGGGTCTGCTCCAGCAGAATGCGCCGCGGACCGTGGGCCACCAGGCGATAAAACATCCAGGCGCCGTCCGGAAAGCGCTCGATCAGGCCCGCTTCTGTCAAAAGCTTCAAATGACGCGAGACTCGCGGCTGGCTTTGGTCGAGAATTTGGCTGAGCTCCATCACCGCCAGCTCTTCGCGGTGCAGCAGGGCGAGGATGCGCAGGCGTGTCGGTTCGCCCGCCGCGCGCAGAACCTCAACCGCCGTTTTGGCTGTCAGTCTCATGGTGCATATAAAGATATCTTTATGTCTTTATGTAAAGCCCTTTTCGCGTCTCACGCGTTAGGCCGCAAGGCTGCGACGGCGTCGGATTCGCCGTCAAGCGGCGCCCTGGAGCGTGACCTTGGACACAGCTGCGGTTGAATCGGCGTGGATAAGGCTGCCACGGCATTGCAATCGCGCGCGCACGACCTAGGTCTGCGCCGTGGTGGCCTGACGCGTCTTCTCCAGAGGCGGGCGTCATCAGCGGAAAGGACGGCATGCGCAATCCCCTGATCTGCAAGACCCTGGTTCTTGGTCTCGCCTTTTCGACCGTGGCGTCAGTGGCGGCGGCCGCAGGGCCTGCGGTGTCCAATGGCTATCCGGGACCGGGCGCCGACGCGGCGACCGGCGCCACCGCACCGGTCTATGACCCCTTCGAGAAGGCCAATCGGGGCCTTTATCACTTCAACAAAGGGCTGGACCGGGCCATCGTCCGCCCCCTGGCCATGACCTATGAACGCGGCCTACCCAAGCCCGTGCGGGCCGGCGTACGCAACGGGCTGAATAATCTGGGCGAGCCCAACACCCTGATGAACGACGTCCTTCAGGGCCGCGCCAAGGCCGGTGGAGTCACGGCCGTACGGTTCGTGGTCAACAGCACGGTGGGCGTGCTCGGCCTGTTCGATGTGGCCGGCCGCGCCATGAACCTGCCGATCCATTATTCCGACTTTGGCCAGACCCTGGGGCGTTACGGCGTGAAGGCCGGCCCCTACGTCTATATCCCGGTCCTGGGGCCGAGCAATTTCCGCGATGGATTCGGGCGCGTCGTGGATTCCTTCACCGGGATACTGAACATTCATGACCTGGGCGCCACCACCACCGATCGGTTGGCCGTAAGCGTGGTCGATGGGCTCGACACCCGGGCGGAATACGACCCGCAATTGAAGGAGCTGAATCGCGTCGCCACGGATCCCTACGCGACTGTGCGTTCGTTCTATACGCAAAACCGCAACGCCAGTTTCACCGATAATCACAAAGGCGTCCAAGACTTGCCCGATTTCGATGCGCCTGCTGCGGGCGGCAAGACCGCGACGCCGACGTCCACCCCGCCTTCCCCACCGTCTCAGCCCAACTGAGCGGACCGACCTTGGAGTAGTCTATGACTTCTGGCCCCCTCACCAGCCGCCTCGCCGGCCCCAGCCCCGGTCTCGGCCCCGGCCCCGGCCCCGGTCTCGGCATCGCCCTCGCCCTCGCCCTCGCGCCGGCCATCGCCCTGACGCCCCTGCTTCCAGTGACCCAGGCTGCAGCTCAGAGCAGTCAACGCGATGCGACCGCCGAGCAGTTCGTCCAGACGGAAGCGACCCGCGCCCTCAAGATCCTCGAGGTGGGCAGCGATACGGACAAGATCCGTCAGTTCCGCGTCTTCGTCGATCAGGTCGCCGACGTGCCGCGCATCACCGCCTTTGTGCTCGGCAAATACGAGCGAACCATCACCCCGACCCAAAGCCAGCAGTTTGCGACGGTGTTCCGCGAATACGCCTCAAACGTCTATGAAAGCCGTCTGGACGACTATCACGGCGAGTCGCTGAAAGTGAGCGGCTCGGTTGTGCGCAAGCCAGGGGACGTGATCGTCACCAGCGCGGTGGTCGGCGGCGCACAAAAGCAGCCGGTGCCGGTGCGCTGGCGTGTGCTGCAGTCCGGCTCGGGCTGGCGTGTGGTCGATGTGGAGGTCAAGGGCGTCTGGCTGGCGATCACCGAGCAGCAGGACTTCGTCTCGACCATCGACAATGCCGGCGGCAATGTGGGCGTACTGATCGCCCAACTGGAAAAACACAACCAGGAGGCCGCGGCGAGCCGGCGCTAGAGCCTTTCCCACTTCGATTGAATCAATCGAAGTGGGATAAAAAGGCTCTAAAACATTAAGTTAGAGCGCCTCCTGGTCGCCAACCCGGATCCGCTTTGGCGGGAAGCGCTCTAGATGATTGGCGTCTTCAAGGGCTCGCCGGCGAAATGGCGGCGCAGGTTTTCGGTCATCAGCCCGACCATGTGCGGGAGGCTGTCGAAGGTCGCGCCAGCTGTATGGGGGGTCAGCACGGCATTGGGAACATCGCGCCAGATCTCGGCTGAGGTCGGCTCCGGATCGAACACGTCCAAGGCCGCATAGCCAAGCCGCCTGTCCTTGAGCGCCGCGATCAGGGCCGGTTGATCGATAACGAAGCCGCGCGAAACATTGCAGATCAGGCCCCGAGGCCCGACCGCCTCAATGACAGTGCGATCAATCAGGCCGCGGCTGGCCGCATCGGCCCGAACGGTGACGAACAACAAGTCGCTGGTCTCGGCTAGAACCATCAGGCTGTCGGCCAGCGGCCAGGAGGCGTCCGGTTTTGGCCTTGGTCCCCACCACGCGACGCGGCAACCGAAGGCCGCCATGCGAACGGCCACGGCCTGACCGATGCCGCCCAGGCCGACAACGCCCACGGCCCGCCCCTTGAGGGAGCCGCGCGTGGGACCGCGATCGGTGTCCGTCCAGCGACCCTCCCGCACTCGTCGGTCGCCGTCGACGATGCCGCGCCAGGCAGCGATGGCGGCGCCGACCGCGTGGTCGGCCACGTCTTCGGCGTTGACGCCTGGCGAATGGGTGACGGCCACGCCGTTCGCGGCGCACCAGGCTGGATCGATACCGTCGTAGCCGGCGCTGACACAGGCGATCAGCTTTAGGCTTGGCAGTCCGGCGAGAAAGGCCGGTTCCAGCACACCCTCACCCGCCGCGACAATAGCCTGCACCCGTTGGCCGTCCCCCGCCAGGAAGGTGTCTCTGTCCGGGTAGTCCCACAGCCGCAGCAGCTCGTAGTCCGGCTCCAGCCGCCCGGTAAGCGGGGCGAGAATGGCTTGTGCAATCAAGAGGACGGGCTTGGACATGGGGGCGGATCGGCTTTCACGAGGCGAAGCGCCACCTTTTCGATGCAAGCGCGCAACTCCAAGCCCGATTATGCGTCGGGCGTGAAACAAATCGCCCCCGCAACCGTTTCAGTTGCGGGGGCGAACGCCAAAAAAAAAGGAAACCCCACTATGAAGCTCAAGACCCTCGTTGTCGGCGCGGCCGCGGCCGCCCTGGCTATCGCGCCTGCAGCCTTCGCTCAAAGCATGCCGGCTCGCGCCGGTTCGACCGCCGCCCAGCCTGCGCCAGGCGAGCCGATGGCCCCGCCGGCTAATCCGCCGGCCAGCACGGCGCCCAGCACCGCCGCGCCGATGGCGACCGATCCGCCTGCCTCGTCGTCCATGAGCACGGCGCCTTCAGCGAGCGCCAATGGCGCCGACACCTCGGCCAGTGCACCCGCCACGACGGGTTCGGACACCACCACCGGAACGACGACCGGCAAGACAAAGAAGCATAAGTCGTCCACCAGCACGGCGCCGAGTTCGACCACGACGACAACGCCGAACGATTCCACAGGATCGACGGCGGCGCCGACGACCCCGCCGCAGAAATAATCTGCGAAGGTTAGACCCGACCAAAAAGCCCCGGCGGCCGGCGCGCCGACGGGGTTGGTCTTGGTGTCGACTAGCCTTAAATCGTCGCTGTCGCGCCTAGCGGCCGAACTTCTGGAACTTGATTCGGTGTGGGATCAGGCTGTCTGCGCCCAGGCGACGCTTCTTGTCTTCCTCATAGGCCTCGAAGTTACCTTCGAACCACTCAACGTGGCTGTCCCCCTCGAACGAGAGGATGTGGGTGGCCAGGCGGTCGAGGAACCAGCGGTCGTGGCTGATGACCACGGCGCAGCCGGCGAATTCCTCCAGGGCCTCTTCCAGGGCCTGCAGGGTCTCGATGTCCAGGTCGTTGGTCGGTTCGTCGAGCAGGATGACATTGCCGCCGGAGGCCAGGGTTCGGGCCAGGTGGACGCGGTTGCGCTCCCCGCCGGATAGCAGGCCGACCTTCTTCTGCTGATCGCCGCCCTTGAAGTTGAACCCGCCCACATAGGAGCGGCTGTTGATCTCGCGCCCGCCGACCTTCATCACGTCGGTGCCGCCGCTGATCTCCTGCCAGACGGTCTTGTTGGGATCCAGCGCATCGCGGCTCTGGTCCACATAGGCCAGCTTGACGGTGTCGCCCAGGCGGATAGAGCCGGCGTCGGGCTTCTCCGCCCCGGTGATCAGCTTGAACAGGGTCGACTTGCCGGCGCCATTGGGTCCGATGACGCCGACGATGCCGTTGGGCGGCAGCTTGAACGACAGGCCCTTGAACAGGACCTTGTCGCCGTATTCCTTCTCCAGATTGTCGACCTCCAGCACCAGGTTGCCCAGGCGCGGGCCGTGCGGGATCTGGATGGTGGCGAAGTTCTGGGCCTGACGCGAATTCTCCTGCGCGCGCACCATTTCCTCATAGGACGCCAGGCGGGCCTTGGACTTGGCCTGGCGGGCCTTGGCGCCGGAGCGGACCCACTCCAGCTCCTTGGTCAGGGCGCGCTGGCGGGCGTCGCTTTCGCTCTGCTCCTGGACGACCCGCTTCTGCTTCTGCTCCAGCCAGCCGGAATAATTGCCCTCGTAAGGCACACCCTTGCCGCGATCGAGCTCCAGGGTCCACTTGGTCACCTGATCCAGGAAGTAACGGTCGTGGGTGACCAGGATCACGCAGCCGGGAAAGGCTTCCAGGTGATGCTGCAGCCAAGCCACGGACTCGGCGTCCAGGTGGTTGGTGGGCTCGTCCAGGAGCAGCATGTCGGGCTTGGAGAGCAGCAGGCGGGCCAAGGCGATGCGGCGTTTTTCACCGCCCGACAGCTTGTCCACCGCCCAGTCGTTGGGCGAGCAGCGCAGGGCGTCCATGGCCATTTCGATCTTGCTGTCGATATCCCACAGGTCGCCGGCGTCGATCTTTTCCTGGAGGGCGTTCATCTCCTCCATCAGTTCGTCAGTATATTCCTCGCCCATCAGCCGGGCGACCTCGTTGTAGCGGTCGAAGATCTTCTTTTCCTCGCACCAGGCGATGACGTTTTCCCAGACGTTCAGGCTGTCATCTAGGTGAGGCTCCTGTTCCAGATAGCCCATCTTGGTGCCTTCGGCGGCCTTGGCCTCGCCGGAGAATTCCTTGTCCATGCCGGCCATGATCTTGAGCAGGGTCGACTTACCCGAGCCGTTGACCCCCACCACACCGATTTTGGCGTCGGAATAGAAGGACAGCCAGATGTTCTCGAACACCTTCTTGCCGCCGGGATAGGCCTTGGTGAGGCCCTGCATCTGAAAAATGAATTGTTGGGCCATGCGTCGGCTCAGGCTTTCGAAAAGCGAGGGAAAGGGGATGGGCGCGTTCTAGCGAAGCGCGGGGCGTGCGTCCACGCCAAGGGATGCGATGGGCAACCCATCTTGGCGGGAGGCGTTCATTTCCCGACGGCGAATGATCGCCCGGACATCAGGAGACTGTCATCATGGACAAGAACCGCATCGATGGCGCGGCCAAGGAAGTCAAGGGTTCCGCCAAGGAAGCCATGAGCAAACTCACCGGCGACAAGGCCGGCCAGGCGGCCGGCGCCGCTGAAAAGGCGGTCGGCAAGACCCAGCGCAAGGCCGGCGAAGCCCTCGACAAGGCCCACAAAGCCATAGGCTGATTTCGGCATAGTTCAGGGTTTAAGGTGCAAGCGCCGCGCGGCTCGTTCGTGCGGCGTTTGCGTTTTGGGTTGGCTTTCAGGCCGCCGAGACCGCGGCCATAAACGCGCCCAGCAGATCCGGGTCCAGCGCGCCGGTTGACCGAACGCCGCTGCAAAGATCGACGCCGAAGGGGCGAACCCGATCTATGGCCTGGCTGACATTGTCCGCATTCAGACCGCCGGCCAGAAACACAGGCCGGTCGACCGCCTTCACGATCCGCTGGCTGATCGACCAGTCGTGCGGCTGTCCGACGCCGCCTAGCAAGGGGATGGCGGCGGAGGGGCGGCCAGAATCCAACAGCAGGGCGTCGGCGGTTTCGGCATAGGCTCGCGCCAAGTCGATGGCGTTGTCATCTTCCACATGGATCACCTGCACGATGCGAAGGCCGGGCCTCAAACTACGCAAAGCGATGAGCGCCGACACCGGCAGATGGCGGACCAGCTGCACGGTGCGCACGCGCGCCTGCTGGATCTGCGCCGCCAGGGCTTCGGCATCCTCCAGGGCCGTCAGCAGCCAGGCGTCCAAGGGCGGTAGGGTCCAGTCGGCGATCAGGCGCACTGTGGCGTCGTCGATCACTCCCGGTCCCGAGGGCATGGCCGAAACCAGGCCGATGGCGTCGGCGCCGGCGGCCAACGCCATGCGCGCCTCGGCGATGGACGCCATGCAGCAAATTTTTACACGTGTGCGCACGGGCGATTTCCGAGATCAGGCGAGCATGGGCGCCATGTCGGGATCACCCTTGGCCATGGCGCTGCGATAGGCGGGGCGCTCACCGATGCGCTGCAGATAGGCGCGGATATTGGGATAGGGGCCAAGGTCGCGCGGGATGAAGGCGCGCATGGTGGTGAAGGAGAACACCATCATGATGTCGGCGGCGGTGAACTCGTAGCCCGCGAAATAGGCCGCCTCGCCCAGGCGGGCTTCCGACATGGCGAAGGCGCGGTCGGCTCGGGCCGAGACGAAGGCCTTGGCGTCGCCAGAGGCGCCCAGCATGCCGGCGACCAGTTCCAGCATGGCGCTGGCCACCAGGGAGCCGTTGGCGAAGTGAAACCAGAACAGATAGTCGGCGAAGTTGGCCGCATCCGGGGAAACGGTCAGCCGGCCCTGGCCGTACTTGGCCAAGAGGTAGTCGACGATGGCGCCGGACTCGGCCATCACCACCTCGCCGTCGGCGATCACCGGCGCTGTGCCTAGGGGATGCAGCGCCTTGTAGTCGGCCGGGGCCAAGCGCGAGACCGGGTCGCGGTCATAGCGCACCAGCCGGTAGTCGACGCCCAGCTCCTCGCACAGCCAGACCACCCGTTCCGACTGTGAGACGCCCAGATGGTGGACGGTGAGCATGACTGGATATCCTTCGGCGAACCTGTTTGCTGGTGCGGGACCGTGAAGGTCCCGCACCAGCTGTCTATCGTCCGATCGGTGTGTCCTTGAATGCGATATCCTTGTCCACCCGGATATCGCCGGGCAGGCCCAGGACACGTTCGGCGATGATGTTCTTGAGGATCTCGTCGGTGCCACCGGCGATGCGCAGGCCGGGCGCCCACATCAACGAGCCTTGGAACGCCGCCTCCATGGGGGCCAGGGCCGGATCGACGATGATCCCATACTGATCCTCCAGCTCCACGGCGCTATTGCTCAGCTCCTGCAGCTGGTTGGCCGAGATGATCTTGCCGATCGAGCTCTCCGGCCCTGGGGTCTGGCCGCGCGACAGGGCGGTCATGGTGCGGAAGCGGGTATATTTCAGCCCCTCGGCCTGGACGTACCAGTCGGCCAGCTTCTCGCGGAAGGCCTGGTCGGCGAGCGCCGTGCCGGTCTCGGTCTGAAGAGTGCGGGCGAGGGAGAGGATCTCCGCATAGTTCGGCCCCGAGGAGCCGCCCACTGCGAGGCGCTCGTTCATCAGGGTGACCAGGGCGACGCGCCAGCCGTCGTCCACCGGGCCCAGCCGCTGCCTGTCCTTGAGGCGCACGTCGGTGAAATAGACCTCGTTGAAATCCGAGGCCCCCGACATCTGGTGGATCGGCCGCACCTCGACGCCCGGCGCCTTCATGTCCAGCCAGAACATGGTCAGGCCCTTGTGCTTGGGCGCGTCGGAATTGGTGCGCACAAGGACGATGCCGAAGTCGCAATAGTGGGCGCCCGAGGTCCAGACTTTCTGGCCGTTGATCACCCAGTCGTCGCCATCCTTGACCGCGCGGGTGCGCAGGCCGGCCACGTCCGAGCCGCCGGCCGGTTCGGAGAATAGCTGGCACCAGATCTCCTCGCCGCGCACGGCGGGGCCGACGAAGCGCTTTTTGGTGTCCTCGTCGGCGAAGGCCATCACCGTGGGTACGCACATGCCCAGGCCGATCTGGAAGAATCCGTAGGCGACGCCGAACTTGGCCTCCTCCTGGCCGAAGATCACTGACTGCATGGGGGTGCCCCCGCCTCCGCCCCATTCCTTGGGCCAGGTGATCTGGGCGTAGCCAGCGGCCGCCTTCTTGGCCTGCCAGGCCTTGGCCGCAGTCATCAGGTCGGCGTGGCGCAGGGGCGCGCCGCGTGACGGGGTGGGCTCCGGCGCATTGGCGGTGAGCCACTCGCGAGCCTTGGTGCGGAATTCGGCTTCTTCGGGAGAGTCGTTGAAATCCATGGTCTGAAATCCTTGCCGATCAGGCCGCGTTACGACGTTCGAGCTGGCGCACCAGCCGTTCTTTCCAGACCCGGGGCGCGCCGGCCACCAGGGACAGTTGCCGGGAGCGGCGGTAATAGAGGTGGCAGTCCACATCCCAGGTGAAGCCCATGCCACCATGGGTCTGGACATTTTCCTTGGAGGCGAACCAGAAGGCTTCGGAGGAGGCCACCCGCGCCGCCGCGGCCGCCAGGGGCAGTTCGGCCGCCTCGGCGTTGAGCGCCCACGCGCCATAATAGGCGTTGGAGCGGGCCAGTTCGTTCTTCACATAGATATCGGCTAGCTTGTGCTTGATCGCCTGATAGCTGGCGATCACCCGGCCGAACGCATAGCGCTCCAGAGCATAGGCCTTGGCCATTTCCAGTGAGCGATCAGCGCCGCCCAGCTGTTCGAAGGCCAAAAGCACCGCCGCCCGGTCCATCACCGCCTCGGTCAGGGCGAAACCTTCGCCGGCCCCGCCCAGCCGCTCGGCCACGGCGCCGTTGAAGCTCAGCTTGGCCACGCCGCGGGTGGGGTCGAGGGTCTTCAGGGTCTCGCGGGTGACGCCTTCGCCCTTGAGATTGACGATGAACAGGCCCGGCTGGCCGTTCTCCTTGGCCAGGACCACCGCCACGTCGGCGATGTCGCCATCGGTCACCGGGATCTTGACCCCGGTCAGCCTGCCGTTCTCGACCTTGGCCTGCAGGGTGGTCGGTGAGATCGCCCCGGGCCCTTCCGAGGTGGCGAAGCAGCCGATTTCATGGCCCTCGGCGATCCTGGGCAGCCAGGCGGCCTTTTGCGCATCCGAGCCAGCCAGCATCAGGGCCTCGGCCAGGAAATAGACGGTGGAGGCGAAGGGGATGGGCGCGCAGACCCGGCCCAACTCCTCGGCGATGGCGCACAGCTCGATGCGCCCCAGGCCCAAGCCGCCAAATTCCTCGGGGATGGCCGCACCCAGCCAGCCCTGCTCGGCGACGCCCTTCCACAGGGCCGCGTCATGGCTCTTGTCCGGATCGTCCAGCACCGCGCGGACCGCGGCCACGGTGCAGCGCGCCTCGAGGAACTTGCGCGCCTCGGTCTTGAGAAACTTCTGGTCGTCGGTGTAGTCGAAATTCATCTGGTGCGCCTCCCGACGCGGCCTTGTTCCCGGTTTTGCCGCCAGGATACTCGGCTTTCCGCGCGGGGAAAGATTGACCTCGCGTCAATGATTTTCATTCACCCTCAGGGGATTGGTTTCACTGACCGCGAGCGCCCATGGCCAAGGCCCAGTTTCACCGCAACCAGAAGGTCTGGGTCGAGAGCGTCGGCGCCTGGGCGGTGATCGAAAAGCTCGTGCCCATCTGGGCCAAGGGCTTCGACGAGCCCGTGCGCATCCTCTACGAGGTAGGCCTGGGCCGGGAATTCCTGGCCAACGAGCTGCGCGCCGAGGACAAGGCCGAGATCGAGGTGGGCGGCGACGACGGCTCGCGCTGGCGCCTCTTGCGGGCGCGCAACAAGTGGCAGGCGCCTGAAGACTGCGGCCACCATCCTTATCCGGGCACCTTCCCGGTGGTTGTCACCGACGCCACCGACTGGGGTGGCTGGCGCACGCCCGGGGCCGAATATGACCGCGACCCGCGCAAGATCGAACACCAGGCCCGCCTGATCACCGCCGCCCCGCGCCTGCTGGGACTAGCCCGCGAACTGATGGCCCTGGTGGCCGATTCCGACGACGATGCGCCGGCCCCGATCCGCCGCCTAGCCCAGGAGGCCTCGGCCATCGAACGCTATCTGAACGAGATCCCAGCCGCGCCGGAGGCCTTGCAGGCCCAGGCGGCGGAGTAGGGAAATATAGGCTCGTCACCGCTGGACAGCCGTGGCTTCGTCTCAGGCTTCCAAGGGCCGGAGGAAATCGGCCACCTTGAACGGCCTGGTCATTTGCGCCTGAAAGCGGCTAGACCGGGCCCTGCGGCGCAGGCCAGCGTCTCGCCACGCCAATCGGTGTGTCCCGTGATCGGCTGGTCAATATTTTCCGATGGATTCATTGGACCATTGCCTCGAATTCCGGCCCGGCCAAAACCCGCTCCAGGTTTCCAAAGAATTTCTGCCAACCGTACTTGGCCCCCTGGTAGGCCTGCTCCTGATCCGACCGAAAGCCCGCCTGCTCCATGCGCAGATGGGTCCCCGTGTTCGATGGGGTGAGCGTCCAGGTTACGACGCTCTCGAGGCCCATGGCCGCCCAAGTGTAGGTCAGAGTCTTGTTTGGCTCGACCGCCAGGACCTGGCAATCGACAGCGCCCCAGTCTCCACGAAGATTGAAACGGTGGTCGACGACAGGCTTGAAGTCGTTCTTCATGAGCCACTCCTCGATGAGGTGTGGTTGCGTGAGCGCGCGCCAGATCTTTTCCGGGGGAAAGGGCACATCCCGTTCGACCACCACGGAGCGTATTTCGGTCGCAGTATCGGTCATTGATCCATCCTTTTGAGTATGTCTTCCAGGGCGTCGAACCGGCTCTCCCAGAAGCCGGCCATCTGGTTCGTCCAGTCGATCAGCGGGGCCAAGGCTACGAGCTGCGCGCTATAGTGGGTTTGACGGCCCTCCGGTCGGTCGCGCACCAGTCCGGCCTGTTTCAGGATCCCCAGATGCTTCGAGACCGCCGGCTGCGAGACCCCAGCCCGCGCCGTCAGGGCCGCGACTGTCTGCTCTCCTTCGCGGCACAAACGCTCGAAGAGAGCTCGTCGCGTCGGATCGGCGAGCGTTCTGAACAGCACGTCATGTTCGTGTGGCATTTAGATGTATAACTCTCTGGTTATTGATTTTATCCATAACCAACGGGATATGCGTGAGTCAAGTGAGGACAGCGGGCGCGCCAGCAGTTCAAATCCCCCGTCACCCCACGCCCCCGCTGGCGCCGGCCGCCGCCCGTGGCTAAATGCGCACCATGCGCACCGAGACCCCCCAGCCGATCCGGCTCACCGACTATCGCCCGCCCGCCTTCCTGATCGACGAGGTCCATCTGGACTTCCGGCTGGAGCCAACCGCCACGCGGGTCAAGGCTCGGCTGACGGTGCGGCGCAATGGCGATCATGCCGAGGCCCTGCGGCTGGATGGGGTGCGGCTGAAGCCGATCTCGGTGGCCATCGACGGGCGGGTGCTGGGCGAGGGCGACTATGCAATCACCGCCGATGACCTGACCATCGCGAACGCGCCCGACGCCTTCGTGCTGGAGACCGAGGTCGAGATCGACCCCGAGAACAACAAAGCCCTCGAAGGCCTCTATATGTCCGCCGGCCGCTTCTGCACCCAGTGCGAGGCCGAGGGCTTCCGCAAGATCACCTGGTTCCCGGACCGGCCAGACGTGCTGGCCCGCTATACGGTGCGGGTGGTGGCGGACAAGTCGGCCTATCCGCGTCTGTTGTCCAACGGTAACCTGACCGAACAGGGCGACCTGGACGGCGGCCGGCACTTCGCGGTGTGGACTGACCCCTTCCCCAAGCCTTGTTATCTGTTCGCCCTGGTGGCTGGCGAGCTGGACGAACTGGCCGACAGCCTGGTCACCATGAGCGGTCGCACGGTCGAGCTGCGCATCTATGTGGACACCGGCATGGCGTCCCGCGCCCTCTACGCCATGGATTCCCTGAAGCGCTCGATGAAATGGGACGAAGAGACATTCGGCCGCGAATACGACCTGGACCTGTTCATGATCGTGGCCGTGCGCGACTTCAATTTCGGCGCCATGGAGAACAAGGGGCTGAACATCTTCAACTCCTCCCTGCTGCTGGCCGATTCCGCCACCGCCACCGATTTCGACTATGAGCGGATCGAGGGCGTGGTGGCCCACGAATATTTCCACAACTGGACCGGTGACCGCATCACCTGTCGCGATTGGTTCCAGCTGTGCCTGAAGGAGGGCCTGACCGTCTTCCGCGACCAGAGCTTCTCCGGCGACATGCGCGGCCATGTGGTGCAGCGGATCAAGGACGTGCGGGCCCTGCGCGCGCGCCAGTTCCCCGAGGACGCCGGGCCGCTGTCACATCCGGTGCGGCCGTCCAGCTATCTGAAGATCGACAACTTCTATACCGCCACCATCTACGAGAAGGGCGCGGAGGTCATCCGCATGCTCAAGACCCTGTTGGGCGCGCAGATGTTTCGGGCCGGCATGGACCTCTATTTCGAACGTTGGGACGGCCATGCGACAACGGTCGAGGCCTTCATCCAGTGCTTCGCCGACGCTTCGGGCCGCGATCTGACGCCCTTCTTCGCCTGGTACGAACAGGCCGGCACGCCCAAGGTCGATATCGAAAGCGCCTATGACGAGGCCGCCCAGACCCTGAAGCTGACCCTACGCCAGACCACGGCGCCCACTCCCGGCCAGCCGACCAAGACCCCCTTGCCCGTGCCCCTTGCCATCGGCCTGCTCGACGCCGACGGCGAGAGCCAGGGCTTCCGCCTGGACGGGATGTCCAGCGGCCCTGACGGCGCGGTGATCGTGCTGGACCGGGCGGAAAAGACCGTGCGGCTGGAAGGTGTGGCCCGCCCACCGGTGCTGTCGGCCCTGCGCGGCTTCTCCGCCCCCGTGCGCCTGACCACCGACGCCCCGGACCGCGACCGCTATGTGCTCCTGGCTTCGGACCCGGACCTGTTCAATCGCTGGGAGGCCGGCCAGGACTTGGCCCGCGACCTGATCCTCAAGCGCGCCGAAGGCGAGCCGGACGAGGTGGGCGAAGAACGCTATGCCGAGGCGGTGGGCCGCGCCCTGTCCGACCAGTCGTCCGAGCCGGCCTTCAAGGCCTTGCTCCTGGGGCTGCCAACCGAGTCCGACCTGGCTGTGGTCAGCGCCCCGGCCGACCCGGCGGCCATCCATGAGGCGCGCGAGGCCCTGCGCTCCCGCCTGGCGATCCACCTGAACGATCTATTGCGCCGGCTGCACGGCGGCATGCAGGAGGGGGGCGAGTTTTCCACCGACGCCCAGAGCGCCGGCCGCCGCGCCCTGCGCAACGCCGCCTTGGACATGCTGGCCGCCGACCCCCACATCGTCAATATCGAGCGCGCCCAGGGCCATTTCCAGGCCGCCGGCAACATGACCGACGCCATGGGCGGGCTCTCGGCCCTGATGCTCATGGGCGGCGAGGCGTTCGATAGCGCCCTGGCCGAGTTCTACGAGCGCTGGAAGGGCGAGCCCCTGGTTATCGACAAGTGGTTCGCAGTCCAGGCGCGCAGCCCGGCCGAGGACGTGTTGGGCCGGGTTCTGGGACTGACCGCCCACCCCGATTTCGATCCGCGCAATCCCAACCGCCTGCGCGCCCTGGTGCAGAGCTTCACCAGCGCCAATCCGGCCCGGTTCCACGATCCGTCCGGCGCCGGCTACCGTTTCCTGGCCGACCAGATCCTGGCCATCGACGGCTTCAATCCCATGACCGCCGCCCGGCTGGTGGAGCCCCTGGGCGGCTGGCGGCGCTATACGCCTGAGCTTGGCGAGCTGATGCGCGCCCAGCTGCAGCGGATCGTCGACACAGATGGCCTGTCCAAGAACGTCTATGAATTGGCCAGCCGGGCGCTGGCGGACGAGACGGAGGGATAGGCGACGATTCCTGTGGGCGATCTGCCTCGCCGCGCTCTGGACATCTTGACTCCAGGGCGAGCCTGAACTCCGCTAAAATGTCACAGAGGCGATTCCGTCGCGGCCTGATTGCAGGTCGCCGCGTGACAGGATTCCTCGCACGCGTCTAAGCTTGCCCTAACTGACTCGCGCGAAGGGCATTGGCGTATTGGCGGGGCGACAAGCCACTATTGGTCTGGGAGAGCGGCGTCGCGACCGCGTGACGGCGGGCGCGCCGGCGGCGGTGAAACTGCGCGCCCTCAGCTCCACCCATTTCCGCATCGCCGTGCTGTCGGCGCTGCTGATGCTGGCCGTCTATACCGTGGTCGGCGTCGCGCGCCTGGAGCGCAACGGGGCGAGGGCTTTGGATGGCCGGGGACCCAATCCGGCCGATGAGGTCGCCGCCCTAGCCGCGCGCGCGGACGGCGCCGTCAGCCGCGTGGATGCCGCCCTGTCGGCCTCCGGCGCACTCCTGACCCGGCTGCCCACGTCGCCGATGGATGCCGCCGAGGCCGGCTTGGCCGCCGGCAAGCCTGTCGCCAAGGCCGTGGCGGTTGTGGGCGAGGACGGGGTGCGCGCCGAGGCTGGCGGGGGTCAGGTCGATTGGGCCAAGGCCGCTCAGGCGGCGGGCGCCTCGGGCCGCAGCTTCTGGATCGGCTCGGTGGGCCATGGGACGAACGCCTCGGTCTATGCGGCGCGCAGCGTAACCACCGTTGACGGCCGGGTGTTCCTGATCGCCGCGGTCGATCTCGCCGGCGTCCTGCCGGGAGAGGATCCCGCCTCGGCCCTGGTTCTGGCCACTCCCGATGGCGGCGTGGTCGCCGGCAAGGGCCGTGGCGGCGTCAGCGATGCGGTCAATCTCAGGGACGCCCTGCACACCGAACCGGGCGCGCTGGAGTCCAGGTCGGCCACCGGCGCCCTGCCGGACGGAAGCGCGGTCGAACTGGCGGCGGAACCCGTCGCCGGCGGGGCTTTGATCGCGGTGGCGGCGACGCCGCCGACCCATGCGGCGGGCGCATCGGCGCAGAACCGGATCGCAGAGTTGATCTCGCTTCTGGCGCCCCTGGCCATTGGCTGCGGCCTGGCCGTGATGGTGCTGACGCAGATCCGCAAGACAGACAACGCGCAGAAGGCCGTCGTCGAAACCGAAAAGCGCTTCCGTATGGCGGTGGAGGCTGCGCGCTGCGGCATCTGGGAGTGGGACCTGGACAAGGACAGCCTGTTCATGTCCGAAATCACCGGCGCTATCCTCGGCTGGGGCGGCGCCGGCGTCGCCCCTGGCGCGGACGTGCTGGAGCGGATCGCCTCCGACCACCGCGACCGGGTTCGCCAGACCCTGGAATCGGCTCGTACTTACGGCGCCTTTGACGTTTCCTTCCGCGTGCTGCTGCCCGACGGCAAATCGGTATGGATCGACGCGCGAGGCCAGGCCTCGGGCGAGGCCGGCGAGAAGGGCTATCGCTGCATCCGCGGCGTGATGCTGGACGTGACCGAGGAGCGGATCACCCAGGCGCGCGCCCAGGCGGCCGAAGTGCGGCTGCGCGACGCGATCAACAGCGTCTCCGAAGCCTTCGTGCTGTGGGACCGGCACGGGCGGCTGCTCATGTGCAACAATAGCTTCCGAGTGTTCTTCTCGCTTGAACCACGGGTTATCAAACCCGGCGCCGCCTATGATGCGGTCAAGAAATACATGCGTCTGGCGATCAAACAGGAGCAGCCCGCGCCCGAGGCCGGCCCCGGCGTGCGTGAGGCCGAGATGGACGACGGCCGCTGGCTGCAGATCTCCGAGCGCCGCACCGCCGAGGGCGGCATGGTGATGACCGCCGCCGACATCACCGCCATCAAGCTGCAGGATGAGGCGCGGCGCGCCAACGAAGCCCAGCTGCAGGAGGCCGTGGACAATCTGGAACAGAGCCAGGGGCAGCTGGCTGATCTGGCGCGCAAATACGAGGCCGAGAAAATCCGCGCCGAGGGCGCCAACCGGGCCAAGAGCGAGTTCCTGGCCAATATGAGCCACGAGCTGCGCACCCCGCTCAACGCCATCAACGGCTTTTCCGAGATCATGGTCGCCGAAATGTTCGGCCCGCTGGGTGAGCGCCGCTACAAGGAATATGCCGGGGACATCCTGTCGTCCGGCCAGCATCTGCTGGCCCTGATCAACGACATTCTCGACATGTCCAAGATCGAAGCCGGCAAGATGAATCTCAGCTTCGAGCCCTTGAACGTCGAGGACGTGATTGAGGACGCCGTCCGCTTGGTGCGCAATCGGGCTGACGCCACGGGCCTGAAGCTCGAGGTCGACCTGCCGGAATTGCCGGAATTCGAGGCCGACTATCGTGCGATCAAGCAGGTGCTGCTCAACCTGCTGTCCAATGCGCTCAAATTCACCCCTCACGGGGGCACCGTGGCTGTTTCGGCCGAGCGTCGCCGCGATTTTACCGGCGACAAGATGCGCATCTATGTCCGCGACACCGGCATCGGCATCTCGCCTGAGGATCTGTTGCGCCTGGCCAAACCCTTCGAACAGATCGAAAGCCAGCTCTCAAAGACCCAACAGGGCACTGGCCTGGGCCTGGCCCTGACCAAGTCACTGATCGAACTCCATGGCGGCGAACTGGAAATCGCCAGCACCCCAGGCGAGGGCACGACGGTCACGGTGATCCTGCCTCTGCACCAGATGAGCAGCGTGGCCCAGGTAGCGATCGCCGTTTGAAGGGGGCTTGCGCCCGGCTAAAGGCCACGCAGGCCCTGGGCCAAGGCCAGCAAGCTTTCCCTGGACGGCGGCGCGCCCGACATCAGCTCGTCATCGACCCGCCCCGCAAGCTCGCTGATCGCAGGGTATCCAAAGGACCCGGCCGAACCGGACAGCTTGTGTAAGGTCTCCACAAAGTCTCCGGTTATGCTCACCGCCGGATCCTCGAGCGCGCGCTCGATCAGAGCCAGGTCGCGTGAGCAGCGCTCAAGAAAGCGCAGCTTCAGCACCTGCAGCTGATCGTTCACACCCCCCACCGCGCCAAGATGCGGCGAACCTCGGGGGCGAGCGCCAGCGGGTCGAACGGCTTGGTGATAAGGCCAGCTATGCCGAGCTGCTGATAGGCGGACACCTCATGCGATTGGGTGCGGGCGGTGATGAAAATCACCGGGGTCCGCTGGTGGGCCGGGCGCGCCCTCAGGGCGGCGAGCACCGCGGGGCCATCCATCACCGGCATCATTACGTCCAGCAGGACGACGTCCGGCCGGTATTCGCCGTTGTCGAGCAGGGCCAGGGCCGCGACTCCGGATTCGGCGGTCTGTACGGCGATGTCCTCGTCCAGGCCGAGGGAAAGCTCACCGACATCCCGCAGATCGCGGTCGTCTTCCACATAAAGTACGTTCAATTTCGACAATGACGGCTGGCCCCCATTCCCTGCGTTCAAGCCTTTTGTTCTGGCGGCGTATCGACGCGCCACTCTACCGGGCGGGCCCTGCCTATGCTAGGTGACGGGGATGACGGGTTCCATTTGCCTGATCGACGACGATGAGCTGTTCCGTCGAAATCTTGCGGAACAACTGCGCGCTTTGGGGCGGACGGTCGAGGAAGCTTGCGACGCAGAGCGGGGCTTGAGGCTTCTGGAGAGCCGGACCTTTGAGGCCAGCGTCGTGGATGTGCTGATGCCCGACATTGACGGCATAGAGCTAATCGCGCGGATCCGGTCCCGCTGGCCGGACATGCGTCTTATCGCTATCTCCGGCGGTGGCCGCTTGAGCGCGGCGCTGTGTATTGACCTGGCGCGGCTTACCGGGGCGGACGACTGCATAAGAAAGCCGCTGAACGCTCATGACATCCTGGCGCGGATGCCGGGTGGTTCCGCGAACACATCGGTTCAGGCATAGTCAATTAAGTCTGCTCACCCTGGCGACCTTGAATGGAGGGTGTCTGATCTCACCAAGAACGACCAACGATCGCTGTCTCGCCGCGCAACGCAACACACCTCGGCTTGGAACCACCGGCGGCATAGCGCCTGACGCGGCTGCTTGGAGCTGTCGATGAGCGATCTTGCGCATCCAGAGGCTTCGCCAGAGAACTCAGGCGAACGGTCGCATTGGCCGCGAACCCTGCTGGGCGCGGCGGTCTTCGGCGTCTTGATGTGGTTGAGCCTGTCCCTTGGCCGGGATAGCCGGGGCAGTGTCGCTCCGATCGCTCCCGCCACCGCGATCGCATTGGCGATGATCCTGCGCCACCCGCCGCGGGACTGGTTGAGTCGGCTGGCAGGCTGTTTCATCGTCAACCTCGTTGTTGGCGTGGCGATGGGGCGGAACCTGCCACTCACCTTCTCCTTCGCCCTGACCAATATGGGTGAGGTCTTGCTGGTGGCGGGATGGTTGTGGCGTTGGCGTGGCCGGGGCCTGGACTTCGCCAAACCAGCTCATCTGGCCAGCTTCGCCCTGGCTTCGCTGTCAGTTCCCTGGGCCGTCGCGGTGGTGGCCTCTCCGATTGTCTGGTCGTCCAGCAGTGCGCCGGTGCTGCTCAACGTCACCGTCCGCGGCCTGGCCCATGGGTTGGGCTTCGTCATTCTGACCCCCGCCCTGATCCTGCTTCAACGCAAGGGGGCGATGATCTGGAGCCCTGCCCGCCGGCGAGACGCTCTCATGGGCGGCCTGGTCCTGGTTCTCGGCTTGGCGGCCGTGTTCGGTCAGTCGCGCTATCCGGTCATGTTCCTGGCCCTGCCTCCGATCCTGTTGATGGCCTTCCAGTTCGAGTTGGAGGGCGCGGCTCTGGCCATCCTGGTCACAGCGATGATCTCGACCCTCGCGGCGGTCGCCAAGGTCGGTCCCACAGCGCTCAATCACGGGTCGATGACCGAGCGGATTTTGATATTGCAACTGTTCCTGGCCACCTGCTCCCTGGCGGTGTTGCCGGTCGCCTCGGTCCTCGCCCAGCGTCGCATCATCCTGCGTTCGATGGTGGAGGCGCGGGACGAGGCCATCGCCGCCCAGGCGCGTTATCGCCTATTGGCGGAACACTCATCCGACATCATCGTCCGCACCGGTCCGGACGGCATTGTCCGCTATTGCTCGCCGGCGATCCGGGCGCAAGGTTATGAGCCGGAAGAGATCGTGGGGCGCAGTACCTTTGATCTCATGCACCCGGACGATCTGCAGGCTGCGGCCGAGCGTCGTCGACAAAGGTTCAGCGGCGCCCCCATTGACCCGAGCCAGGATCGCCAGATGAGGCTGCGCACCAAGAGCGGTGAGTATCGGTGGTTCGAGGGTGCGCCCTCGGTCATCTATGGCGACAAGGGCCAGGCGTTGGAGTCCATCACCGTGCTGCGCGACGTCACCACGCGCCGACAGATGGAAGAAGATCTGCGGGCGGCCAAGGAGGAGGCCGAGGCGGCGTCCCAGGTCAAGTCGGACTTTCTGGCCAATATGAGCCACGAACTGCGCACACCGCTGACCGCGATCATCGGCTTCGCTGGCCTTTTGGCCGTCAAGGGCAAGCTGGGTGAGATGGAAGCCATGTTCGTCAAGCGGATCGGCGACGCTAGCCGGTCGCTGTTGGCTCTGATCAACGATGTGCTCGACCTTTCCAAGGTCGAGGCGGGGCATGTCGATCTGGAGCGCGCGCCCGTCGATCTGCGCAACCTGGCGCGCGAGGTCGCCGCCCTCATGGATCAGCAGGCGAAGACCAAAGGCTTGGTTCTCAGCGTGCAGGTCGCGGACGATGTGCCGGGGACCGTGCTGACCGACATCACGCGTTTGCGGCAGGTCGTCACCAATCTGCTCAGCAACGCCGTCAAATTCACCGAAGCAGGGTCTGCGATCCTGAAAGTCGCGCGTTCCGGCCCAGCGACGCTGCGGTTCGAGGTGACGGATACGGGCGCGGGCATTCCGGCAGACCGCCTCGACCGTCTGTTCACCCGCTTTGTTCAGGCCGACAGCTCCACCACCCGACTGCATGGCGGCACGGGACTGGGCTTGGCGATCTGCAAAGGCATCGTCGACTTGATGCACGGCCGTATCGGCGTCGAAAGCATCGAAGGCTCGGGTTCGACCTTCTGGTTCGAGATCCCGTTGATCGAAGCCTCAGCGGACGGCGGTGGCGTGTTGACGGTGACCGCGGCCTGAAGCGGGTATCCTGCCGAAACGCCTCGTCGTAGGCCGCATTGGCTATCCTTTGGGAATCACAGTCTCGAACGCCCGCCGCGCCTTGGCGCGCCGGTCGCTCAGGCGGCGTTCGAGGGCGGCGAAGTCGCGCGCGGCGCCGGCGCGGGCCAGGCGTTGGCGAAACCGCTTGGGCTCACCGCTGGGATCGGCGCGATCCTCCAGGGCGACTTTGAGGATCTGCGACAGGTCCTGCTGCAGGGTCCAGGCCGCAAGCAGGTCGGACAGGACGGCATGGTCGGCCAGGCCCGCCGCCGCAAGAGCCGCCAGCGCTTCGGCCGTGTGGCCCTTCAAGGGGCCGCCGTGAGCTGCGTTTATGATCTGCAGGTACTGGGCGGCGAACTCCACATCGACCAGGCCGCCCGGCGATAGTTTGAGATCCCAGAAGCCGTGTGGTGGCCGCTCCCGGGCCATCAAGGCGCGCATGTCCAAAACCTCGGCCGCGGTCGTTAAAGGATCGCGTGGGCGGCGCAGGGCGGCCTCGGTCGCCGCCGACGTCGCCTGGGCGAAGGCTGGGCTGCTGGCCCAGACCACGCGGGCCCGAGTCAGGGCCAGAAACTCCCAGGTCTCGGCCTCCTCGGCATAGTAGTTCGTCAGCGAGGCGAGACTGACCGCCACGGGGCCGGCCGTGCCGGAGGGCCGCAAACGCATATCCACGGCATAGAGCCCGCCCTCGGCCGTGGGGGCGGACAGGGCGGCGATCAGGCGCTGGGTGAAACGGGCATAGACCGTCTCGGCGCCCCAGCCCTTGAGCGTGGACATGGCCTGGGGGTCTTGCGCGCCGTAGACCGTCATCAGGTCGAGATCGGAGCCGGCGTTCATCTCCCGCGAGCCGCAACGGCCCAGGGCGACCACGGCCACGTCGCCGGGGAATTCCCCGCCGATGCGTATGACCTCGGCCAGGGCGGCGGGGGCCAGGGCCTGCACGCAGCCATCAGCCAGGTCGGCGAAGGCTGCGCCCGCCTCGGTGGCGCCGGCGGCTCCGCTCATCACCTGTACGCCGATGCGAAAGGCCTGCTCGCGGTGAACCCTGCGCACCGCGTCCATCGCCACCTCGTAGCCCGGTCCGGCGCGGGCCAGCGCCGCGTCCAAGGCGACGATATGGTCGCCGCGCTCGATCGGCTGGAAGAAGTCCTGGTCAAGCAGGGCGTCCAGGGCCGTGGGGCGTCGGGCCAGGGTTGCGGCCAGGCGCGGGGCAAAGGCCATGACCTCGACCACCAGATCGAACAGCTTGGGCTGGGCCAGGAACAGGGATTGGACCTGCACCCCGGAGGTCAGGCCGGCGAAGAAGTCTGCAAAGCGGGCGAAGGCCGTATTGGGCGCGCCGGTGGCCTGGGCGGCTTCCAGCAGGCGAGGGGCCAGGCGGGTGAACAGTTCGCGCCCGCGCTCGGTGCGGGTGGCGGCGATGCGGCCGTGGTGCCAGGCGCGGATGGTGGCGGAAATTCTCGGCGGTTCAGTAAAACCCATCCGGTGAAGGGTTTTGAGGGTTTCCGGATCGTCCTCCACCCCCGTGAAGACCAGGCTGCCGAATCGCGACGACAAATCTTCGTCGTCGGCGAACAGCTCGCCATAGCGGCCATTGACGCCGCGCAGCAGCCGGCCCACCGCGGCGTCGAACCGGCGCAGGTCCGCTTCACCGAAAAGGGCGGCGATGCGGCGACGTTCACCGTCGCTCTCAGGCAGCTTGTGGGTCTGGTGGTCGCCGATCATCTGGGCCCGATGCTCCAGGGCCCGCAGGGTCGCATAGGCCTGGGTCAGTTCCGTCGCCACCTTGGGGTCCACATGGCCGGCGCCGGCCAGGGCGTTCAGGGCGTCGAGCGTGCGGCGACCGCGAAGGTTTGGGTCGCGGCCGCCCAGGATCAGCTGCTGGGTCTGGACATAGAATTCGATCTCGCGGATGCCGCCATGGCCCAGTTTCAGGTCGGCGCCCTTGGCCTCCATGCGCTCGTCGACCTTGTGCACATGGATCTGGCGCTTGATCGAATGGATGTCGGCTATGGCGGCGAAATCCAGGTTGCGCCGCCAGATGAAGGGCTGCAGCCCGGCCAGGAAGGCCTGGCCCGTGGCGATGTCGCCGGCCGCCACACGGGCCTTGATATAGGCCGCCCGCTCCCAGTTCTGGCCGACGCTTTCATAGTAGTCCATGGCGGCGGCGATCGGCGCCGCCACCGGGGTCGAGGAGGGATCTGGACGCAGCCTCAGGTCCACGCGGAACACATAGCCGTCCGCCGTGCGCGCCTGCAGAAGCTCGGCTATGGCCTGGGTCAGGCGCACAGCCAGGGCCAGGGGCTCGACGCCGCCGGCCAGTGGCAAGACGTCGGGGTCGAAGAAAACCGAAAAATCGATATCGCTGGAATAGTTGAGTTCGAAGGCTCCGTACTTGCCCATGGCGATGCAGAACAGGCCGGGGATCGGGCCTTGGCCCGGCGCCAGCGCCGGCTTCAGCCGCCCCCGAGCAATCTCGCCGCGTGCGGCTTCGGCCACGGCCGCGCGCAGGGCGGCGTCGGCGAAGCGGGTCAGAGCGGCGGTCACCGCGTCGAGGTCCCAGACCCCGCCCAGGTCGGCCAGGGCGGTCAGCAGGTGGGTCTCGGCCTTCAGCTGGCGTAGACCCCGCGCGACCTGACCCGGCGTCGACGGCTCAGTCTCCAGCCGCGTGGCTGCGGCCAGAATCGCCTCCAGCCGCGCCTCGGGTGCCTCGCCGAGCACCCGACCCAGCATCGCCGGCCGCAATCGGGCCAGGCTGGCCAGATAGGGCGAGGCCGCAAAGACCGGCCGCAGCGCCGGCTCGGCCTGGGCCAACAGCTCCGACCAGCCCTCTCGCGTCGCGGCGGCGGCTGTCGCCTCGAACGCCCGCTCAGCTCCGGCGGCGTCGATGACGGGGCCGCAGGGGCGCAGCAATTCGGCGAGGCGGGCGGTGGTCATGGGTGGGATGCTACCCCACCCTGGGCAGGATCAGCGCGACCCGCAAGCCGGGACCCATCTCACCCACCTTGCCCGGGCCTTCGTCCAGTTCCAGCCGCCCGCCGTGGGCCTCAGCCACCGCCGCGACGAGGGGCAGGCCGAGGCCGGCGCCGGGCTGGTTTCGGCTGTTTTCCAGCCGCACGAAGCGCTCGACCACCCGCTCGCGCTCGCCATCCGGCACGCCGGGGCCGGTGTCGGTGACCGAGAACTCCACCTCGCCGGAGGAGCGCCGTCGCACGCGCAGCATCACCGCGCCGCCAGTGGGGGTGTATTTGACCGCATTATCCAACAGATTGGCCAGGGCCTGGGCCAGGAATTCGCGGTTGCCCTTCACCGTCAGCCCCGGGGACATCTCGGCCTTGAAGTCCAGCCCCTGATCCTCGCACAGAGGCTCATAAAGTTCAGCCACATCGGCGGCCAACTGGCTGGGATCGAAGGGGCGCTGGTCGGGCGCCGAGCCGGCCGCCTGCAGGCGCGAAATGGACAGCACGGCGGTGAAGGTGCGTAGCACCCCCTCGGCGTCCTCCAGGGCCTGGGCCAGGGCGGCCTTGGGGTCGCTCTTGCCGGCTTCGACCTCCAGCATGGCCACCTCCAGCCGCGTGCGCAGACGGGTCAGGGGCGAGCGCAGGTCGTGGGCGATGGCGTCACCGGCATGGCGCAGGCTGCCGATGGAGCGCTCCAGCCGGTCGAGCATGTCGTTGAGGCCGATGGCCAGTTCCTCAAACTCGTCTCCAGCCCCGCGCAAGCCGGCCCGGGCGCGCAGGTCGCCGCCCTGCACCGCACCGACCACCGCGTTGAGGCCGCTGATCGAGCGGCTGACATTACGGCTGACCAAGATCCCGCCGGCCAGGCCCAGGACCACCACCAGCACCCCCGCGCCCCACAGGGCGCGGACGATCTTGGCCACATAGGACTCGGTCTCGCCGATGTCCTCGCCCACGAAAAGGATCTCGCCGCCGCTCAGGCGTTGGCGTTCGCCGCGCGCCAACCGCGATTGACGGCTTCCGTCCGGCGCCGCCTCCGCCATCTTGAAATGGGTCCAGACGATGTTGCGCTCGTCCGATTGACCCACGGGAACATCGGGCACCGTGCCCCAGATCCGGCGCCCGGATTCGTCCAGCAGCAGGTAGATGTAGGGCTGGTCGATGGCGGTGCGCTCGATCATGGTCGCGCGCAGGGCCGGTACGCCACCCTTGGCGTAGACGGCGTCGAGGGTCTGGATTTCCTTGGCGATGCTGGCGTCGGCCAACCGGCTGATCTCGCCGGCGGTCATCAGATAGATGTAGCCCAGAAAGGCTGCGGCTGCGGCCGCGAACAGGGCCAGGAACAGCAGGGTCAGCCGGAAGGTGTTGGTGCGAAAGATGGCCGGCAGGCGCATCTTCTAGACCTCAAACCTCCAGCCGATAGCCGGCTCCGCGCACCGTCTGCAGCATGGCCCTGTCGAAACCCTTGTCAATCTTGGAGCGCAGGCGAGAGATGTGCACGTCGATGACATTAGTCTGGGGGTCGAAATGGTATTCCCAGACCTTTTCCAGCAGCATGGTGCGTGTCACCGACTGTCCCGCGTGGCGCATGAGGAATTCCAGCAGCTGGAACTCCCGCGGCTGCAGGTCAATCTCCTTGCCATCGCGGCGGACCGCGCGAGCGATCAGATCCATCTCCAGATCCCCGACCCGCAGGGTGGTCTGCACCGAGCCGGTTTCGCGCCGGCGGGCCAGGGCCTCGACCCGGGCGATCAGTTCGGCGAAGGCGTAGGGCTTGACCAGATAGTCGTCACCGCCAGCCTTCAGGCCCGTGACCCGATCCTCGATCTCGCCCAGGGCCGAGAGGAACAGCACCGGGGTCTGGTCGCCGTGCCGTCTCAGGGCCTCGACCATGGACAGGCCGTCCAACTTGGGCATCATCCTGTCGACCACCAGCACGTCGAACTCGCCGGCTTCGGCGGTCTTCAGCCCTTCGGCGCCGTCGGCGACGTGTGTCACCGTATTGCCGGCCTCGCTGAGGCCGCGGACCATGGCCGCGCCCGCCTCGGCGTCGTCCTCGACGATCAGAATCCGCAAAGCTGGCGCCCCTTCTGGTGGTTCGACTATTTGTCGCCGATCTTGATCGGCAGGATCAAGGTCCGCCCATCGCGGCGCACGCCCAGAGAGACGTAGGGGCGGCCTTCCTTCTTCATCGCGGCCACGGCCGCCACCACGTCGGTGGGCGAGGTGACCGAGTGCTCGCCGGCGAAGACGATGATGTCGCCGGCATGCAGGCCCTTTTCGCCAGCGTCCGAGGATGCCTTGACCCCAGTGATGACAGCCCCGTGCACGTCGCCGGGTACGCCGAGGCGGTTGCGCGTGGCCTCGTCCAGCGGACTTAAGGCCAGGCCGAGCACGTTCGGGGTCTTGGATTCCGGTGTCGCTGGCGCGCCATTGTCATTGCCGCCCGCGCCACCCTGGCCTTGCGCCAGCGCAGCTTCTGACGGACGCACACCGGACTTCACATCGATGTTCAACGGCTTGCCGCCGCGCAGCACCCGCAGGTGCATGACGGCGCCCGACTGGGTCTGGCCCACCAGGCGGGTCAGCTCGGTATTGCCGCCGACCTTGTGGCCGTTGAGCTCGACGATGACGTCGAACTGCTGCAAGCCGGCCTTTTGGGCGGGGCCGCCGGCGGCGAGTTCAGCCACCACCGCGCCTTTTTGGCCCGACATGCCCATGCTGTCGGCGATTTCCGGCGTCAGGTTCTGGATTGTGGCGCCCAGATAGCCCCTGGTGACCTTGCCGCCGCTGATCAACTGCTTGGTGATCAGGTCGGCCACGTCGGCCGGGATGGCGAAGCCGATGCCCACCGAGCCCCCCGAGGGCGAGAAGATGGCCGAATTGACGCCGATCACGCGCCCATAGATGTCGAACGTCGGGCCGCCGGAATTACCCCGATTGATCGGGGCGTCGATCTGGATGAAGTCGACGAAGCTGTCGCCCAGGTCGCGGCCATAGGCCGAGACGATCCCGGCCGTGGCCGTGCCGCCCAGGCCGAAGGGATTGCCCACCGCCAGAACCCAGTCGCCCACCCGCGGCTTGGCCGAGTTCTCGAAATCCACGAAGGGAAAGCCGTCGCCCTGGACCTTGATCACAGCCAGGTCGGTGGCCTCGTCACGGCCGATGATCTTGGCCGGCAGCTTGCGTCCGTCCTTGAGGGTGACCTCGATCTCTTCGGCGTTCTCGACCACGTGGTTGTTGGTGGTGATGTAGCCGTCGGCCGAGATGAAGAAGCCGGAGCCAGCCGACTGAGCCTTGAGGCCCTTGGGCGCGCTCTTGCCGCCCTGGCCGCTATCGTCGTCGCCGCCGCCCTGGCCATTGTCGTCATCGCCGTCAGGCGGTCCGGAATTGAACGGCAGGCCTGGAATGCGCAGCTGGGCGGAGCGGGGATCCACATGGCTGGTGACGTTGATCTGCACCACCGCGGGCGACACCTTTTCGAAGATGTCCGCGAACGACAGCGGCGCGCCGGGTGGCGGCGAAAAGATCGAGCCGGTGGAGATACGGGTCAAGGGCAGGAAATGGCCGTCGCCCTGGGCGAATGGGGGGGACCAGCGCACGCCGCCGCCCGCCAGGGCAGCCGCCGCGACGCCCGCCGCCGCGATGCCGATGATGATGCCGGTCTTCTTCGAAGCCATCTGTCCTAGTTTCCTTGTCTACACGCCCCGGGGTGGCGGGCGCGGAGTCGTCCCCAAACTAGGGGCGCGACGGCCTGTCGCCAATGCCTTGGTCTGCTTTTGCAGTCCAAGACCGGCTTTTTCCGAGACACAATCGTGGCGCAACGGTGGCGCACTCGCCTAGCCGCCCTCGATCTGGCTCAGTCGAGCCTGTTCTTCCGGGGTCAGATCATCGGCCTCGACGGGCGCGGCCCGTCGAGCCCAGCGGACGAATAGCCCCAGCACCGCCAGGGCGAGCGCGAAGGGCGCCAGCCACAAAAGCGCATTGCCGGGGGTGAAGCGGGGCTTGAGCAGGATGAATTCGCCGTAGCGAGCCACCAGAAAGGTGCGGATGGCGGTGTCGCTGCGGCCTTGCGCGACCTGGTCTCTGATGGCGCGGCGAAGATCTCCGGCCACGTCGGCTTCGGAATCGTCGATCGATTCGTTCTGGCAGACGACACAGCGCACCTGCTGGAAAATCGCCCTGGCGTGCGCCTCCTGTGCGGGATCGGCCAGGCGTTCGGCCGGGTCGGCCGCGGCGCCGAGACAGGCGATAGCCGCCAGAGCCGCCAACAAGGGCGCCAGTCTCACGCTCGCGCCTCCGCCACGGTCTCGGCCGCCCGACGCGGCGCGGCCAGGCGAAGGCGGCGGTCCGATAGCGAAACGGCGCCGCCAAGGGCCATCAGCAACGGTCCGGCGAAGATCAGACGCGCCCAGGGATTCCAATAAGCGCGAACCAGCCAACCGGGGGCGCCGTGGGGACCCGTTCGCCGCTCGCCCAGCACGATATAGACGTCACCCAGGCTTTTTTCACACAACGCGACCTTGGAGGTGTTCTGACGGCCCGGCGCATAGAGCCGCCGCTCCGGTTCGGCGCTGCAGACGAGGCGGCCGTCGCGGGTGACGGACAGGCCGGCGCGTTCGGCCAGATAGTTCTTGCCCTCCGCGTCGCCGACCCGATTCAGGGTCAGGACATAGGCGCCGACATTCAGATGGTCGCCCGGCGACAGCACCGCGGCGGCTTCGATGCGATGACTGGTTTCGTAGGCCGCGCCCATGACGAACACGCCCATGCCGATATGGGCCAGGGTCATGCCGAACGCCCCGCGCGGCAAACCGCGCAGACGCCGCAGCGCCTCGCCCGATGACACCCGGCCGAGACGGATGCGTTCGGCCAACTCGGCGAATGAGCCGGCGATCAGCCACACGCCGAGGGTGACGCCCACCAGAGGCAGCCAGGCGCGAGGCGCGAAAAGCGCATAGACCAGGACTCCGGCGGCGATCGCGACAAGAGCCCCGATCCAAAGCCGCTGCAGGGCGCCGGCCAGGTCGCCGCGCTTCCAGGCCAGCATTGGGCCGATCGGCAGAATCAGCAGCGCCACCGCCATCAGCGAACCGAAGGTGAGGTTGAACCAGGCCGGTCCGACCGAAATCGCTTTGCCGGTCAGGGCTTGGAAGACCAGGGGGTAGAGGGTCCCCCACAACACCGCCGCTGCGCCTACCGACAGGAAAAGGTTGTTGAGCACCAGAGCGCTTTCGCGGCTGATCGGCGCGAACAGCCCGCCGGGCGCCAAGGCCGGCGCGCGCCAGGCGAACAGGGCGAAGGCTGATCCGGCCGCCAGGCCCAGGATGATCAGCAGCAGGGTTCCGCGCGTGGGGTCGACGGCGAAGGCGTGGACCGAGGTCAAGATCCCGGAGCGCACCAGGAAGGCGCCCAGCATGGAGAAGGTGAAGGCCAGGAGCGCCAAAAAGATGGTCCAGCCCGACAGAGCGCCGCGCTTTTCCGTGACCACGGCCGAATGCAGCAGGGCGGTGGCCGCCAGCCAGGGCATGAAACTGGCGTTCTCCACCGGATCCCAGAACCACCAGCCGCCCCAGCCCAGTTCGTAATAGGCCCAGAACGAGCCCAGCATGATGCCAACGGTGAGCAGGCTCCAGGCGGCCAGGGTCCAGGGGCGGACCCACCGCGCCCAGGCGGCGTCCACCCGGCCTTCGATCAGGGCCGCCACGGCCAGGGAAAAGACCACCGAAAGGCCTACGTAGCCCGAATAGAGAAACGGCGGGTGGATGGCCAGGAAGGGGTCCTGCAGCACCGGATTGAGTGAATTGCCCTCCACGGGCGGGTGGAGCACCCGGATCAGGGGGTTGGAGGCGAACACCGTGTAGCCGATGAACAGCAGGCCCAGACCGCCCTGAACCGCTACAGCGCTGGCCTTCAGTCGCGCGGGCAGACTGTCGCCGCCCAGGGCGATGGCCGCGCCGAAACCGGTCAGGGCCAGGCACCACAGGAGCATCGAGCCCTCGTGGCTGCCCCACACCCCGGCGATCTTGTACAGCAGCGGCTTGGCGGTGTGGGAATTGGCCGCCACATTGGCTACCGAGAAGTCGGACGTGACGAAGGCGATCATGAGGCAGCCGAACGCGAAGGCCATGGCTGCGAAAGCCCCGCCGGCCGCGCCTTCGCCGGCGCCGCACAGGGCGGCCGAGCCGCGCATGCGGCCCGCGACCGATAGCGCCACTTGGGCCACGGACAGGGCCAGGGCCAGGATCAGGGCGAACGAACCGAATTCTGCGTTCATTGTCCGCCCGCGCCGCCAGCCGAGGCCTGGGTTTGATCTGAGGCTGGGTCTGCTGGCTCGGCGCCGTCGCCGCGCCACTCGCCCGAGGCTTTCAGCGCCCGGGTGACCTCCTTGGGCATGTAGCGTTCGTCGTGCTTGGCGAGAACCTCACTGGCCTGGAACACGCCATCGGAGCGATAGGCGCCCTTGGTCACCACGCCCTGGCCTTCGCGGAACAGGTCCGGCAGGTCGCCCCGATAGCTTACCCGGCTGACGGCTGCGTGGTCGGCGATGGTGAACTCCACCGTGCCATCGGTGCGTTTGGTCAGGCTGCCCTTGGTCACCAAGCCGCCGAGCTCTATGGCGCGACCGGCGGGGACGTGGGCCCTTTGGGCCTGGGAGGGTGAATAGAAGAACGAGACAGCGTCGCCTGTGGCGTAAAAGGCCAGCCCCACAGCGCCGGCCAGGATCGGGGCGGCGACGGCGACGGCGGCGAGGCGTCTGCGCGCCTTGCGGGATTTGGGCAGCAGGTTCATGGCCGTTTCGGTTTAGCGCAATTTTCGCAGGACTTCGCGCCCGCAGTTCGTCGCGCGGCGCTGGGACGACGCCAGCCGCTCATTTGGCGGACGCCTCGATCGGGGCCAGATCGTTCGGGCGGTTCTTGAACAGGACCCGAGCCCGCGCCAGCGCGGCGTCGCGGGCGACCGTATCGCCCAGCACCCCATAGGATCGCACCAGCCGCGCCCAGCCGGCCGGATCGTCGGGGCTGGCCTGCAGCCGTGCGGCCAGACGCGCGACCATGCCGTGAATGAAGGCCCTGGGATCAGCGCCGGCCGCCGCCTCAGCCTGCGGCGCGCCGCCCAGGTCGGTCTTGGGCAGGGCGCGCGTGCGCTCCACCGTGGCGATCTCCTGCGCCAGGCCGTCGCTCCTGGGATCGCCGGCCGGCACGTCCTGCCGCAACGCCTTCCAATCGGCCAGGCCACCATCGATATCGCCGGAGGCGATGCGGGCGCGGCCCAGGAAATAGCGGGGCGCCAGGGCGTGGGGATCCAGCGCGACCGCGGTCTGGAAGGCATTGCGTGCGTCGTCGGGCAGATCGCCCTCTGGCTGCTCAGCGACCATGAACTGGCCATACAGGGTCCACAGGTCGGCGCGCTTCGGCGCAAGCTTGAGCGCTTTCTGCACGGTGCGCTCGGCTGAAAAGGCGTCGCCGGCGCCGGCCTGGGCGCGGCCCAGATAGGCCAGGGCCTCTACGTCGCCGGGCTTTTGCGCAACAACCTGCTGCAGAACGGCGACCATACGCTCGGCGTCCAATTCCGCCGGATCGGCGCGCCGCCACTCGGCTACGCGGCGATTGAAGGGCTGATCGGGGACGCCCGGCGAGCCGATCTTGAGGTAGAGACCCAGTGCGACCAGCGGCGCGAGGGCGGCGACAGTGACCACGGCGGCGCGGCCGGCGCCGGTGGCGCCGGGTTTGGGCGCAGCGTCTGCGGCCGACAACAGCCGGCGCGCAGCTTCTGTCCGGGTCGAGCGGAATTCCTCCGGCGTGAGCAGGCCCCGGCCTGCCAGGTCTTCGACCTCGTGCAACTGCCGACGATAGACGGTCAGGGTGGGGTCTTCGTCCTGGTGCGCAGCTCGCACGGCGGCGCGCGAAGCGCGATGTATCACGAGGCCGGCCGAGGCGGCGGACAGAAGGGCGGCGGCGATCCAGAACGCGATCATGCGCGCCGCTTAGCCCAATTCCGCTGGCGGCGCGAGAGGGTCGGCCAGTCCCGCCGCCAGAGCGTGGCGACCGTGCTCAGGCGGCGGCCCGGCGACGGATGATGGCGGCGGCCTGTTCGCCTCGCGCCGCGGCGATAAGGTCGGCGGCGGCGCCTAGATAGAGTTTGATCCGGGCGATATTTTGCACGTCCTCGCCGCGCAGCATCTCAAGCAGATCCTCGACATAATGATCCAGCCGCGAGTCCAGCCGCTCGCCGGCCTTGGTGCGGACCGATGCATAGCCGGCCTGGTTGGCGCTGGCCCTGGATTCCACAAAAAAGGCCAGCAAGCTTTGGGCCTTGCGCAGCATGGGGGGTTGAGGGTCTTCGTCGAGCTTGGGAAAACCACGCACGCCGCTGCCGAACTTGACCATCTGCACCGGCAGGGCGGCGTCCAAAGCCTTGTCGATCTGGCTCATGCGGGTTTCGGCCAGCTGGGCGATGGACTGCTTTTGTTTGTTGAGGCGCGCACCCCACGGACCCTCGCGGCTGATATCCAACGAAGTCTCGAACTCTGCGATCGCCATGGAAGCCAGATGCAGGCGGGTGGCGGCGACAAGGCCGCTGGCCCGGCCGCCGCTGGGGTCATAGGCGCGGAAATCACCCAGCCGCTGGTCGATATCGCCCATCAGAAACTCGCCGAACCGTGCGACCTCCGAGGCGGCGGCGAAGCGGTCGGTCGGTCGATCCATGACCGCGGAAATCAGGTGCAGAACGCGCCAGGGTTCAGTCATGTGGGCGCAGAGGATGTCCAACAGGCGCGGGCCGCCATCGTCGGCAAGATCGTCAGCATCGTTATAGGCCAGGTGGATGGCGACGGCGCGTTCCTCGGTCAAACGGCCCATCCAGTCGGGCATCTGGGTCAGGGCGCGGCGGGCCAGCGGCGCCAGGTCCAGCAGCTTGGCGAACGGCTCCACATAGCCGCCGGCCTTGTCCAGCAGCGCCACGGCGGCGGTGAAGCAACCCTCGCGCGAACGCAGTCCCGCGGCTGCGGTGCGGCACAGGGAATTGCAGACGTCGGCGGCGAAGATGCGCTCTTCGTCATAGGCGCAGGGACCCAGGCCCTCGGCCGCTCTAGCCGCGGCCGGATCGGTGGCGCGCACCGCCGCCCATAGAAGGGCCGGGGTCTGCACCGGAAAGCGCGGAGACGGACCCAGTCCCGGTTTGCACAGGGGCATGACGGGCATGAACACCAGGGACCGGGTGCGCCGGTTGGTGGCTTCCTGGGCGATCAGGCCGTGGACCTCAGCCATGGCGCCGCCACGCGCCACTTCGCCCGCCAAAGCCGATTCCAGATTGATCACGGCGGAATCTGGAGCCGCGCTGAAGATGGAGCGCAGAATCGAGGACTGGCTGTCGGACAGGGTGTTGGGCATCGATATAGTCGGACCCCTCAGGCCCGTAGATCATGATCAACCCAAGTTAAGGCTTTCCGAAGAGTAATTCTCCTTCCGCGCGCGGTAACTCAACCAATACTTTCAAGCCGCCCAGAATAGAGGTCGACAAGCTCACCGAGCCGCCGTAGGCGCGCGCCAATTCATCGACGATGGAAAGGCCCAGTCCAGAGCCCGGCGCGCTCTCGTCCAGGCGTTCGCCGCGTTTGAGCACGGCGATGCGGTCGGCCTCGGACAGGCCGGGTCCGTTGTCCTCAACCGTCACGGTCATGCGCCCTGGGCCTGCGCCTGCGGCGATAGCCCGCACCCGTCCGCCGCCGTATTTGCACGCGTTCTCGATCACGTTGCCGACGATCTCCAACAGGTCCTGCCGCTCGCCCGGAAACACCAGATCCTCCGGCGCGCGCCAGTCGATCTCCACATCCTTGTCGCTGAAGATTCGCTCCAGGGTCACCGCCAGTTCGTCCATCACCGGCTCGACCGGGGTGCGCTCGCGCAGGCCCTGGGTGCGGGCGGCGGCGCGGGCGCGGCGCAGATGGTGATCGACCTGCTGGCGCATGAGCTGGGCCTGGTGAGTCACCAGGTCCGCCAGGGGACCCTTCTGGACTTCGGTTTCAGCCAGCATCACCGACAGGGGCGTCTTCAGCGCGTGGGCCAGATTGCCCACGTGGGTGCGCTGGCGTTCGACCACTTCCTGATCGTGCTCCACCAGGGCGTTGAGTTCCTCTGCCAGGGGCTGCAGTTCGGATGGATAGGCGCCGCCGACCCGTTCGGCCTTGCCGGTGCGGACATCGGCCACCTCGCGTCTCAGGGCGAACAGGGGCTGCAGGCCGACCCGGACCTGGATGAACACCACCAGCACCAGGCCGACCCCGAGCACGATCAGCACCCCTGCGGTCTCGATGGCGAACCGGCGGGAGTCGGTTTCGTAGGGCGTGCGGTCCTCGGCCGCCATGAACACCACCGGCGCCGGTCGCCCGGGCAGGCGGGCCAGCAGGGCCACGGCGCGCAGCGGCTCCTTCACCGGGCCGATGGTGTTGTAGTAGAGCGGCTGGCCGGCCTTGGCCTGCAGGGCCGCAAGCCCGTCGTCCGGACCTTTCAGCTCGGAGTCCCACAGGGATCGGGAGCGTTGCGCGGCGTGAAGTTTGCCGTCGGACCCGGGCTCGGAAATCTGCCAATACTTGCCGGAATAGGCCCGGGTGGCGCGGGAATCGGTGAGGGGCGGGGCGTCCACCTGGCCCTGGTCATTGATGGTGGAGCCGGCATAGAGGCCGTTGGCCACGTCGGCCAGGTCGTCGTCGAACCGGCTGATCGCTTCCTGGCGAAACAGCGCGGTTTGGGCGAGGCCGGTGACGATCAGCACCGCCAGGCTCCAGACGGCGGCCAGCATCACCAGCCGCTGAGCCAGGGACGAGTTTTTGAAGATCCCGAGCTTCACCGCCTGTCGGCCATCAGGGTTGCGGCGCCTCGCCCTCCAGGGCGGTCAGGCGATAACCCAGACCACGGACAGTCTCGATCCGATCTGAGCCGATCTTCTTGCGCAGGCGGCCGACGAACACTTCGATGGTATTGGAATCGCGGTCGAAATCCTGATCGTACAGATGCTCGACCAATTCCGTGCGTCCGATCACGCGGCCCTGATGCATCATCAGATAGTGCAGCAGGCGGTATTCCAGCGAGGTCAGGCGCAGGGGCTCGCCATTGACTGAAGCGCGAGCCGCGCGGGGGTCCAGACGGATCACGCCGCAGGTCAGGGTCGCCGTCGCATGGCCGGCCGAGCGGCGCAGTAGGGCGCGCAGGCGGGCCAACAGTTCTTCGGTATGGAAGGGCTTGGTCAGATAATCGTCGGCGCCGGCGTCGAACCCCGCCACCTTCTCGCTCCAGGCGCCGCGCGCGGTAAGGATCAGCACCGGAGTGGTCTTGCCGTCGCGCCGCCATCGCTCCAGCACTGAAACCCCGTCGATCTTGGGCAGGCCCAGATCCAGGATCACCGCGTCATAGGGTTCTGTGTCGCCGAGAAAGTGAGCTTCCTCGCCGTCGGGGGCGTGATCCACGGCGTAGTCGGCGTCGGACAACGCCTGTTTCAACTGACGCGACAGGTCGGGATCGTCTTCGGCGAGCAGGATGCGCATCAGCGGTTCGAGGTCCTCATTTGGCGCTTAGGACGGCGCCGGTCTCGGCGTCGACGATGTAGTCGATCCGTCGTCCGTCATTGGTGGCCCAGCGCACGCGGTAGACGGCGCGCGCGCCGGATTGTTCCAGACCGGCGTCGAGCTGATGGCCGGGCGTGCGCCGGCGGATGTCGCCGAGCACCTTGTAGAGAGGGACATATCGGCCCTGCTTGACCCCGGCCCGGGCCGCGTCCTGCTGCGGACCCCAGTCGGCGCCCAGGGAATCCGGCCCCGGTTGCCCGTAGGGATCGGCCTGGGTCTGAGCCTGAGCGAGGGCGAGCGCCGGCGTTGCGGCCCCGAGGGTCGCCAGAGCCAAAAAAAGCGCAAGCCGTTTCGTCATGCGCCTATCCCTGAGCGCCTCTGGCTGAACGCTCGCTGAATAACCCAAACAGGCCGGGGTCGATATAGAAGCGCTCAAGCTTTGCGGCGCGGCGTGTAGGGTCTGTCCTTGCGCCATTTCTCGGCGAAGCGCTCCAGCGGCTCGTCAGGTGGCTCGGGCAGCATGATCATCAGCCGGGCCAGCAGATCCCCGCGGGCGCCGCCCTGGGCCGAAGGCATGCCACGCCCCTTGAGCCTCAGGGTCGAGCCGGAATTGGAGCCCTTGGGCACGGTCAGGGTGACGGGGCCGTCCGGAGTCGGCGCCTCGACCTTGGCGCCTAGCACCGCATCGGGGACCGAAACCGGCAGGTCCATGACCAGGGTGTCGCCCTCGCGGCGAAAGATGGGGTGGGGGCGGATATTCAGCTCGATCAGCGCGTCGCCCGGCCCGGCCTGACCCGGCGAGCCCTGGCCTTTCAGGCGCAGAACCTGGCCCTCGCACGCGCCCTTGGGGATGGAGACGTCGATGGTGCGGCCGTCGGAAAAGGCGATCCGTTTACGCGCGCCCTGGATGGCTTCTTCCAAATCCACGTCCAGCTTGGCCTTGATGTCGGCGCCCTTGGCCGGTCGGCCGAAGCCGCCGCGCGGGCCGCCGCCGCCCCGGCCGCCGAACATCTCACCCAGAATGTCGTTCAGATCGGCGCCTTCGAACTGCGCGCCGCCAAAGCCGCCGCCGCCGAACCCGCCGCCGGGGCCGCCGCCAAAGCCTCCGCCGGATCCGCGCCCGCCAAAGGGATCGCCGGAAAAGCCGCGCATGGACTCGCGGCCATCGGCGTCGATCTCGCCGCGATCGAACTTCTTGCGTTTTTCCGCGTCGCCGATGATGTCGAAGGCGCCGCTGACGCGCTTGAACCGCTCTTCGGCGGCCTTGTCGCCGGGGTTCTGGTCGGGGTGCAACTGCTTGGCCAGCTTGCGGAACGCCTTGCGGACATCGTCATGACTCGCCGAGCGCGATACGCCGAGTTCCTTGTATGGGTCTTGCGCCAAGTGCTGATCGCCCCAGGGGTTCAATTGAGAAAAGCGTGGTTCAGGTGAGAAAGCCCTCACTTAGGCCGTTCGAGGCGCGGCGCAAGGGCAAATGTTGCATTTATGCCACATCTCTGCGGCTTAGGCTATTCCACGCCGCGTTCGGCCAGCAGATCGGGCGCTTCGAAGTCTATGGCGTCCTCGGGATCCGCCAGCGACGCCTCAGAAATGGTCTCGCCGCGGATGCTGACCCCAGCCCGATGCACGCTCTCCGGATCGCCGCTGATCAAAGGGTGCCATGACGCCAGGGGGCGACCCTCGTGCAGACGCCGATAGGCGCAGCTCTTGGGCATCCATAAGAGGTCCTCGATATTGTCGGGGGTCAGCTTGATGCAGTCGGGTACGGTGGCCTTGCGGCGCTCGTAGTCCGAACAACGACATAAACGGGTGTCAAACAGCTGGCAGGACACGCGCGTGGGAATGATTTCACCGGTATCCTCGTCCTCGAAGCGAATGAGACAGCACAGGCCGCAGCCATCGCACAAGCTCTCCCATTCCGTCGGACTCATCTGTTCGAGGCGCTTAGTCTCCCAAAAGGGCTTCCGAGGCTTGGCGGGTACGCTCATAGAACCATTGTAACCGGCCCAACTCCCACCGGCCATGCGGCCGAACCGTAAGAACTCGCTTTTCGTGAACGACTGGATTCTTCCGCCCTCCGATCCGAACGACCCTGAGGCAGGCCCCGGGGCGGCGGAGGTGCGACTGGGGGTCGAAACGGCGAAGGCGTCGCAAGGGCGCCAGACCTTCGGTGTGCGCGGCCTAGGCGGCGGGCCTCGCCGGCCCCACCGCAAAATCGCCTGGGGCCTTCTGGGCCTGGTGTCCCTGTGCGTGGCGCTGCTGTTGTCGGTGTTCGCCGCGGCCGAGATCTGGATGGTCCGGGACCTGTTGCCGGGTATTCCAGAAATTCCCGATCGCGCGGCCCTGATGGTGGTCAACCAGACCCCTGGCATGACCTTCGAGGATACCACAGGGGCGGTGATCGCCCGGCGCGGCGCCAAGCACGGCTATCCGGTGACCGTGGCCGATCTGCCGGCCTATGTGCCGCGCGCCTTCCTGGCGGTGGAAGACAAGCGCTTCTACCAGCACGGCCCGGTGGACCTGCGCGGCATCGCCCGCGCCGCCTGGGTCAATTGGCGCGCTCACCGCACGCTCCAGGGAGGCTCGACCCTGACCCAGCAACTGGCCAAGACCCTGTTCCTGACCCCCGATCAGACGTTGCGGCGCAAGCTGCAGGAGGCGGTGATCGCCTATCGCCTTGAGCGGGTGATGACCAAGGATGAGGTGCTGGAGCTCTATCTCAACCGCATCTTCTTCGGCGACAACGCCTATGGCGTCGACGCCGCCGCCCAGACCTATTTCGGCAAGCCGGCGCGTGAGCTGAACCTGCAGGAAGCCGCCCTCCTGGCCGCCTTGCCCAAGGCTCCCACCCGCCTCGCCCTGACCAACGATATGGATGCGGCCCTGGCCCGCTCGCACCTCGTACTGTCGCACATGCTTGCGGAAGGCTGGATCACAGCGGCGCAAGAGCAAGCCGCCCTGGCCGCGCCGCCCAAACTGGCGCCGGAGTCCCCCGGCGAGGGCGACTATGGCTATGTGCTGGACATGGCCGCCGCCCAGGCGGTGCAGATCGCCGGGGCCCAGGCTCCTGACCTAGTGGTGCAGCTGACTATCAATCCGGGCCTGCAGGCCTCGGCCCAGGCGATCATGCGCAAGACCCTGGCCGAGGAGGGACCCGCCGCCGGCGCGCGCCAGGGCGCCCTGGTGCTGCTGGGGCCCGACGGGTCGATTCGCGCCCTAGTGGGCGGCGCGGACCACCATCTGTCGGCCTTCAACCGTGTCACCCAGGCCCAGCGCCAGCCGGGCTCGTCGTTCAAGCCCTTCGTCTACGCCGCGGCCATGGAGGCGGGGATCAAGCCCACTGACATCCGCCAGGACGCGCCGGTGCGTTTCGGTTCCTGGGCGCCGGCGAATTACGAGGCTGGCTATCGCGGACCAGTGACCCTGGCCGAGGCCCTGGCCCATTCGATCAACACCGTCGCCGCGCGCCTGACTGACGAGGTCGGCGCCGCCAAGGTGGCCGAGCTGGCCCACCGGTTTGGCGTCAGGAGCATTCCCGACCAGCCGACCCTGTCGCTGGCGCTCGGGGCCTACGAGGTCAACCTGCTGGAATTGACAGGCGGCTATCAGGTGTTCCAGCAGGGCGGCCAGCGGACCGAGCCCCACTTGATCCAGCAGATTTCCACGGCCCGGGGCCAAATCCTGTTCGCTCGCGTGTTCTCGGCCGGTCCCGCGGTCTACGACGTGGCCAACGCCGCCAATATGGTGCGGATGATGGAGGGGGTGCTGACCCACGGAACGGGCGTGCGCGCAGCGTTCGGGCGGCCGGCTGCGGGCAAGACCGGCACCACCCAGAACTGGCGCGACGCCTGGTTCGTGGGCTTCACGCCCGATTGGGTCTGCGGGGTGTGGGTGGGCAATGACGACGGGACCGCCATGAATCACATCACCGGCGGTCAATTGCCGGCCGAGATCTGGCGCCAGATGATGCTGACCGCGCACCAGGACCTACCGGTGCGCGATTTCGACTGGATGCCGGCGCCGGAGGCGATCAGCGGCGGGCCGGAGGCGCAGGACGGCATGCCGCCCTCGGATGCGGAGGATCCCGACGCGCCGGCGCGCGCCACGGACGGCGATCCGCGCCAGACCTTTTACGGCGACCTGTCCTCGGACTTCGGCCACGCGGCCGAGGGCGGGGACACCGCCCGCCACGGGGAGCCCGCCCCGGACGTGGCTCCGCCGGAGAGCGAGCCCAAGACCCGCGAAAACGATAGTCAGGACCACCCATGAACGCCCGCGCGCCGATGATCGCTCTCAAGGACGTGCGCCTCGCCGACGGCCCTCGCCAGCTGTTCGACGGCGTCGACCTGGCCCTGGAGCCGGGCGTGCGCGCGTGTCTGGTGGGCCGCAACGGCGCCGGCAAGTCGACTCTGATGCGCATCCTGGCCGGCCTGACTGAGGCGGACGCCGGTGACCGCTTCCTCAGCCCATCGTCTCGGGTGGTGTTCCTGGCCCAGGAGCCGGCCATATTGGGTGACAGCCTGCTTGACTACGCCACGGCCGGCGGCGCGGAGACGCATGAGGCGGAAGCGGCCCTGGAAGCCTTCGGCCTTGACCCGGCTCGCTCCACTGCCGCCCTGTCCGGCGGCGAAGCACGCCGCGCCGCCCTGGCCCGCGCCTTCGCCGAGCGGCCGGACGTGCTGCTGCTGGACGAACCCACCAACCACCTGGACATCTTCGCCATCCAGACCCTGGAGGAACAGCTGCGCGCCAGCCGCTGCGCCGCCCTCATCGTCAGCCACGACCGCGCCTTTCTCGAGAGCAGCACCCAGCGCTGCTTCTGGCTGGAGGACCGGCGCATCTGGCGGCTGGACAAGGGTTTCGCCGCCTTTGACGACTGGTCGACCAAGATCGCCGCCGACCAGGCCGAGGAATTGCGCCGCCTGTCCAAGGCCATCGAGCGCGAGACCTATTGGTTCTATCGCTCGATCACCGCCCAGCGCACCCGCAACGAGGGCCGCGCCCGCGAACTCAACGCCATGCGCCAACGCAAGGCCGAGATGCTGCGCGACCAGACCGGGTCGATGAACATGGCCGTGGCGGCGGGCTCCGCCTCTGGCCAGCGGGTGGTGGAGGCCAAGGGGATTTCCAAGGCCTATGACGACCGGGTGCTGATCAAGGGTTTTTCCACGCGCATCCAGCGAGGCGACAGGATCGCCATCGTCGGCCCCAACGGCGCCGGCAAGACCACCCTGGTCAAGCTGCTGCTGGGCGAGATTCCCACAGACAGCGGCTCGATCAAGCTCGGCACCAACCTGGCCATCGCCTATGTGGACCAGTCCCGCGCCCAGCTGAAGCCAGAGGCGACCCTGTGGGATACGCTGGCGCCCCACGGCGGCGATCAGGTGATGGTCCAGGATCGGCCCCGTCACGTGGCCGCCTATGCCCGTGATTTCCTATTCCAGGACAGCCAGCTGCGCCAGCCGGTGGCCAGCCTGTCAGGCGGTGAGCGCAACCGGCTGCTGCTGGCCCGCGCCCTGGCCCAGCCCACCAACCTCCTGATCCTGGACGAACCCACCAACGACCTGGACATGGACACCCTGGACCTGCTGGAAGGCGTGCTGGCCGACTATGACGGCACCCTGATCCTGGTCAGCCACGACCGCGATTTCATCGACCGGTTGGCGACCTCGACCATCGCCCTCGACGGCCGCGGCGGGGTGGCCGAGACCCCCGGCGGCTGGAAGGACTTCATCCGCCAGAACCCGAACTTCTTCGACCGGTCCGGTTCGCCCGCGCCGGCGGCCAAGCCGGCGGTCAAGGCCGCGCCGGCCGAAAAGCGCCTGGTCAAGCTGACCTACAAGGACCAGCGGCGGCTGGAGGAGCTGGACGCTTTGATGCCGCGCCTGGCCGGCGAGATCGCCATCATGGAAAAGAGCCTGGATGACGCGGGACTCTATGCCCGTGACCCCAAGGCGTTCGACGAGTTGATGGCCGCCCTCGACAAGACCCGCGTCCGCCTCTCCACCGCTGAGGAGGAATGGCTAGAGCTGGAAGAAAAGAAGGAGGCCCTGGCGGCGGGGTGAGGTCGCCGGACCGGTGCCTGCTTGCGAAATCCCGCTCGCCGCTTAGGTTGAGCCGCGATTGGTTCGGGGAGATATTGCGTGAAAGCCTTGCATTTGTGGGTGGCGGCGCTGGGGCTGATGGCGCTGGCGGCCTGTTCGCCAGCCAAGGCCCCCGCGCCGGCGGCGTCCAACGGCCTGACCCCGATCAAGTTCGCCACCGACTGGCGGGCTCAGGCCGAGCAGGGCGGCTTCTACGAGGCCCTGGCCACCGGCGAATACAAGAAGCGCGGCCTGGATGTGAGCATCCTCGAAGGCGGCCCGGCGGTGAACGTGCCCCAGCTGCTGGCCACCGGCGCCATCGACATGGGGATCGGCTCCAACAGTTTCATCGTGCTCAACCTGGCCAATGAAAAGGTGCCGGTCAAAGCAGTGATGGCGACGATGCAGAGCGATCCGCAGGTGCTGATCGCCCATCAGGGGCAGGGGCTCAAATCCCTGGCCGATATGAAGGGACGGCCGATCATGCTGTCCGACGCCTCGATCACCGCCTTTTGGGTGTGGCTGAAGGCGAAATATCATTTCACCGACGATCAGGTGCGCAAATACACCTTCTCCGACGCGCCGTTCCTGGCCGACAAGCGGGCGATCCAGGAGGGCTATCTGACCAGCGAGCCCTATACGATCGAGAAGGCCAGCCACGAAAAGCCGGCGGTGTTCCTGCTCGCCGACGAGGGCTATCCCGGATATGCGGCCATGGTCCTGGCCAATGACAGCCTGATTTCGAGCAAGCCCCAGGCGGTGAAGGCTTTCGTCGACGCCACGGCGGCGGGCTGGAAGGCCTATCTCTACGGCGATCCCAAACCCGCCGACGCCCTGATCCTGAAGGACAATCCGGAAATGACACAGGACGTGCTGGATCAGGCGCGGGCGCGGATGCGGGACAAGGGCATCGTGCTGTCCGGCGATGCGGCCGCCCAGGGGATCGGCGCCATGACCGACGCGCGCTGGGCGACCTTCTTCGGCGTGGCCTCCAGCCAGGGCGTCTATCCCAAGACCCTGGACTACAAGCGCGCCTACACGCTGCAGTTCCTGCCCACGGGTGCGAAATAGGCGTGGTGTTGTCGGCCGCTCCTATCGCCTCACTGAAAGCTGTCGAGGTCGACTATCCCCGCGGTCCGGCCCTAGGTCCATTCGACCTGGCGCTGGCGGCGGGCGAGATCGTCGCCCTGGTGGGGCCGTCCGGCTGCGGCAAGTCCACGGCGTTGCGGTTGCTGGCCGGGTTGGAACAGCCCACCAGGGGGCGGGTCGAGCGAGCTTCCGGCCGTGGCGAAACCTCGGTGGTGTTCCAGGCGCCGACCCTGATGCCGTGGGCCACGGCGCAGGCCAATGTCGCCCTGCCGCTGACCTTGACCGGAGCCCGCAGCCGCGAGGCGCGCGAACGGGCGAGCGAGGCCCTGGCGCGGGTGGGTCTGGATGGTGTCGACGCCGCCAAGCCGGCGCAGCTGTCCGGTGGAATGGCCATGCGCGTGTCCCTGGCCCGGGCCCTGGTGACCCAACCGCGCCTGCTGCTGCTGGACGAGCCGTTCTCGGCCCTGGACGAGATAACCCGCCGCGCCCTGGCCGAGGACGTCCACCGTTTGTGGGCGCAGACCCGGCCGGCGATCGTGTTCGTCACTCACAATGTGGAGGAGGCGGTCTATATGGCCTCGCGGATCGTCGTCATGACACCGGGGCCAGGTCGCTCGGCCGGTGAGACTGTGATCGAGGCGGGTCTGCCGCGCCCAGAGGGCTTTCGCACCACGCCCGCCTTTCGCGAGACGGCCGAACAGGTTTCCGCGCAGCTTCAGTCGGCGATGGCGGCGCCATGACCCGGCTGGTCAATTTTCTCGCCCCCCTGCTTCTCATCATGCTTCTGCTGGGGGCGTGGGAGCTGGCCTGCCACGCCCTGGCTATTCCCAGCTATCGATTGCCGCCGCCGTCGCAGATTGCGGTCGCCACGGTCCAAAACCTGCCGCTGCTGCTGTCGGCGGCCTGGAACACCCTGGCCATGGCCCTCACCGCGCTGGTCTTCGCCAGCCTGATCGCCTGTGGCCTGGCTTTGGTAGTGGCGCTCAATCCACTATTGGAACGTGCGGTGCAACCCCTGGCCACCACGCTGCAGGTCACGCCGATCGTCGCCATCGCGCCCTTGGTGGTGATCTGGGCGGGGCTGGATCATCCCCAGCGGGCGGTGGTCACCCTGGCTCTGGTGGTGGCTTTCTTCCCGATCTTTTCGGGTGCGGTCACCGGGCTCAAGGCCGCCGATCCAGACCTGGAACGCCTGTTCGACCTCTATGGCGCGGGCCGGGCGCAAAAGCTTGTCAGGTTGCGCCTGCCCTCGGCGGTTCCGTTCTTGCTGGAGGGACATAAGGTCGCAGCTGGTCTGGCCCTGGTGGGTGCGGTGGTGGCCGAATTCGTCGCCGGCACCGGCGGCGCGCAAGGCCTGGCCTGGCGAATTCTAGAGGCGGAGCATCGACTTGAGACGGCCAAGATGTTCGGGGCGCTGCTGGTGCTGGCGCTCATGGGGGTTGCGCTCTATGCGGCGCTGCAGACCGCGGAACGTGTAATTTTGCGGCGCTGGCGCGGGCGTTAGGCGAGGGTTAAGCCGTCGCCCATAAAGCTTGGAGCTATCGACGCCTCCGGATGATTCATGCTCGCTCGCCATCGCCTCGCCATCCTAGCAGCGCTCGCCGCGCCGGTAGTGGCTCTGAGCGTGGCCGGAGCGGCCTGGGCCGGGCAGGACCGCTATGGTCCCCCCGCGGTTCGCGATGAAATTACCGCGTCTGAACCGTCGCCCGTGACGTATCTGAGCTGGCCCAGCAAGGCGGTGGCGTCGACCCCGGTCGTCGCTCCAGGCACCGCAACCATAGCCGCTCCGGCGGCGGTCACGTCACCAGCGCGCTCCGTCACCCTGCGCCCCTTGCCGACCAGCACCTACGGTCCGAAGCGCATCCGGCCTGACACCGACGCCCAGGCCTCTCTGGCCGCCCGGCCGCTGCGCCCTGCGGAGACGCTCGCCACCGCGACTCCGCGCCAGACGCCACGATCCGCGCCGCCGCATCGTCTCGCCGCTACGAGCTCGCGGGGGCCAGCGCTCCGGACCCAGCAGGCAGCGCCGGCTGTTCCCGAGGCTGGGCCAACCGCCGTCGCTCGCTCGCAGCCAGCTGTCGTCGCCACCAATGGTGAGCCGCCGCGCTTCTATTCGGTGCAGCGCCAGTTCGGCGTCAGCCCGGATCCCGTTCCGCTACCGGCCCAGTTTTTCGCCGACGGGGCGGCCACCGATCTCGCCGGCCCCCCGCCTCCGCCCGCGCCGCACCTGATCTCAGGTCAGAGCGCATCCTCCGCCGCCAACGTCCAACGCGCCAATGCGGCCGCCAACATCGCCGATGGCGATGCGACCACGAGCAACTGACCCATGTCCGGCCGCTCCAAACTGCATGACCTGATCGCCCTGGCGCAGGAGCCTTCCAGCACCCGCCGCCGGGAGTTGCTGCGCGAGGTCACGGACATGTTCTTCACCGGGGCCGACATCACCCAGCCGGCGCAGATGGCGCTGTTCGACCATGTGATGACCCAACTCACCGGTGAGATGGAGGAAGAGGTTCGCGCTGAACTGTCCGGTCGCATGGCCGATGTGCCGCACGCGCCGCGAGGCCTCCTGCGCAAGCTGGCCAGTGACTCTATCGCGGTGGCCGAGCCGGTGCTGTCCCGCTCCCTCGGCCTGACCGACGACGACCTGATCCTGGTGGCCAGGACCAAGGATCAGGGGCACCTGCAGGCGCTGTCGCGGCGGACGCACGTGCCGGAAGCGGTTTCGGACGTGATCGTGGAACGCGGAGATGATACGGCCCTGGACGTGCTGCTGCGCAACGAAGGCGCGGTGCTGTCGCGCGCCGCCCACGAAGCCGCGGTCGACCGAGCAGAGGCCAATCCGGAACTGCATGAGGCAGTGGTGCAGCGTCAGGCCCTGCCGGCCGATCTGCTCAACGAAATGTATTTTGTGGTCGAGGCCAAGCTGCGTGACCAGATCCTGGCGCGGAACGCCGAGATGGACCCGGCGGAACTGAACGCCGCCCTGGAGGCTGGGCGCAAGAGCGTCGCCACCCGCCATGGCGCCCTGCCGCCGGATTTCGCCGAGGCGGAAAAGGCGGTCAAGGCTCTGGTCTCAGGCGGCGGGATCAGCCCCACGGCCCTGGCTGCTTTTTTGCGCAATGGCGAGATCACCAAGTTCCTGGTGGCCCTGAGCGAGCTGGCGGACATCGATTTCCACACCGCCCGTCGGATATTGGACCGGCGCGAGCTCGACGCCCTGGCCATTGTTTGCAAGGCGGCCAATTTCGATCGCGCTCTGTTCCTGACCTTCGCCGTCTTGGTGCTGGGTCCGGAGGGCGGCGCCATGGGTCGCGCTCGCGAGTACGGCGATCTCTACTCGGACCTGACCCGCGACGTGGCCAACCGAACCATCCGATTCTGGCGTATGCGCCGCAATACGGGCGACCTGGCGGCGTAGCCGCTGCGGTCAGTGCGACCGCAGGTCTTCCAGTCGCCGCGCCGTGGTGTCGGCCAGGCTGCGCAGGCCATGCTCACCGAACACGTCGAGGGCGGCTGACAGGGCCAGGGCGCTGGCCGCGCGTTCGCCCCTGTCCTGGCCGGTAACCCCCATGCGGGCTTCATAAAGGCGGGCGAAATTCAGCTGGCGCACCGCCCAGCCGACCGGATCGCGGGTCGCGCTGGAACTGGCCAGTTCCTGGCGCAGGGCGGTTTCGGCCTCATTCAGACCGTCGAGGTCGCATGAGATTTCCGCCCGTCGGGCCATGCAGACGGCGCGGTGATAGACCGCGTGGGCCCGCTCGAGCAGGGCCGGCTGGTCGGCCAGGACCAATAGGGCGCGGTCGTAGCAGCCGGCCGCCTGGTCATAGGCGCGGTCGCTGTCGGCGGCGTCGCCCAGCACCTGCAGCGCGCTGGCCAGGGTCTGCTGGCCATGGGCCCAGTCCAGCGGGCTGTGGTCGCAGCTCATCTGGTCGAGGGCTTCGGCCAGGTCGGCGATGGCGGCGGCGATTTCGGTGATGTCGGCTTCCATCTCCGCCAGAGCGGCGCGCGTGCCGCCGCGCAGCATAGAGGCGCGGGCCCAGCTCAGGGGTTCATAGGCCGGGTCCAGGGAATCCAGATCCTGGTTCAGGCCGGCCAGGGCCTGGCGCAGCAAGGCCGGCTCCTTCAGGCGCAGGCCCGCGACGGCCAGGAGGTCGGCTCGGACGCGCCGGATCTCGGCGGCGGCGATGCGGGTGTCGGCGTGGCGGCGGGCGTGAGCCTTCATCACCTCCAGCGGGGCTTCGAAGCGGCGAGCCAGGTCCAGCACCGCGTTGCAGTCGCCGGTGGCCAGGAGGCGTCGGGCCTCGATCACTAGGCGGCCGCCGGTGGCCATAGCGGCGCCAATGCCAGAGCCGGCGGCCGTCTTGGCCTCGGTGAAGGCGAAATCGGCGGCCGCGTTCAGCCCTTCATCTCCGAACAGTTCAGCCCCGATCAGGGCGCAGCGGCCCTGCTCGCAGCGGGCCAGGGCCCAATAGCGGGGGCGTTGCAGCTGGTCGAAGCTTGCCGCCGCGCGCTCGGCCAGGGAGGCGGCCTTGCGCAGGCTGGCCGGATCGCCGGTGCGGCGGGCCAGTTCGCGCCAGACCACTGCGGCTTCCAAGAGGCGCTTGGCGGGATCCTTGGCGCTGACCCGCCCGGCGGCGATCACCGCGGCGCGGCCTTCGGCGCGCAACATGTGCAGGTCGAGCAATTCCAGGAGCGTGGAGTCGCCCCCAGTCATACCGTCGACCGGGCCGTCAGACCGGAACAGACGCTTCAACTCACGGCCGAGTTCAAACATGAATGACGCCCCTCAAGGGAATACGTGCCACCCCGACACAAACAGGCCGGGTCCGGTCATTCATCAGCAAACCCGGAGCCGCTGTGCTTAACAAGTGGTTAACGCGAGATTTGCCGTCTCAACGGCGGAATCGGCGCAGAAATCGGGTTGATGCGCTGTATCGGCCAGCGCGATCAGCTGAATAGCTGGGCGCGCTCGTCTTCGCTGAGGATCCGGTAGCGCCCGGCCGCAAGGTCAGCCGGCAGGTCCAGGGCGCCGATACGGTCGCGATGCAGTCCGGTGACGTGGTTGCCGGCGGCGGCGAACATGCGGCGAACCTGGTGATAGCGGCCCTCGACAATGGTCAGCCAGGCGGTGGTGGGCGACATCGTGTCCAGCACGGCGGGGCGCAGGGGGGTGGTTTCGCTTTCCAGCATCAGGGTTCCGCTGGCGAACAGCGCCTGCTCGTGACCCTCCAGGGGCCGGTCGAGCGTGACGTGATAGCGCTTGGCCACATGAGCCTTGGGCGAGATCACCCGATGCAGGAAGGCGCCGTCGTCGGTCAGCAGCAACAGGCCCGAAGTGTCCACATCCAGCCGGCCGATGGTCGAGATCGCCGGATTGCGGCGACGCCAGCGTGCGGGCAGCAATTCGTGAACGCTGCGCCCGGCCTCCTTGTGGGAACAGACCGCGCCAAGCGGCTTGTGCAGGATCAGGCTGAGCGGCGGTGGCGGATCGACCGGGGCGCCGGAGATCCGCAGATGGGTGGGCAACTCCGAGGTGATCGCCAGCCTTTGGCCTGCGTCGTCCAGCGCTGTTCCATCCAGAGTCACGTCGCCAGCATCAACCAAGCTCTGCACCTCCCGGCGCGAGCCATAGCCCAGATTGGCCAGCAGCCGGTCCAGGCGCATGGTCACGGGCTTGGTCACTTGCGGGCTTCGAACAGCTTATAGCCGTTCTGCTGGCCCAGGGGTTTGACCGCGCTGAAGCATTCGGCCAGCACCGCCTCGTAGGGCATACCGATATTGGCCACCAGCCGGCAGGTTCCGCCGCGCTTGAGCGCCGCCGCAGCCCGGCGGATGAAGGTCTGACCCAGGCTGCGATCCTCGACCCCGGCGGCGTGGAAGGGGGGATTCATGACCACGAAGTTGAGGTCTGTCAGGGGCGGGGCCTCGCGCAGGTCGTGCTGCAGGAAGCTGGCGCGCGGGTCGGTGATGTTGCGGCGCGCGGCGGTGACGGCGCGGGCGTCCACATCGATCAAGGCTAGGCCTGTCACCTCCGGCAGGCCCAGCACGGCGCGGGCCAATACCCCGACGCCACAGCCGAAATCGGCGCCGCGTCCGGCCAGTTTCGGGGCCGAGGCGATCAACTGCGCGGTGCCGGGATCTATGCGGTCCCAGCTGAACACGCCCGGCTGCGACCAAAGGCCAAGGCTGGGCGCGACCTGCGGGCCACCCTCGGCGATGGCGCAGTCGAGCCCGATAGGCGCTGCGGGACGATGGGTGATGCAGATGCGGTGGTGACGCCGCGCGGTTTCGGTGACAAAGCAGCCGAACGCCTCCAGCTCCTTGCGCAGGCGCGATCCGCCGCGGTCCTTGGGCGCCAGGGCGATCAATTCCCCACCCGCGCTCAGGGCGCGCAGGGCGTGGGCCAGGACGAAGCGGCGCTCGAGCACCCCCGGCGGCGCGAGCACCACCAGACGGGCGAGGCTGGCGTTGGCCGCGTCTTCAATGGCCTCGCGGCCGGGATGAAGGGGCGAGAAACGGCGCGCGGCGGCGGGCAGGTCCACGAGATCATGCCCGGGGTCGCCATAGACGCCCTGGTGTTTGGCCGGGTCGGTCAAGGCCTAGCCCCGTTCCTTGGTGCGCTCGAAGGCCAGCTTGGGGTAGCGCTCGGTGACGTAACCGATCTCCCAGCTTGACTTGGCCAGGAACACCACCTGGCTGTCGATGTCCTCGGCCATGGCCGTGCGGTGCGTGGACGCGAAGTCCTCGACCTCGGCCGGGGAGCCCACCACCCAGCGGGCCTCGGCGTAGGGGGCGGTCTCGAACACCACGTCCAGCTCGTATTCGCCGGCCAGGCGGTCGGCCATGACCTCGAACTGCAGCTGACCCACGGCGCCGACGATGAAGTCCGAGCCGATCACCGGGCGGAACAATTGGGTGACCCCCTCCTCGGCGAGGCCCTCCAGAGCCTTTTTCAGGTGCTTGGCCTTGAGCGGATCCTTGACCCGCACCCGGCGCAGGATTTCCGGGGCGAAGTTGGGCAGGCCGGCGAAGCGCAGCAGGCCAGTCTCAGAAAGACTGTCGCCGACGCGCAGGACCCCGTGGTTGGGAATACCGATCACATCGCCGGCGAAGGCGTCCTCGGCCAGTTCGCGGTCGGAGGCGAAGAACATGATCGGGGCGTTGACCGAGATCTGCCGGCCGGTGTTCTGCACCTTCAGCTTCATGCCGCGCTTGAACTCGCCTGAGCACAGGCGAAGGAAGGCGATCCGGTCGCGGTGGTTGGGGTCCATATTGGCCTGGACCTTGAACACGAAGCCGGTGACCTCCCCGTCGCCGGGAACCACGTGGGTTTCGGCGGCCGAGCGCGAGGCCTTCACCGCCTTGGGCGGCGGGGCGTAGGCGCCCAGGCCTTCCAACAGCTGGCTGACGCCGAAATGGCGCAGGGCCGAGCCGAAGAAGATCGGGGTCATGTGGCCTTCGAGGAAGGCCTGCGGATCGAACGGCTTGGCGGCTTCCTGGACCAGCATCGAGCCTTCCTCCAGTTCGCCCAGTTCATCCGGGTCGAGATGGACGGAGATGGCGTTGGACTTCAGCGCCACAGGAGCGGGATGGCCCTCGTCGTCGGTGGAGGACTTGCGGGCATAAGGCAAAAACTGGTTGCGGCGCAGGTCCAGCACGCCCTTGAACCGCCCGCCCGAACCCGCCGGCCAGTACAGTGGCGCCGGGTCCAGAGCCAGTTTCGAGGCGATCTCGTCGATCAGCTCGAACGGGTCCAGCGCCTCGCGGTCCATCTTGTTGATGAAGGTGATGATGGGGATGTCGCGCAGGCGGCAGACCTCGAACAGTTTCAGGGTCTGGGGCTCGATGCCCTTGGCCGCGTCCAGCACCATCACCGCGGCGTCGGCGGCGGTCAGGGTGCGGTAGGTGTCTTCCGAAAAGTCCTCGTGCCCCGGTGTGTCCAGCAGGTTGAACATCAGCCCGGCGTGATCGAAGGTCATGACGCTGGCCGAGACCGAGATGCCCCGCTCGCGCTCGATCTTCATCCAGTCCGAGCGGGTGCGGCGCTGCTCGCCGCGCGCCCGCACGGCGCCGGCCGCCCGGATGGCCCCGCCAGTCAGCAGCAGGTTCTCGGTCAGGGTGGTCTTGCCGGCGTCCGGATGGGAGATGATGGCGAAGGTGCGCCGGCGCGCGGCCTCGGCGGCGGGGGTGTGGATGCTCATGGGCGCGCGATAGCCCGCCTTGGGGCGTCTGTCACCCGCCTTGGGCGATGCGCTCCACCGGCTCGGTCAGGAAATGGCGTCCCTGGGTGTCTTCGATCTCCACCACCCACAGGTCCGGGTCGATCCGCGCGGTGCGGGTGACATAGGCGTCCAGCTCCTCCTCGGTGCGTCCGGGGGCTGGCTGCATCCAGAACCGCTCGCCGTCGCCGCGGGTGGCTTCGGCATAGAGGGCGACGGTTCCGGCCCGGCGGTCCACGGCCTTGACCAGCACGGCGCCCGCCCGCGCGTCGCCCTTGCGAGCCACCATGGCGAAGGCCCCGCCCTGTTCGGCGCGGCGGATCAGCGCGCCGACCCAGATGTCTGTGGAAAGCAGCAAGAAAGGTACGGCTCCGCTAACCGGGGGGAAAGGCGGTTCAGCCTATCCTGCCTGGCCCGAAGATCTAAGCGAGAACCTGTCCCTCATGCCAAGCCGCCGCGCCATAGTTCCGCCGCGGCTCTCGCATGCTCGCCAAGTCACGGCGGGTCTCGCCGCGGCCGCCCTGTTGATGTTGGTTCCGGCTGCGGCCCATGCCGGCCCGGCCGATCTCTATTACGAGCGTTCGGTGATGGCCGTCGCCAATCAGCGATGTGGTTTGTTCAACGCCGATCTCACCTCGGCGCTGGAGTCCGCCCAGGCCCAGGCGCGCGGCGCGGCTTTGCGCGCCGGCGTCGGCAATGCGGTTCTGGTGGCGGCCGGCCAAAGGGCCTGGAACCGCGCGGCTCAGACGCCCTGCGGCTCCAAGGATATCGCCATGGCCGCCGCCCGCGTGCGCGCGGCTTTTGATGGCTATTCCAGGCTGCAACAGATGACCTTTCCCGGGGACCTGTCCAGCTGGCGGGCCGATCGCATCCAGGCCCAGCGGACCATGACCTGGCGTCTGGCCCAGTCGGCCAGGTTCGGACAGGATCGTCTGAACTTCGGTCTCGCTGGCCAGGCTGGGGCCAGCGGCCTGATCGCCGTCGTCAGCTTCGCCGATGGCGCGCAACCCTATGCCGCGCGCCTGGTTCTGCGCGACGAGACGCGGGCGAGCCAACCTTGCCTGGGACAGGGCGGCCAGGGCCTGGCCGCACGGATGCCGCTGCCGGGCGCCAGACGCGCCTTCCTGGCCGAGGCCCGCTCCGACGCCGATAGCAGCCTGCTGCCCCACGGCGCGGCGTCTGGCGTCGCCTTCCGCTTTCCTCGCGCCGCAGCCGACGCCCTGGCGAACCTGGATCCGCGCGAGGCGGTGGCGGTGCAGTTTCTGTTCGAGGGTCAGGGCGGCGAGAGTGAGCGCACCGCCTATATCGAGGTCGGCGATTTCGCCGCCGGCCGGGCCTTTCTGGCCGCCGGTCAGCGATAGGTCCCAACCTTCAGCGTTGAGGCTTGAACGGAATCACCTGGCCGCCGATGGGGACCAGGGCCGGATCGGGCTCGAGCATGGAGGCGTCGGCGTCGGCCAGTTCGCGCTCCGGCGCCTTGGAAACCAGCACCGGCATGCGCACGGTCACCGCCGTGCCCTCGCCGATGCGGCTTTCAATATTCATTTCACCGCCGTGCAACTCGGCGAAGGCGCGCACCAGCGATAGGCCCAGGCCTGTGCCCTTGGATTGCTGGCCCATGTCGCCGGCCTGTTCGTAGGGCTTGCCCAGGCGCTCCAGGTCCGAGGCGGCGATGCCGACCCCGGTGTCGGTCACCGTCAGCTCCAGCGCGCCCGCCAGGGGAACCATCGAAACCGTGACCAGGCCGCCGCGCGGCGTGAACTTCAGGGCGTTGGAGATCAGGTTGAGGCCGATCTGCTTCAGCGCCCGGCGGTCGGCGTCGATCTCCATGGACTGGCTGGGCAGCACGCCGCGCAGCTTGACCCCCACATCGTCCGCCTGGACCCGCATCAGCCGCAACGCGGCGGCCACCGGCTCACGGGCGTCCAGACGCTCTATATGCAGGTCATAGCGGGCGGCCTCGATCTTGGACATGTCCAGCACGTCGTTGATCAGGTCCAGAAGGTGCGAGCCGGCGTCGTGGATCAGGTCGGCATATTCGGCGTATTTGCCGGACAGGGCCCCGAACAGCCGCGCGCGCATGATGTCGGAAAAGCCCATGATGGCGTTCAGGGGCGTGCGTAGCTCGTGGCTCATATTGGCCAGGAAGCGTGACTTGCCCACATTCAGGTTTTCGGCGTCCAGCTTGGCGCGCTGCAGGTCGTGCTCGCGCTCATGCTCGATGGTCACGTCGCGCAGTACGGCCACCAAGCCCGAGCTGGCCAGTTCCCGGGCCTCCAGGCTGAGCCAAACCCCCTCGGCCCCGAACAGAGGGAAGGTGATCTGGCCGTTGCGGCCCGCCGCAGCCTCGGCCAGCACGAATTGCAGGTCCGCCCAGCGAGGGGCCGCCACAACGGCCGACAGGCCATGGCTCTTCAGTCGCTCCAGGGACACCTCCGCCGGGGCTTCGCCATAGGCGGCGCTGACCCGCCCGGTGGGAGTCAGCCACAGCACCAGATGGGGCTGGCCGCCCAGAATAGCCTGCAGGGCGTTCTTGCCGGCGGCTTCGCCCTCCAGAAGTCGCGCCAACCGCCGCCGATCCAGCATCAATCCGCCGCCCAGGGCGAACACGGTGCTGGCCAAGCCGAACAGGCCAAGGCTGTAAGCCGCCGCCTGGAACGGGGCGGGCTGGGTCAGGCCCATGACCTGGGCCAAGCCCGTCACGGCCAGGGCGAGGACCGCCAGGGCCGCGCCCTGGGCCAGCCGCTGCGATCCGCCCAGCACCGTTGCGGTGGCCATGGGCATCAGGCACCAGACGCCCAGGGGACCGGTGACGCCCCCCGACAGGCCGGCGGCGACCACTGCGCCCAAGGCCCACAGGATCAGGATGGGCAGGCCCACGGGCCGGGCGGTCAGTCGCATCAACGCCAGGGCGCCGAGCGCTGGGACACTGCCGGCCACCAAGGCCAGGACCAGGACTACGGGCGCCTGGGCGCCGAACAGCAGGGCGAGGGATTCGATGGCCACGGCGCCAGCCCAGCCGGCGTGCCACCACAAGATCTCATGCAGCTCGGCCGCGCCGAAGCGGCGAGGCTCAAGCCCTTGCGGTTCGAGCTGTTGAGATTTGTCGGTCTTCATCTCGCCAGTCTTTCGGGCGGGCTGCTGGGTCATCACGATTCCGCTATGGTAGTCCGCTCGGACCGGACGCGCGAGCCTGCTCGCGCGCGGCGCGACGAGGCCTGGGCGCGGGTTGGGAGAAAACGGATTAAATCTGTGCGGTAACAGCGTGATAATCCCAATTTGACGCCGTTTCCGCCCGGCTCTGATATGATCTACGCATTGCCCCCCCGGGTCAGGCCGCCTAAACGCACGCCCTGACCGGTCGAGCGAGCGCCATGAATACGATATTGCAGGAACTGGACGAGCTGGCGGACGAGTTCGACATGCTGGGCTCCGCCACCGATCCCAAAGATTGGGAAGAACGCTATCGCTACGTCATCGAGCTGGGTCGCACGCTCGAGCCGCTTACAGATGCGGAACGCACGGACGCCAACAAGGTTCGCGGTTGCGCCAGCCAGGTCTGGCTGGTCACAGAGCGCCTGGACAATGGGCGGCTGAGCTTCCGCGGCGATTCTGACGCCCACATCGTCAGCGGCCTGATCGCCATCCTTTTGCGGCTCTATTCCAAGCATGCGCCGGACGAGATCTTGGCCTTCGACGCCAAGGCCGCCTTCGCCCGCCTGGGCCTGGCCGGCGCCCTGTCGCAGCAGCGTTCCAACGGCCTGTTCTCCATGGTCGAACGCATCCGGCGCGACGCCAGCGCCGCAGCCGGCGCCGCCGCCTGACCATGGCCGAAGCCGCTATGCGCCGGCTGGTGTTCCTGCCCGGGGTAGGCGCCGATCCCGCGTTCTGGCGGCGGCTGGGGGATCTGTTGCCGGTGGCCTGGGACAAGACCTATCTCGGCTGGCCCGGCCTGGGCGATCAGCAGGCCGATCCGCGTATCAACAGCTATGACGACCTGATCGATCTGGTCCTGGCCGCAATCGGTGATGGCCCTGTTGATCTGCTGGCCCAATCTATGGGCGGCGCTCTGGCGCTGAAAATCGCCCTGGCCCACCCGGACAAGGTGCGCCGGCTGGTGCTGGCGGTGACCTCCGGCGGCCTGGATGTGGAAAGGTTGGGTGCGACTGACTGGCGGCCGACCTATCGCCAGAACCATGCGACCGCGCCCGGCTGGGTTTTGGACACCCGGATCGACCTATCCCCCCACATCCCCCGCATCGCACAGCCGACCTTGCTGCTGTTCGGCGACGCCGATCCCATCGCGCCGCCCGCGGTTGGCGAGCGCTTGGCGGCTCTGCTGCCCGATGCGCGACTGCACATCCTGCCCGGCGGGGACCATGACCTGGTCAACCATCGCTCGGCCGAGATGGCGGAACTGGTGCTGAGGCATCTGGCCTGACCGTATGCTATAGGCGCGTCATGATCGTGCGCGCCGAAACCCCAGCCGACTGGCCGCTGATCCGCGCCGTGCAAGAAGCCGCGTTTCCCGGCCCCGGCGAGGCCGCGCTGATCGATCAGCTTCGCGTGGATGGCGCCCTGCGCTTGTCCCTGGTGGCTGTCGAGGGTGACGAGGTCATCGGCCATGCCGCCTTCTCGCAAATGCAGGCGCCCTTCCGCGCCCTGGGGCTCGGACCCGTGGGCGTGCGGCCGGACCGACAGGGAACCGGCGCCGGAACCCAACTGGTCAAGGCCGGCCTGGAGCAGGCTGAGGCGCAGGGCTGGCAGGGCGCCTTCGTCCTCGGCGATCCGCGCTACTACGGCCGCTTCGGCTTCCAGGTCGGTCAGGCCGCCGGCTTCCAGTGCCGCTATGCCGGCCCGCACTTCATGGCCATGGCCTTGGGGAGCGAGACGCTGCCGGTATCGACTGGAGACCTTGCCTATCCGGCGGCGTTCGACGCGCTGGATTGAACAGCGGTGCTATCGATCGCTATTTTCATTTCTTCGTCGTGGCCGGCGTATGCCGGCCATCCGTGCCGTGAACGAATGGCCGAGACCATGGGCGTGGAATTTATTTTTATGGCGTACGACGGCTGAACCTTCACGGCATGGATCGCCGCGACAAGACGCGGCGATGACGGCGGAGGTCTGAGGGTCGCCTAACCCAACCCCGCCCGCACCTTGGCGCGCAGCTCGTCGATCGGGGCCAGGCCGCGGTCGGTCTGGAAGTGCCAATAGGTCCAGCCGTTGCAGGCGGGCGCCGCCTGAGCCAGGGCGCCGACCTTGTGGATCGAGCCGGAGAGGTCGCCCAGCACCAGGCTGCCGTCGGCGCGGATGCGAGCCACGCGTTGGCCCTTGGGGCAGTAGAGCTTGTCGCCGGGCCGCAGCAGGCCGGCCTCGACGATCTGGCCGAAGGGGATACGCGGCTCGTTGCGTTTGGAGCCCATCACGTCCAGGTCGGCCAGAGACACCGGGATCACCTCGGCGATGCGCTGGCGGGCCAGGGCGGCATATTCGGTCTCGCGCTCGATGCCCACGAACCGGCGGCCCAGGCGCTTGGCGGCCGCGCCGGTGGTGCCGACCCCGAAGAACGGATCCAGCACCACATCGCCGGGTTTGGAGGCGGCCAGGATCACCCGGTGCAGCAGGGCCTCGGGCTTCTGGGTCGGATGGGCTTTCAGGCCCTCGGCGGTCTTGATCCGCTCTTCCCCGGTGCACAGGGGCAGCGTCCAGTCCGAGCGCATCTGCAGCTCGTCATTGGCCATCTTCATGGCGTCATAGTTGAAGGTGTAGCGTTTGCCGGCCCGTGACTTGGCCGCCCAGATCAGGGTCTCGTGGGCGTTGGTGAAGCGGGTGCCCTTGAAATTGGGCATGGGGTTGGACTTGCGCCAGATCACGTCGTTGAGGATCCAGAAGCCCAGGTCCTGCACGGCTACGCCCACGCGGAAGATGTTGTGATAGCTGCCGATCACCCACAGCGTGCCCTCGTCCTTGAGCACGCGGCGGCACTGGCCCAGCCATTCACGGGTGAAGCTGTCATAGGCCGCGAACGAGGCGAACTGGTCCCAGTGGTCGTCGACCGCGTCGACCTTGGAATTGTCGGGCCGCAGCAGGTCGCCGCCCAACTGCAGATTATAGGGCGGATCGGCGAACACCAAGTCTACGCTGCGGTCGGGCAGCTTGGCCAGCTCGGCCAGACAGTCACCCTCGATGATGGTCTCAGGTCCGAATGTCATACGCGCACGCCAACCCTTTGAATCCCGGCCTTGAATCCCGGACTTTTGAGGCTCTATGGTTAAGGCGGGCTTAAGCATGGCGGAGGGGTCTTCGCCGGCGGCCTCTAAGCCCCGCCGGACAGCCCCTGCCGCGCCTTGTCCAGTTCCTCGGCATACCGGCGCAGGCAATAGCTCTCGGTCAAGAGCCCGATCACCTGGCGGCTGTCGGCGTCGTCGATCACCGCCAGGGCGTCGCTCTCGGCCTGGGCGAATACAGTCATGGCCTGTTTGACGTTCATGTCCGGCAACAGGGGGGTCTCGGCCCAGCGGGCGATGTCGGCGGCGGTGCGGGCGGTGTCCTCGGCAGGATGCTCGGCCGAGGCGAAAGCGTCGGCGGTCAGGGCCACGCCCAGATAGTGACCGTCGGTGTCCACCACCACCACCCGCGACTGGGAGCCCAGGGGGTGGCGGCGACGAAATTCCTCCAGCTTGACGTGACCCTCGATGGTCGGCGGGCCGCGCCGCATCATCCGGCCCACGGTCAAGGCGCGCACCCAGCCCACATCCACCGCCCCGCGGATGGTCTCGCCGCGCAGGTGCAGCCGCCAGGTGGAGAAAGAATAGCCAAAGGTCTCGCGCACCACCAGGCTCGCCACCATGCAGGCGGCGATGACCACGGTGGTGACGCGGAAGTCGCCGGTGGTCTCCAGCACCAGGAACGACATGGTCAGGGGCCCGCCGACCACCGCCACGGCCAGGCTGGCCATGCCCACCAGGATGCAGATCGACGGATCGATCGGCAGCCACGGGAAAGCCAGCAAGGCGACGGCGGCGAACAGCTTGCCGGTCAGGGCGCCGAGAAACAGGGAGGCGAAGAACAGGCCGCCGCGAAAGCCGGAGCCCAGCGAAACCACCGAAGCCAGGATCTTCAGGGCGATCAGGCTGAGCAGGACAATGATCGGAAGCTCGGCCGGGATGTCCAGCCGCAACGCCCCGTGCCCCGCCGACAGCACCTGGGGCGTGACCAGGGCCAGGCCGCCCATGACGACGCCGCCCAGGGCCGGGCGGACGATCGGCGGCAGACGCACAGTGTCCAGCGCCCGCTCCATCCAATAGACGGCGCGCATGATGAAGATCCCAAGCGCGGCGCAGATGATCCCCAGACCGATCATCACCGCATAGTCCGACAGCCGTGTGGGGGCGGCGGGCGACAGGGCCAGGTTGTAGGTCACCGCCCGCACGGCGCGGGCGGTGAGCACGCCGCACAGGCTGGCGGCGAGGATCGGGGCTACGTTGCTGATCGAATAGGCGCCGACGATCAGCTCGAACGCGTAGAAGGCGCCGGTCAGGGGGGCCCCGAACGCAGCGCCGATGGCCCCGCCGGCGCCGCAGCCCACCAGCACCCGCATGTCGTTGCGCCTCAGCCGCGCCGCCAGGCCCAGTCGCGAGGCCAGTCCCGCACCCATCTGGGCATAGCCGGCCTCCAGTCCCACCGAGGCGCCGCATCCATTGGACAGCAGGGTCTGGAAGGTCACCCAGATGCTGTCGCGCAGGGACATGCGCCCGCCATGCAGGGCGTTGGCCTCGACGGCGTCCACCGTCGGGGTGGCCCGCCGCCGCGCGCGCAGCCAGCTGACCAGGCCCAGGACAGCGCCACCGGCGGCCGGAACCCAAAGGCCTCTCTTCAGCTCAGCGACCCCGCTCAAGCGGTCGCCATGGCCCAGGCCAAACAGGATCTGGTGCATGTGGTCAGACAGGGTGCCGATCAGGGCCACAGCCAGGCCCGCGGCGATGCCGATCACCACAGCCAGCACCACCAGCCAAAGCTCGCTGCCGCGGATCAGGCTGCGCAGGCGGCTGGCCAGGTCCCTGCGGTTGGTCGGAACCATCCGGGCCAGGCGCGCCAGATCAGCCGAGGGCGCGGTCATCCCGACTCCTCGTCGCCGCCGCCCCCAGCGGTCAGCGCCCGCAGCGGCGCCCAGCCCATCCGGTGGATCGGCGAGGGGCCCAGGCGCTGCAGAGCCGCCACATGGACAGCCGCGTGATAGCCCTTGTGGCCGGCGAAACCGTAGCCGGGATAGAGCTGATCCATCTCGACCATCAGCCGATCACGCGCGGTCTTGGCGAGGATCGAGGCGGCGGCGATGGAGCAGGACAGGCCGTCGCCGCCGATCACGGTCTTGATCGGGCAGGGCAGGTCGAAGGCGTAGTTGCCGTCCACCAGGGCGAAGGCGGCGACCATGCTGAGGCCCTCCACCGCCCGGCGCATGGCCAGGCCGGTGGCCTGGAGGATGTTGAGGGCGGCGATTTCCTCGACACTGGCATAGGCCACGCACCAGGCGATCGCCTGGGTCTTGATCTCGCCCTCCAGCCGCTCGCGGGCCTTGGCGCTGAGGGCCTTGGAGTCGTCGAGGCCTTGGGGGAAGCGGTCGAGATCGAGGATCACCGCCGCGGCGCTCACCGGCCCCGCCCAGGGGCCGCGCCCGGCCTCGTCGACCCCGCACACCGGCCCTGGGCATGCCCTCTCGAGCAGCAGGTCGGGGCCCTGGGATCCTCTGGAGAGAGGTCGGCCGGATGCAACGCCGCGCGCAGCCATCAGGCCCGCGTCATACGGGAAACCGCCTCGTGCCGGAAGCAGGTCGTCACATGGTCGTTGACCATGCCCACCGCCTGCATGAAGGCGTAGACGATCACCGGCCCGCAGAACTTGAAGCCCTTGGCCTTGAGCGCCTTGGCCATGTCCTGGGCCAGGGGCGTCTGGGCGGGCACCTGGCTGATATCGGCGCAGCGGGTCTGGATCGGCGCGTCGCCCACCATGCCCCAGAGGAACTCGGAGAAGTCCTCGCCGCGATCGCGCATATCCAGATAGATCCGCGCCCCATTGATGGCCGCGTCGATCTTGGCGTTGGAGCGGATTATGCCGGCGTCGGCCATCAGCCGGGCGCGGTCGATTTCGCTGAAGCGGGCGACGATCTCAGGGTCGAAATTGGCGAAGGCGGCGCGAAAGGCCTCGCGTTTGCGCAGGATGGTGATCCAGGCCAGGCCCGCCTGGAAGCCGTCCAGCACCAGCTTTTCCCACAGGGCGCGGCTGTCCCATTCGGGCACGCCCCATTCGGTGTCGTGATAGGCCTCGTACAGCGGATCGCCGGCCATGCCGCGCCAGCCGCAACGGTGAGGGGATTCGGTCATTCAGCGAGGCTACGCCCAGCCGCCCGCTCAGCTCAACCGAACTGTCGCCCGCAACCGGATATCGCCCGCCGAGGCGCCCACAAGCAGGTCGTAGTCGCCGGGCTCGGTGACCCAGGCCTTGGCGTCCGGATCGTAAAAGGCGAAGTCGCGGCCGGTCAGGTTGAAGGGGATGGTGCGGGTCTCGCCGCTGGCCATAGCGAGCTTGGAGAAGCCCTTCAGCTCCTTGACCGGGCGCGAGACCGGCGGCGCGCGGGGCGCCACATAGAGCTGCACCACCTCCTGACCTTCGCGCGGGCCGGCGTTGGTCAGGGTGACGCTGACCGCCACCGGATCGCCGGCCGCCGCGTGGCTTGTCGCCGTGATCTCTTCATAGCCAAAATCGGTATAGGTCAGGCCGTGGCCGAACGGGAACAGGGGCTCGATCCCCGACCGGTCGTGATGGCGATAGCCGATGAACAGGCCTTCGGCGTAGGGAGCCTGCAGGGCGTCGGAATAGTAGGGATAGGCGGCGGTGTCCTCGAGGCGTTGGGGGAAGCTTACCGGCAGGCGGCCCGAGGGCGCGGCGTGGCCGAACAGCACCTCGGCCAGGGCGGCGCAGCCTTCCTCCCCCGGCAGCCAGGCCACCAACGCCGACTTGGCCTGGTCGATCCAGGGCAGTGTGACGGGCGAGCCGGCGTTGATCACCACCGCGGTGTTGGGATTGGCCGCCAGCACCGCCTCCACCAAGGCGTTCTGGGGTCCCGGCAGGTCGAGGTCGGCGCGATCATAGCCTTCCGCCTCGGTTGTGGACGCCGAGCCCACCATCACCACCACCGCATCAGAGGCCCGGGCGGCGGCCACGGCCTGCTCGATCGTGCCGGAGGGCTGGCGCACGCCCAAGGAGGCTGTCTCGAAATTGCCGGCGCCGCGGGCCGGCGCCCATGCATAGTCGATGCGGATCGGATAGCCCTGGCCGTGGACCAGATCGACCGCGACGGTGCGGCGCAGAGCCGCTGACCCGCCTATATCGGCCATGTCGTCGGCGCCAGGCGTCGAAGGCTCGATGATCAGCGCATCGTCCAGCCAAACCCGGCAATCGCCGTCGCCCCGGAACGACAGCTCGTGGCGCCCGTCCCTGACCGGCCAGAACCAGCCCTGCCAGCGCAGGCCGGCGAAAGTTTCGCGCGGAGCGTCGCTCATGGTGGCCACCCACTTGGCGGGCGTGCGCTCCAGGGCGGTGCGATAGGGGGCGCCGGACAGATCGGCGGTCTTGAAATAGCTGGCGGTGAGGCCCTGGGCGTCGCGGGCTTCGGTGGGGCTGAACATGCGCGACTGGGCCAGGGGCGGGACCGGCTCGTTGTCGACCCCATCGGCGAAAAGGATCTGGACCTGGTCGCCCAGCAGGGCCTGCAGGCTCTCCAGCGGCGTGGTCCGGCGCCACCCGGAGACCCGGCTGCTGCCGCCGCCCTGGATGCGGAATTGGGCGGCGTTGGGTCCGATCAGCGCCAGAGTGCGGATCTTGCCGGCGTCGAACGGCAGCAGGCCGCCGTCGTTCTTGAGCAACACCATCCCTTCGGCCGCCGCCTTGCGCGCGATGGCCCTGTGCCGTGGGGTGCGCAGTTCGCCGCTCGGAGGTTGCTCGCCGTCCAGCAGGCCGCAGCGCAGGATCAGGCGCACCAGCCGGCGGACATTGTCGTCGAGCTGGGCCACGCTGACTTCGCCGGCTTGCACCGCGGCCCGCAGCTTCCTGCCGAAGTGCTTAGCCGGGCCGGGCATCTCCAGGTCCATGCCGGCGTTGGCGGCCAGGCAGGTCGAGTGTGTCGCCCCCCAATCGGACACCACCACCCCGTCATAAGCCCACTCGCCCTTGAGCACGTCTGTGAGCAGGGTCCGGTGATCGGTGGCGTAGACGCCGTTGATGCGGTTGTAGGCGGCCATCACCGTCCACGGATTGGCGGCGGCGACTACGGTTTCGAAGGCGGCCAGATAGATCTCGCGCAAGGTGCGCTCATCGACCTCGGTGCTGACTTCGAAGCGGTGGAGTTCCTGGTTGTTGACGGCGAAGTGCTTCAGCGAGGCGCCGATCCCTTCGCCCTGCAGGCCGTTGACATAGGCTGTGCCCAGTTGGCCGGCCAGGTGGGGATCCTCCGAATAGGTTTCGAAATTACGCCCCCAATGGGGGATGCGGACCATGTTGATCGTGGGCGCCAGCACCACGTGCTCGCCGAGCGCCTTGGCCTCGCGGGCAATGGCGGCTGCGATCTCGCCGGCCAGAGTGGGGTTGAAACTGGCCGCCACCGCCACCCCCACAGGGAACACCGTGGCCGCCGCGCCGGAGTTGGAGCGGACCCCGGTCGGCCCGTCGCTCATGCGCAGGGACGGCACGCCCAGGCGCGGGATCGGCTCCAGGCAAAAGGCCGCGGCCCCGGCGCAAAGGGACACTTTCTCTTCCAGGGTCAGCCGGGCGAAGAGGTCGTCCACGCGGGCCTCGAGCGGGGCGGCCGGATCGCGATAGGTTTCGGCGGCGGTCGCGGTGTCGTTGGCCATGGGCGTTCCTCGTTATAGAAAGGAGTTTGACGCGCCGCAGCCCTGGCCTCAAGGCGTTAGCCGGTGCGTGCGCAACACCTTTGGGCGCGGAATGGTTTGGGAGCACGGCCTTTGAATCTGTTCCGCAAGGTCCCGCATGGCCGCGCCTAGGCTTGACTGCATCGCGTTGATCGCCGACCCGCCTACGCTGCGCGCCGGCGCCAGTGATCGCGGCTGGATGAACGATACCGAGGACCGCTTCGCCTATCGCTGCACGCCCATGACCATGGCCAACGCCACCGGCTGGGAGATTCTCAATCCCGTGGCCTTTTCAGCCACCTGGACCGGAGGCGACACCAAGGACGACATATCGATCGTCGTGGACGATCCGAACGCCAAGTTCGACCGGGTTTCGTCCACCTTCGGCCACGGGGTGCTGACCTTCCATCCCGGCTATGTGTTCCGCACCGATCCGGGCTGGGTGACCTGGGCCCGTGGCGCGCCCAACCGGTTCAAGGATGGCGTTCATCCGCTGGATGGCCTGGTGGAAACTCACTGGCTGCCGTTTTCCTTCACCATGAACTGGCGGTTCACCCGGCCCTGCACGATCCGGTTCGAGAAGGACGAGCCGTTCTGTTTCATCACCCTGACGCCCAGCGTGGCCATCGAGGCGGTGGAGCCGGTGATCAGCCGGCTGGAAGACGACCCGGCCCTGTATCGGGAATTCGCCCTTTGGCATATCCAGCGCAGCCAGTTCAATCAGGCCCTGGCCAACAACGATCCGGTCGCCCTGCAGCAGAAGTGGCAGCGCAACTACCTCAACGGCGAGTCGGCCGAAGGCCGCTATATCGCCGGCGAGGATCACCGCCATAAGCGCCGGCTGAAAGAGCCCCGGCGCTGTCCGGTTTCGGGGGACGAGGCGGATTAGAGGGCTCCGAACCTCCGCAGCACGTTCTTGGTGATCCGGGTCACGAAGGGGTCGTTCGCGGCAAGGCCGTGTGCCCATTCGGTGGTTCCGGCGTTGAACACCTCGCCCGCGCCGCGCTGGAAACTGGCCATCACCGCGTGCCCGCGCAGGGTGCGGGCCTGGGTGGCGGGGCTGGGCGAGCCGTAGGCGACCTCGGCGATCACATCCAGCTGTTCGGGCGGGATCAGGGGACGATAGGGGCTGGGCGTCTCGGCGAAGGCCACGGGCGCGATGGCGATGATTTCTAGGTTCTCCGGCACGCCCACCCGGGCCACGGGAACGGGCAGGCCGTCCTCGCCGAAGCCCAGGGCGCAGCCGTCATTCTCATAGCCCAGCAGCGGGATTTGATCGCCGATGACGTCGCCGTAGTAGAGGTCGGTCCCCTCCAGCGCCCAGTGCTTGTCACGATAGATGGTATAGCCGCCCTGGCCCCGCGCGGCGCAAAGGCCCAGGCGGTGATAGCCGCCAAATACGAAGCTGAGGCCGATGGTCGAGGCTTCCGGCCGAGCGAAATTGGGATGGGACCACAGGTGCGTACCCTGGGCCGGGTCGGCGGCGGCGACCGGGTCGGCCTCGAATCCCTTCCACTTGTGGCAGACATAGCGCCGGCCTTCGTCCTCCCAGCGCACCTTCCAAAAGGCGGTGTTGCCGGAAAAGACCGCCAGCTTGCCGCCGCCGGCGATGAAGGCGTCGATGGCCTCGCGCTGGCCGCCGGACCAGTACTCGCTGTGTCCCACCAGCACGACGCAGGCATAGGGATCCAGGCAGTCGGCCTCGGCCTCCAGGTCATAGTCGGTCAGATAGTCCAGCTCGATCCCTTCGCCCTCGGCCCAGGTGACGAACAGATGCTCCCACTTGTGCAGGAAGCCGGCCGAACCGTCATAGGGGCTCTGGCCATGGGCGCGCGACCAGGCCGGGTCGGCGCCGGCCCAGGGCCGTTCTTCAAAGTCGCGTTTGCGCAGATTGACCAGGCGCGGCATGTCCGCTGGCGGGGCCAACAGCAGCGGCGGGAAGGGGCGTTGGGTGGAGAGCACGCCGATGGCGTTCGCCATGGCTTCGGGCAGCTTGGCTCGCCCGCTCATCAGGGCGGTGACGTCGCAATAGGCGCTGGCGCCGCCCCAGTAGTTGTAGGATTGCAGGGTGTTGGTGGACAGGACCAGCACGGCCTTGGCCCCCGGCGCCTCGGCGGCGGCCCTGACGCAGACGAAGTGGTGGGCGGCCTCGCCCGCAGCGTCGGTCAGGACGATATCGTAATAGCCGCTCTTCCAGTCGGCCCCGACAGTCACCGTATCGGCGGCGGGCCAGCCGCATCCGTCGCGGTCGGCATGGTCCGGGGTCGGATGATCGCCCACTTCGATCTCCCGCGTGAGCACCACATGGCGAAGGGCGCCGACCCGCGCGATCTCCAGCCGGCAGGCCGGTGTCGAAGCGCTGGCGTGCAGGGTGAAGCGCTCACCGGGACGCAGGCTGAGGCGATCAGTATAACAGGCCAGCATGGGCGCTTCCTATGGGTTCGGAGACGCTCCATGACTAGGGTCGAGGACACTCAAAAGCTAGTCATCATTACGAACGGGCCGCCCACTTTCATGACCCCCACCCAGACCGATCCCAGCGTCCTAGCTCCCCTGTTGGATGAGTTCCGTCCGGGCGCTGAAATCTACCTCCCCGGCGCCACCGGTGAGCCGACCCTGCTGCGCACGGCCCTGGCCGCCGACCCTGAGCGAGCGCGGGAGGTGCGGTTCACAAGCTGCTTGGTGCCGGGCATGAACGACTTCGACCATGCCGCCCTGCACCGCACCGCGCAGATGACCACCTTTTTGTTGCCGCCGGACCTGCGCGCGTCGTTCGAGGCGGGGCGGGTGCGGGTGATGCCGCTGGCCTATTCCGAGACCGCGACCTATCTGGGCCAGAGGGCCAGTTTCGACGTGGCGGTGTTTCACGTCTGTCCTCCGGACGCGAACGGACTGTGCTCGGTGGGGATCGCGGCGGATTTTCCCGGCCTGGTCTGGGGTCGCGCCCGCCGCAGGATCGCCTTGATCAACCACGCCATGCCCCGCCCGCCGCGTGGGCCGCGGTTGCCGGTCGCGGACTTCGATGTGGTGATCGAGATCGACCATCCGGTGATCGAGGGACGCGATGCGGCGATCTCCGAGGAGACGGGCCGCATCGCCGACCGCATCGCCGCCCTGATCCCAGACGGCGCGGCGATCCAGACCGGCATCGGCGGCGCGCCGGCGGCGGCGTTGACACGCCTGACCGGCCATCGCGCCCTGGTGATCCGCTCCGGCATGATCACGGACGGCTATGCTGGCCTGGCCAAGGCGGGCGCGTTGGACCGTGACAGCCGGCACATCACCGGCGCCTTGTTCGGCTCGGCGGGCTTCTATGGCGATGTGGTGGACATGGATCTGGTCACCCTGGCCGACACCACTGTCACCCACAGCGCGGCGTCGCTGGCCGGGGTGGAGCGTTTCACCTCGATCAATGGCGCCCTGGAGGTGGATCTGTTCGGGCAGGTCAACAGCGAGTGGCGCGGCGAGCGGCTGGTCAGCGGCGTCGGCGGCGCCCCCGACTTCGTCCGCGCCGCGGCGCGTTCGCTCGGCGGGCTATCGATCATCGCCCTGGCTTCGACCGCGGGCGGGGGCAAGATTTCACGCATCGTCCCGCGCCTGACCTCACCCACCGTGGCCATCAGCCGGGCGGATATCGACACGGTGGTCACCGAGCACGGCGCGGCGCTGTTGAAGGATCTTGGTCTGGAGGATCGCGCCCAGGCCCTGATCGCCATCGCCGACCCGGCGCATCAGGCTGGGTTGGCCGAGACCTGGGGAAAGATGCGGGCGGCGATGTAGGAGGTGAGGAGTCTGGGTCCGTATTTTTTACAGACCCACTTCATTTTCCCTCTGGCGCGCATCGCCGCCAGCCGCTCCAATGGCTCATGAACGGCGGTCACCTGAAGGACCTCCGGTTATTTCAGGGAGCGTGTCTTGGACCTGCAACTCAAAGACCGAGTGATCTTCATCGCCGGCGCCAGCCGGGGTATCGGCCTGGGCATTGTCGAGGCCTGCCTGGCCGAGGGGGCCAAACTGGCCATGACCGCGCGGGGCGCCGATGCGCTGGAGGCCGAGCGGGCGCGCCTGGCCGGGATCTACGGCGCCGACAAGCTGTGGACCATGGCTGGCGACATGCGCGATCCGGCGATCATCGAGGCGGCGGTGGAGCGATGCGAGACCGAGTTCGGGCCGATCTGGGGCGCTGTGGCCAATGTGGGCCTCTATCCCTGCCCGCCGGGCTTCGATGTGGACGACGAGGCCTGGGATGGCGGGCTGAACCAGAACCTGGACTCCGCCTTCCGCCTGTCACGTTCTGTGCTGCGGCGGATGACGGCGCGGGGCGAGGGTTCATTGCTGCTGATCAGCTCCATCGCCGGCCTGGGCGCCCTGGGCACCGGCCTGACCTATGGCACCTCCAAGGCGGCCATGAACCACCTGTCCAAGGAGCTGGCCAAGATCGCCGGGCCCGCGGGCGTGCGGGTCAACACCATCGCCCCCGGCAACATCATCTTCCCTGGCGGCGACTGGGAGGAACGCTCCGCCGGCCCTCGGGCCGCGGGCTGGAAGCGCTGGATCGATCGCGAGGTGCCGCTGAAGCGCTTTGGACGCCCCGACGAGATCGGCATCCCCGCCGCGTTTTTGCTCAGCCCCATCGCCAGTTTCCTGACCGGCGCCGTGATCCCCGTGGATGGCGGGCAGACGCGATGAAGATTAAGAACCGCATCACCGAGATGCTCGGGGTCGAATACCCCATCGTCCAGGCGCCCATGGGTTGGATCGCGCGCGCCCAACTGGCCTCGGCGGTGTCCGAAGCGGGCGGCATGGGCATCATCGAAACCTCGTCCGGGGAGCTCGAGGCCATCCGCGAAGAGATCCGCACGATGCGCCAGCTCACCGACAAGCCGTTCGGGGTGAACGTGGCTCACGCCTTTGTCCGTGACGAGACGATCGTCAAATTCATCATCGATCAGGGGATCAAGTTCGTCACCACCTCGGCGGGGGACCCCAACAAATATTGCGGCCAGCTCAAGGCGGCGGGGCTGACCGTATTCCACGTGGTCCCCACCCTGAAGGCGGCGCTCAAGGCGGTGGAGGCGGGCGTCGACGGCCTCATCGTCGAGGGCGGCGAGGGCGGGGGTTTCAAGAACCCTCAGCCGGTGATGTCCATGGTGCTGCTGCCCCTAGTGCGCGAGCATGTGAAGGTGCCGATCATCGCCGCCGGCGGCATCTGCGACGGCGCCACCATGGCCGCCGCCTTCGCACTTGGGGCCGAGGGGGTGCAGATGGGCACGCGCATGGTCGCCGCCGCCGAGTCTCCCGTTCACCCCAACTGGAAACAGGCGATCCTCGACGCGGCCGAGACTGACACCGTGTTCCTCAACCAGTTCTCCAAACCGGCCCTGCGCGCCCTGCGCACCGCCAAGACCACGGCCTATGAGAAAGAAGGCGGACCGCAGGTGATGGCCGAGTTCGGCCGCGCCAAGGACCTTTATTTCGGCGGCGACATGGAAGCCTCGATCGCGCTGTCAGGCCAGGTCTGTGGACGGATCAATTCCGTCGAACCGGTGGCCAGGATCATCGGCGACACAGTGCGGGACTTCCAGGCGACCATGGCGAGCCTGGCGGAGCGGTACGCGCCAGTGGTGGTTTAGCGGGGCGGGTTTGAAGCCGGCAGAAGGGAGGGCGAGCGGACGCTGATTTACCCCCGCATGCGGCTCCCACTCGGGCAAGCTCTCAATTTCGCCACGGACATCAACGGGAACGTTTGACCAGCGCGTCTCCGATGATAGCGAAAGGTGCACGCCATACTCGTCAGCTGCCGCGGCTACCAGTTGGCGAAACCACGTAGGGTAGGTCCATTCCCGAGGCTTTGGGCTGAAGAGCGTTCGCGTAGCTGGATCCCAGTATGCTTCCATGGCCGCGCGCCAAATTTGCGGCAGGTCTTCTTTGTGAGGCCGAACGCGTAGTCGCCCTTCGCCATCGATCTCTACGTCAGCAATCCGGTCTTTGATCATTGCGCGATGATGCATCACCATCCTGCATCAACAAAGGAGAAGCGCCGGGAGGGAGTCGTTCAATGTCTGAGAAGGGCCGAAGCCAGCCCCACCCATAAACCCTTGAATGCAAGCTTGAGTTCCGATCTCACCAAGCGCTTAAGGGGGTTGCCCGCATGGGAGGCGCGTTCGCCGACACTTCCCTTCCACCGTCATCGCCGGCCTTGTTCCGGCGACCCATGCCGTGATGGGTCGGCCGCGACGGTGGGGCGGAAAGTTCACGGCATGGGGCGCAGCGACGAGTGCGGCGACGACGGAACGTTGGGGGCGTTTCGGCTGAAATCCGCCAACCCGCCCAGTCCACAATCCGCCATCCCGTGCTACGCTCCCCCCATGGCGGGCCTCAAAGACAAACGCGGTTTCATCGACAAGGACCGGCTCGACCTGTCCGAGCGGCAGGCCGTGGAATACTGGATGAAGCGCTGGGGCGTGACGCGCGACCAACTCACCGCGGCCCACCGCAAGGTTGGCCGGATGACTAAGGACATCGCCGCGGAGCTGGGCAAGAGGCGGTAGCGGCGCAAACCTTGCGCGCCCTTGTCCCGCGTAGCCACCCATCTTACCACTTTTGCTGGCGCAGCTGATCGTCTAGTCAAAGGACGTCACCTGAGACGGTGAGTGGGGGAATCGTCGATCATGTTGAACCGGTCCTGGGCCGTCGCCCTGTCTTGCCTTGCGTTCGGGTTCGCTGCCGACCCGGCCCTTGCCGATTGCAAGGTCGGCAAGATCGCCGAATTGCCGGTGACCATGGCGGACATGCAACCCCTGGCGCCGGTCAAGGTCAATGGCGTCGAGGTGATGCTGTTGGCCGACAGCGGCGCGTTCTATAGCCTCCTGTCGCCGTCAGCCGTGGCGGAACAGAAGCTGCCGCACGAGAGCCTGCCATTCGGCTTTACGGTCGTTGGCGTCGGCGGCGCCGCGGATCCTTACCTCACCACGGTCAAAACCTTCACCCTGGCCGACAGGCCGCTCAATAACGTCAAATTCATCGTCACCCCCGGGGTCGGCGGCAATGCGGCCGGTGTCATGGGCCAGAATGTCCTGGGATTGGCCGATGTCGAATACGACTTCGCCCACGGCGCCATCCGGCTCATGCAGCCGCACGACTGCCATCAGATCGCCATGGTCTATTGGGAGCCCGGCAAGGCGTTTTCGACGGTGGACATCGAAGGTCCGACCGCGCAGCGCGTTACGGCGACGATCGGGGCGGCCTATGTCAATGGCGTGCGCATCCGCGTCCAGTTCGACACCGGCGCCTGGAGTTCGGTGATGAGCCGGGCCGCTGCGATCCGTGCGGGCGTCAAGATGGACGGCCCAGACGTCAAGCCTGGGGGAATGACTTCGGGCATTGGCCGACACATGGTCCGGACGTGGACCGCACCGGTCGCCTCGTTCAAGATCGGAGACGAGGAGATCCGCAACACCAGGCTCCGCATCAGCGATACCGATTTGCCCGAAACCGACATGCTGATCGGCGCGGACTTTTTCCTCTCGCACCGCGTCTATGTCGCCAACAGCCAGCACCGGCTCTATTTCACATACAACGGCGGGCCGGTGTTCAATCTCGCGGCCCGGAGCTTCGAGCAGGAAGGTGCGAACGGCGCCGCCAAGGAAACGACGGTGAGCGTGGCCGACGGGCCTGATCCGACCGATGCCGCCGGGTTCAGCCGCCGGGGCGCCGCCCTGGCCTCTCGGCGCGAATTCGAGCGGGCGATCGCCGATTTCGACCGCGCCTGCGCCATGGCGCCCTCTGAGCCGAGATATTTCTACGAACGCGGTATGGCCCGCTGGCATAACAATCAGCCCTTCATGGCCATGGCCGATCTGGACCAGACGTTGAAGCTCAAGCCTGATGATATTCAGGCCCTGGTATCGCGCGCCGAGCTGCATATGTCGGGGCGCGATATGGTGGCGGCGAAGACAGATCTGGATGCGGCGGCTTTGGTGGCGTCCAAGGAGGCGGATGTACGCTTCGTTCTAGCCGGCCTTTACGAACACATAGATCAACTGGGCCCGGCGCTCGATCAGTACGATCTGTGGATCGCCGCTCACGATGGCGACGCCCAGATGGCTCGCGCGCTCAACGGGCGGTGCTGGGTCAGGACCCTGCTGGGCCGGGACCTCGATCAGGCCTTGGTCGACTGCAACCGGGCCATCCGCGCTGTTCCCAAGACGGCCAGCATGCTCGACAGTCGCGGCTTGGTTCATCTGCGCCTTGGTCAGTTCGACAAGGCGGTCGCCGACTATGACGCCGCCCTGGCTCTGCAGCCAAAGATCGCCTGGTCGCTCTATGGCCGTGGCTTGGCCAAACAACGTCTGGGGCTCAAGGCCGAAGGACAGGCGGATCTGGACGCCGCCGCGGCCATCGAATCCGACCTGCCAAAAAAGGCCAAGGACTACGGGATCGTCGAGCCGCCGGCGAAATAGCTAACGCCGGTCCCGCTGGAACCGCTTGGCGTCGGCGGCTAGGGACGCGGCGCCGTGGTCGGGCTCCTCTCTGGCCAGGTAGGGCAAGGTTCCCGCCACCCCACGGATGGCCAGCCAGAGCTGGACGTTGAAATGCTCCAGCATGCGCAGGGGCCGCAGCTTGTCGTCGGTGACGTCCCAGCCCTCGGCCTCGAAGGCGGCGATCTGTTCGCGGACGGGCTTGCGCTCGATGCGGTCCCAGCCTTCCGGCCGGGGCGTGTCGTCCGCCTCGTCCGCGGTCAGGCCGAAGATGGCCCGCGAGCACTCGGCGATCTCGCTGAAATGGTCACGCGCGTCGGCGTCGGCGTAGCGTGGGTTCATCAGCGCCTTGCCCTCCAGCTCGCGCAGGCCGGGCAGGTCGATCAGGCGTCGTAGAGCGTCTTTAGGCATGAGGGTGACCAACTGGGGATGGGAGGAGATTATAGCTCTATTTTGCGGGTGGCGTGTCGAGTTCGGCGATCGTGGCCTGGGACGGCCCTTCGTTGGCTTGCAGCCTTTTAGCCACCCCTTCGGCCTCTCGCATCGCCCGCAGCAGGTTGCCGCCGGCGACCTTGGCCAAGTCTTCATCGCTCCAGCCACGCCGCGCCAGTTCCTCCAGCAGGGCGGGGAACTTGTCGACGCTGTCCAGGCCCACTGGAACCGAGCCGACCCCGTCGAAGTCCGACCCTATGCCCACACAGTCGACACCGGCCACCTGGCGCACGTGGTCGATGTGGTCGGCGACCATGGTCAGGGTGACCACCGGCATGGGATGGGCCCTGTCCCACGTGACCAGCGCCGCCTTGGCCCGATCGGGTTGGCCGATATAGAGCCCGTCATAGGGCGGGGCGTTATAGCGGGCCTGCTCGGCGGCGCGGTCGGCCAGCCACTGGGCGCGGGCCTGGGAGACATAGCCCGGGAAGAAGTTGACCATCACCACCCCGTGGTTGCTGGCCACAAGGCGCAGCACGTCGTCGGGCACGTCGCGGGGATGATCAATCAGGGCTCGCGCGCCGGAGTGGGAGAAGATCACCGGCGCCGCGCTGGTGGCCAAGGCCTTGCGCATGGTGTCGGGCGAGACGTGGCTGAGGTCGATCAGCATGCCCATGCGGTTCATTTCGTGCACCAGGGCGCGGCCAAAGGGCGTCAGGCCATGGTGGGTGGGATTGTCGGTGGCGGAATCGGCCCAATCGGTGTTGGCCGTGTGGGTCAGGGTCATGTAGCGCGCGCCCAGGGCGTACATCTGGCGCAGGGTGGCCAAGGAATTGTCGATCTGGTGGCCGCCCTCGATGCCGATCAGGGAGGCGACGCGGCCAGCCTTGTGGATCCGCTCGATGTCGTCGGCGGTGTAGGCCATTTCCAGGTCGGCCGGGTAGCGCTGGGCCATGGCCTTGACCAGGTCGATCTGCTCGACGGTCATCTGCACCGCAGCCGGACCGGTCACCGAGGTCGGGATCCACACCGACCAGAACTGTCCGCCCACCTGGCCGGCGCGCAGGCGCGGGATGTCGGTCATCAGCGGGATCTGGTCGCCGGTCAGGGGCAGTTTGGACGTATCGGATTTCAGGTCGATGCGGTCCAGCTTGCCGGCGAAGCGCTCGCGAATCTCCCAGGGCAGGTCGTTGTGGCCGTCGATCAGCGGGGTGCGGGCCAGGACGCGATGGACGCGGGCGGCCAGGTCGGCGCCCGTCCTGGCTGGGGCAGTCTGGGCCGAAGCGGCGGCGCATGAGATGGCCGCCGCCATGACGGCCATGGCCACCGATCGCACTATGGTCATGTCCACAGCCCTCTGGAGCGAGCCTTCGCGGTCGCCATGACCTTCAATCGGCGATCCCTTCGCCAAACACAACTCAGGTCCAGCGGTTCCGTCCGGTTGTGTCCTTGACCCGGCCCCACGCCGGAGTTCCAATCCGGCCAGGGCTTCAGGTCGATACAGCATTCAGGGAATGCCGCCCGACCGGGCGAAGGCTGGAGTTGTGGCTATGCGTAGTGTGCTGGTTGGCTTGTTGGCGGTGGTTGGCCTGGCTCTGTCCGCTCCAGCGTTGGCCCAAACCACGCCTGCCCAGACGGTCCATGAAGCCGACTTCACCATCCCCAATTTCCACTTCCGCTCCGGCGAGTCCCTCCCGCAACTGCGTGTGCACTACCGCACCCTGGGCACGCCCAGGCGCGACGCTGGCGGCAAGATCGTCAATGCGGTGATGATCCTACACGGCACCGGCGGCGACGGGACCACCTTCCTGCGCCCGATCTTCGGCGGCGAACTGTTCGGGCCTGGCCAGCCGCTGGACGCGGAACGCTATTTCATCATCCTGCCGGACGGGGTCGGCCACGGCCATTCCTCCAAGCCCAGCGACGGCCTGCACGCCCGGTTTCCCCATTTCGACTACGCCGACATGGTCGAGGCGGAGCATCGTCTGGTTACGGACGGCCTGGGCGTGGGCAAGATACGGCTGATCCTCGGCACCTCCATGGGCTGCATGCACGCCTTTGTCTGGGGCGAGGCCTATCCTGGCGACGTCCAGGCCCTGGCGCCCTTCGCGTGCCTGCCCACCGCCATTGTCGGGCGCAATCGCCTGTGGCGGCGAATGGTGATCGACGCCATTCGCAGCGACCCCGCCTGGAAGGGCGGCGACTATGTGAGCCAGCCGATCGAGGCCCTGCGCACCGCCTCGGACCTCCTGGCCATCGCCGGCAGCGCCCCGCAGCAGATGCAAAAGGCCATGCCGACGCGTGACGCCGTCGACGCCGCCTTCTCCCAGCGACTGGCGTCCGATCTGGCGCACGACGACGCCAATGACCTGCTCTACCAGGTGGATTCTTCGCGGGACTACGATCCCTCGGCGAACCTGGAGAAGATCACCGCGCCCGTGCTTTGGATCAATTCGGCGGACGACTTCATCAACCCACCGGAGCTGGGCATAGCCGAGCGCGAGGTCCAGCGCCTGAAGAACGGCCGTTTCATCCTGTTGCCGATCAGCGAGAACACCCACGGGCATGGCACCCATACCTGGGCGGTGGCGTGGAAGAGCTATCTGGCCGAGTTCATGACAGCCACCGAGCCCAAGTGACGGATCAGCCCCAGACCCCTACCCCCAAACTGGGGGTCGACGATCCTTCCACGGACATTCCTTTTCCAGCTGGGCGGCCAGACGGAACAGCGTCGCCTCGTCGGCATAGCGGGCGGTGAGCATCATGCCGATGGGCAGGCCATCCTTGGACCAGGCCAGGGGCAGCGAGATCGAAGGCTGGCCGGTGAAGTTGAACGGCGGGGTGAAGGGGAAGATCTGGGACTGACGCCGATTGACCTCTTTCGGCTCCAGGGTCACCGGGTCGATATAGCCGATCGGCGGGGGCGGGGCTCCCATAACTGGGGTCAGATAGACGTCGAAGGTCTCAAACAGGGCCAGGGTCCCGCGGTTCAGCCGGCGCATCTCCTGCATGCTCCACAGGGCGTCGGCGCCGGAGACCTTGCGGCCTCCCTTCAGCGACGCCCAGGTCAGGGGCTCCAGCTCGTCGGGCTCCGGCTCGCGGCCGACCTCGTCGATCAGCCGCTTCATGCCGGCGGCGAAATTGGCGCCAGCCAGCGGGCCGCGGGCGGCGTAGAGGGCGCGGTAGTCGATGCCCAGGCCCTTCGGAACCAATTCGTGGCCCAGGTTCTGCAGCAGGGCGGCGGTCGCTTCCAGGGCGGCCTGGACCTCGGGGTCGATGGGCCGCCCATTGGCGGTCTCCGACGACCAGGCGATGCGCAGGCGGCCGGGCGAGCGCTCGATCTCGTTCATATAGAGGTCGGCCTTGGCCGGCGGCGAATAGGGCGAAGCCGGCTCGGGAATACCTGTGGCGTCGAGCATGGCGGCGCTGTCGCGCACGGTGCGGGTGATGACATGGTCGACCACCAGGCCATGGGCGTAGTCATAGGCGTCGGGCAGGTTGGGGTTGCGGTCGCGGGTGACCTTGAGCCCTACAAGACCGCAGCAGGCGGCCGGTATGCGGATGGAGCCAAGCCCATCGCTGGCATGGGCCATGGGAACGATCCCCGCCGCCACTGACGAAGCCGCGCCGCCGGAAGAGCCGCCGGCGATGTGATCCGGGTTCCACGGGTTGCGGCAAGGGCCGAGCAGGGCGGATTCGGTGGTGCCGGTGATGCCGTATTCCGGGGTGTTGGTCTTGCCCAGCAGCACCACGCCGCTGGCGCGGTAACGGCGGATCAGGCCGCTGTCCTCTATGTCGACGATGTGGGCGGCGAAGCGGCTGCCCGAGGTGCGCGGCCAGCCGGCGACGGTGACGCCCAGGTCCTTGATCAGGAACGGCACGCCCTTGAACGGTCCGTCCGCCAGCGGGCCGGCGGCGGCTTTTCGCGCGTCGTCATAGCCCTTGTAGACCACGGCGTTGAGGGCGGGGTTGTGTTGCTCGACGCGGTCGATGGCCGCCTCGACCAGCTCGCCCGGCGTCACCTCGCCCCGCGCCACCAGGCCCGCGAGCCCCAGTCCGTCATGGTTGGAATAGTCTGGCAGGCTCATGCCCGGGCTCCTGGGTTGGTCTTTTTTGTAGACCTGCATTTGGCTCGGGCGAGGCCGCCGGGACAACTCCGGCGGTCACTTTAAGCCGACAGGAAAGCCAGTTTCGGCACCGGACCCAGGCTTGGCGCCACGCCGGCCAGATGTTTGAACGCGCCCTCGGCGGCGTTGAGGGTCTCGTCGATATCGGCGTCGGTCATGGCCGCGCACAGGAACATGTTGTGCCAGGGATGGACGTAGATCCCCCGCTCCAACATGGCGCTGGACCAGGCGAAACCCTTGCGCATGTCGGGATCGTCGTTGAACAGGAACAGCGGCATCTGCACTGGCCCCGTCTGGCGCATGGAAAAGCCGCTGGCGGCGGCACGCTCGTCCAGGCCCTGGCGCAGGCGCTGGCCAAGCTTTTCCATCCGCTCCAGATAGTCGGTCTCGGTCACCAGGCGCAGGGTCTCGATCGCCGCGGCCATGGGCGCGGCCTGATACCAGTAGGAGCCGGTGACAAAGACGGTGGCCGCCGCCTTGCGCGCCACGTCGGCGCCCAGCAGGGCCGAGATCGGGTGGCCGTTGGCGATGCATTTGCCCCAGGTGGACAGGTCTGGCTTGACCCCCACCACAGACCAGCTGCAGTCGCGGGCGATGCGCAGTCCGGCGCGGACGTCGTCGACCACCAGCAGGGCGCCGGTCTGGTCGCACAGCTCGCGGGCGCGGCGGGCATAGGCGGGGTCGGGCCGGGCCTGGTCGATGAAGGCGTCGTGCTTGAACGGGGCGGCGAAGATCGCGGCCAGGTCGTCTCCAGCCTTGGCCACCGCGGCCTCCAGGCTGGCGATGTCATTGTAGTCGCAGAAGATCTGGTGGGCCCTGTCCTCGGCCGTGGTTCCAGCCGGGCGCGGGGTGCACCAGGGGGCGGAACCGTGATAGGCGCCCTTGGCCAGGATGATGGTCTTGCGATGGGTATGGGCGCGGGCGATGACCATGGCCATGGAGGTGGCGTCGGTGCCGTTCTTGCAGAACATGGCCCAGTCGGCATGGCTGACCATGCCCACGAACTTTTCCGCCAACTCGACCATCAGGCCGGTGGGGCCGGTGGCGGTGTCGATGGTCTCCATCTGCCGGACATAGGCGGCGTTGATCTCGGGGTTGCCATAGCCGAACAGGTTCGGGCCATAGCCGCACATGTAGTCGATGTAGCTGCGACCATCCACGTCCCACAGCCGCGCGCCCTCGGCCTTGGCGAAGAACTGCGGATAGTCGTCCGGCACAAGGGCCACCGACTGGTGGCCATACATGCCGCCGGGGATGACCGCCTCGGCGCGAGCGCGAAGCTCCTGATCCCTGCTGTTCGACCGGGCCATGGGTGATCCTCCGAGAAAAGATAGCTTTGACTAGCACAATGATTGAGCTATTCCCCTAGTGCAAGGGCCTGCAGTCGAAATTCCCCCACCGGGATTGATCTGCTGTGTCGGGTCGTTTCCAAGGCGGCGCCGAGCCTGTTGCGACTTGATCCTCCGCGTCTTCTCTGTTGGTGTCATCCCTATGACCGTCGCCCGTCCGAAAATCGCCGTTTCAACCCCTGCTGGCGCCGGCCGCCGCGCGCCGCCGCGCCAGGATCGGGCGGTGGCGACATACGAGCGGCTTTTGGATGTGGCCGGCGAACTTCTTGGCGAGGTGGGCATCGAGCGCATCTCCACCAACCTGATCTGCGCCCGCGCCGGCATGACGCCGCCGGCGCTCTATCGCTATTTCAAGGACAAATACGCGGTGCTGGAGGCCCTGGGCCGCCGGCTGATGGACCGGCAGAATGCAGTGCTGTTCGCCTGGCTGGACCGCTACGCCCCGCTGGGCCTGGAGGCGCTGAGCCAGGCGCTGGAAGAATTGATGCGGGCCACCGCCGACGTCACGGCTAGCGAGCCGGGCGCCGTCTGGACCCTGCGAGCCCTGCGTGCGGTGCCACAGCTGACCCATGTGCGCATCGAATCCCACCGCCTGGTGGCTGACCGCATGACCGACGCCTATGCGCCGCTGTTGCCCGACATGCCGCGCGACGTTCTGTGGCGGCGGGTGCGCATCTCCATCGACTTCGGCTTCGCCGCCGACGAGATGCTCAACGAGGAAACCCTGATCCCGCGCGACGACCTGTTGCGCGACGCGGCGCTGATTTTGCGCCATTCGTTGCTGCCCTAGGCGCCGATAGCCTTTGGCGCGCCGGGCCCAAAGAATAGCATTGCATATCGTATAGCTAAGGCTATCGTTTCCCTCGGGACATAAAAACGAGGGGTTGGGTCATGCGGAAAACCTGGTTCGCAACGACGGCCATCAGTGCGGCGCTGGCGCTTTCGGGCGGTCTCGCCCAGGCTCAGACGAAGCCTGCGCCGGAGAGCATAGGCGAAATCGTCGTCACTGCGCAGAAACGCAGCGAGGATATCCAGAAGGTTCCGATCTCGATCCAGGCGTTCAGCGCCAAGCAGATCCAAAACCTTGGGGTCAAGTCTTCGGCTGATCTGGGCCAGATCACCCCGAACGTGGACATCGCCTTGCCGGCCGGTCCCGGCAACCAGCCGATCATCGCCATCCGCGGTATCGGACTGAACGACTACGACACCAACAACGCCGGCCCCAATGGGGTCTATGTGGACGAGGTCTATCTCAGCTCGCCCGCTTCACAGACCTTCCAGACCTTCGACTTGCAACGGGTCGAGGTGCTCAAGGGGCCGCAGGGCACGCTCTATGGCCGCAACACCAGCGGCGGGGCCATCAACTTCATCAGCGCCAAGCCCACCGACAATTTCACCGCCGACGCCCATGTGGAATACAGCTCCTTCAACACCATCAATGTGGAAGGCGCCGTGGGCGGGCCCCTCGCCTCGGGCCTGGACGGCCGCATCGCCTTCGTGAAAAACAATTCCGACGGCTACGTGAACAACGCCCTGACCGGGACGAAGGAAAACGGACAGAACAACGCCGCCTTCCGCGCCATGCTGCAGTGGAAGCCGAGCGACAAGCTGACCCTGCTGTTCAACGTTCACGGCGGCATGGTGGATAATCGGCCCACGGAGTATCGCCATATCGGCGACTTGGATCCCGCCACCCTGGGCAACGCCACACCGACCCAGTGCTCCGTCGCGGCAACCTATGCGGACCAGTGCACTGACCTGTTCGGCTATGGGACGCCTTCAAAGTTCTATGACGGGGCCTATAACCGCCGGCAGCACCTGAAGGTGAACAGCCTGGGCACCTACTTACGCGCCGACTATACGTCCGGCTCCATCACCTACACCTCGATCACCGCCTTTGAGCACAACGACAAAATCCACCCGGAGGACAGCGACGCCTCGCCCAATCAGCTGCTAGAGATCAATTTCGGCGTCCGCTCCAACACCTTCACCCAAGAATTTCGAGCATCGCAGACCGGCGATCGCTTCAATTGGGTGGCGGGCGCCTATTACCTCCATGAAAATCTGGTGCAAAACCAGCCGATCTTCATCCTTCTGGGCGGCGATACGGTGTTCGGCGCGCCCGGCGCCCTGGATGGGGTCGCCTTCCAGGCGTTCGACAACAATCGACAGGTCACCGACGCCTACGCCGCCTATGGTCAGGGCGAGTATTCGATCACAGACAAGCTCAAGATCGTGCTGGGCGGGCGTTATACCGACGAACAGAAGTCCTTCCGCTACGTGGGGGCGGTGCAGTTCCAGGAGGGCGGCGAGGGCAATTTCGGCCCACTCCTGCCCACGGCGGACTCACACCAGAGCCTGACGGACTCGGCCTTCTCTTGGCGGGCCGGCTTGAACTATAATCTAACCTCATCCGTGCTGACCTATGTCAGCGTCGCCACCGGCTTTAAGAGCGGCGATTTCAACGGCAGCTTCCTCAGCCTGGAGCCCGCGGAAATCGCCCGCCAACTGCAGCCCGTCGCCCCGGAGAAGGTCACCGCCTACGAGGTGGGGATCAAGGGCGCCTTCCTCGATCATCGGCTGATCGTGGACCTAGCGGCCTTCTACAACGACTATACCGGTATGCAGGTGTTCGAACTGGTGCCGCCGGTGCTGCAAGGTGGCCTACCGGTCAACGTGCTCGACAACGCCCAGAAGGCGCATACGGATGGCATCGATCTGCAGGTGATCGCCAAGCCGGTTACGGGACTGACCCTATCGGCGCAGGTCGGGCTGCTGGAGACCAAGCTCGACAAATTCCTACCCGAAAAATCCACGGTGCAACTGGATTACTCCGGCAACCAGCTTCCGCTTTCACCTCACACCTCGGCCTCGTTTATCGCTGACTACAAACTTCCCCTGGGCGAGAACGCCGTGGATCTGCAGTTCAGCGCCTCCTACAAGAGCCACCAGTTCTTCGACATCTCCAACGATCCGTACACGACGCAGAATGCCTATTGGCTGGAGAACGTCCGGGTCGCCTACCAATTCAAGGACGATCGCTGGGAAGTGGCGGCCTTTGTGCGCAATCTGTCAGGCCAGAAGTATTTCCTCGACGCCTTCGACCTGACCAGCCCGTTCGGCCTGATCCAGGGCATTATGGGCGCGCCTGAGACCGTCGGGATCGAAGCCAATTATCGCTATTGAGCCGATCTGAAATCGCTCTGCGGATCGGCGCCTCTTGCGCCGATCCGGGGCGCAAGGTCTTGTTCTCTCAAAAGCCTGAAGACCGGGGATAGCCTGCCGTGACCGACGACGACCGCCTGCCCCGCGTTCCCCCGCCCGTCGGCGCCGAGGCGATCGAGATTGGCGAGATCATGGCCGGTCCCGGGGTCGACCAGCCCCTGGCGGTGATCTCGGCCTGCATGGTGGTGGGCACGGTCGCCCTGATGATCCTGGGGGTCCAGCCGGTGCTGCTGGGCGCCTTGGCCCAGGCCCATCGGGTGACCGACGCCCAGCTTGGCCCCCTGGCCACGGTGGAGGTCCTGGCCCTGGCCTTCGGCTCGGCCATCGGGCCAAGCCTGCTGCGCTCCGGCGCCATGCGGTTGAAGACGGGGCTTTTGTCCCTGCTGCTGGTGGCGGCCAACCTGGGGATCTATGCCGCCCATTCGGTGCTGATGCTGGACTTGCTGCGCGGGGTGGCTGGCCTGATCGAGGGGCTGATGATGGGGGCGACCATCGTCATCACTATCCAGAACCGCCAGCCGGACCGGCTGAACGCCATCTTCCTGGCTCTGTCGGCCCTGCCCCAGGCGCTGATGGCCTATCTGCTGCCGGTGTGGATCGTGCCCAGCTACGGCGCCAATGGCGGCTTTGTGGTGCTGGCCCTGTTGTCCCTGATCAGCGCCGGCTCGGCGCTTTTCCTGGTGGACAGCGTTCCGACGCCGAAGCCGGAGGCTACCGGCGCGCCCGTATGGACCGTCGCACTGTTCGTCGCCCTGGCGGCGGTGGCTTTGCAGAACGCGGCCATAGGCGGGGCGTGGGACTACATGCAGCTTCTGGCCGATCAGCATCATTTCCCGCCCCAGATGGCGGGTATCGCCGTGTCCGGCGGGCTGATGTTCCAGGTGGGCGGCGCCTTCGCCGTGGCCGCCTGGGGGCCTCGCTTCTCGTTCCGGGCGGCCTTGATCGTCGGAACCCTGTGCCAGACGGTGGTGATCGCCCTGCTGGCCGTGGCCGGCACGCCGCTCATGTATGTGGGGCCGGCCCTGACCTTCGGCCTGTTCTGGCTGGCCATGAGCCCTTTCCAGGTGCGGCTGCTGATCGATATCGACAAGACCCGCAGCGGCGCCCTGCTGCTCACCGCCGTCAGTCTGGTGGGCCTCAGCATCGGCCCTTCCGTCAGCGCGCTGGGCGTGCACGAGGCGGACGTCACCGGCGCCTTCTGGATCGCCGACGCCCTGATGGCTGGCGCCTGCGCGCTCTACGGGGTGATTGCGCTGCGACGCGGTTAAGGCGGCTCCGTTCAGCCCAGGTTCAAGCGGGCCGACCGATTAAGGCGGGCTCCTCGGCGCGATTGGCGCGTTTTCCATGGATCGAAAACGCTCTATCAACGCCGTCACGCTTCAAAAGGGTCCGCCATGCCTGCTCTGTCCCGCCTCGCCACCGCCGTCACGGCTCTCGCCCTGATCGCCGCCCCCGCGGGGATTGCGCGCGCCGCGGACCTCGAGCCGGCCGCCCAAACCATAGACGGTTTCGACCAGGCCCTGCTCGCCACCATGAAGCAGGGCGCCGCTCTGGGCGTGAAGGGCCGCTTCCACAAGATTGAGCCGGCCGTGGCGCGGGCCTTCGACCTGAAGTCCATGGCCCGTTTCGCCGTCGGTCCCGCTTGGGCCAAGTTCTCCGACGCCGACCAGGCCCTGGTGACCGACGCCTTTGGCCGGCTGTCGGCCGCCAGCTATGCGCACAATTTCGACAGCTATGACGGGGAGCGTTTCGAGGTCGATCCGGCGGTGGACACCCGCGGGGTGGACAAGATCGTCAAGACCACGCTGACCCCGGGATCGGGCGCGCCGGTGGCTTTGAACTACCGTATGCGAAACACCACCGGCAGCTGGAAGGCCATCGACGTGTTCTTCAAGGGCACGATCAGCCAGCTGACCACTCGCCGTTCTGACCTGGCCGCCATATCGGCCACGGGCGACGCCAAGGCCATCGCCGCCAACCTCAACGCCCAGGCGGACAAGCTGCTGAAATAGGGGCCGCCTAGATCCTAGAAGCTTAGAGCCTGTTGCGGGCGGAAAACCGCTGCGCACTTTTCCTCAACCCGCTCTGGCCTGTTGATCCGGCGTCCCCATCAAGGCCGGCTGGAACAGCAGGGCCGAGACCAGGGTCCAGATCAGCGAGATCATCAAGAGCTTGCCCATGCTGGCCGTGCCGGGATGGCTGGAGGCCCACAGGCTGCCAAAGCCGGTGGCCGTGGTCAGGGCGCTGAAGAAGATCGCGCGGCTCAGGCTGGACTGCAAAAGGTGGCCTGCGCCCGCTCGCCAGGCCATGACGAAATAGATGTGGAACGCCACCCCTATGCCGAACAGCAGCGGCAGGGCGATGATGTTGGCGAAGTTTAGCGGCTGGCCGATCAGCACGCAGCTGCCCAGGGTCAGAAGGCCGGTGAGCACGATGGGAGCCATGGTGATGGCCACATCCCGCGTCCGCCGCAACACGATGAACAACAGTATGGTGATGGCGACGAAGGAGAGAACGCCGGCCTCGGTGAAGGCGCCGACCACCGTCTTGCCGCTGTTCTGGATGCTGATAGGCGCGCCATTGGCGTCGGGCGCGATTTTCAGCACCGCCGCGGTGAAGCTCTCCAGCACGCGGTTGTCGTCTGAATTTCCTTTAGGGATCACCGAGAGCCGGGCTTGGCCTGTGGGGGCGATCCAGTCCCGGGTCAGGTCGGCTGGCAGGCTGTCCACAGTGACCGGCTGGGCCAGCAGCGAGGCGCGCATCTGGTCTAAAAGCGTGTTCAGGCCGGGGATCAGCGCCTGTTCGGCGCGCGCGCGGGTGGCGGGCGAAGCCTTGGCCAGGATCTCCAGAGCGGCGGCGAGGCGGCGGGCGTGGTCCTGCGGCGCGCCGGCGGTGGCGCCGGCGGTGGCGCGCAGGTCGCTGGCCGTGGTCGACAGACCGGTCACAACCTCCGCATCGCTGGGCGGGGGGCTGACGGCCAGGGGATTGAGGGTCAGGTCCAGCAGGGTGTCGGCGTCGCTGATCGCGGCCAGTTTCGGGGCCTGATCGGTGGGGATCAGGTTGTTGAGCGTCAACACCTCGTCGACCTGCGGCAGCCTGGCCAGGCGAGCAGCCAGGGGCTGGGCGGCGTTCAGGTTCGGGGCGAGCACGCTGAGGCTGTTGAGCGTCTGTTCCGGATCGCCGGTCAGGTCGTTGAGGGTGGCGACCGATTCGGCCTTCGCGTTGCGCAGGTGCATCGGATTGAAGTCGAAATGCAGCAGTGGCAGCAGGGCCGCCGACCCGGCCGCTGCGATCCCGGCCGTGGTCAGCACGATCTTGCGGTGACGCAGGACCAGGCCGTCCAGGCGTTCCAGCGGCGCATGGGCGAAGGCGCTGGCGTTCTGGCGAGGCCGCGTCAGCAGGATAAGGGCCGGCAAAAGGGTCAGGTTCAGGGCCAGGGCGATCAGCATGCCCACCCCGGCGATCACGCCCAGTTGTGAGACCCCGGCATAGTTGGTGGGGGCGAAGGCCAGGAAGCCGACGGCGATGGCCAGGGCGGCCAGGCTCAGGGGATAACCCATGCCCTGGCCGGCCGAGACCAGGGCCTGGCGTAGCGTGCGTCCACCAAAATAGTCGCTGCGAAACCGCACGCTGAACTGGATGCCGAAGTCGATGCCCAGCCCCACGAACAGCGGAATGAAGGCGACGGAAATCACGTTGTAGCGGTGAAAGATGATCAGGCCCCAGGCCGCGGCTATGACAAGGCCGACGAAGGTGGTGGCCAGGATGCAGGCGATCAGGCGCGCGGAACGAACCGCCAGCCACAGCATGATCAGGATCGCGCCCACCGCCAGGCTGGCGATCAGGCCGGCCCGGTCGGCCAGGCTGCCGAATTCCTCATCCTGCAAGGGCACGGCCCCGGTCAGGCGCACGGTGACGCCGTGGGCGGGGTCCAGGCTCAGGGCCTTGGCGGTGTCGCGGATGGCGTGGGTGGCGGCGTCGCCGGGCTGCAGGGCGCTGTAGTCCAGCCTGGGTTTGATCACCAGCACATGGCGCAACTCGCGCCGTGCCGGCTTCTTGCCGCTGACCGCAGCGCGCCAGGAGAAGAAGGCGGGCTTGCCGGCCTCGACCTGTTCCAGGGTGTCGGCCAGGCCGTTGATGGGCGCATCGAGGTCGGCGAGATTGGCCTGACCGCTTCGCACCCCCGACAGAGCCGTGGATAGGCCGCCCATCAGCCCGCGCACGCTGGGATCGGCCGCCATGGGGCCCAGAAACGGCTGGGCCTTGATCATCTGGTTGACCGTGCTCTGCACGTCCGTCAGCGACAGATAGAGCAGGCCCTCGCGAGCAAAAAAATCACCGCCATCGGGCCGCTCCACGCTGGTGATCAGATTTGCGCGCGTGGCCAGTTTGGCGGCCAGGGCCGCGGCCCCCTGTTCGGCCAGTTCCGGCGTCACCCCGTCGACCACCGCGACGATCTGGTCCGTGTGCTGCGGAAACAGCCGATCATAGGCGGCGTTGCGCTGGCGCCAGTCCAGTTTGGGGGAGAGCAGGGCGTCGGTGTCGGTGGTCATGGCGAAGTGACTGACCGCGAACCACGCCGCCAGTGCGCCCAACAGCAAACCCAGGGCGGTGACCAGCCAGGGTTGACCGCAACAGAGGTTCACCAGACGCGCGACCGGCGAAGGTTTGTCGATCGAAGATGGCGCCTGGGGCAAGGGAACCTCATGGGAATGGAATGGTTCTGGTGGCGCCGATACAACATTTCGACCCCTACGTCGTCCAGTGCGGGGGCAATCGACGCCAAGATGCTACGGAAGTGGTTGCGCCGAGCGCGCTTACGGCCATATGCGAGCCTTCAGGTCCCGTTCGGTCGGGGGGAGCACAGCCTTTGAAACGACTCGCCACGTCCGCCACCATCGGGACCTTGATCGTCGCCGCGGCTTCCAACACCTGCGCCCAGGGCCGCTCGCCCTCGGCCGCCGATCCCTGGGAGCCGGCCAATCGGTTCGGGTTCGTCGTCTTCATGGCCCTGGACAGGGCGATCATCCGGCCGGTGGCCATGATCTACAGCCATGTGGTGCCCAGCCCCTTGCGCAAGGGCATCCACAACATGCTGTCGAACATGAGTGAGCCGGTGGTGGGGATAAACGACGTGTTCCAGGGGCACTTCCGCAAAGCGGGCGTGACCACGGCCCGGTTCGTGACCAACACCACCCTGGGCGTCGGCGGGCTGTTCGACATGGCCAGCCAGATGGGGGCGCCTCACCACGACAACGGCTTCGACCTGACGCTCGGCCGCTATCACGTGAAGTCGGGGCCTTACCTGTTCGTCCCCATCGTAGGGCCTACCTCCGTACGCGATCTGTTCGGCTATGTGGTCGATGGCGCGCTGGATCCTCTTCACTGGGCCAACTATCCGCACCGCACCACCATTGGTCTCAGCCGCACCTTGGTTGGGGGCGCCGACAAACGCAGCTTGAACGACAGCTCATTCGAATCGCTGCTGAGCGACGCCACCGATCCCTACGCCACGCTGCGTTCGGTCTATCTGCAGAACGAGCAGAGCCAGATCGACGAAGGTCGCTCGCCGGCCCAGCAGCCCCTGCCCGACTTTGACGAGAGTGCGCCACCCGGGGCGCAGGAACCAGCCGCGCCGCCACCCGAAACCCCGCAGACACCACCTACAGCCCCACAGGCAGCGCCAGCGGCCCCGCAGACACCACCCGCGCCGCCAGAGGCGGCAAGCCCGCCTCCGACGACCGCCGCCGCTCCAGCTCCCGCGACTGCGCCGGTGGTGGCGGCGCCCGCGACTGCGCCAGCCACGCCCCCGAACAGCTGATCGACCAGCCTCTCGCCATGATGGCGAAGCCTGCTAGGGTCTGCTCAAGCCTTCGGTGGAGCGTCCATCCATGTCCGAATTGTCGCGTCGGGACCTTTTGGCCAGCGGCGTCGTGTTGGCCGCCACCGGCGCCCCTTCTCCGTCCGCCTTCGGCCAGACGCCGGCGCCTGTAACATGGGATCTGAGCGATCTCTATCGCTCCGTCGCCGCCTGGACAGCCGAGCGTGACGCAGTAGCCAAGGCCCTGCCGGAGCTCGGTGATTTCAAAGGCAAGCTGGGCGTAAGCGCCGCCAGCCTGCGGTCAGGCCTGCAGCTGGCTTCCGACCTGCAGCTGCGACTGGCGCGATTGGCGGTCTACGCCAACCTGGCCGCCGACGCCGACACCGCCATCGCCGCCAACCAGGAACGCCGCCAGTTGGCCACCCAGCTTGGAGCGTCTCTCGATCAGGTCAGCGCCTGGATGCGGCCCGAAATCCTCAGCCTCGGCGTGGACAAGGTCGCGGCCTTCGAAGAGGCCGAGCCGGGTTTGGCCAGATTCCGCTTCCAGCTCGACAACATCCTGCGCGCCGCCCCGCATACCTTGAGCGCAGAGTCCGAAGGGGTGTTGGCCAATGCCGAGGTGGTGCTGAGCGCGCCGCAGGATATCCGCACTCAGCTGGCCGATTCCGACATCCCATGGCCAGAGGTGCAACTGTCCACCGGCCCGGCCAAGCTGGACTCCCAGGGCTATACCGCTCATCGTCAGGCGGCGACCCGAACCGACCGCAAGCGGGTGTTCGACACGTTCTTCGGCACGTTCAAAACCTATGAAAGCTCGCTGGGCGCCGCCCTGTCGGCCCAGGTTCAGAGCGACATCTTTCAGGCCCGCAGCCGCAAATTTCCCTCGTCCCTGGCCGCGGCGGCCTTCGGCGACAACATTCCCGAAAGCGTCTGCCGCACCCTCATCGCCGAGACAAACGCCGGCCTGCCGGTGCTGCACCGCTATTTCAGGCTGCGCCGGCGCATGCTGGGCCTGCCCGACCTGCACTATTACGACATCTATCCGCCGGTGACCAAGATCGAGCGGACCTTCACCCTGGAGGAGATCCGCGGCATGACCTTGCAGGCGGTGGCGCCCTTGGGGCCGGACTATGTGAAGACCCTGGCGGGGGCGACCTCGGCCCGCTGGATGGATCCCTATCCGCGCAAGGGCAAGGCCTCAGGAGCCTATATGAACGGCTCGGCCTACGAGGTTCACCCCTATCTGCTGCTCAATCTGAACAACGACTATGAGGGCCTGACCACCTTCGCCCACGAGTGGGGCCACGCCATGCACAGCCTCTTGGCCAACAAGGCCCAGCCGTTCGAAACCGCCCAATATCCGACCTTCACCGCCGAGATCGCCTCGACCAACAACGAACAGCTGCTGAACCATCATCTGCAGGCCACGGCCAGGACCAAGGCTGAGAAGCTGTTCTATCTGAACGCCCTGATGGAGCTCTATCGCGCCACCTATTTTCGCCAGACCATGCTGGCCGAGTTCGAGCTGCAGATCCACGATGCGGCCGAGGCGGGGACGGCGCTGTCAGGGGCCAAGCTCAGCGAAATGTACCTGACGCTCCTGCGCAAATATCACGGCGATGCGGTGATCATCGATGCGGCCTACGCGCTGGAATGGGCCTATATCCCGCACTTCTATTACGACTTTTACCTCTACCAGTACGCCACCTCCATCGCCGCTTCGGCCTTCTTCAGCGAGCGGACCCTGGCCGGCGGGGTGAAGGAGCGGGAGAGCTATCTGGACGTGCTGCGGGCCGGCGGCTCGGATTATCCGGTGGAGATCCTCAAGCGCGCCGGCCTGGATATGACCACTGCGGCCCCTTACCGCGCCCTGATCGCCAAGTTCGACAAGACCATCGACCAGGCTGAGGCGCTGCTGGCCTAGCTGGTCGCCGCCAGCCGGGCCAGGGCTTCGCCCGTCAGGCGGCGGACGGTCCATTCGTCCTGCTTGCCGGCGTCCAGGCTGTCATAGAAGGCGATGGAGGGCGCGTTCCAGTTCAGCACCGCCCAGTCCAGCCGGGTCAGGCCCTCGTCGACACAGCGTTTTGCCAGCCGCGCCAGGAGGGCCTTGCCGGCCCCTGCGCCGCGGGCGGCGGGGCGCACATAGAGGTCTTCCAGATAGATCCCATGACGACCGGTGAAGGTCGACAGGTTGTAGAACCACAAAGCAAAGCCCACCGGCGCGCCGTCCAACTCGGCTATGTCGCAAAAGCCGCGGGGATGCGGGGCGAACAGCATGGCGGCGATGTCCGCTTCGCTGGCCTGGGCCTCGTGCAGCAGCTTTTCGTATTCCGCCAGTTCGCGCACGAAGCCCAGGATCAAGCCGGCGTCGGTGGGGCGGGCGGGGCGGACGGTCAGGGTCATGAGGGCGTTTCTTTGGGAGGTGAGGTCGTAGGTCAAGCTTCTCCTCGATCAGAACGGCGTAGAACAACGCGCCTCCTTCAGGTCCGGGCGATGGCGGGCTCGGATTCGGCGATAGTCTCGATCTGCCTGGCGGGCAGCAGGTGGTGCGGCAGATAGAGGGCGTTGGCGATCAGGGTGGGCACGACGGCGCTGCCGATGACGGCGGCCACCAGCAGTGAATACTGCCCCTGGGTGATGATGTGGTGGGAGAGGCCGAACAGGGATGAGATGGTTCCGAAGGTCAGGCCCGTGGACATCAGCAGGGTGGTGTACATCGACTCCCGGCGCGGGCTCTTGAAGAGCAGCGTGATAGGAAAGACGCCGGCGAACTTGGTGGCCATCTTCGCGCCCAACAGAACCATGAACGCCAAAGGCGCGGCGATCAGCGCGGGCACGGACACGAAAGAGCCGGCCCGAATGAAATAAAATGGAGTCAACAGGCCGAAGGTCAAAGTCCGCAGTCGCCGGATCAGCACGTGGTCCTTGCCGACGGTCCCCGCGAGCACCATGCCGATCATATAGGCGGGCAGCACCGCTTCGCTGTCGGCCCAGGTCGCCAGGGCGCCAAGCCCAAACAGGGTCAGCAGCAGCAACTTGGCCTCCAGTTCCGAGGGCCGCTTGCCGTACCATTTAAAGACGCGCGGCGTGAGCCAGGGCAGGATGGCGAAGGCCGCCAGCGAGCCGCCGGCGAAGACCAGGGTCCTGATCGTGAACGGGGCGAAGATCAGCCCCAGGGCCAGCACGGTCAAAAGATCGTTGATGAAACAGGCCGCCAGGATGGTCTTGCCATAGTGGGTTCGATTGAGGCCGAACTCGAGCATGACCGCATAGACCACCGCCACCGAGGTGGTGGACAGGGCGACCCCCGCCAGCCAACTCGGCCGCAAGTCCCAGTGCAACAGGAAATGCGCCGCTGCGGCGCAGCCCAGGAACGGCGCGCCGAAACCGATCACACCGATTGCGCTCGTCTCCTTCCATCTGGTCTTGAGCACCGTCGGATCGAGCTCCGCGCCGGCCAGGAAGGTCAGTACGATGGCCCCAGCCCCGGACAGGAAGGTGATCCAGGACTCGCCTGTTCCCAGCACCTGCGGGCCGATCAAGGCGCCGAAGATCACCTGGGCGATGGTCCCGACGACGATCTCCGATAGGGCGGTGGCGATCCGCAGCCAGATCGACAACAGGGCCGCGACCAGTGCGAGCCCCAACCACAGCGCCGCCAGACTCCACAGGTGGGTCATGTCCGCCTCGCTCATAGAGCCGCCCGAGCCGGGCCGGCCTTGACCGTGTCGTGCAAGAGGCGGAACGAGGCTGCTCCTACCCCGGCGGCGAAGACACGCTTCCGCCGCACCGAAGGTAGGAGTCATCAGCCTTGCAGCGATTGCGGGGGACTCCATCCCCATAAGCTCAGACGGGATGGATGCTAACCAAACCCCGCCAGACAGGCAACGGCTTGCGATTTGCGAAAGCCCGGTGGAAAGAAGGCTTGGCGACGGATCCAACGGAGAGCGGCCAGGGTGATCACCTATCTTTGGATCGCAGTCGGCAGCGCCCTGGGCGGCATGGCGCGCTACGGCTGCTCCAACCTGGCCGCCAACTGGTTTGGCGTGACCTTTCCCTGGGGCACGCTGATCATCAATGTGCTGGGCTCGTTCGTGATTGGCTTCTTCGCCACCCTGAGCGGCCCCGACGGCCGTATTCTGGTCCCGGGCGACGTGCGCCAGTTCGTCATGGTCGGGATCTGCGGCGGCTACACCACCTTCTCGTCCTTCAGCCTGCAGACCCTCAATCTGGCCCAGGATGGTGAGTTCGTCCGCGCCGGACTGAACGTCGGCGCTTCGGTCATGCTATGCCTTGTGTCGGTCTGGCTAGGCTATGTCGCCGCCGCGGCCGTGAACGCGGTCAAGGGGAGCTGATCCATGCAGGCGCCGCAATCCGCTGTCCTTCTGAGGATCTATACCGAAGAGGGCAAGCAGACTGACCACAAGCCGCTCTATCAGCAGATCGTGCTGAAGGCCCGTGCTCTGGGCCTGGCCGGCGCCACAGTGCTGCGCGGACCGATGGGCTATGGCCAGTCGCACGTCATCCACACCGCCAAGATCCTCGACCTGTCGGCGAAGCTGCCCCTGGTGATCGAGATCGTCGACGCCGAGGACAAGATCCAGGCCCTGCTGGAGGCCCTGGGCGGCATGCGCGACATCGGCCTGGTGACCACCGAAAAGGTTCAGGTTGTCCACTATGGGGACAGCGGCGAACGCTGAGCCGCGGCGGCGCCCCAGGCTCACGCTCTGTTGATCTCGAAACCATGCGATCGCGCCGAATCCGATGGGGCTGTGGGCACGGGCCGTCTCGCCTGATCGTTCAATCGCCGCTACAGTTTTCCGGTCGCGGACCGCCGCAGACGGCCCCCTGTCCGCGCCGCCGGAGAGAGGCGAGCATGCCGCATGCGATGAGCAGACGTCCGCCGTTCGAGAACCGTTGGACCAACGGTCGAAAGGCCTGGCGATGGTACAGGGCGCTGGAAGCCCTGGGAGTCGAGAACGCCCGCACAAGGCTTGCGCATCAGGATTCGCTCAAGCCGGCCCGGTTTCCGGACCCCGACATTCCCATGGGCTTCGTGCAGGACTGGCTCAGCTACCACGATCGCAAGGACCGTCGGGTCATGCTCCTGGGGCGGGTCGCCGCCGTGCTGGTGATCGGCGTCGGCGTCATCGCCGTGGTCTTGGGCCTGCGTCCAGTGTTCTGAATACCGCCTGGGTCGGAGCGACTACCCGGCCCCGACCGTCTCGCGGGTGATCGCCCACAGCCGGTCGGCGGCTTCCGGGTCCAGCGCCCAGGCCTCGACACCGCCATAGCGATTCTCCGGGCTGGCCGGCAACGCCTGGGCGCAGTCCTCCAGATAGAGGCCGCCGACGCCTTCCAACTCGGGTCCCACCGCCGCCCAGGCGCTGGTCGAAGCGCCCTGCTCAGTGGTCTTGAAGCCCTGGGCCACATTGCCGGCCTCGTCGATCCAGCCCATGGTGATCATTTCTTCGCGAGGCATGTGGCGCTGCAGCGGTGTCATGATGCCGCCGGGCATTACGGCGTTGGCGGTGACGCCGCGATCCTTGAAACGGGCGTTGAAGCCGGCCGCGAACAGGGCGTTGGCGGTCTTGGACTGGCCGTAGGCCTCCCACTTGTCATAGGCGCGGGTGCGATAATTGATGTCGTCCCAGTTGATGTTCGAGCGGCGGTGGCCGGTGGATGACAGCTGCACCACCCGCGCAGCGCGTCCGGCGACGGCGGCCTTTTCCAGGGCCGGGGCCAGGCCCAGGGTCAGGGCGGCGTGGCCGAAATGGTTGGTGCCGATCTGCATCTCCAGACCGTCGGTGGTATAGGTCTGCGGACAGGCCATGACCCCGGCGTTATTGACCAGTATATGCACCGGCTGGCCGCCCCAGCTGTCTACGAAGCCGCGCACGGAAGCGAGGTCGGACAGGTCCAGCTTGGCCACCTTGGCCTTGCCTTTCGCCATGGTGTTGACCTCGTCAGCGATCTTCTGCCCCGCCTCCAGGTTGCGCACGGCCAGGGTGACCTCGGCGCCGGCTTCCGCCAGGGCGCGGACAGTCTCGACGCCGATGCCTGTGGCCGAGCCGGTGACGATGGCCCACTTGCCCGCCAGGTCATGGCCGGCGACCACCTCCCGCGCCGGGGTGAAGGCGCCGAAGGGCGAAGTGATGCGGTCGGCCATGCTGGATATCTCCCTGACGTGTTCTTGAATTCAAGCCGTCGCCCGATACCACGCCACCCCGTCGGCGTCCTTCGACGCCATGGCGCGGCCCCGGCCGATTAGGCAATTGATATGGGCCATGGCCTCGCCCGTCGCCATGCCCAGAAGGTCGGGGCCGATCTTGCGGGCGAACAGCGAGCCGAACACATCGATCGAGCGCTTGGGCTCGGCCAGGGTCTTTTCCAACCGGTCGAGGCCCCGCTCGTGGCCGCGGATCAGATGGTCGATGCGGGCATAGAGGCCGATGAAAGGGTCGTTGTGCGCCGGCAGCACCAGCACGTCATCGGGCGCCAGGGTCTTGATCCGCGCCAGGGAGGTCAGCCAGTCGGTCAGGGGGTCGCCGTCCGGCTCGGTGGGGAAGACCGAGACGTTGGATGAGATGCGCGGCAGCACCTGATCGCCGGAAATGAACAACTTCAGGTCCGGGCAATAGAGGCAGGCGTGCTCGGGGGAATGGCCCGAGCCGACGATCACCCGCCAGTCGTGGTCGCCGATCCGCACGTCGTCCCCGTCCTTGAGCCGATGATAGCTGTCCGGCAACTGGTAGATGCCCTTGCCGAACCCGCCGAAGCGGGAGCGATAGGTCTCGATCGCCTCCTCGTCCCAGCCGCAGGCGCGATAGAAGTCGATGGCGTCCTGCGGCGCCTCGCGGCCGGTGTCGGCGGCCAGCATGCGGCACTGCAGATATTCCAGCCGGGTCATCCAGGTGCGGCAACCGAACTTGCGCACGATCCAGCCAGCCAGGCCGATATGGTCCGGGTGCAGGTGGGTGACGAACACCCGGGTGATCGGCCGACCCTCCAGGGCGCCGGCGAAGATCTGGCGCCAGGCCCGGGAGGTCTCCTCGGTCTGCATACCGGTGTCGACAATGGCCCAACCGTCGCCGTCCGCGATCGCCCAGACATTGATGAAGGCCAGGGAGCCGCCCAGCGGCATGCGCATCCACTTCACGCCCGGCGCGAGATCGATCGCCTGGCCATATTCGGGAGTATCCTGCAGCGGGTAGACCAAGGCTGGCCGCCGCTCAGCGGCTTCGGCTTCGCTCCCGCCACGTTCGATTCCGTCCGCCATGCCCGTCCTCCTCTGCAACCGTCCGGCGCCGATCGCGTTTCCGTGCCGCCCCTTGGGCGCAGATTCGCGCGCCAAGGGCTCGTCTTAGTGTAGCCATAGCCCGAGCCGAGCTTGACCCGTGACGCGGGCGCGCGTTTAAGCTCCGCGTCAAGAGGGACGGACCCCAGGAGAACAGATGATGAGGCGTTTTGGAATCGGTCTTGCGCTTGGCGTGGCCGCCCTTATGGCCGCCTCGGCCAGCTATGCGAAGGACAAGGACACCTCCGCCACCGACCTCCCCCCCCTGATCGCCGCCGCCCAGGCGCCCTGCACCATGACGGACGCGCGGTTTATCGCAGAAGGCGTCGGGTCGGATAAGATCAAGGCGAAATACTACGAAGCCGCCTGCAAGGAAGGCTTGGGCTACGTCATCATCCTCAAGGACAAGGTTCCAACCCCGGAAGCCTATGACTGCTTCACCATGGGTCAGCCTGGAGCGGACGGCAAACCCGGCATGCTGGCCTGCAAACTGCCCGCCAATCTCAAGCCGCTGGTGGGCCTGCAGACCCTGTTCAACAGCACGGGCCACAACTGCACGGTCGCCAACGCCCGGTTGATCGGCTCGTCGGCCGTCAACACTTTCGTCGAACTGGCCTGCCAGGACAACCAGGGCTACGTCTTCGGCCTCACACGGCATGTGGGCGGCCCCGCGCCGATCGAATTCTCCTGCTACGATCCCAACGCCAAGGGCAATCTGGCCTGCACCTTGACTGACTCCGCCAAGATGCTGTCGGCGACCATGACCCAGCTGGTGGCGGCCAGCGGCAAGGCCTGCACGGTCAAGGACAGCCGCTATATCGGCACCACTACCGACGGCACCGGCATCTATGAAGTGGCCTGCGACAGCGGCAAGGGCCTGATGTTCGAAACCGTCGGCGACAAATTCAAGACCGCCGTCGACTGCGCTCTGGCCGTCAATATCGCCGGGGGCTGCACCCTGACCGACAGCCGTGCGGCCGAGACCGCGCAAAGCGCGCTCTATACTGGCCTGGCCAAGAAGGCCGGCTTCGATTGCACCGTGAACAAATATGCAGCCTTCCCGGTGGACGCCAAGGATAAGGAAGTGGTCGAGCTGTCCTGCGCCAACCGTCCCGATGGCGGCGTCGGCATCTTCTCGTTTAAGGGCGTCAAGCCGGTGGTCTATGACTGCCTTCGCTCCCAGGCCGAGGGCTACAAGTGCTCGTTCAGCCAGGAAACCACCCTCTATCCGAAATATTCGGCTCAGCTGAAGGCCTTGGGCAAGGGCTCGTGCGTCGTCTCCGGCGCGCGCCCGCTTGGCAAGACCGACAACACCGACCTGATCGAAGTGGCCTGCGCCGATGGTGGCCTGGGATGGGTGATGGAATATCCGGCCGTTGGTGCGGAAATCCCCCACCTGATCCCTTGCGCCGGCACCACCATGGGCGGCGGCTGCCAGCTGCCGACCAACAAGAAGAAGTAGGCCAGAGCGCCCGCTTCGAACGCGATCAGCTCGCCGGTCCGCCGGCGAGCTTTTTCGTGGGGGACGCTATCCCAGCGCCGCCTCGATCAGGGTCGGTCCCTTCTGCGTCATGGCGGCGGCGAAGGCGGCGTCGAAGCTCTCGGCGGTGGCGCAGCGCACCGCGGGCAGCCCCATGCCCGAGGCCAGGGCCTGCCAGTCTAGCCGAGGATCGCCCAGGTCCAGCAGGCTGGCGGCGGCGGCCCCGGGGGCGCCAGCGCCGGTGCGGGCAAGCTCCACCCCCAGGATGCGATAGACGTGGTTGGCGAACACAACCACGGTCACGTCCAGGGACTCCCGAGCGATGGTCCACAGCCCCTGCAGGGTGTACATGCCCGCGCCGTCGCCGGTGAGGGCCAGGACCTTGCGGTCCGGGCAGGCCACCGCCGCCCCAACGGCCAGTGGGATGCCCTGGCCGATGGCGCCGCCGGTCAGGGCCAGCCAGTCGTGCGGCTTGGCCCCCCGGGTCTGCATAAAGATCGGCAGGCCTGAGGTCACAGCATCGTCGGAGATCACGGTCTCTTCCGGCATGTGCCGGGCGATGGAGGCGCCGATGGTATAGGGGTTGATCTCGCCGGTCGGACGCGCGGGCACGCTGAAGCTGTTGGGGATGGCGTGGGATGGAGCGCCCAGGGCGTCGGCCAGAGCTTCCAGGGCCAGGGCCGCATCCTCGGCGCGGCCGGCCAGGCTGAGTTCCGCGCAGCCCTGCGGCACCAACACGCTGGGCATGGCCGGATAGGCGAAGAAGGCCACAGGCTGGGTGGTTCCGACCAGCACCATCAGATCCGAGCCCGACAAATCGGCCAGGGCCATTTCGCCGAAATAGGCCATGCGGTCTGGGCCGAAACGGCCGCCGCCGCGCGGCTGGCGGGCGACGAAGGTGTCGGTCAGCACGCGTATCCCGTGGGCGGCGATGCGGCCGGCGGCGGCCAGGCCCCGTGTTTCGCAAGCCTGACCGCCGATCAGCAGCACCGGCTTGGCGGCGGCGCGCAGGGCGCGGGCGGCGGCGTCGATCTTGTCGCCGGCCGGGGCGGGACGCGCGGGCGGCGCCAGGACCGGACCCTTGCGGGTGGCGGGCGACCAGGCGCAGTCGGCGGGCAGGATCAGGCTGGCCGAGCCGCCGGGGGGGCCAAAGCTTTCCCTCACCGAAGTGGCGGCCAGGTCGGCGGCGTGGTCGGCGTTCTCCGCCACGCCGATCCAGCGGGAATTGGGACGGGCCAGGGCTTCGATATCCGAGGTCAGGGGGGCGTCATATTTGCGGTGATAGGTGGCGTGGTCGCCGATGACATTGACGATGGGGGTGTGGGCGCGGCGGGCGTTGTGCAGATTGGCCGCGCCATTGGCATAGCCAGGGCCGAGATGAAGCAAGGTGACGGCGGGCTTGCCGGCCATGCGGCCATAGCCGTCCGCGGCGCCCGTCACGACCCCTTCGAACAGGCATAGCACCGGCCGCACCCGGGGCTCGCGGTCCAGGGCGGCGACAAAATGCATCTCGCTGGTGCCGGGATTGGCGAAACAGGCTTCGACCCCGTTGTCGGCCAGGGTGGCGAGGATCGCGTCGGCGCCGTTCATGAGCTTGTTCCTTATTGGCCGCGAATGAGCGCCCACTGAAAAGGGCTTGAAGGAGCGCCGCAAGCCCCAAGCCACTGTCGAGCTTGAGGATCAAGACCTTTTCCGGACCGCGCGGACCGCGCGAAGATCGAGACGAGCGCCTATGCGGACTCAAGGCCGACCAGTATGAAGAGCGGCGCGGGCGAACACGCGCCGCGAAGAACGGGCTATGGGAAGGATCAGCTGTTGATGTGCTGTGTGATCAATCGGCAAGTGGCCGCGACTGCGGATGGGCGGACCGCCAGTCTGTCGGCTTGCTTCTGAGGAGCCGCGCATGGACAGGGCCGACATCGTTCACGACAATTTCCAGCGCCGAGTCGCCGCGCGGAACTTTCCGCAGGGGGCGCCGCCTTCGGGGCCGTTAAGTGCGACCGACGCTGTGGCCATCTATCGCGCGGGTTGCCTGTCGCGGGCCCTCGATCGCACCAGCCGGGCCATGCAACAGGTGGGCCAGGGCTTCTACACCATCGGCTCCTCCGGCCACGAGGGTATGGCGGCCGTGGCCCAGGCGCTACGCCTGACCGATATGGCCTTCCTGCACTACCGGGACGCCGCCTTCCAGATCGCCCGAGCCGACCAGGCGCCGGGGGTGTCGATCACGTGGGACATGCTGCTCTCGTTCGCCTGCTCGTCCGAAGACCCGATCTCCGGCGGGCGGCACAAGGTGTTGGGCTCGAGGGCGCTGAACATCCCGCCGCAGACATCGACTATTGCCAGCCACCTGCCCAAGGCGGTGGGCGCGGCCTATTCGATTCCTTTGGCGAAGCGGCGGCCGCCGGAGCACCAGGTCCTGCCGGAAGACGCCATCGTCATGTGCTCGTTCGGCGACGCCTCGGCCAACCACTCCACCGCCCAGGGCGCGTTCAACGCCGCCAGCTGGACCGCCTATCAGGGCGTGCCCCTGCCGCTGCTGTTCGTCTGCGAGGACAATGGGATCGGCATCTCCACCAAGACGCCCAAGGGCTGGATCGCGGCCAATTTCAGCCACCGCCCGCGCCTGAAATACTTCGCCTGCGACGGCCTCGACATCTACGGCACCTTTCGGATGGCGCAGGCTGCCGCGGACTATGTGCGCGCCCATCGCAAGCCGGCCTTCCTGCACATGCGCACGGTGCGCCTCTATGGCCATGCGGGCGCCGACGTGCCCACCACCTATCTGTCCCGCGACGAAGTGGAGGCTGAGGAGGCCAATGATCCCCTGTTGCACGCCGTTCGCCTGCTCGATCAGGCGGGCGCTCTGTCGCCAGGTGAGGCCCTGGCCATCTACGACGAGACCTGCGCGCGGACCAAGCGGGTGGCGGCCGACGCGGTGACGCGCCCGCGCCTGAAGACCGCCGCCGACGTGATGGCCTCGCTCATTCCGCCGCCGCGTCCCTGCCGGCCGACCAATGGCCCGAGCGCCGAGGAGCGCGCGGCCACATTCGGCGCCGACCTGAAGGCCATGGATACGCCCCAGCCGATGAGCCGGGTGATCAACTGGGCCCTGACCGACCTGATGCTGGCCTACGGCGAGATCGTCATGATGGGGGAGGACGTGGGTCGCAAGGGCGGCGTCTATGGCGTCACCCAGAAGCTGCAGGCCCGTTTCGGGCCGGACCGGATGATCGACACGCTGTTGGACGAGCAGGCGATCCTGGGGCTGGCGATCGGCCTGGCGCACAACGGCTTTGTGCCGATGCCCGAGATCCAGTTCCTGGCCTATCTGCACAATGCCGAGGACCAGATCCGCGGCGAGGCGGCCACGCTGTCCTTCTTCTCGAGCGGCCAGTACGCAAACCCGATGGTCCTGCGCATCGCCGGCCTGGGCTACCAGAAGGGCTTCGGCGGCCATTTCCACAACGACAATTCGGTCGCGGTGCTGCGCGACATTCCTGGCCTGATCCTGGCCTGCCCCTCCAACGGGGCGGACGCGGCCAAGATGCTGCGCGAATGCGTGCGGCTGGCGCGCGAGGAGCAGCGCGTGGTCGTGTTTCTTGAGCCGATCGCGCTCTACCCGATGCGTGACCTGCACGACGACAAGGACGCGGGCTGGATGACCCTCTATCCGCCACCGGACGAGCGGATCGCGCTGGGCGAGGTGGGGGTGCGGGGCGATGGAACCGACCTGGCCGTGGTCAGCTTCGCCAATGGCTTCTACCTGTCGCTCCAGGCCCAGGCGCGGCTTAAGGCCCAAGGCGTCGACAGCCGCGTCATCGACCTGCGCTGGCTGAATCCTCTGCCTGCTGACGGGCTGCTCAAAGCGTTGGACGGCTGCAAGCGGGTGCTGCTGGTCGACGAATGCCGCAGGTCCGCCGGCGGGCCGTCCGAAGCCCTGATGACCCTGCTGGCTGAAAAGACCGATCTTCCCGTCGCGCGCATCGCCGCCGAGGACAGCTTCATCGCCACCGGCCCAGCCTATGCGGCCACCATGCCGTCGACGGACGCCATCGTTGAAGTGGCCTTGTCGCTGGTGGGAGCGGGCCGATGAAGACCGCTGTCGTCGTCTGCCCGGGGCGGGGCGTCTACACCAAGACCGAGCTGGGCTATCTGACCCGCCATCACGCCGACAAGGCGGCCTTGTTCGCGGGCTTCGACGAGGAGCGTAAGCGGCGGGGCCAGGACACGCTGGCGGTGCTGGACGGCGCTGCCATCTATTCGGTGGCGCGGCATACCCGCGGGGACAACGCCTCAGCCCTGATCTATGCCGCGACCCTGGGCGATTTCCTGTCCATCGACCCGCGCGAGATCCAGGTCGTGGCCGTCACCGGCAATTCGATGGGCTGGTACTCGGCCCTGGCCTGCGGCGGCGCCCTGAGCCCAGGCGCGGGTTTTCAGGTCGCCAACACCATGGGCGCCCTGATGCAGGAGAGCCTGATCGGCGGCCAATTGATCTATCCGTTCGTTGGTGAAGACTGGACGCCGGATCTTGGGCGGAAGGCCGAACTGCTGACTCTGGTCGCCGAGATTGGCGCACGAGCGGGCCATGTGCTGACCCTCTCCATCGACCTTGGCGGCATGCTGGTGCTGGCAGGCGACGAGGCGGGCCTCCTGGCCTTCGAGGCGGCGGTTCCGCCCGCCCAGGGCCGCTTTCCCATGCGCCTGTCCAACCACGCCGGCTTCCACTCAAGCCTGCAGGCGCCCGTGGCCGAGAAGGGGCGCGCGAGCCTGCCGCCTGACCTGTTTGGCCAGCCGAAGCTGCCGCTGGTGGACGGGCGCGGCGCGGTCTGGTGGCCAAGATCGACCGACAGCCAAGCGCTCTGGGACTACACCCTGGGCCATCAGGTCACCGAGACCTACGATTTTTCAAAGGCGATCCGCAACGCCGCGCGCGAGTTCGCGCCGGACGTCTTCATCGTCACTGGCCCCGGCGCCACCTTGGGCGGCGCCATTGCTCAGTCTCTGATCCTGGCTGATTGGCGGGGCCTGGGATCGAAGCAGGATTTCCAAGACCGCCAGCAGGCGGAGATCTTGCTGATCTCCATGGGGATGGACGAGCAACGCGCCGACGCGACGGGGTGAGGTACTTTTCTTAGCGCCGAATTCATAAAGCTAACGGCCGCAGGATTTTCTACGCCGCCTCCAGCGTCTCCACAAACCGCGCGGGTTGGCCGGTCCCCTCGGCCACCACCTCGTCGTCGCGCATCACCACCCGGCCGCGGATGATGGTGGCCATGGGCCAAGCCTTGGCTTCGAAACCGTCAAACGGAGTCCAGCCGGAGCGGGTGGCCATGGCGGCGTGGGTGATGGTGCGGCGGGCCTTGAGGTCGACGATGGTCAGGTCGGCGTCGTAGCCCTCGGCCAGGCGTCCCTTGCCGGCCAGGCCGAACACGCGCTGGGCGCCGTGCGAGGTCAGGTCGACGAACCGTTCCAGGGTCAGGCGGCCCTCGGCCACGTGGGTCAGCATGACCGGCACCAGGGTCTGCACCCCCGGCATGCCGGAGGGTGAGGCCGGATAGGGTCGCGCCTTCTCCTCGCGGGTATGGGGCGCGTGGTCGGAGCCCAGCACATCGGCCACGCCCATCTCGATCGCCCGCCACAGGCCGGGTTGGTGCGAGGCGTCGCGGATCGGGGGGTTCATCTGGGCGAAGGCCTTCAGCCGCTCATAGGCCTCGGGTCCGGTCAGGGTCAGATGCTGGGGGGTCAGCTCTACGCTGGCCACGTCCTTGCAGCCGGCCAGAAATTCGATCTCCTGGGCGGTGGTCACGTGCAGCACGTGGATGCGCTTGCCGACCTTGCGCGCCAGCCGCACCAGCCGTTCGGTGGACTGGATGGCCGACTGGGGGTCGCGCACCTCCGGATGGCTGGTCCAGTCGCCGGTGCGCGCCAGGGGACGGCGCTCGGCCAAGCGGTATTCATCTTCGGAGTGGAAGGTGCCGCGGCGGTTGATATTGCGCAGCACCTTTTCCACGCCCTCGTCGTCGGCCACCAGCAGGGTGCCGGTGGAGGCGCCCATGAACACCTTGACCCCGCAGCAGCCGGGCAGGCGTTCCAGCTCGCCCAGGAACTCGGCGTTCTCGTGGGTGCCGCCCACATAGAAGGCGTGGTCGCAGTGCATGCGCCCCTTGGCCCGAGCCAGTTTGTCGGCCAGGGCCTCGGGATCGGTGGTGGTGGGTTCGGTATTGGGCATTTCGAACACGGCCACCACGCCGCCGAGCACGGCGCCGCGAGAGCCGGTTTCCAGGTCTTCCTTCCATTCCAGACCCGGCTCACGGAAATGCACCTGGGTGTCGATCACGCCGGGCAGCACGGTCAGGCCGGCGGCCTCGAACACCTCTCCGGCCGAGGCCTGGCCCAGGTCGCCTATGGCGGCGATCTTGCCGGCGCGCACGCCTACATCGGCGCGGCCGCGGCCGGCGTGGTTGACCACCTCGCCTCCACGAACAATCAGGTCATAGCTAGCGGGCAAAGCGGGCCTCCGTGTTCTTGAGCAGGGCGGCCGCGGCGTCGGTCACGGTCTCCACGCTGAGATCGAACATATGACAAACCGCCTGATTCAGCTCAGGATCGCTGCGGCGGATGGCGTCCAGATCGCGCGGCCCGCGTACGGCCCGGCAATCGGGTCCCCAGGGGCCGTAGAGCCGGTCGTCGGACGGACCGAACAGCCCCAGGGTTGGCGCGCCGGCAGCGGCGGCCAGATGCATGGCTCCGGAATCGTTGCCGATGAACAGCCGCACGCGCTTGAGGCAGGCATAGGTGGTCAACAGGTCCAGCTTGCCAGGATCTGCGGCGATCACCCGGTCGCGGGATATGGCGAGCTTGACCGCGCGCCCGGCTTCCCGGTCCGCGGACGAGCCCAGGATCAGCAGGCGCCCGTTGGCGAGCGGGCCGTCGTGGTGCAGCAGTCGCGCCGCCGTCTCGGCGAATCTTTCGGCGGGCCAGGTCTTGCCGACCCAATTGGCGCCCGGGGCCACGGCCAGGATCGGCCCGCCGGCGCCCAGCAGCGCCTCGGCGGCGGCTTCGGTTTCGGCGCTGGTGAACAGGAAGGGGCTCGGCGGGTCAGCCTCGACCCCCAGGACCTGGGCGGCCTCGATCACCTTGTGCATCGGTTCGGCGCCGGGCCGGCGATGATAGATCGCGCGCCGCCGCCGGCTCAGAAAGTCGGACACCCGCGAACCGCGCATATCGACGATCAGGCCCCAGCGGCGGGCGCGAACCTGGTTCCACAAGCTGATCCAATGGCCGGCCCACTTGCGCTTGGCCATGACGATGACGCGGTCAAGATTGGGCGTCTCAGCGAACAAGGGTGCGGCGGGCGGCCCGGCGGCGATGGTGAAACGGGCGTGGGGAATCTCGTCGTGCAGCCGTTTGATCAGGCCAGACGCCAGCACCGCATCACCGATCCGGGTGCCGGTGATGAACAGAATCGGGAAGGGTTTGTCCGCCATCGGCATATCTATAGGCTGAGCAGCGCTGGCGCTCCAGCGTGTGCGGCGCCACATGTGGCCCATGACCCAATCGCCCCTTATCGCCGAACTAAAAAGCCGTGCCCTGATCCAGGTGTCCGGCCCTGATTGGCGAAGTTTCCTGCAAGGGCTGCTGACTCAGGATGTTGACGGCTTGGGGCCCGGCGCCCTTCGTTTCGCAGGGCTGCTCACTCCCCAGGGCAAGCTGCTGTTCGACCTGTTCCTGTTCGGCCAGGACGATGGCTGCCTAGTCGATGTGGCCGCAGCACGCCAGGACGCTCTGATTCAGCGCCTGACCCTCTATCGCCTGCGAGCCAAGGTGGAGATCGCGGCGGTGAAAGGCGCGGTGCTAGCGGCTTGGCCGGCGACGGAGGGGCCAGGCTGGGCCGTGGATCCGCGGTTTGAGGCCCTGGGCGCCCGCGGCTATGGCGTGGCGGCGCCCGCGACAGTGGCGGACGAAGCCGCCTACGACGCCCATCGCCTCAGCCTCGGCGTTCCCGACCCCGCCGCCGACTGCCCGCCGGAGACCACCTATCCCATCGAGGCAAATTTCGACCTTCTGGGCGGCATCGATTTCAAGAAGGGCTGCTTCGTCGGCCAGGAAACCACCAGCCGCATGAAGCGGCGCGGATCGATAAAGAGCCGCATGCTGCCGATCCGCTTCGATGGACCGGCGCCCCCGGTCGGCGCCGAGGTGCTGGCCGGAACCTTGCGCGCCGGGGAAGTGCTGACCGGCGCCGACGGCGCGGCCATGGCCCTGTTGCGGCTGGACCGGATCGAGGGTGTGGCGCTGACCGTAGACAATCGGCCGGTGACATTGGCGCGGCCGGGCTATCTGGACAGGGACTAGGTCCGCTCCGCCTCATAGACACCGCGCGCGATCGCCCGCGCCAGGCAATCGGCCGCGGCCGAGCCCAGGCGCGCGATCCAGCCCTGGCGCTCGTTGCTCGAACCTAACGACACCTGCGCGCCCGCCACGGCGAACACCGTGTCGCCGTCGAAGGGGGTGTGGGCCGGGCGGATCGCGCGGGCCAGGCCGTCCTGGGCCATCATGGCCATCCGCTTGCATTCGGCGGTGGTCAGGTCGGCGGTGCAGGCGACCACGGCGATGGTGGTGTTGGCGCCGGGCGTCAGCCGGCCAAGCGCGGTCAGCCGCGAATGTTCAGGCGAGGGATCAATGGCTGGCTGAAAGGTCTTTGGCCGCCGCCCGCCGAATTCGCTGTCAATCTCGAACGGCCAGGCCCAGAACGTCTCGCCATCGGGCATGAACACCGAACCCACCGGATTGACCGCCACCAAGGCGCCGACGACCAGGCCATCGCCCAGGTTCAGGGAGGCCGAGCCCAGCCCACCCTTGCCCAGGCCCGCCATGGCGCCGCGTCCGGCGCCCACAGAACCGAGCGCGAAGGTCTGTCCCGCCGCGTCCACCGAAGCCGCGCCCAGGGTAGGGTAGGGAGGCTCAAAGCCCCAGTCCTTGTCCCCCCGATTGGCCAGATCGAACAGGATGGCCGAGGGCACGATGGGCACATGCCTCAGGCCAGGCCGCACCTGCAGTCCCTCGCCCCGGGCCGACAACACCGCCGCCACCCCGTCCGCCGCGCCCAGGCCGAATACCGAGCCGCCGGCGAGCACGATGGCATGGGCCTGGCCGACGCTGTTTTCCGGCGACAGGGTCTCGGACTCGCGCACGCCCGGGCCGCCGCCGCGCACATCCACTCCCGCGCGCCAGCCGCCAGGACAGAGCAGGGTGGTCACGCCGCTCTGCGCCCGCTCATCGGTGACATTGCCGACCAGAAGGCCAGGGATGTCGGTGATCAGGTTCAGGGGGCCAGGTCTGGGCAAGGGTGCGGTTCCAATGACGAGGACGCTGGTTTGGGGCCACATGGCCAGGGTTTCAAGTCGCCGCGGCGCGCCTCGCCCGCCGAGCGCTCGGGCTCTCGCCGAACCGCTGCACATGCCAGCGGGAAAAGGCGCTCAGCGCGGAAAAGCCCAACAGGTCGGCGATGGCGGTCAGGGATCGCTCGCCAGCGTCCAGATAGGCCGATGCCCGATCAACCCGCACATCGTCGCGCAGGTCTGAAAAGCTGACCCCTCTCGCGGCCAGCTGACGCGCGACGGTGCGCCGGTCCACCCCGAGGTGGTTGGCGACCCGCTCCACCGTGGCCTGACCGGTGGGCAGGAGCAGCAGCACCAGCTCGCGTATCTGCTCCTCCGGCTGGCGTGGGCGGCTGCGGGCGGTCTTCTGGGCATAGCGCGCCACCTGCAGGGCCATGGCAGGATCGGCGGTGGGGATGGCGGCGTCCAGATCGCTGCGGGCGCAGACCACTCCGTCAAAGTCCTGATCGAAGGCGACCTCGGCCCCGCACACCCGCAAATGGGCGCTAGGGCCGCGCGGCGGCGCGTGGCAGAAGCAGACAAGCTGTGGCCGCCAGCCCGGGCCCAGCAGCGTCGCCAGGGTGCGGCAGAGGACGCCCACCACCAGTTCCGTCGCCTGGCGTGACGGCGGGCCGGCCGCGGGCGCGATGACCGTCCGCAGCAGGGCGACCTCGCCCGTCTCTTCCACCACCAGGGATAAGGCGTCGCTCTGGATCCAGATATATTGCGCCATCACGCCGATCGCATGGCGCACGCTGGGTTGCTCGCGGGCGATCAGGGCGACGACGCCGAGGTTTGACAGCCGCCGCTTTTCCGCCAGGCGCAGGCCGAAATCCTCCATTCCGCTGCGTTGGGCGGAGGCTTCCAGGATCTGGCCCACCGCTCGTGCGGGGATCATCAGATCCGGGTCATCGAGGGCGAGACGAGGCACGCCAGCCGCCTCAAGGATGCGGTGAGGATCCAGCCCGGCCGACCGCGCCAGATCGGCATACCCGGTCAGGGCCGCGCTGCGGGAAAGGGCTTCCATGTCGAGTCTCCGGCTGTCTCGTATAGTCAACAAAATGTCCCTTCAAGTCAAACAAATATCCTGCCATCCGTTAGCCTGTTTCCTAATCGCCGGCGGCACTGACGCCGGACCCGAAAAGCGAAGGACAGGTCATGCATTTCCAAGGACTGAAGGCTGTCGAGGCCCTGGTGACGGCCGAGCGCGAACCCTATGAAACCATCGTCGTGCGCCCCTTGAACCCGGTGATCGGGGCGGAGATCGAGGGAGTCGATCTTTCCGGTGAACTATCCAATCGCCAATTCGCCGAGATTCACCGCGCCTTTCTCGAACACCATGTCATCGTGTTCCGCGACCAGGACCTCACCGCCGAGAGTCACAAGGCCTTTGGCCGCCGGTTCGGGCCGCTGCATGTGCATCCGCTGCAAAAGCTGAAGCCCGGCGATCATGAACGGCTGGAGGTCAAGGCGAGCAAGGAGTCCAAGTTCGTCGCAGGCGAGGGCTGGCACACCGACGTCACTTGCGAGGCCGAGCCGATCATGGGCTCGATGCTCTATCTTCGGGAGACACCTTCGATCGGTATGGGCGGCGACACCCTGTTCGCCAACATGCACCTGGCCTACGAGATGCTGTCCGAGCCGATGCAGGCCATGCTCGACGGCCTGAGCGCCGTGCACGACGGGGCGTTGCCCTGGGTCAAGGGCTATGGCTACGCCCCCAGCCAGGATTTCGAGAAGAACACCCACCCGGTGGTCATCCGGCACCCTGAAACGGGGCGCAAGGCGCTCTATATCAACAGCGGCTTCACCTCGCATATCGTCGGCTTGACCCGCTTCGAAAGCGACGCTGTGCTGCAAATGCTCTACCGTCACATCGAATCCCAGCCGGTTTTAACCTGCCGGGTGCGCTGGACGCCTAATACCCTGGTGTTCTGGGACAATCGCTGCACGCAGCATCACGCGGTCTGGGACTATTTCCCCCTTTCGCGCTCGGGGCATCGGGTGTCGGTGGTGGGAGGGCGGCCGGTGGCGTGAGGACGGCGGCGCGGAAACGGGGAAGGGGACGGATGGTTTCCGATCTGCACACCGACACAGCGGCGGCGCACGAGCTGTTCCAGTCCTTTGACGGCATGGAGGGCCTGCCGACCGCCGCGCCTGTCAAGGCCGCCACGCGACCGGACCGGTGGCGATCCACGGCCAGGGCGGTCTATCCGGGCCTCTTGGTGGCGGTGACCATCGCCGTGGCCGCCACCTGGATGTCGCAGAACTACAAAGCCCCGGTGATGCTGTTCTCGCTGCTGTTCGGCATGACTTTCCACTTTCTGCACGAGGAAGGCCGCTGCATTCCGGGCATCGAGTTCTCGTCCAAGGCGGTGCTGCGCCTGGGGGTGGCGCTTTTGGGCGCACGGATCACCGCCAGCCAGATCCTCAGCTTGGGCCTGATGCCGATCGCTACCGTGATCGTCGGCGTGACCAGCACCATTCTTCTGGGCGCTTTCGCCTCCAGGCGGCTGGGCCTTAGCCGGTCGTTCGGCATCCTGTCGGGCGGAGCGGTGGGCATCTGCGGCGCGTCGGCCGCCCTGGCCATCGCCTCGGTCCTGCCCAAGAGCCGCGACAGCGAGCGCGACACCATCCTGACCGTGGTGGTGGTGACCGCCCTGTCGACCATCGCCATGATCACCTATCCGCTACTGGCCACCGCCATTGGCCTGGATCATGTGCGCGCTGGGGTCTTTCTCGGCGGCACCATCCATGACGTGGCCCAGGTCGTGGGCGCCGGCTACACCATCTCGCCCCAGACCGGCGACATCGCCACTTATGTGAAGCTCTTGCGCGTGGCCATGCTGCTGCCGGTGGTGTTCACCATCGCCTTCACCTATGGCCGAGGCTCGGGCCAGGCGGGGCCGCGCCCGCCCGTGCCGATGTTCTTGCTGGGATTCGCCGCCCTGGTGGCGATCAACAGCTTGGGCTGGCTGCCCAAGATCGCCCAGGATGGGGCCAAGACCGTCTCCAACTGGTGCCTGGTGGCGGCCATCGCGGCCCTGGGTATGAAGACCTCGTTCAAGGCCCTGTTCGCCGTGGGCTGGCGCCCTGTGGCCTTGATGGTCGGGGAAACCGCCTGGATCTGCGCGCTCGTTCTGGGCGCGGTGCTGGTGTTCAAATGACCCAGTGGATGATCACCGGCGTCAGCTCCGGCCTCGGCGCGGCCCTGGCCCGCGCGGTTCTTGCGCGAGGCGACGGGGTCGCGGGCACGGTGCGAAGCGCCGCCGATCGGGAGGCCTTCGAGGCGCTGGCGCCCGACCGCGCGCGCGGCTTCTTGCTGGACGTCACCGACGAAGCGGCCCTGCGTGAGGCCATCGCCGCGGCCGAAGCGGCCAGCGGCGGCCTGGATGTCCTGGTCAACAACGCCGGCTATGGCTTGGTCGGCGCGGTGGAGGAGGCGAGCCTTGCCGAGGCTCGCGCCCAGTTCGAGGTCAATCTGTTCGCGCCGCTGGTGGCGATCCAGGCGGTGCTGCCGTTCATGCGCGCGCGTCGGGCTGGCCATATCGTCAACATAACCTCGGTCAGCGGTCTGGCGACCTGGGCCGGAACCGGCGTCTATTGCGCCAGCAAGTTCGCCCTGGAAGGCCTGACCGAGACCCTGGCGCAGGAGGTGGCGGAAATCGGGATCAGGGTCACCAATGTCGCCCCGGGGGGGCTGCGCACCAACTATGCGGGGCGTTCCCTGGCCCATGCGCGACTGCGGCTGGCCGACTATGACGGCCTGGCCCGTGACGCCAGCCGCATCCTGGCTGAGCATGCCGGATCCGAGCCTGGCGATCCGGCCAAGGTTGCAGCGGCCATTCTCAAGGTGGTCGACGATCCCGCGCCCCCAATGCACCTGCTGCTGGGCGCCGATGCGCTGGGCTATGCGGCGGCGCGCATAAGGCTGTTGCAGGCGGAGATGGAACGGTGGCGAGCCCTCAGTCTATCGACCGGGGCCGATTGAGCGATTAGGCCCCGCTCCAGGCCCTCTCCACATGCGCTGTGTCCGCCAGGATGGCGCAGCTGAGGTCCAGGCTGCGCAGGGCGCTGTCATGCAGGTCGACTTCGTAGGCGGCGCAGGCGTCGACGACCAGGAAGACGTGATAGTCGCGGTGGAAGGCCTCACGTACGCTGCAGTCCACGCAGCACTCGGTGGTCAGGCCGCAAACCACCAGGGTGTCGACGCCCTTAGCTCGCAATATCGCGTCAAGATCGGTGCCGTGAAAGGCGCAGAAGCGGGTCTTGGCGATGACCAACTCGCCCGGCAGCGGCGTGGCGCCGACAAAGGCCGCGCCCGGCTGGCCTTCGCGGCACAGGGCGAGGTCCACGTCCGGATCGCCCCCGCGGCGGCGCATGCGCTCGGCCCAGGCCGCGGAGTCGGTCTCAGGACTGGTCTGCATGCCGACGAAGATCACTGGGGTTCCCGCGGCGCGCGCGGCGGCGGCCAGGCGCTCGGCGGCGGCCAGGGCCGCGGGGACGGTGCTTAGGTCGGCTCCCCATTCGCCCAGGCGGCCTTGGGGTGCGGCGAAATCGACCTGCATGTCGATGATCAGCAGGGCCGTGCGCTGTGGCGCAATCCAGCTGGCCAGGAGCGCTGTCGCGGTCACGCAGGCCCCCGGAACCGGGGCAGGATCTCGGCGCCGAACATATGTAAACCTTCAACATAATCGGGAAAGATGAGCATCAGCCCGTCTAACTCGCATTGGTCGAGAAAGCGCTCCGTCTTTTCGCCGCAGGTCTTGGGTGAGCCGACCACGGTCTGGGTCATGAACGGACCTTGCGCCTCGGCCTCGGCGACCAAGCGCTCGGGGGGCACGCCCCAGCTCTTCAGCATACTGATGATCGCCGCCATGTCCGCGCCCTCGGTGTAGCGACGCACCAGCGCCTCGGCTTCGGCGTCGGTTTCGGCGTGGATCAGGGTGCACATGGCGTAGGTCTTGATGGTCGAGCCAAGCTCGGCCGCCACCGCCTTGGCGGTGCGGCTATGGTCGCGATGTTCCTGCGGCGTGCGGCCGCCGATGAACACCGCGTCGGCCTGCCCCACGGCGAAGCGGAAGCCGCGTTCGGACATGCCGGCGCAGATCAGGTCCGGCCGGGGCTTCGAGATCGGCTTGGGGTCGGAGACGCAGTCCTGCATGTGAAAGAAGCGGCCGTCGAAATCGACGCTGGGTTCGCGCCACAACCGCTTGACGATGGTGGCCCATTCCTCGGCCAGGTCGTAGCGCTCGTCGTGGGACAAAGTGTCGTCCCACTCGCCCATCTGGTCGAACTCTTCTCGGAAGGCGCCGGCGACGATATTCAGCCCGGCCCGACCCCCGGAGATGTGGTCGAGGGTGGTGATCATCTTGGCGATCACCGCCGGATTGTGCAGCAGACTATGCACCGTGGCCCAAACCTTCACCCGACTGGTCGCCTGGGCGATGGCGGCCATCATTGTCATGGACTCCATGGACACGCCCCAGTGGTTGGTCTCGCCGCCGAAGCCGCGCCACTTGCCCATAGACATGACGAAGTCGAGGCCGATCTCGTCGGCGATCAGGGCCGCGGCCAGGTTCTGCTTCCAAAGGCCGTCCAGCGGCGGGGTGGCGTTGGAGACGATCCAGCCGCCATTGGCCACCGGCAGGAACACGCCGAAATCCTTGCGTGTGGTGTTGGCCTGCATCGACATGCCGCCCTCAGGCCTGCTCCTGGACCAACTGCGTCGCTGATGCGGGATCGTCACGCAAGGCTTTGGCACGGCCTCCCATGTGCGGCGGTCGCATGAACACCGCCGCGACCAGGATCAGTGCGATCACGCCGGCATAAATCTCGAAGGTCGAACCAAAGCCGCCGGTCTCGTCGCGCAGGACCCCGCCGATGGTGGAGCCAAAGGCCGACACTCCCCCGATCAGGCAGGTCAAGGAGAAGATCTCCAGGTTATGTTTTCGGCCGAAATAGTTCAGCAGCAGCATGGTCACGGCGAAGGCGGTGAGGCCGAAGCCCAGACCACTGCCCACCGCAAAGGTCAGCATGGTGGTATAGTCGTGGGCGATGCTGAGCGCGCCAGCCCCCACGGTCAGGGCGGCCAGGGCGAAGACCAACAGCCAACGTGGTTCGACCCGATCACCGATCAGGCCGCCGAAGGCTCGGCCTCCGGTCTGGGCCAGGGCTTCGAGGCCGAGCATATAGGCCGCGACCTTCGTGCCGACACCCCGCTCGGTCAGGTGGGCGACCGCCAGGCTGGCGACCGAGACGCCCACGAACAGGTGGCCGAAATAGGCGGTCAGCAGAACGTAGAACTGCGGGGTTCGCACCGCCTGTTTCACGGTCCAGTTCACAGCCGTCCGATAGGCGCGTCCGGGTTGCGGCGCCGCCAGTTCCTCGGCCACCTGATGGTCGGTGTGCTCGGACGCCTTGGCCAGCCAGTCTCGGCCGCCCACCAGGGCCGCGGTGGTCAGGCCGAGCGCGGTGGAGAGCACCAGCTGGATCTGCCAGAACACTCGCCAGTGATCGTGGAAGCCGTCCAGGGTGGCCACGGCCATCAGCGGCCCGGCCACGCCGCCCAGGGCGCTGGCGGTGAAGTAGATCCCGAACGGGCGGGCCCTGTGGCTGAACACGGCGGCCAGGACATGGGTGGCGGGAATCAGCGACATCATCTGATAGCCGACCCCGCACAGGGCCGCGCCCAGGAAATAGAGGATCAGGCCGTGAGCGCTGGCCAGGGCGTCAAAGCCGCCGGCCATCACGCCGCAACCCAGGATCAGCGTCACCCGCACCCCGAACCGGCGGATCAGGAAGGCGGGGATGAAGGAGGAAAAGCCGCAGGCCGCACCCAGGATGGTGAAGCCCAGCCCTGCCTCGCGCCAGTTCCAGCCCTCATCGGCGACCATGCGCGGCAGGACCACCCCCAGCGAGGTGAAGGTCGAGGCGTTGATCATGAAACCGACCAGGCTGAACACGCACAGCAGTATCCATGGTCGCCATTCAAGCCTGGACCATTCTGGTTTGAACATGGGCGCTTTTTGGGTGGCGCGGGCTGGTGTGGGGACTCTGGTCAAAACTTGCGCTTCACGGTGATGCGCCACTCGCGTCCACGCCCAGGTAACGCGCCGACATTGGCGTAGGTGTCCTGGTCGGGCGTAAAGTAGAGTTTGTCCAGCAGGTTATCGATGTTGGCCGTCACCTCATAGGCGCCGCGCTGATAGTAGAGCGAGGCGTTGACTAGGGTGTAGGCGGGGTAGGTGACCGCGTTCTGCACCAGGCCCGAGGTCTTGGAGGCATAGGTGGCGCCCAGTGTGGCGCCGGCCTTGCCCCAGTCATGGGCGTCGGTGGTATAGGAGCCAAACAGGCTAAGCACAGTGTGGGGAACAAGCGTGTCTTCGTAGTCGCCCGCCCGACCCGGCAGGGTTGAGAAATCAAACACCAGGAACGCACCGCCGTAGGCGTCCGCGCCCGGTACGCCGGCGGTATAGGCGGGGATATAGACCGTCGAATGGTCCGGGCCCTTGACCTCGGTGTGCTGGGTGTCGCCGGCGAAGGTGAAGCTGATATTGTCCGTGGCCAGATAACGAGCCTCGAACTCGACGCCATTACCGCGGGTGCCGATGATGGCGCTGTTGAGGCCGTTCAGTTCGCTGCGGTCCTGACGATAGACGGCGATCGAGCCGACCAGGGTCTTGTGCAGCAATTGGAACTTGATCCCGGCCTCGGTGAGATCCGAATTGGAGACCCAGCCGTCGGCCTGGATCACGCTGGGCCGCAGATCGCCCGCCTGCTCCACCTCCAGCGCCGCGGCCTGGGCGTAGGTGACATAGGGCATCAGGCCCCAGCCCAGCTTGTAGGTGGCGCTGGTGGAATAGGTCCACTTGCCCTTGCCGGCGCTGACCTGGGCTGGAGTTTCAAATGAGAAAATACCGGTGTCCCGGGACGTGGCGTCGAAATTGTCGAACCGGCCGCCAAGGATCAGATTAAGGCGCTTGCCGATCATGATTTCGCTGGTGGCGAAGACACCGGCGTCGTTCCAGCGGCTGTGCACGTCGGTTTCCCAGCCCACACCGCTGCCGGCCTCGAACGGTGAGGCCATGATGTCGGTGGCCGTGGGGCCGAACGACAGGTCGCGCCGGTCCAGGGCGATCATGCCGCTGTCGAAGGTCTCCTTCTGCTCGCCCTTGTAGTGGCGATAGGAGGCGCCGACGAAGTCCGTGGAGGTGATCAGGCCGTTCAAGGCGTCCAGCGAAAAGGCGTAGGTCAGCCGGCTTTCGAAGGTCCAGGCGTGATAGTCGGCGGGAAAACCGTAGCTGACGAAGCGCTTGTTGCTGAGGCTGTCGTAGAAGAACTGCAACTTGAGCGACCGGTCGCCGCCCAGGTCCTTAGCGATGTCGTAATAATAGGTCGCCGTGCCCGTGCGTGAAAAGTCCGCCGGGCTGATGAAGACCGTCCGGGGGCTGAGCTTGGTGGTTGCGACGCCTGTGTCTAGGGTGAAGCGCGGATCGGTGGTCGGTGGAGCGCCGAAATATCCTTGATAGAGGCCCGTCGAGAACGGGTAGACCCCATTGGGCGGGTTGGTTTCGGTCGGGTCCAGCCGCCCGTTGTGATTGGTGTCGGTCAGGGTTGTGTCGCGGCCGGTGATATAGACTTGGTTGTCGATCAGGTTCTGGGTCAGTCGATTCCAGCCGGGGGTCTGCACGTCGCCGCTGGAATTGTAGCCCATGCCGCCGAATGCGGTTGTCCAGCCGCCCCCCAGGTCGAAGTCGGCCGAGATCTCGCCCAGCTGGCGCCTGGGGTGCAGTCCACGATAATAGCTGCCCGAGTCTTCCAACTCGCCATAGGCGTGGACCCCGCCGGTGATCTGGGCGAAATCCGCCGGCAGGCCGATCTGGCCCGTAAAATTCCTCTTGTCGTAGCTGCCCAGAGTGGCCGTGAGCTCACCCGAGGGCTGCGTCAGGTAGGTGCCCTCGTCCTTGGCGGTCTTGGGCTCGAAATTGACCAGACCGCCGATCTTGCCGGGGCCGTAGAGCGGCGTGGGCGGCCCCCGGACGATATCGATCTGGGCCGCGTCGCCGATGGGGGTGGAGTAGGTGCCGCGGTCCTCGATGCGCTTGAAGCCGCGGAAATAGTTCTCCGCCAGGGTGCCGCGGATCTGCACCGATCCGGGCACGCCGTAATAGCTGGCGGTATAGGTGCCCGGCGAGACGGCGGTCAGCTTGTCCAGGCTCTGGATGCCGTAGCGATCCAGGGTCACATCGCTGACGAAACTGGCCGAGCGCGGGGTCTCGATCAGGGGTTTCTTCAAGCCGAACACGGTGCTGGCGGGCCGGCGCTCCAGAAGGCCGGTCTTGTCGGCGGTGACCACGATCTCGCTGATCGGCGACGGGGTTGCGGCCGTATCCGCGGCGCGAGCGGCGCTAGCGATGCCGATCAGAGCGACGGCGGCCGCGCTCCCGAACAATGCCCCTCGATAGTCGTTCGACATGAAACCCTCGATCGAAGGATCCGCAAGACCTCCGCCGGCGGCGGATCAGCCCTCAATCTTGCAAATCCGAACGACAGGACGCCCGCTTCGTTCACCTCGAATTTTACCGTAAAATTTCACAAAACATTTGACAGGAGGCGTCCAATCGCCCATCTAATAGCAGGGCGATTGTGCGAGCGCATCTCAATATCGAGCCTGGCTGGCTGAATTTTGCTGGCCGTGGGCGCAGCTTTCCTACCTTTCCGCTCCGTCGGGCGCCCCAGACCTCATCGCCGCCCACTGCGAAACGCCAGTCCGCCGCTGATGGGGCCACCGGTCACCATCCGCCGCATATTGTCGGAGAACACCCCCAGCACGGCGGCCACCGCATCGCGTGCGCCGTCGATGTCACCCTGGGCGATCAGTTCGGCCAGTTCCCGGTGGCGAACGATCTCGGCGATCCGCTCTTCCTCTGTGTCGTCGGCCATGGAGAAGATCCAGAATCGCGCCGCTTTGTGGTGCAGGGGGATGATGATGCGGGCCAGGGTGGCGTTGCGGCCGGCGCGGGCCAGGGCGGCGTGGAACCGCTGGTCCATGGCCACCAGGGCGCGCACGTCGCGGCCGCGGATGGCGTCTTCGGCGCCGTCGAAGGCCGAGCGCAGGGCGGCGATGTCCTCCGGCCCCGCATTGGCGGCGGCCAGGGCGGCGCAGTGCGGCTCGATCAGGCCGCGCGCCTCATAGGCCTGGCGCACCTCGATGATGTCCAGCGGCGCCACCGTGGTGCCGGCCCGCGACCGACGCACCACCAAGCCTTCCAGGGCCAGCCGGGCCAGGGAGTCGCGCACCCCGGCCAGGCCGGCGTCGTAGCGCTTGACCAGGGCCTGTTCGTCCAGCCGACCGCCGGGCGCCAATTCGCCCAGGATGATGTCCAACAGGATCTGTTCATAGACCCGCGCCTTTTGCAGGTCAGGGGACCAGTCCTCGAACGGGCTGGCGATGGTCTCGGCGGCGGCCACGTCTTTCGACACGCAGAATCCCTTTTATGTCGGCCCGCCGTTCTGCAGGCCGCTGAATTGGCTAGTTACGCTGAAATTTCACGGCTCGCCAGTTGAGACCGACGATCGCCTGTGCTGGAGGTGGGCGCCAATCCGGATCGGAGACCGCCTGCATGTGCGACACGCTCGCCGCCCTGTCTTCCGTCACAGCCGCGGGCGGCGTCCTGTTCGCCAAGAACAGCGATCGCGAGCGCAACGAGGCCCAGTTCATCGAGATGACCCCGCGCGCCGAGCATCCGGCGGGCGCGGTGCTGCAGGCGACCTATATCGTCATCCCTCAAGCGCGGCGCACCCACGCCTGCCTGCTCAGCCGCCCATTCTGGACGTGGGGCGCCGAGATGGGCGCCAATGAGCATGGGGTGATGATCGGCAACGAGGCCATGCATTCGGCGATCCCGGCTCAACGGCGTCGGGCCTTGATCGGCATGGATCTGGTGCGGCTGGGCTTGGAGCGCGCGGCCAGCGCCGCCGAGGCGGTCGAGGTGATCACCCAGCTTCTGCAGGCACACGGCCAGGGCGGCGACTGCGGCCATCTGGGCCGGTTCTATTATCATAACGGCTTCATCATCGCTGATGCGCGCGAGGCCTATGTGCTGGAGACGGTGGGGCGCTGGTGGGCGGTGGAGAAGGTCGCGGATCTGCGCGCCCTGTCCAACGCCTTCAGCATCGGGCGCGGCGCCGAACGGGTCAGCGCCGATCTGGGCGTACACGCCGCCGCGCAGGGCTGGACGGACGCCCAAGGCCGCTTCGATTTCGCTGAACGCCTGCTCGATCCCGTCCGCGATGCAGCCAGTTTCGGGCGTGGCCGCTGCGCGCGCGGGACCGCTCTGCTGGAGCAGAGTCGCGGCGGCCTGACCCCCGCTCACATGATGGCCATCCTGCGCGATCATGGCGAAGAGGCCGAACACGAACCGGCCTGGACCCCCGCGGCCACCGCCCGCCGCACCCTTTGCATGCACGCCGCTCAAGGCCCGCGCCGCAGCCAGAGCGTCGGGTCGATGATGTCGGATCTGGGCGGCGCGCGGCCGGTGCATTGGATGACGGGAACCTCGGCGCCGTGCCTCAGCCTGTTCAAGCCGGTGCTGTTCGAGACTAACCTGCCACCGCAGGGGCCGGCGCCCAGCGACCGGTGGGATAGCGAGAGCCTGTGGTGGCGGCACGAGCGGTTGCACCGAGCGGTGCTGGAGGACTACGCGGTTCGCGCTCCGCTGATCGTTGTCGAGCGCGACGCGATCGAGGTCGACTTTCAGGCGCGGATCGAGGCCGTTCGGGGTGGGCCGGTCGAGGAGCTTAAGGCGGTGGTTCAGGCCTGCTGGCTTGAGGCCGAGGCGGCTGAGGCGCGGTGGGCAGCAAGGATCGCGAGGCTTGGGCCTGCCCAAAGCCGGTCGAGTTCGTTGCGTCGCAGTTGGGCGCGGTTGAACCAGGTCGCCGGGATCGGGTAGGCGACCGGCGGAACGGTTCGCCTGTCAGCCCTTCAATGCCAGCCAGATCACATGCCGAGCGCCTCGCCCCGCCCGGTTGGCCCGCACCCGGACCTCTTCCACCGTGAAACCCGCCCGTTTCAGCCGTCGGGTGAAGGCGACGTCGGGCGCCGAGGACCACACCGCCAGCACCCCGCCCGGGCGCAGGGCCTTTCGCGCGGCGGCCAGGCCGCTCGGGTCATAGAGACCGTCATTGGCCTTGCGGCTTAGGCCTTCTGGGCCGTTGTCCACGTCGAGCAGGACTGCGTCATAGGCCGATTGGCTCGACCGGATCAGATCGCCGACATCGCCTTGATGGACGGTGACGCGGGGATCATCGAGGCTGCCTTCGAACACGCTGGCAAGAGGGCTTTTGGCCCAGGCGATCACGGCGGGAACCAGCTCGGCGACCACCACGCCGGCGTCGGCTTTGAGCGCTTTAAGGGCCGCGCGCAGTGTGAAGCCCATGCCCAGGCCACCAATCAGGATCTTGGCCCGCGGACGATCGCCGATGCGGTCGCAGACCAGCGTGGCGAGGGCCTCCTCTGAACCGCTGAGGCGGCTGTTCATCAGTTCGATCGAGCCGGACATGATCGAATATTCGCTCCCGCGCCGCATCAGGCGCAGGTCGCCGCCGTCGTCGGGCATGGTCGCGGTGTCGAGGTGTTCCCAGGGAATCATGGGTCACCCATACCTCAGTCGGCGTGGGCGTCCACGAGCTATCGCAGCGAGGCGTTCAGCGCCTCCAGGGCGGCCGCGCCTGGAACCAGCTCGCGGTCGCTCAGGGCGTTGAGCGGCGTATCCACCGTTTCCAGACCGTCGTGCAGATCCTGCGCCTCGGGATCCACATAGAGCAGGCCGGTGACGATCTCGCCCAGGGCCTGGCGCTGTTGCAGGAAGGTCATGGCGCCGACCCGGTCGCTGGGATCGTATTGGACACCCAGCTTGTGCAGGGCCAGGACCGAGCCGTCGTGCTGGGTCACCAACTCGGTCGTGCCGGGCTCGTGGTCGATATGAATAGGGCTGCGCGGACCGATCACCTCCAGCCGGTTCACCGCCTCGTTGTGTTCGCGCACATAGTCGAAGCTCTTGGTCGAGCCCGTGTGGTTGTTGAACTGCACACAGGGACTAATGCAGTCGATGAAGGCTGCGCCCCGGTGGCTCAGCGCCGCCTTGATCAGGGGGACCAGCTGGGCCTTATCGCCTGAGAAGCTTCGGGCGACGAAGGTGGCGCCCAGCTGCAGGGCCACGCTGACCAGGTCGATGGCCGAGTCGTGGTTGACCACGCCCTTCTTGCTTTTGGAGCCTCGGTCGGAGGTGGCCGAGAACTGCCCCTTGGTCAGGCCATAGACCCCGTTGTTCTCGACGATATAGGTCATGTTGACCCCGCGCCGGATCGAATGAGCGAACTGGCCAAAGCCGATCGAGGCGCTGTCGCCGTCGCCGGAGACGCCCAGATAGATCAGGTCGCGATTGGCCAGGTTGGCTCCGGTCAGCACCGAGGGCATGCGGCCGTGCACGCTGTTGAAGCCGTGGGAATTGCCCAAGAAGTAGTCTGGGGTCTTGGATGAGCAGCCGATGCCCGACAGCTTGGCGATGCGGTGCGGCGGCAGGTCCAGCTCGAAACAGGCCTGGATGATCGAGGCGCTGATGGAGTCGTGCCCACAGCCGGCGCAGAGGGTGGAGACCGAACCTTCATAGTCGCGGCGGGTGAAGCCCAGGGCGTTGGCCGGCAGTTTGGGGTGATGCAGTTGGGGCTTGAGAATATAGGTCATTCGGCGGCCTCGGTGACCTGTTCGCCCTGGGCCATGCGCCGACCCACGGCGTCGGCGATGAAGCGGGCGGTGATCGGCGAGCCGTCAAAATGCAGCACCGGCATCAGCTTGGCTGGATCGATCCCGCCCTCGTTCATCAACAGGGTTCGCAACTGACCGTCGCGATTCTGCTCCACCACGAAGACCGTTTCGTGCTCGGCGATGAACTCGAACACCGCATCGCTGAAGGGAAAGCCGCGAACGCGCAGGGCGTCCAGGTCGCGGCCCTGGGTGTGCAGCACCTCCAGCGCCTCGCTCATGGCCAGGCTGGTCGAGCCGTAATAGATCGCCCCCTGCCTGGTCGCGCGCTTGGCGTCGCGACGCACAGGGGCGGGGATCAGGGACTTGGCGGTCTCGAACTTGCGCAGCAGCCGCTCCATATTGTCCACATAGACGGAGCCCTCCTCGCTATAGCGCGCATAGGGATTGCGCGAGGTGCCGCGGGTGAAATAGCCGCCGCGGGTGGGGTGGGTTCCGGGCAGGGTGCGATAGGGAACGCCATCGCCCTCCACATCCAGATAGCGGCCGAAGTCGCGGCCTGACTCCAGGTCTTCGAACCCCATCACCTTGCCCCGGTCGAGCTTGCGACTGTCGTCCCAGGCGAACGGCGTGGTCAGCCAGTCGTTCATGCCGATGTCCAGGTCGAGCATGACGAACAGGGTGGTCTGCAGCCGGTCGGCCAGGTCGAAGGCCAGGGCGGCGAACTCGAAACACTCGCCGGGGTCCTGCGGGAACAGCAGCGGATGCTTGGTGTCGCCGTGCGAAGCGTAGGCGGCCGACAGGATATCGGCCTGCTGGGTGCGAGTGGGCATACCAGTGGAGGGCCCGCCGCGCTGCACATCGAAGATCACCGCCGGGATTTCGGCGAAATAGGACAGGCCGACGAATTCCTGCATCAGCGAAACGCCTGGCCCCGAGGTGCAGGTGAAGGCCCGCGCCCCGTTCCAGCCGGCGCCGATGACGATGCCGATGGAGGCGATCTCGTCCTCGGCCTGGACGATGGCGTAGCGCGCCTTGCCCGTCTCGGGATCGGTGCGATAGGCCTCGCAATAGTCGGTGAAGGCCTCGGCCAGGGAGGTGGAGGGCGTGATCGGATACCAGGCGCAGACGCTGGCCCCGCCGTAGACGCAGCCCAGGCCGGCGGCGGTGTTGCCGTCCACATAGATGCGGTCGCCGACCTTGTCGGAATGGCGCAGCTTCAGGCTCAGGGGCATGAAGTGGTTCAGGACGTGGTTGCGGCCAAGGTGGAAGGCTTCGATATTGCCGGCCACCAGTTTGGGCTTGGATTTGAACTGCTCGCCCAGCAAGGCCTCTACCACCGCCGGGTCCATGCCCAACAGCGCGGCCAGGGCGCCCACATAGATGATGTTCTTCATCAGCTGGCGCTGGCGCGGGTCGTTGTAGGCGGCATTGCAGATCTGAGTCAGGGGCACGCCGACCACGGTGATGTCGCCGCGGAATTTCTCGGGCGGCAGGGGCTTGGTGGAGTCGTAGAGCAGGTAGCCGCCGGGCTCGATCTCGGCGATGTCCCGGTCCCAGGTCTGGGGATTCATGGCCACCATCAGGTCGACCCCGCCGCGGCGGCCCAGATGGCCGTCTTCGGACACCCTGACCTCGAACCAGGTGGGCAGGCCCTGGATATTGGACGGGAAGATGTTGCGGGCGGCCACCGGCACGCCCATGCGCAGGATCGCCTTGGCGAACAACCCGTTGGCGCTCGCCGAACCGGACCCGTTCACATTGGCGAACTTGACGACAAAGTCGTTGGTGCGAGTTAGCGGCTTGGGCATGCGTGTCCCGCGTGCGTCATGTTCAGGGTGAACCTCTGCATATCCCATGCCCCTGTGGGGCAGCGTTCGGCGCACAGGCCGCAGTGCAGACAGACGTCCTCGTCCTTGACCATCACCCGGCTGGTCTTCAGCGGGTCCGAGACGTAGAGGTCCTGAGCCAGATTGAACGCCGGGGCCTTCAGCCGCTGGCGCAGGTCGTCTTCGGCGCCGTTGGCGGTGAAGGTGATGCAGTCCGTGGGGCAGATGTCGACGCAGGCGTCGCATTCGATGCACAGGGGCTCGGCGAACACGGTCTGCACGTCGCAATTCAGGCAGCGCTCGGCCTCGCGATAGCCCAGGGCGCGATCGAAGCCGAGTTCGACCTCCAGCCGCACGTCCTTCAGGGCCGCGGCCTTGTCCTGCAAAGGCACGCGGAACCGCTGATCGTTGGAAATATCGTTGTCGTAGCTCCACTCGTGGATGCCCATCTTCTGGCTGACCAGGGTCACACCCGGCGCCGGGCGCTCGGCCACGTTCAGGCCCTGGCAGAAGCGGTCGATAGAGATGGCGGCGTCATGGCCATGGGCCACGGCCCAGATGATGTTCTTGGGGCCAAAGGCCGCGTCGCCGCCGAAGAAGACACCCGGCAGGCTGGATTGCAGGGTCACGTCGTCGACCTTGGGCAGGCCCCAGTCGTCGAATTCGAGGCCGATATCGCGCTCGATCCACGGGAAGCTGTTTTCCTGGCCCACCGCCACCAGCACGTCATCGCACTCGAAATGTTGATCGGGCTCGCCGCTGGGAACCAGCCGGCGACGACCCTTGTCGTCATACTCGGCGCGAACCTTTTCGAAGGTGACGCCGGTCACTTTGCCGTCCTTGTGGGTGAAGGCCCTGGGCGTCAGATAGTTGAGGATGGGGATGTCCTCGTGCGCCGCGTCTTCCTTCTCCCAGGGGGAGGCCCTCATCTCTTCAAAGCCGGAGCGGACGATGACCTTGACGTCCTCGCCGCCCAGCCGGCGCGCGGTGCGGCAGCAATCCATGGCGGTGTTGCCCCCACCCAGCACGATCACCCGCCGGCCGATCCGTTCGATATGGCCGAACGAGACATTGGACAGCCAGTTGATGCCGATATGGACGCCGCTGCTGGCCTCCTGGCGGCCGGGGATCTCCAGGTCGCGCCCGCGCGGCGCGCCGGAGCCGATAAACACCGCGTCATAGCCCTCGGTCAGCAAAGCCTTCAGGCTATCGATGCGCTGGCCCAGGCGGAGGTCGATGCCGAGGCTGGCGATGTAGCCGATCTCCTCGTCGATCACCTCTTCGGGCAGGCGAAAGCGGGGAATTTGGCTGCGGATCATGCCGCCGGACTTGGCCTCGGCGTCGAATAGGGTCACCGCATAGCCCAGGGGCGCCAGGTCGCGGGCCACGGTCAGGGCGGCGGGGCCGGCCCCCACCAGGGCGATGCGCTTTCCGTTTTTTGTCTGGGGGATGGCCGGCAGATAGCCGGTAATATCGTCCTTGTTGTCTGCGGCGACACGCTTGAGCCGGCAGATGGCCACCGGCTCGTCCTCGACCCGGCCCCGGCGGCAGGCCGGCTCGCATGGCCGATCACAGGTGCGTCCCAGGATCCCCGGAAACACATTGGACTTCCAGTTGACCATGTAGGCGTCGGTATAGCGCCCGGCGGCGATCAGGCGGATGTATTCGGGGACTGGCGTGTGGGCCGGACAAGCCCACTGGCAATCGACGACCTTATGGAAGTAATCGGCCCCATCGGTCTGGGTGCGTTGCAAAACGGCATTCCTCTCGCGACGCTCTACTCTCGCGAAAGGCAGGTATGCTTCCTCTACGGAAGGCCGTCCTGTCCGTTCCTCGACGCGGCGTATGCTGGAGCTTAAACCCCGAAACCATGCTGCGCCAATACGATTTCTGATCCTTGATCAGAAATCTGCACAGTGAAACGTAAGGCGCGAAAAAGTTCCCTTGTCACGCGAACTTGAACTGGCGGTCAAGTTCGCGTGAGGCGCTATAAATCGCTTTGAATTCCCCGGATCCCAGGCACAGTGAACACATTCAGTAACTGTTAATTTCAATCCGAAAGGGAACCTTGCGACATGAACCTGCCCATCGATCCCCAAATGAATTCGATGTCTGAAACATCATCCGTTGCGCTCGATATCGATGAAGCCATCGAATCACTCACCCAGTCTGTGACGGTGGACACCACCATCTACACCCAGATCGCCCAGCGCCGCTCGCAGCTGGAAGACGCCGAAACCCTGCGTCGCGCCCGCGCGCTTTAGGGCGCGGCTTTCCCTCTTATCCTTGCGGATCCGGCTGCGGCAGCGTGACCGGCGCCGATGGCTTGGCCGCCGGCGGGGCCGTTGTCGCGTCCGGTGCGGCCTGGTCCGGGGCGATGGCCTGGGCGGCCTGGCTGGGCTCGGCCGCATCCTCGTCCGAGGCCGTGTCGTCCTCTTCCTTCTTCACCTTGGCCAATGGCGGGGGCAGGACCTGCGGGCCGCTGAGCGTCGACCAATCCGGATTGTGTGGCAGGGCCACCGCGGGGGTGGCGCCGACAATGGCGTCGGTGGTGGCTTCGGCCTTTGCGCCGACCGCCTGCTCGCGCACGCTGACCACCCCGCGATAAAGGCCCAGAACCGCAGCGGCGGCGATGGCCACGGCAGCCAGGGCCACCGGCATGATCGACCTGGGCGCGGTGATATCGAACCGGGCGTCGCTGTCGGTGGGGGATGGCGCGCGGACAGAGCTTTGGGACATCAGGGCGCACTATAGGGCCGCCGCTGAATTGCGCGAGCCCCCTCAGTATGGTTGTGGGGCGCGACTTGAACCGGCGAGCATGATAATCGCCAGTCTACAGCGCGACGCGGGGGCGCGCGGGAGACTGGATCTTGCCTGAACGATACGACCGCCTGGGCGACGCCCCGGCTGAGCTGACGGTGATCGTGCCCACCTTCAACGAGCGGGCCAATGTGGACCGGCTGTTGGCCAAGCTGTCCGACACCCTGGCCGGGGTGGCCTGGGAAGCGGTGTTCGTCGATGACGATTCCCCCGACGGCACGGCCGCCGCGGTCAAGGCCCTGGCCGCCGCCAACCCCCGGGTGCGCTGTATCCGCCGGGTGCGCCGCCGGGGCCTGGCCGGCGCCGTGGTCGAAGGCGCCCTGGCCAGCGCCGCCCCCTATGTAGCCGTGATCGACGGCGACCTGCAGCATGATGAGACCCTGCTGCCGGCCATGTTCGAAACCCTGAAGGCGGGCCGCGCCCAACTGGTCATCGCCAGCCGCTATGTGGGCGATCACGCGGCGGTGGCCGGCCTGGACGGCCCCCTGCGCCGGGCCGGCAGCGACATCGCCAACAGGCTGGGCCGCATGGTGCTGCGCCAGGAGGTCAGCGACCCGGTCAGCGGCTTCTTCATGATCCGTCGCGATCTGGTGGACCGGGTGGCGCCGAAACTGGCCAATGAAGGCTTCAAGATCCTGTTCGACATCATCGCTTCCCAGCCGGAAAAGCTGGCGATCATCGAACTGCCCTATACCTTCCGCGAGCGCGAGGCCGGCGGCTCAAAGCTCGATAAGCGCATCGTCATCGACTATCTGGGCCTGCTCCTGTCCAAGCTCTCGGGCGGGGTGATCCCCTCCCGGGCGCTGATGTTCGGCCTGGTGGGCGCCAGCGGCCTGGTGGTGCACCTGACCGTGCTGCAGCTGTTGCTCTCCAGCCGCATGAGCTTTTCGCTGATCCAGTTCACCGCCGCGGTGGTGGCCATGACCACCAACTATGTGATCAACAACGTGGTCACCTATCGCGACCGCCGCAAACGCGGCCTGGCCTTCCTGGTCGGCTATGTGAAGTTCTGCGCCCTGTGCAGCATCAGCGTGTTCACAAGCGTGGCCGTGGCCACCATGGTGCGCAGCTGGGGCGTCTATCCGCAGATCGCCGGGGCCTCGGGGGCCGTGCTTGGGGCGCTGTGGAACTATGTGACCACGTCGCTGGCGGTTTGGTGAGGGGGAGCTCCGGCAGAGCTTGGCGCTAAAATGGATGACGGGTCCAGCAGTTGGCTAGACGTTGCAGCCGGATTGGGCGTCGTTGTGACGTCTCCGTTTCAGGCTGAGCTCAACGGGAAACAAGTCTGCTTTACGGCGCTGATCGTGCACTTTGGCGGTTCATCGGGTATCGTAGTCGATCCGTGCTGGCCGATCCTTGAGCCACATGTAAGTGCCCTCAAAGGGGCAGGATTCGGCTTCTCATGCATTGAGCTTGAAGGAGCCGCTCAAGGTGACCTCATCGAGATTTTGAAGGACTGGACGTGGACTGGTCCAGACAATAGCAAGCCGTCTTGGCTCTAGGCTGACCTCAGAGTTCCCCGTCATGGCCAGTATATGCCGGCCATCCATGCAACGAACGGGCGGGGCTATGGGCGTTGGATTCATCCTGGCGGCCTGTGCCGGCGAGACCTTCACGGCGGGTCCCCGCGACGAGCGCGACGATGACGGTGATATGAAGCGTCGAGGCAGCGTTCTGACCTGACCCTACGCCGCCCGCAACAGCTCCACCGCCGCGAGGGCCACCGGGTCCAGCCCTGCTCCCCCGCCATCCACGTGCGCCAGGATCGCCCGGCGCATGCGCGGCTCCCAGAAATGGCGCAGGTGGTCGGCCACGCCCTCGGCGGGGTCGGCGTGGCGCTGGCTGGCGAAGAAGCGGGCGATCTGGTTGGCCATGTGGACCAGCTTGGCGTCGCCCGAGAGGCCGGCCTCTCTCATTCCGCCGCCTCCACAGTTGGCCTGTTGGGGGCGATGCGGCGGCTCTTGCGGCTCAGGTCGTCATATTGTTCCTGCCACAGGGTCGGGCCGTTGGACGGGGTGACCTGGACGGCGGTGACCTTGTATTCAGGGCAGTCGGTGGCCCAGTCGGTATACTCTGTAGTCACCACATTGGCCTGGGTGTCGGGGTGATGGAAGGTCGTATAGACCACCCCCGGCGCCACGCGGTCCGTGACCTTGGCCCGCAGGCTGATGGCCCCAGTGCGGCTTTGCAGCTGCACATAATCACCGTCGCGCACGCCGCGCTGTTCTGCGTCGTGGGGGTGGATCTCCAGCCGGTCCTCTTCGTGCCAGATGACATTGTCCGTGCGCCGGGTCTGGGCGCCCACATTGTACTGGCTGAGGATGCGGCCGGTGGTGAGCAGCAGCGGGAAGCGCGGGCCGGTCTTCTCGTCGGTGGGCACGTATTCGGTGATGACGAAATTGCCCCGTCCACGGACGAACCCATCCACATGCATCATGGGCGTGCCCTCGGGCGCTGCGTCATTGCAGGGCCACTGCACCGAACCCAGTTCGTCCAGCTTGGCGAAGGAGACCCCGGCGAAGGTGGGGGTCAGGCGGGCGATCTCGTCCATGATCTCGGACGGATGGCCATAGGTCATCGGATAGCCGAGGGCGTTGGACAGAAGCTGGGTGATCTCCCAGTCGCCGTAGCCGTTTTTGGGCGCCATCACCTTGCGCACGGGCTGGATGCGGCGCTCGGCGTTGGTGAAGGTGCCGTCCTTTTCCAGGAAGGTCGAACCGGGCAGGAAGACGTGGGCGTAGTTGGCGGTCTCGTTGAGGAACAGGTCCTGGACGATGACGCATTCCATGGCCGCCAGCCCGGCGGAGACGTGGGTGGTGTTGGGGTCGGACTGCAGGATGTCCTCGCCCTGGATGTAGAGGGCCTTGAAAGTGCCTTCCACCGCGGCGTCGAGCATGTTGTTGATACGCAGGCCGGGTTCGTTGTCGATATGAACGTCCCAGGCGGTCTCGAACTGCGCCCGTGTGGCGTCGTCCGACACGTGGCGATAGCCGGTCAGCTCGTGCGGAAACGAGCCCATGTCGCAGGCGCCCTGGACATTATTCTGGCCGCGAAGGGGGTTCACCCCGGCGCCCAGCTTGCCGATATTGCCGGTGGCCATGGCGAGGTTGGCCATGGCCATGACCGTGGTCGAGCCCTGACTGTGCTCGGTGACGCCCAGCCCATAATAGATCGCCGCCGCGCCGCCGGTGGCGTAGAGCCGGGCGGCTTCGCGCAGAGCCAGGGCCGGAACCAGCGTCGCCGCTTCTGTGGCCTCGGGGGAACGGGCCGGCTCGGCTACGAACTCGGCCCAGTCCTGGAAGGCGTCCAGCTCGCAGCGTTCACGCACGAATGCCTCGTCCACTAGGCCCTCGGTGACGATCACATGGGCCATGGCGGTCAGCACCGCCACATTGGTTCCGGGCTTGAGGGCCAGGTGATGGTCGGCGGTCACATGGGGCGTGCGCACCATGTCGATGCGGCGCGGATCGACCACGATCAGTCGCGCGCCTTGGCGCAGGCGCTTCTTCAGCCGCGAGGCGAACACCGGGTGGCCGTCGGTGGGGTTGGCGCCGATGATCAGGGCCACGTCGGCATGCTCGACGGAATCGAAGTCCTGGGTGCCGGCCGAGGTGCCGAACGCGGTCTTCAGGCCATAGCCGGTGGGTGAGTGGCAGACCCGGGCGCAGGTATCGACATTGTTGTTGCCGAAGCCGGCGCGGACCAGTTTCTGCACCAGGAAAGTCTCTTCGTTGGTGCAGCGCGAGGAGGTGATGCCGCCGATGGAATCGCGGCCATGCTGGGCCTGGACGCGCTTCAGTTCGGACGCGGCGTGGCCAATGGCCTCGTCCCAGCTGACTTCGCGCCAGGGGTCGCTGATCCGTTCACGGATCATGGGCTTGAGAATGCGCTCGCGGTGGCTGGCATAGCCATAGGCGAAGCGGCCCTTGATGCAGGAATGGCCGCGATTGGCTTTGCCGTCCTTCCAGGGGACCATGCGCACCAGCTCGTCGCCGCGCATCTCCGCCTTGAAGGCGCAGCCGACGCCGCAATAGGCGCAGGTGGTGACCACCGAATGTTCCGGCGTGCCGATCTCGATCACCGACTTCTCGGTCAGGGTGGCGGTGGGGCAGGCCTGGACGCAGGCGCCGCAGGAGACGCATTCCGAGGTCATGAACGGCTCGGACTGGCCGGCGGCGACCCGGCTCTTGAACCCGCGGCCGGTGATGGTCAGGGCGAAGGTGCCCTGCACCTCTTCGCAGGCCCGCACGCAGCGCGAACAGACGATGCACTTGGAGGCGTCATAGGTGAAATAGGGGTTGGACTCGTCCTTGGTGGCCACGAGGTGGTTGTCGCCCTCATAGCCAAAGCGCACCTCGCGCAGGCCCACCGCGCCGGCCGTGTCCTGCAGCTCGCAATCGCCATTGGCGGCGCAGGTCAGGCAGTCCAGCGGGTGGTCGGAGATGTAGAGCTCCATCACCCCCTTGCGCAGGGTCTTCAGCCGCGGCGTCTGGGTGCGCACCACCATGCCCTCGGCCACCGGCGTGGTGCAGGAGGCGGGGGTTCCGTTGCGGCCCTCGATCTCCACCAGGCACAGGCGGCAGGAGCCGAAGGCCTCCATGGAATCGGTTGCGCAGAGCTTGGGGATGGTGACGCCCCGCTCCTGCGCCGCGCGCATGACAGAGGTCCCCGCGGCGACGCGCACGGTCTGGCCGTCGATGGTCAGGGTGACCTGGGCCTCGGCTTTCGAAGCGGGCGTACCAAAGTCGAACTCTATGACGCGAGCCATAAGCCTAAACCTCCTGCCCGGCGGGCTGGGGCGCGCGTTCAATCACGCCAAAATCCTCCGGGAAATGGGTCACAGCGCTCATCACCGGATAGGGGGTGAACCCGCCGAGGGCGCATAGGGATCCATATTTCATAGTTTCGCACAGATCGGTGAGCACGGCGAGGTTCTCCGCCCGGGCCTGACCCGCGCGGATCTTGTCGATCACCTCGACCCCGCGCACCGAGCCGATGCGGCAGGGCGTGCACTTGCCGCAGCTTTCGATGGCGCAGAACTCCATGGCGAAGCGCGCCTGAGCGGCCATGTCGACGCCGTCGGAAAACACCACCACCCCGCCGTGGCCGATCAGCCCGTCCCGGGCGGCGAAGGCCTCGTAGTCGAAGGGGGTGTCGAACAGCCGCCGGGGGAAATAGGCGCCCAGGGGGCCGCCCACCTGGACCGCTCGCACTGGCCGGCCGCTGAGGGTTCCGCCGCCGATCTCATCCACCAGTTCGCCCAGGGTGATCCCGAAGGGAACCTCCACCAGGCCTCCATGCTTGATGTCGCCAGCCAGCTGCACCGGCATGGTCCCGCGCGAGCGGCCGTGGCCGAGACCGGCATAGAGTTCCGCGCCGTCGGCCAGGATATGTGGGACGGCGGCGAAGGAGAGCACGTTGTTGATCACCGTGGGCTGGCCGAACAGGCCCTTGTGCGCCGGCAGCGGCGGCTTGGCCCGCACCTGGCCGCGCTTGCCCTCCAGGCTGTCCAGCAGCGAGGTTTCCTCGCCGCAGACATAGGCTCCGGCGCCGACGCGCACCTCGATATCGAACAGCGGATCGCTCTTGGGGCCCAGCAGCCGCTCGCCCCCCGCGGTCTCGACCGCCGCGCGCATGGCGGCGACCGCCAGCGGATATTCCGAGCGGATATAGACGAAACCCTTGCTCGCCCCCACCGCCAGGGCGGCGATGGTCATGCCTTCGATGAGCGCGAAGGGGTCGCCCTCCATGATCATGCGGTCGGCGAAGGTGCCGCTATCGCCCTCGTCGGCGTTGCAGACGATGTATTTGCGGGCGGCGGGGGTGTCGGCCACCGTCTTCCACTTGATCCCGGTGGGAAAGCCCGCGCCACCGCGGCCGCGTAGGCCGGATTTGGTGATGGCGTCGATGACGCCCGCCGGACCCATGGCCCGCGCCTTGGCCAGGCCCTCGCCGCCGCCGTGGGCGCGATAGTCGTCCAGATCCTGGGGATCGGTGATCCCAGAGCGGGCGAAGGTCAGGCGGGTCTGGCGAATGAAGAAGGGCAGGTCTTCCGGCTTGCCCAGGCGCTTGGGATGGTCGCCGCCCCGGAACAGGCCGGCGGCCACGAGGCCCGCCACCTCGCTGGGATCGATAGGGCCATAGGCGATGCGGCCCTCCTCGGTCTCCACTTCGAGCAGGGGCTCCAGGTCGAAGGCGCCGCGCGAGCCATTGCGCACGATCTGGATCGACTGACCCAGGCGTTCGGCTTCCTGCAGCAGAGCGTCAACCACCCCGTCGGCGCCCACGGCGACGGCGGCGCTATCGCTCGGAACAAATACGCGCACGGTCACGCCCTTACGCCTCCATCAGGGCCAGCAGCCGCTCGGGGGTCAGCCGGGCGACCGGCCTGCCGTCGATCAGGGCGGCCGGGCCGCTGGCGCACAGGCCCAGGCAATAGACGTTTTCCAGCGCCACGCGCCCCTCCACCGCCTGGGCCAGGGCCTCGACGCCCCGCGCCTGGCATGCCTCGGCCCGGCACAGCTTGGCGACGCGGCCCGCAACCGGCTCGGCGGTGAAATCGTGATAGAAACTGATCACCCCGTGGACCTCGGCCCGCGACAGGTTCAGCGCCCCGGCGATGATCGGCACGGCCACGGCTGGCACATGGCCAAAGGTCGCCTGGATCTCATGCAGGATCGGTAACAATGGGCCTTCCAGGTCAGCCTGGGCGGCGATGATTTCGACGGTCCGCTCCGGCGACCAGGTCTCGAAACTATGGGCCATTCTAGAAAGCGGCTCCGTCCATAATGCCTCCGCCCTAGACCCAGTTTAACGCCAATGCGAATGCATTTGTTGAATATAGGGGACGAGAACCGGCATGGACGCGACAAATCCGGGCGCCGTCGGGCCGATCTCAGGCCGAAACCACTCTCTCTGGATGGGTGAACACCTCGAACCCGTCCTCTCGCGCCACGGCGATCAGGGTGATCCCCGCCTCATCGGCGGTGCGCACCGCCAGGGCCGTTGGGGCCGAGACGGCGATCAGGATCGGGGCGCCCAGGCGGGCGGTCTTTTGCACCATCTCGATGGAGACGCGGCTGGTGAGCAGCACAGCGCCGTCGGTTCCGGTCTCGTCGGCGCGGGCCAGGGCGCCGATCAGCTTGTCCAGGGCGTTGTGGCGGCCGACGTCTTCGCGGGCGGCGATCAGACCGGAACCCCGGCGCCAATAGCCGGCGGCGTGGGCGGCGCGGGTGGCCTGGCCTAGGGGTTGGGCTGCAGCCAGAGCGGCGCCGGCGGCGCGCACCTCGTCGGGGGTGAGGCGCACCTCGCGTCCGTCCACTGGCGGCCAGCGTCGCACCGCCTGTTCCAGGCTGTCGATCCCGCACAGCCCGCAACCGGTGGGGCCGGCCATGAAGCGGCGTCGCTCCGCCAGCCGCGCGCCACGCTCGGGCGCCAGCCAGATCCGCGTCTCGATCCCCAGCGGGGCGCGGGCGATCTCCAGCCCTCGAATCTGGGAGGGGGTGTCGATCACCCCCTCGGTCAGGCTGAAACCGATGGCGAAGTCCTCCAGATCGGCGGGGCTGGCCATCATCACCGCATAGGTGGACGCGTCATAGACCAGGGCCACCGGCGTCTCTTCGGCCGTTTCGCGCACGCCGGCCGAGGCCTCGCCCTCGCGCCAGCGGGTGCGGTCAAGGGGGCGTGACCAGGGCGGTCCCGACGTCACGCGACGGCGATCTTAAGCGAGGCTTCCAGCGCGTTCAGCAGGCGTCTGGTCCCGTCTTCACGGCCTTTCGGATCGTCGAAGCCGTCCAGAAACGCGCCCTGCTCGGTGAAACTCAGCGCGGCGCCTGCCCCGGATGGCTTCAGTTCGATGGTGGTCAGCGACACCGAGATGCGGGTTTCGTCCAGGTGCATGTCATAGCTGAACACCACCCGCTCGTTCGGCACGATGTCCCAATATCGGGCCTCGAAGATGTGCATGGGGCCGCCCGGCGGGCCGACCTTGCTCACCTCCCGGCCGCCGACCCGGAAATCGAACTCGCGGTCGGTGCTGATCCAGCCCGGCGCGCCGGTGAACCATTGCGACTTGGCCTCTAGGCTGGCGAAAGCGGCGAACACGCGGGCGGGCGGGGCGTCGAAGGTGCGCTCGATGCAAAAGGTGGCGTGGGTGACGGATCTTTGGGTCATGAATGGCTCCCGGCTTCAGGGTCTTTTGCCGTCTTGGCGAGATAGTCTTCCAGGCGGTCGAAGTGGCGCTCCCAACCCGTCCGCCGCTCGTTGATCCAGCGTTCGGCGGCCTGCAGCGCGTCCGGCTGGATGCTGCAGGTGCGCACCCGGCCGACCTTTTCCGAGCGGATCAGCCCGCTGGTCTCCAGTACCTGCAGGTGCTGGAACACGGCCGGCAGGGACATGGCGAAGGGCTGGGCCAGTTCGCTGACCGAGGCCGGGCCGCGGCTGAGCCGCTCGACGATCACGCGCCGGGTCGGGTCGGCCAGGGCCTGGAACATCAAATCGAGCGAGGCGGAATGGTTAGGCATGTACCTAAGTATCGTCGTGGCAGGAGGGTCGCAACATATACTTCAGTAATTGCCTAAGTTTCATCGGAACACCAGCAAGACCTCCCGCACCTTCAGGGCCAGCAACACCACTGATGCGCCCATGAATACGGAAGACCGCACCATCACCACATTGACCAGGGCCTGCACCAGGCTGTGGATCACCCGCAGGCCCACATAGAGCCAGGCCAGATCCGCATCGAGCCCGCCGCCGGCGCCCACGAGGGTAGGGTCAGGGCGACGGCGTAGAACAGGGTTGGCTGTTCCATCAGGTGGTTGTAATTATCGGTCCTCCACCGCGCCTGGGCCGGAATCTGGGCCTGGAATTGCGCATCCGGCTTTGCAAGATCTTGAGCCGGCCAATGGCCGGGATGCGGGTGGCGCAAAGCCAGGCCCACATCACGAACGACCAAATCACCTAGGCTATGACTGGCTGCAGGATCGGGCTGGGCAAGGTTTCGCTCCGCATCGATGCGCTGGCCGTTGGCGGCCAAGCTTCACCATTTTCCAGATGAAGGGAAAAACCCATGCAACGCTACATCCTCACCGGCGCGCCGGGAGCCGGCAAGACCGCCATTTTGCGACAGCTGGAGGCGGACGGCGCCTCGGTGGTCGAGGAGGCGGCGACCGACGTCATCGCCCTGGAACATGCTTTGGGGCGGGACGAACCCCATGCCCGGCCCGATTTCATCGACAAGATCATAGGGCTTCAGGGTCGCCGCCAGCTTGCGGCCGCCGCCCGGCCAGATGCAGTGCAGATCCATGACCGCTCGCCCGTCTGCACCTATGCGCTTAGCCGGTTTCTGAACTTCCCGGCCTCGCCGATCCTGGCGGCGGAACTGGCGCGGATCGAGGCCGAGGGAGTCTATCAGCGCTGGGTGTTGTTCATCGAAAATCTGGGCTTCGTGACCCCGACCGCCGCGCGCCGGATCAGCTTTGCAGACACCCTGCGCTTCGAGATTGTGCACGAGCAGGTCTATCAGGAACTCGGATACGAGCTTGTGCGGATTGAGCCCGGTGCATTGGGAGATCGGGTGGCGGCCGTTCAGCGGGCGATCAGCTTGGCCGGCCTCTTGCGGTCCTCAGAACAACCGGTATGACAGGCTTCGACCCTTAAGGCTGGCGCAACGACCGGTCTCGAATCTGAGGAACCCTGCCATGACCAAGGATCTGTTCTCGCTGGAGGGCCGCGTCGCCCTGGTCACCGGCGGTTCGCGCGGGATCGGCAAGATGATCGCCGCCGGCTACATCGCCCAGGGAGCCAAGGTCTATATCTCCTCGCGCAAGCCGAGCGCCTGCGACGAAACTGCGGCTGAGCTCAGCGCCGGTGGCGGAGCCTGCATCTCCCTGCCCCAGGACGTTTCCACGGTGGAGGGCTGCAAGGCCCTGGCGGCGCGGTTCGCCGAGCACGAATCCAAGCTCGACATCCTGGTCAACAACGCCGGCGCCGCCTGGGGCGCGGCCTTCGATGATTTCCCCGAAAGCGGTTGGGACAAGGTGATGAACCTGAACGTCAAATCGCCCTTCTTTCTGACCCAGGCTCTCGCCGCGCCGCTACGCGCCTCGGCCAGCGGCGTGCAGCCGGCCAAGGTGATCAACGTCGCCTCGATCGACGGCCTCCGGCCCAACCCGATGGAGACCTACTCCTATCACGCCAGCAAGGCGGGCCTGATCCAACTGACCCGGCGCATGGCCGCCCAGCTGATCCGCGACAATATCGTGGTCACCGCCATCGCCCCGGGCGCCTTCGCCTCGGAGATGAACCGCGATGCGCGCGACCACGCCGACGAAGTGGCCAAACACATCCCCTCGCGCCGCATCGGCGCGGACGAGGACATGCAGGGGGTGGCCATCTACCTCGCCTCCAGAGCCGGTGACTACGTCGTCGGCTCCGCCATCACCGTCGATGGTGGGTTGGTCTTCGCGGATCTATGGGGGGCATGATGGCGGGCTGACGGCCGCCGAGTCTTGATGGATTCATTTAGTCCAAGAGGGCGTTGCTTATGAAAGTCGCTGTAATGGGCGCGGGTGCGGTGGGTTGCTACTACGGCGGCATGCTGGCGCGCGCCGGACATGATGTCGTCCTGATCGGGCGCCCCCAGCACGTCGAGGCGATCGAACGTCGCGGGCTAAGGCTCGAAACGCAAACCTTCGACGAATGCGTTTACCTCCATGCCAACACCGATGCCAGCGCGGCGCAGGGCGCGCCGCTCGTGCTTTTTTGCGTGAAGTCCCCTGACACCGAAAGCGGCGCTACTGCGATCAGGCCGCATCTTGCGCCGGATGCCTTGGTGCTGTCGTTGCAGAATGGCGTCGAGAACGCGGAGCAACTGCGCAGGCTGCTGCCACAGGAAGTGGCCGCAGCCGTCGTGTATATCGGGACCGACATGGCCGGGCCGGGGCATGTCAGGCATCATGGCCGCGGTGAACTCGTCATCGAGTCATCGAAGGTCAGCGATGAGATCGCTCGCATGTTGACCGCAGCCGGTGTGTCGACCGAGGTTTCCAACAACGTGCGCGGCGCGTTATGGGCGAAGCTGATTCTGAACTGCGCGTACAACGCGCTCTCGGCGATTACCCAAATGCCCTACGGTCAACTGGTGAAAGGCGAGGGCGTGAACGCCGTCATGCGTGACCTCGTCGATGAATGCATGGCCGTTGCGAAGGCGGATGGCGTGACGATTCCGGGCGATGTCGATGCGGCCGTCCGCAAGATCGCTGAGACCGTGCCGGGCCAATACTCATCGACCGCGCAGGATCTGGCCCGCGGCAAGCGCAGTGAGATCGATCATCTGAACGGGTTGATCGTGCGGCGTGGCGAGGCGCTGGGCATCGCGACGCCCGCCAACCGGATGCTGCATGCGATCGTCAAGCTGATCGAGAACAAGTAGCGGAGTTGAATTATGAGCCAGGCGAGCGAGCATTACCTGGAAGATTTTGCGGTGGGGCAAACGTTTGGTTCAGGGCCGATGCACATCGACGGCGACCGGACCATCGCCTTCGCCACCGAGTTCGATCCGCAGCCCTTCCACCTCGATGAGGCGGCGGCGCGCCGTTCGATTTTCGGTGGACTGGCCGCCAGCGGCTGGCACACGGCCGCCGTGACGATGCGGTTGCTGGTTGAAAGCGAACTCAAGCCAGCTGGCGGCATCATCGGCGCTGGCCTCGACGAGTGCCGCTGGCCCCGGCCAGTGCGCCCCGGTGACGAGTTGCGCGTCGAGTGCGAGGTGATCGATGTGCGACCGTCAAAGTCGCATCCGGACCAAGGCCTGATCAAGCTGCGAACGACTACCCTGAACCAGAGGGGCGAGGCCGTACTAGTGCACGTCGTGAATCTCGTCGTGATGCGCCGGAAGGACATTCGGCAGGACTGACGGCGCGCAGGCCGCGGATGTGTCGGCCAGCTTAGGATAGTCGATGTCCTCTTGCATGAATCCCGCCTCGGCCAACCGCTTCAGAAACGGCGTCGAGAGCTTGTCGAAGAACCGTAGGTTCCTCGGCTTGTCGTTGCCCACGCAGGTGTCGGCGATGATCCGCACGCCCTTCGATTCAACCACGTAGGCGTGGGCCGAGAGGTTGAGAGCGCCCTGGGGAGTCACGTAGTGGGGATGGAGCCACCCGACGGCGCGGGCCTGCTCTTCTGGATTTCCAGACCGACGACGCGGGTGATGGCGACATCGCCAACCCGCCAAGCGTCAGCCACGTTCCCCATACTTCATTCCCACGGTTCGCTACGTCTTCGACAATGACTTGACTTGACCTGTCGTCCATCATGCGATATCGAGTTCCGCATGCCATGTATCATGCGAAATCGGCTATGACGCGCCGATCGGAATTCAAGCAGGCTTCGCTGATGCGGATCCTCGACGCCGGCTCCGCGCGGCTTCGAACCGAGGGTCTGAATGGCGCGGCGATCGCGCCGGTCATGAAGGACGCGGGTCTCACCCACGGCGCGTTCTATTCTCACTTCGCGGATAAGGACGCGCTCGACGAAGCCGCCTTCCACCATGCGTTCACCACGGGTCGTCCCTGGTGGATCGGCAACGCGCCCGACCGGTCCTGGTCGGCGCGGCTCATGCGCCTGGCGCGGCGATATCTGAATCTCGCCCATAGAGACGATCGCGCGGGTGGCTGCGCCTTCGCCGCGCTTGGCGCCGATGCGGCGCGGGCGCCCGGGCGCTTCCGGCGCGCCTATGCGGAGGAACTGCGCGAGTCGCTCGAGGCCATCTGCGGCGGCTTGCAGGACGGTCCGGTCGACGAGGCTCGCTACGACGACGCGATCGCCCTCATGGCGCTCTGCGTCGGCGGCCTCACCCTCGCCCGCGCGGTGGATGATCCAGCCTTCTCCGAACATATCCTGCGGGTCGCCCGCCAGACCGTGGCCGCACTCGGCCGGAACCCGGATCCCGCAAAGGAGCCTTTCCATGACCGATGAGATCAGCGCCGAGCCCTTCGCCGCCAAAAAGTTCATCGAGGTGAAGGGCCGTCGGATGGCCTACATCGACGAAGGGGAGGGCGATGCGATCGTCTTCCAGCACGGCAATCCGACCTCGTCCTACCTGTGGCGCAATATCATGCCGCACCTGCGCAGTTTTGGCCGGCTCATCGCCTGCGATCTGATCGGCATGGGAGATTCCGAAAAGCTCACGCCCTCCGGCCCGGACCGCTATCACTACGAGGAACAGCGGGAGTATCTGCACGGCCTTTGGGAGAAGCTGGACCTGGGCGACAAGGTGGTGCTGGTCCTGCACGACTGGGGCTCGGTGCTGGGCTTCGACTGGGCTCAGCGCAACCCGGGTCGCGTTCAGGGCGTCGCTTACATGGAGGCGATCGTCGCCCCGATGGTCTGGGCCGACTGGAGCGGAGGCGCGCGCAACGAAGGCGCGCGCGGCGTCTTCCAGGGATTTCGGTCGCCCGCCGGCGAAGAGATGGTGCTGGCGAAAAACATCTTCGTGGAGCGGGTGTTGCCAGGCTCGATCATCCGCGCACTCGGCGCGGCGGAGATGGCCGAGTATCGCCGCCCGTTCACCAGCCCTGGCGAAGATCGTCGGCCGACGCTGAGCTGGCCGCGCAACATCCCGATCGAAGGCGCTCCGGAGAACGTCGTGTCGACCGTCGAGCGCTATTCCGCGTTTCTGGCCGCCAGCGAAATCCCCAAGTTGTTCGTCTCCGCCGAGCCGGGGGCGATCCTCACGGGACGGCTGAAGGACCTTTGCCGCACCTGGCCGAACCAGAGTGAAGTGACCGTTCCCGGTGTCCACTTCATCCAGGAAGACAGCCCGCATGAGATTGGGCGGGCCGTCGCCGGGTTTGTGAAGAGGCTGCGGCCCGGCATAAAGTTCAGTTAATGAACCTTTAGCTGGGCCGGCAGATCCCGTTGGGCCACATCGGCGAACCGGACGACATCGCCAATGCCGTGCTCTATCTGGCTAGCGACGAAAGCAAGTTCATGACTGGCTCGGAGTTGAAACTGGACCGCGGCATCTCGGCGATGTGACGGGCCTACCAGCGCTGTTATCGTCCCGTCACATTTCGCTCTCGGGCCGCTATACTTGGCCTTCTACCGAACGGGCCAGGCGCTTGGCGCGCTTGTCCGCAGCCTTAGGCAGATCCATGCCGAACGGCAGATGGCTCGAATTCGTTGCGCCAGGTCCGGGTCGAAGCCGCACGTCGCGCGGCTGGAGTTCTTCACCACACTCCGAGCAGACCATCTTGGGGTCAAACGTGTGCCCGCAGAGGGAGTGGTCGTGCAACAGCGGCCGGCCCTTCCTATCCACCATGTGTT
>DASXNV010000033.1:0-206864 GCA_036494815.1 Caulobacteraceae bacterium
TCACACCTCAGTCGCCGTGGCTTTGCCCGCGATGTGCTTGGCGTAGGCCTCGCCAGCGCGAACGAACAGATCCGCCTTCGCATGCTGGATCGCCGCTATGAATTTCACGGTGTCCGTCAGGGCGCTCGGATGCATTACCGCGCCGTCGGGCGCTCTCAGCAGGCGATCGCCGCATTGATGGTGATCCAGCGCAATGGCCGCCATTTCATTGGGCGAGTAGTGCTGCGCCAGCAGCAGGGCTAGCCATTCCTCGGCGGCGAAAAGCCGGGCAGCCCCCTGTATCGGGTCAGGCTCTTGCATCAGTTCACCTAGAAATGGCCGTCGCGGTGCAGGCCCTTGAGCAGGCGGGCGAGGTTGCGCTTGCGGGTCTCAAGGTTAGCGATCACGTCCGGATGGGCGGTTCCGTTGATTGTGGTCGAAGCGTCGACCGTCGTGTGGTGGTGGTGGGTGACTCCCCCGCGAACGCCGTTCGCGCTCGACGCGGATATCAAGGCGGCGTTGTCGCTCGCCGGAACAACCCGTTCGCCCTGGTGGATAAGGGCGATCATGTCCTGCGGAACGACGTCGATCCCTTTGGCGAAGCCTCCAACGCTGAAGGCCGAGGCCGCCATCGCCATCGAAGCGCCGAATTCCGGCGCTGTTAGGTCCATGGGGAACGGCGCCCCTGCCATGGACGCAACCCCGGCAGATCCAGCCACTGCGGCGTTGCTCGCAATCATGCCCTGGGCGGACATCGTCTGCTGGGTCTGACCCATGATCAGATTGACGATCAAATCCTCCGCCATCTTCTCGATCGCCGAGATGACGGTGTCCTCGATGGCGTTTCCGATCTGCAGCAGCGCCTGGTGCCAGGTCTCGGTGCCGTTGACCAAGCCCTTCAGCATATTGCCGGTGGACTGCACCATCGGGTCGATATGGCTGTGCCAGGCCTGGGCGATCTGCTGGGCGCCGACTTTCTCCTGGTTGACCATCTGGTCGAGCAAGACCCGGTGATGGTTCGCCCATTGCTGGTCCGCCAACTTCTTGGCGTCGACCGCGTGGATATAAGCCGTCGAGCCCGCGCGTGCGCCGTTGATCTCGTCCTGCAACAGCCTGTCAGCGGCGGCATGTTCGGCGGCGTCGTCGGCGAGGTTCTGCTGCGCAGTCTGCCGGTGAATCGCCCCGATCTGGAGCTCGGCCTGGATCTTGGCTAACGGGTTACCGGAATTCCCAGCCTTGTCGCGGATCGCACTTTCGGCCGATTTCGCGTCAGCCTCACGGATGGTCCTGGTTGTGGCCAGGTCGCTTTTCAGCCCCTCCAGCCCCGCCTGGGCGGCGGTGTGCTGGATCTCCTGCATCGTGTGCTCAGCCAGCGCTTCAATCAGCAGATGGCTCTGGTTGCCCGTGTTCTAAAGGCGTGGCGGGACCACGCTGGTGAGGCTACAGCGACTGAGGTGTATCCACCAGATGATTGGGCGAACGAAAGGCTTCGGGAATACGACGCGCCCTTCACAATACATTTCTTGGAGCGAGGCAACTATGAGCTGACCTACAAGCCTGGATATACGCCGTAGAAGCGGAGTTGACAGTGTGGGCTAGGCGGCCTTGCTGCCAAGGCCGTTGCGATGTCGGTCGTCAAATCTTTCGCCGCAATGTCGTCAGAAGCTCCTTCCTCTTCGCCAAGTTCGTGCAACCCGTTGCAATCGACGACCTAGGGGGGCCGCCGCCTGTGTGGGCCAGAAGCCCGTCTCGGCTATCGATTGTCGATGTCGCTTGGCGCAATCCAATAGGCGGGCTAATACCGCCTCGGGATGTGTGACACATGGCTGCGACACATTCCGTGATCATGGTCGATCTAAGTATCTGTTTTCGTTGAATGGTGCCTTGGGCGGGTTCTTTTCCCTCCCGGCCTACCAATATAACATTTTGATTATACAAGACTATTGTGTCATTCCCCCGCGCGCCGGCCATGGGCCGTCGCGTCCGCTGGGGCTTTGCCGTCATAGATGATCCGTCCGCCAAGCACGGTGGCGGCCACCAAGTCGGCATCGGGCTGAGTCAGCACCTCGCACATCGGCGCTTTCAGCAGGCACAGGTCCGCTTCGGCGCCGGGCGCCACGCGCCGCCGGACGCGCCCGGGCGCGGCGGGCTCATCCACGTAAAGCGCCAGCGCCGCCCGGGCGCTCAGGCGCTCCGCCTCGCCCAGGCTGCGCCCGGCGAGGGTGCGCCGGCTCACCGCGGCGCGGATCGCCCGCCAGGGATCGGGCGACGCGTAGGGCGCGTCGGAACTCGCCGCCAGCGGCACATCGGCCGCGAGCAGCGAAGCGCTCCGATAGAGGTCCCCGTGCTCCGCCGGATCCACCTCCGCCAGATAGCGGTCGCCGCGCTCCAGCACGAAGGCCGGCTGGGTGACGACCGTAAGGCCAAGATTTCGGATCTGCGGGATCGCGGCCTCGGGAATGACGCCGCCATGCTCGATCCGGTCGCCCGGCCGGGCTCCCGCTATCTCGAAGGCGGCCAGCGCGGTCGCAAGTTCCCCGGCCGTAACGCAATGCACGGCCACTTGGCGAGCCCAATCGCGGGCCATGGCGATGCGGCCGGCGAAGTCTTCCAGGTCGGGCAGGTTATGATCATCCAGCAGAATTTTCACCGGCCCAACGGCCCAGGCCCCGTCCGGTGGCGGCGCCAGGGCGCCGCCGCTCATAAGGGTCAGTCGCTGCGGCAGGTCGCCGGCGCGCCAGGCGTCCGCCAACCGCCCGGCGGCGTCGGCGTCGGTGGTCACGCTGGCGTCGGTCAGGGCCGTCACGCCATAGGTCGCCAGCTGATGCCCAACCGGGGCCAGGGGCGGAACTTGGCTGCCGATGCGCGCCCGCAGCCAGGCGTCGCCCCGCCAGATCCGGCCGCTCATCCGGCCCTGGGCGTCACGCTCCACGCAGGCCGGCGGATCGTCCCCGCCCAGGCTTTCGAGCGCGCGGCTGTTCAGGATCCAGAGAGATCCGGTCTGATGCTGCACCCTCACTCGATGTCCTGGAGCCAGCCGGTCGAGGTCCAGGCGCGTGATCTCGCCAGCTATGCGTTCGTGATAGCCGACTGCGCGGATCCAGCCGCCACGAGGCCGGGCGCGGGCCGCGGCCGCAATGCGTTCGGCGAAATCTTTTGCCGAGGCGACGCCCTGCAGGTCGACGGAGTCCCGTTGAGCCGCCAGCCCTAGAATATGGATGTGATGATCGGCCAGGCCGGGGATCAGCGCGCCGCCACGGCCGTCCAACTCGTCGCCCCGCCCCACTAGGCGCGGGCCGATCTCGACAATGCGGCCAGCGTCGATACGCACATCCAACCTGGCGCGGCCGTCCACCTCCACATTCCGGATCAGGAGCGTATGGGTCACGCCGGGCAGCCTTGCCGGCGCATCATTGCGGCGCCGGCCGCGCACCGGGCCAGCGCCGCGTCCACCACGACGCCGCCATTCTCCATCAAACCCCTGAGCGCGCCAATCGCAGCCGCCAGCCCGGTTACGGGATCGGCCAGGGCGTCGCCAAGGAAGCGGGGGGCGCCATCCGAAGTCCAGCCCAGAAGGCCGCCCGCGGCGGCGGCGTCGTCCCCAAAGGCCACGCGCGCCGGATCGCCCGAGGTCCAGCCATAGCCGGTGATCGCCACCCAGACGAGCCCGGGATTGGCGGCGAAGATGCTCGCCGGCGCCAGGCCCAGAGGCGCGAACGCCCGCGGCCGGGCGCTGGTGATCAGCACATCGGCGCCCAGAACCAGGTCCCTCAGGGCGGCCCGTTGCGCCGGATTCGAAAAATCCAGGCCCAGGTCCGACTTGCGCCCGTTCAGGCGGCGATGAAAGTCTGGCGTGGCTGTCCGGGTCGGATCGGGCCTGCCCAGGTCTTCGACCTTCGTCACCGCCGCCCCCATTTCCGCCAGCACCGCGCCGCACAGCGGCCCGGCCCAGAGGGTGGAGAGGTCGATCACCCGCAGCGGCCCATGGCGTGGGCTGGCGCATCGCGCGGCCATGCGCAGAAGCGGCGCCTCCAGCCGGTCACTGGCGATCTCGCCGACCGCCGCCACCGGCAGGCCCAGCAAGGCGGCCTGTTCCACGAGTTGATCCTTCGACCGCCCACGCGCCAGGCGGCCAATTTGCAGCCAGGGCTCCTCGCCAAACGCCCCGCCCAGCCAGGCCGCCACAAGATCGCGGTCCTCGTCCCGCGCCAGGTTGACCGCAATCCAGCCGTCGGCGGCCTCGACCAGGCGGCAGGCCTGGTTTGGTGAGCTCAGCCCAGGCGGCGCCAATGTCAGATCACTGGCGCGGTCGGTGACCCGAAGATCCTGAACTTCGACGCGGCGCCCCAGCCCCTCCGTCAGGGTAGCGATTTCGGCCGCCAGGGCGCTCAGGGCGGGTGCGATCGGACTCACGCGGTCGGCTCCAGCGCGTCGATTAGCCCCCAGGCGAGGGCGGTTTCGCGATCGATATCCGCCCCTGAGATCGCCATGAAGCACGCTCGCCGCCGACCGATCCTGCGGGGTATGGAGGCTGTGCCGCCGGCGCCGGGAATAAGGCCCATGGACACCTCCGGCAGGCGAAAAAAGGCGCCCGGGCGCGCCGTCACCCGCCCCGCCGCCGCCGCGACCTCAACGCCCGCGCCGATACAGGCGCCGTGCGTCTTCGCCGTGATCCGGTCTCCCAGGTCATGGACCAGCCGAGCGGGCGAGCGCAGGCTGCGGATCAGATGGGCGCGCCCGACGTCGTCGGCGCGGCCGAATTCGTCAAGGTCCCCGCCCGCGCTGAAGGCAGCGCCTCGCCCGCCCAGCACCACCTGCGGCGCATCGGGGTGGGCGGCGGCGAATTCGAGCGCAGCCACCAGTTCGTCGCGCATGCGCGCGTCGAAAGCGTTGCGCGCCGCTGGGCGGTTCAATTCGATCGCGAGGATGTCGCCTTCAACGCTCACCTGGACCCGAGGATCGCCGCCTTCCGCCCGCTGCCGCGCCGGGTTAGACGCGCGCCAGGCCCGGAATCCTTGCGAGGCCAGCAGCATCGAATAGCCGAGGGATTCCAGCAGCAGGGCCTCCGCAAAGCCAAGCTTGAGCGTCATGCGCAGGATCTGGGCGGCAACCGCGGCCGCCACGGGCTGGCGATCGACCTGGGTTCGCAACAGGCTGATGGTCGCTTCCAGATGCTCGGGCGCGACCCCGACCCAGGGCCGCGCCGCCGCCGGATCGCCGCACAGTAGGATATCGTAGGCCTCAAGATCGCCCGGCGGGAGCCGGCCCGCGCGGCTCACGCCCACCCGGACAGCGCCAGCGGAGTTATTGGGGACGGTCACAGACGGCCCGTCGAGGTCGGTCACCACAAGACCGGCGCCGCCGAGATCGACCAGGTCCAGGACGATCTGATCGGAGACGCCCTGATCGTTGGTCTGGCTGGCTGGCAGCTTGGCGCTCATCTCAGGCCAAAACGGCCTGCCCGTTTCGTCAATGGGCGACGCATCGTGAAACTCCCGGACCGCGGTCCGGGCGAGCGTAACCCGGCGATGGCGTCGCTGGCGAGGCCGTCCGTCGATCCGCAGTCGCTATCGAGTTCGAGTTCCGCGCCATTCAACCGCCCACCGCCTTCAGAAAGGCCGTGCGCTCCTTGCGGTCCGGAATTCGCGCCGCCAGCCGTTGGCACAGGTCTTCCCGGGACGCAGCCAGGGGGTGTTCGCGTTTCACCAGTTGCGCGGCGATGGGGCCCAGATGGTGGGTCAGGGCGCGCACGATCTGCGCCAGCCCGGGCTCGTCCAGGTCCACCGGCGCCGCAACCCGGGGCGTGACGATCCGGTCGGCCGGCGACGGCTGCGTGAGCCAGCCGAGAAAGGCCTCCCGCTCGGTGGGCTCGGCCAGGCTCCTGGCCAGCTCGGCATAGAGCGCCGGCGTGGTCGCGGCGCGCGCCGCCGCCTGGCGCACCAGATGCGACGCAATCGGGCCGATGAAGCCGATCAGCCGCCGCTCGGCCTCGCCCAGAACCTCCGCCGGCAGGATCGGGGCAAACGACGCCTCGGGCGTCGGCGCCACCCCCGGCCCTGGCGCATCCCGGATCGCGGACAGGCATCGCCGCAGCGCCCCGTCATAGTCCTGCGTGGCGTCGATGAACTGCATCCGCGTCATCCGCAGGGGCAGGATGCAGGGCTCCACCAGCACGGGGATGATGGCCTTGCCGCCGTCGATCGCCACCGACACCTCGTCGGCCACGTTGGGAGAGGCGGCCGAGCGCGGCGACAGGATCACGATGAAGCCCTGGCAGCCCCGCAGCGCCGTCTCCACAGCCCGGTCCCAATGCTGGCTGGGGCGGATGTCGTACTGGTCCACCCACACCGACACCCCCGCGGCGATCAGGTCGCCTGCGAAACGCAGCGCCAGCACCTCGTCCGCCCGCGCATAGCTGAGGAAATAGGTGGTCATGGCGACGCCCTGCCTCGCCGATCAGGCGTCATGGGTCGGACAACATGCGCAAGGCCTCCTGCAGGCTGCGCCTTAGCCGGTTGATCGAACTGGACAGGCGCGCGATCTGGTCGGTGCCCCTGCGCGCATATTCCGGCGCCGACAGATCGCCCATGCTCACCGCCTCGGCGGTCCTGGCCATCCGGTCGATGGGGCCGATCACCATCACGTCGAGCAACAGGTTCAGCAGCAGAAACAGCAGCAAAAACACGCCTACATATGGAACCAGGAACAACAGGCGCACCTGGTCCACCCGCGCCCTGGCCACCGACATGGGCACACTGACGATCTGGGCGCCGATGATGTCTCCCGCCTTCCAGCCAAACCCGTGATCGGGCCCATAGATCGCCACCATGGATTTCGGCGCCGCCCCTGGCGTCGAATGGCATTCCAGGCATGTTGCGCCATTGGTTAGCGGACGCGCCAGGGTCAGCGCCGGCCCAGTGGCCGTCTGGCGCACCAGGACGGTCTCGGTCTTGTCCGGGTGCGCCCGGAAATCATTGATGATATCGGCTTCCCAGTCGGTGGCCTGATCCTCCGGATTGGTGGGGTTGAGCGCCGCCTCGCGGTAGGCATAGTCGTTGAACCGCGTCCGTAGCACCGCGAACGACTTCTTGGCGGCATAGGCCGAGACCGCCTGGGGATGGAAGTGGTCCGCCAGATCCGCCCTAAGCAGGGGAGCGATCTCCTCGGCGGTGTATTTGCGCGAGCCAGCGGCGCTGGCCATCATGATGCTCGAGGTCCGCAGCACTTCGTCCTTGGCCAAGCCATCCAGCACCGGCGTGGCCGCCAGAGCGAATAGCCCCACGCCCGCCAGCGCCACCGCCAGCAACATCAGATTGAACTTGGCCCTCAGCCCCACGCCGCCAACTCCTCAGCCAGGCGCTGTCACAGCAACCTGAAAAGCGCCCAGGCTTCGCCGGTCCCGGACCAGAATTTCGGGCATGAATAGGGGCGCGCATCAAGCGCTATATGGATTAAGGCGGCGGCCACCACATGGGGTCGATACTTAGGGGCTTTTGACGAAAAGCCGCGATGACAACGGCGCCCATCGTAGGATCCACGTCGTCCAGCTCAAAATCGTCGTTCTCGGGCGCGTCTTCCAGCCGCTCATACCCGGCCGCTGCGAACGGCAGGATTCGGCGTGGAAGGGGCGCTGCTGGCGGACGGCGAGTGCCCGCACGCGGCCTGGGAGGAGATCGCGATGCTTGAACGTCTATTGCCGCGTATTGCGCACGAAGCAGTCTGCTGATTTCTGAATGTTATCAGACGAATATATCGAATTGGGAACACGCGCGCTGGTGATGACCCCGTCAGGCGATATAATGTACAGGTCTCTCACACTATTCAGATACTATATGAGAAATATCAGCGGATAAGTTGATGTCTAATGCAAATAGCAAGCGTAGAAATGTCTGAAATTTCATATTACTCGTTTCTGAAAATATTCGGTAGAGGTGCTCTCTGGAAATGCGAGTGTCACGAGCCAAGCGAGACATTCCATATTGCTGGGCGAGGGGCCATAGCGCGCCGATTACGCGGTCTGACTGGCGGTATCGCAGGCCCTTCGTTATCTCATCAAGCGGTTGCAGCGTTAGAGGCCCGTGCCCCGCCCCATCACGACTAGGAATGGATGATCGCCGATCGGCTTTGTCAGCACTCACGGCCGTGTCCGGCGACTGACGGGGTAAATTCGCGGGGATCTGCTAGCGCGGGCCGGTTGCTACGGCCAAGGTCAGCTTCGTGGCCCCGTTCTGGGCCCTGACCAATGGGTTGCCCAGTGATGCCACCGTCTGGTCGACGGTCGCTTTCATGCAGGTCCGGTATGCGGCGAGTTCGGTGGGGAACCGGATATCCGGTTTGCCTCCGCAGATCTCCTCGGCCGCGAATTGGATGCGGAACAAAGCGGCTTTGGCGCCCAACGCGCTGTGAAGGTCCAGGTCGCCGACCTGGATCCTGACCGAAGCGGAACTGTCGTCATCAGCGACGGTGTTGGCCGGCGCGGCATAGGCGCTGGTGGTGAAGCCCAAGGCGACGAGCGCTGTGAACGTCAATAGGGTCTTGGCGATCATAATGGCTTTCCTCATTGCATGACGGACAAGCTAAATTCGCTCGGAAGGCCTAGACCCGAATTGTTGTGCCAATATTTGTTGGCGCGTGGGTCGCATTGGGCCAGCGCCGCGGGGGAAAATTGAGATGGCGCAAATTGGCTTTCACGGCGTTGTCTTCGGCGAGGGATTTGCAACGGCGATGCGGCCCGGCGGTGAGCCGCTGCGTTTCACGCGCCAGGAGCGGACGCTGCTCAGCCTGATGACGCCGCATCCTGGGCGGCTATTCACGCGCGCGGAATTGTACGCAGCGATCGGCTCGCAGGGTTCCGACCGCAATGTTGACTTCCTCGTCAACCGCCTGCGCACGAAGCTGGACGACACAGCCGCTGAGCGTCTCTTCATCTCCACCCAATATGGCGAAGGCTACATCTGGATCGCGACGGCGGCCTCGCTCGCGACCGATCCGGCCGTGCTCGTCATCGGTCCGGTCCGTGGCCCTGTGGCGGATCTGTCGCTGGGGGTGCTGAAGTCTTTGCAGCGCGCGCTCAAAACGCGACTAGCTGACGGTCACGACGTGGTTCTGGCTCCGGATCTGACCGTGGGAGCCCCGACGAGCGCCCACTTCTCCATCGAGGTCGGCTTCCATTGCGTGGCCGAGCGCACGCACGCCGCTTTCGTGCTCCGCCGCGAGGCTTCGCGCAGTGTCGCCGCGACGTTCCGGGAAGTCTTCGGCGCGGAGGACGCCGCGCCGGCGATCGAGCGGCTGGCTGGCGCGATCGTCGAGGCGATGTGGAGGACAATAGCGCTTGGCCCGCCCGCCGCGGCCACACCTACCGACCAGCCGCTGCACCTGCGCATGCACGAGGCTTCCGCCCTGCTCGACCCGCCGGGCGCCACCTGGCTCGCCAATGGGGACCAACTCGCCCGGCTCCGGGCCGAAGACCCCCTCGACCCTACGCTGGCCCTGATGTGGGCCATGCACCTCTTCGCGCGTATGACCCTGGTCCCGGGACCAGTGCCCCTCAGTCGCCAGGCGGTGAGCGCCGTCGACGACGAGATCGAATGGCTGGTGCTGCGGCACCTGGACGCCCTGCGCGATAGTCCCATCATGGCCTTGGCCGCGGCCAAGCTGCTCCTGTTACTCGACCGGGATCACGTGGATCTGGCCGAAAGTCTGGCGAATCAATCCTTTACCGCCAGCACGGCCTTCGCGGCGGCCCTGCCGGTGCTAGGCCAAGTTCACGCCTATCGCGGCGAACTCGCCGAAGCCCGCCGGCTCTACGATGAGGCGTTACAGCTCTGTGAGGCGGGCTCCACGTTCGAGACCTATATCCTTGTCCTGAAAGCCATGGCGTTCATCGCCGATAACGACCATGCCGGCGCCGAGGTCGTCTTTGAGCGAATCCTTGAGATCGAGCCCCGCCACCTCCGCCGATTCGGAATCCTGTTCCTCCCGCCCGCCGACGACGGCCTCGCCCGCCGGCTCGCGCCGCTGGCCGACCGGGCGGACAGGGCCTACGCCGAGCGCGTCCTCGCCTACCAATATTACCGCGTCGCCGATTTGTTTCAGGATCCGGCCCATACGGCAAACGTGATGCATGGCCCCCTGACCCACCTGATCCGCCGCTTCGGACCGACGGTGCTGCCCGAAGAAATCTGGAACGAACTGCCCGCGGAACTTCAATATCTGCGCGTGAACCGGGCGCCTGCACGCCAAAGCCCTATTTCCGGATGAAATCCCCACCGGTCGGCGGCGGTGGGCGCCGCCCAAGGCGCAAACCTGCCCTCACTCCTGAGCCTTGACCTCCAGGGCGAGCCAGCGGCGCGGCCACTGCCGCCCCAGGGGGCGGACTTCGCCGGCCTTGAGCGCCAGGGCGCCCACCGCCCTGGCCGCCAGCGCGCTGATCGCGTGGACCGGCTCCAGGCCCAGGACCGGGCTAGTGGCCACCCGGCCAATCAGCAGGGCCGCATCGATCGCCCGCCACTCGGCCTTGGCCCGGTCTTCGTGACCCACGGCGAAGAAATGGCGCAGAGGGACCGGCTCGCCAGCCAACTCCACCATCACCCCGATCAGCCACCCGCTCGCCATCACGGCATAGCTAGCATGCTCGCGGCGTTAGTTCAGCCGTTTCCGGGGGGCGTGTCGGCCCATTCGCCGCCTATCGCCCCGTCGCCGGCGCCGGTTGAAACCTCAGAAACAGATTCAGCGTCAGGCGGCCGGTGCGCGGATTGGCGTCGAACGCAAAGCCAGGGCCGATATTCCCCGAGCGGAGACTGGCGCCGCGATAGATCAGCAGTCGGTTGAACACGCCGTCATAGGCGGCGATCCGCTCGAACAGGGGGGTGCGCCATGGATATAGCCCGGCGGCGGCCTGCTGACCTTCAGTTCGCCGTCGAGCACAGCCTCATAGGCGTCCATGCGATCGGCCGTGATCGCCACAAATCCGGTTCGGCGATGGCGACACAAAAATGTGTGCCGTCCTGGTCGCCGGGGCACAGATAGAGCAGCAGGGCCAGGAACCGGGGTACGGTGGAATCGATATGCGGAACCTTCTGCCTGGGCTGTCGCCCAGGCTGAAGGTTTCGCGCACGGCCCCATCCAGAAAGGCGTGCATGGCCAACGCATAGGGTGAACCGGCGCGGTGAGCCCCCGATAATAGGTCCGCGCCGGCGCGCGAAAGGCCGCCAGGCCAGTGGCGTAGTCGATCAGGGCGCTTGGATCGCCTGCGGAATTGTCGATCACCATGACGGGCGAACGCTCCGCGCCCACAAGATCCACCCGGCTTTGCAGGCGGGGGTGCGGACGAAACTCCAAGGTCATTCGCCAGCTTCCTGGGCGGTTTGTGGGAGGGCGCGCGAAAATGGCGCCGGGCGCACGAAACACACCGGCGGCTATTTCGCCAACTGATAAGTGACCGGTAACAGCGACTCTCGGGCCGACGCTGGCGCGTTCGATTGACAGGATAGGGCGCGCAAATCACATCTGCGGACCCTGACGCCGTTTTGACACTGTCGCCGGGGGCTCTATTGCGGTGTCTCGTTCGCCGGAGAGGGTGAAGACTTGGCCAACAAATCCGGACGTCGCGGCAACAATGTGGTGACCATCCGCGAGGTGGCGCGCCATGCGGGCGTGTCGCCCATGACGGTCTCGCGCGTGGTCAATGGCGAGAGCAATGTGCGCGAGCCGACCCGGATCAAGGTCGCCGCCTCGATCAAGGCCCTCAACTATTCCCCCAACCTGGCCGCACGCAGCCTGGCCAGCGCCGACGCCATCCGCATCGCCTTGCTCTACAGCAATCCCAGCGCCGCCTATCTCAGCGAATTCCTGGTGGGCAGCCTGGAGCAGAGCAGCCTGAGCGGCTGCCAGTTGCTGATCGAAAAATGCGACGGCTTCAAGAGCGAGCTGGCGGCCATCGACAAGCTGCTGGCGGCGGGCGCCGATGGGGTGATCCTGCCGCCGCCCCTGTGTGACTCCGAGGTGGCGCTGAAGGCGCTGGAGGCCGCGGGCACGCTGGCGGTGGCGGTGGCGACGGGGCGGCAGACGGACGACCTTTCCGCCGTGCGGATCGACGACTACGAAGCCGCCCGGGTCATGACCCGGCATCTTCTGTCCCTGGGCCACCGGGACATCGCCCTGATCAAGGGCCATCCCAACCAGACCGCCAGCCATCGGCGCGAACTGGGGTTTCGGGCGGCTATGCAGGAGGCGGGGGTCCAGGTGGCCGAAGACCGCGTCGCCCAGGGCTATTTCACCTATCATTCCGGCCTCGACGCGGCCGAGGCGCTGCTCAAGGCGGCGTCCCGCCCCACGGCCATCTTCGCCAGCAATGACGACATGGCCGCGGCGACCGTGGCCCTGGCCCATCGCCTGGGCCTGGACGTTCCGAGGGACCTGACCGTAGTCGGGTTCGACGACACCGCCCTGGCCAGCACCGTCTGGCCGACCCTGACCACCGTGCGCCGGCCCATCGCCGACATGGCCCGGGCGGCGGTGATTCTGCTGATCGAGCAGATCCGCCGACGCCGCGCCGGCCTGCCGCCGGAAGTGGCCCACCGGGTGCTGGATTTCACCCTGGTCGAGCGCGACTCCACCGCCGCGCGATAACGCGCCCCGGCGCGCGCAACCGGCGCCGACACTCTCGCCACAGCCAACGCCCTTGACAGACGCGTCGGCGGCGCAGACTGGTAGCGCTACCAATAGCGCGACGCTCAAGTCGAGCTTGGGGGATCGTCCATGCACCATTTAGCAACAGGGTCGATCGGTGGCTGATTTCCTGCCCTGCGACTGGCGTGAGGCGACCCTGGTGGGACGTCTGGACCTGGGCGATGGCCCGACCCCGATTCTGGTCGTGGGCGTGATGCTGTCGATTTTCCAGCAGCTCGTGGGTATCAATGCAGTGCTCTACTACGCGCCGATGATGTTCAAGAACATGGGCTCGTCCACCGACGGCGCCCTATTGCAGACGGTTATCGTGGGCGCGGCAAATGTGGTGTTCACCATCGTCGCCATGGCCACGGTGGAAAGCCTGGGGCGCAAGCCGCTGCTGATCGCCGGAGCGGTGGTCATGGCCATGTCCATGCTCGCCTTGGGCGGACTGTTCGCCTCGCACCAGATGGGACTGCTGTCCCTGATCATGGTCATCGTCTATATCGCCGGCTTCCCCTTTTCCTCGGGGCCGATCGTTTGGGTGATGCTGGCCGAGATCTTCACCAACTCGATCAAGGGCCAGGCCATGGCCCTGGCCGTGCAATGGCTGGCCAATCTGGTGGTGTCATGGTCGTTCAAGGTGATCAACGGAGATTCGGCCCTGAACGCCACCTTCAACCACAGCCTCGCCTATGTGTTCTACGGGGTGATGATCATCCCGGCCGCACTGTTCGTGTGGTCGCTTCGTGCCGGTGACCAAGGGGCGCAGCTTGGAGGGCATCTAGGAGCTGTGGGGCCGTCAGCTGGCTCACTAGCCGGTGGTGATGGCGGCCGGCGCGGTGGAACTCCGCTGAAGCCGCCTGGGCTTGTTGAAGCGTGATCCGCCTGCGACGCGGCGCGCTGGCGCTCGATCTGGTTCCGCAATGGGGCGGCGGGATCTCCCGCCTGACCTATGAGGGGATCGACGTGCTGCGGCCTCCGCTGGGCGGCCCGGGTGATCCCCGGCCGTTGGAGCTGGCCTGTTTCCCGCTGGTCCCCTTCGCCAACCGCGTCGCCCATGGCCGCTTCACCTTTGGCGGCCGCGCGGTTGCGCTGGAGGGGAACCTGGATGGCCAGCCGCACCCTCTGCACGGCCATGGCTGGCTTGCGCCCTGGCGGGTCGAGGACAGCGGGGAGGGGCGGGCCTTGCTCAGCTTCGTGCACAAGGCCGGCGCCTGGCCCTGGCCCTATCGCGTCACCCAGCAGGTGGAGCTTGGGGGGCACGGCCTGTCGCTCGCCTTGACCCTGACCAACCTGGCGGACGAACCCGCCCCGGCGGGCCTGGGCTTTCATCCTTATTTCCCCGATCGCGCCAACGCGCGTCTGACCGCGAACCTCGACGGTGTCTGGGGTATCGACACCGCGTTTCTGCCGACCGCGCATCATGACGGCCTGCCCTTCGCCGACTGGCGGGGCGGCGCGGCCTTGGCGCAGCCGAGCCTGATCGACCATTGCCACACCGGTTGGGACGGATCGGCGCGAATCGATCTGTCGGGGCAAGGGCTCACGTTGCGCATGACCGCCTCGGCTGATCTTCGCTGGTTGCACGTCTACTCGCCGCCCGGCGAAGACTTTTTCTGCGTAGAGCCGGTGAGCCACAGGCCCGACGCCTTGAACGCGCCAGATCCGTTATCGCAAGGCGTGCGGAGCCTAGGTGCGGGGGAGAGCATGACGGTTTCGATGACGCTCGATGTAGCGCTACCAATAAAGCAGCTGTAAATCTGAAAAGTCCTCCCAAGATGCGTCATCCGCCATGTGAGCGATAACAGAGACGTCTGATGGCCGAATCCAGAGTGCTGGACGGCTTGGAATGGGGGAAACGAATGTTCGAGATTCAGGAACCTCCGCACCCATGTCCGATAGCGCCGACCCGAGCCTGACGCGCCACGTCCTGCTGCAGGACCTGAAGGACGACGCCGCAACGATCGACCGCTATCGCCAATGGCATGCGCCCAGCAACTGGTTGTCGTCGCGGCCCAGGCTGTCGTTCCAAGCGTCCCAGGCCTTGGCCGGGGGATCCCAGCGAAAACACCCGCCCACTTCGGTGCGAGCGTAGAGCAAGCCGCGCGCCTTGGGATGAAAGGCCAGGCCGGAAACGACTCCCCGCCGCCAAACGGCGCTGCGCTCCATTGATAGGCTTTGGAGGGAGGGGAGGAAGCCACGCCCAGGGCCGGCCAAGCTCCCGCAACCAACCAGACAGCGACTGTCAGCGCCCGCCAGTCCCGCATCTCTTCCGCCAACCCTGGCCGTGGCCCCCAATCGGCGTCGCAGTCAGGGACATGCGCGGGCGTTGGAGCGCCTATCCAGAAAATGGTGGCGGAAACTTTTAGGTGGCGCATAAAATTTTTTGGAAAGCGCCGAACTGTTTTGTCAGTCGCTCGGCAAGGCTTCGAAGAATTTCAGAACCTGGACCTCATAGGCCGCACCCTCGGCCTTGGCGAAGCTTTGCGGCAGGCTTCGATCGGCGAAGGCCTCGATGATGGCCGGGTGGATATAGGCGGAGCGGCACACGGCCGGTGTATTGCCCAGCAGTCCGGCGGTAGCCTTCACGCAATGGGCGACCAAATGCTTGATCTCCTGCTCTCCATCCGGCGCTGGCTGCATCGCCAGGGCCTTGGCGGTGGCGATCGAGCCCGCCCAGGTGCGGAAGTCCTTGGCCGTGAAATTCTCGCCGGTGCTGTCGCGAAGATAGGCGTTGACGTCCGCCGAGTCGATTTGCCGGCGCTCGCCCTGTTCGTCCACATACTGGAACAGGCGCTGACCCGGCAGGTCCTGCAGCGCCTTGACGATACGCGCCAGCCGGCGGTCGCGCACGCCGGCGCGATGCTTGACGCCGCTCTTGCCCTTGAACTCGAACATCAGCCGCCCGCCCTCGGTCCTGACGTGCCGATTGCGCAGGGTGGTGAGGCCAAAGCTGTTATTGGCCTTGGCGTACTCGTCGTTGCCCACCCGGATCAGGGTCAGTTCCAGCAGGCGCACCACCGTGGCCACCACCTTGTCGTGGGTCAGGCCGTGCTCGCTTAAATCCGCATCGACCTTGGCGCGGATAACGGGCAGGGCGCGGCCGAACGCGGCCATGTGTGCGAACTTTGTCTCATCCCGCCGCTCGCGCCAGCGCTCATGATAGCGATACTGCTTGCGACCCTTGGCGTCCCGGCCGGTGGCCTGGATGTGGCCGACCGGATCGGCGCAGATCCAGACATCTTCATAGGCGGGCGGTACGGCTAGCTTTCGGATCCGTTCCAAGGTCGGCGCGTCGTGGATCGCGGCGCCGTCGGGGCCGACATAGCTGAACCCCTTGCCCCGCCGACGCCGTCGGATACCCGGCTGATCGTCCTGAACGTAGCGCAGTCCTCCGTCATGGAGGCAGGTCTGTGTGGATGAGTTCAAAACATCGCCTTCAAATAGTTCAGGCCGAACGTGAAACCGTGGACGCCCAGGACGATCACCGCCGCCGAGGCCGCGAGCAGGCCGTAGCCGGCGAGCACGAACAGACCGTCCTTTCGTGTCAGGCCCAGCGAAAACGTCGCCATGGTCAGGGCGGGAACCAGATTGGCGAACGGGATCGGCAGAATCAAAACCAGGGCGACCGCTGTGCAGGCCAGGCCGATCATCGCCGCGCCGATCCTGCCGGTCAGAAAGCCGAGGCGCGGATGCACCACGGTCTCCGCCCGCTCCAGAAGCGGCAGGATTCGCCGCAACAGCTTTGTCAGGGCGGGGCGCTTGATGGTCTGGCGTCCCAACGCCTTGGGCAGCCAGAGGCGTCGCCGCCCAACAGCGATCTGTGGCGCGACCATCAGCAGCGGCGCCGCCAGCACCATCGACACCCCGGGCGGCAGGGGCAGCAGTATGGGCAAGGTCAGGACGAACAAGACTGGCCCCAGCCCGCCGTCGCCATCCATCTTGGCGGCCATTTCGTCCAGCGACAGGCGCTGTCTGCGCAAGTGCATCAACGGACGCAATCGAGCGGCGAGGAACTGCGGCGCGGGGTCCGGAGCTATCGGCATGCACCACTAACGGCTATGCGGCATGGCCGTTCATCTTGACGCCGGCATGCTCCGTAGCCTTGGCGCCGTCGGCGAATTGGGCGGAGCTGCGATGGTGTCGCGCCAGCGCCTGGTGGCTTCAGGACGGCTTCAGCAGACGATCGATCGCCGTCTGCGCCTCACCTTGGATCTGTCGCAAATGGCTCTGGCCCAGGAAGCTCTCGGCATAGATCTTATAGACGTTCTCGGTGCCAGAGGGCCGGGCGGCGAACCAGCCGTTCTTGGCCGTGACCTTGATCCCGCCAATGGGCTCATCGTTGCCCGGCGCGCGGGTCAGCACGGCTTCGATGGCTTCCCCGCCGAGTTCCTTGGCGCTGAACTGCTCCGGCTTGAGCTGGCCCAGCTTCTTCTTCTCCTCCGGCGAGGTCGCCACATCGATCCGCTGATAGAAGGACTGGCCCAGATCGTGGGTGACGGACTGAAAGTACTTGTCGGGCGCTGAACCCGTACGCGCGCAGATCTCCGCCGCCAGCAGGCCCAGGATCAGGCCGTCCTTGTCGGTGGTCCACACCGAGCCGTCCCGCCGCAGGAAGGAAGCCCCGGCGCTTTCCTCGCCGCCAAAGGCGAAGGAGCCGTCGATCAGGCCGGCGCTGAACCATTTGAAGCCCACGGGCACCTCGACCAGCTTGCGGCCGAGCTTGGCGGTCACGCGGTCGATCATGGCGCTGGAGACGGCGGTCTTGCCGATGGCGCTGTCCTTGCGCCAGTCGGGGCGATGGGCGTGCAGGAAGGCGATGGCGGCGGCCAGGTAGGCGTTGGGGTTCATCAGACCGCTCGACGGGCAGACGATGCCGTGGCGGTCGGCGTCGGTGTCGTTGGCGAAGGCCACGTCGAACCGGTCGTCCATGGCGATCAGGCTGGCCATGGCATAGGGGGAGGAGCAGTCCATGCGGATCTTGCCGTCCCAGTCGACGGTCATGAAGCGGAAGGTCGGATCGACGGCCTGGTTGACCACCGTGGCCTTGATCCCATAACGCTCGATGACCGGCTGCCAGTAGCGCACCGCCGCGCCGCCGAGCGGGTCGATGCCGATGCGCACGCCCGCAGATCTGATCGCTTCCATATCCACCACCTGGGCGAGATCGGCCACATACGGGGTGACGTAGTCATAGTCGCGGATGCAGGCGGTCTTGCGCGCGCGCTCATAGGGCAGGCGCGAAACCCCGGAGAGCTTGGCGGTGATCAGCTCGTTGGCGGTATTCTGGATCCAGCTGGTGATGTCCACATCGGCGGGCCCGCCATTGGGGGGATTGTATTTGAAGCCGCCCTCGTCGGGCGGATTGTGCGACGGGCTGATCACGATCCCGTCCGCCAGACCGCTGGTTCGGCCGTGGTTGTAGGTCAGGATGGCGTGGGAGATAACCGGTGTCGGCGTATAGCCGCCGTGCGCATCGACCATGGTCTCCACGTCGTTGGCGGCCAGAACCTGCACCGCGCTGGCGAAGGCGGGCTCGCTCAGGGCGTGGGTGTCCATGCCCAGGAACAGCGGGCCGTCGATGCCGGCCTTGCGTCGATAGAGGCAGACCGCCTGGGTGATGGCCAGGATGTGCGCCTCGTTGAACGCTGCGGCGAAGGCGGACCCGCGATGACCGGAGGTGCCGAAGGCCACGCGCTGGGACGCGACCGCCGCATCCGGCTGAAGCGCAAAATAGGCCGTGATCAGGCGGGGTATATTGGGCAGCAAGGAGGCGGGGACAGGCTTGCCGGCGAGAGGGCTCACAGTTTCGCTCATGCTCGTCCGCTTCCCGTCCGTTGTTGTTTCGTGGGTGTCGCCGACACGACCCGTGTCGCTCCAGCCTTTCCCACTAGGGCCACGGTCTGGCAATGCCGAGACCCAGGCCTTCGTTCCCGCCGCCGGCCTCAGACGGTTTCGGTGACCTTGTTCAGGTGCGGCGGGCGGTCCGGATCGAACCCGCGGGCAACCGACAAGGCGTTGGCCAGGCGGTAGAAGCTCTGCACGAAAGCGATCGGGGCCAGGATCGGGTGGGCCTCCAGGGTCGGCAGGGCTGTGACGCCGGGCAGGTCGCCGGCGCCGGCGGCCAGGACCTGGGCGCCCCGCTCGGCGAATTCAGTCAGCAGTTCGCCGACGCCCGCGTGGGATTCGTCGTCCTGGGCGAAGGCCAGGATCGGAAAGCCCTCTCCGACCAGGGCCATGGGGCCGTGGCGCACCTCGGCGGCGCTGAACGCTTCGGCGTGCAGGCCGCAGGTCTCCTTGAACTTCAGCGCCGCCTCCTGGGCGACTCCAAAGCCGACGCCGCGACCGATGACGAACAGGTTGTGGGCGCGCTTCAGCCCTTCCACCCCAGCGCTCCAATTCTGGTTCCATGCGCCTTCGAGCAGGGTCGGCAGGCCAGCCAGGGCCTCCAGCAACGCCGCGTCCTCGGTCCAGCAGGCCACAAGATGGGTGATGGCGCTGAGAGCGGCTATGTATGACTTGGTCGCGGCGACGCTCAATTCGGGACCCGCGCACAGCGGGATCACCGCGTCGGCCAGGGCCGCCAGGGGCGAGTCTTCCACATTGACCAGGGCGATAACGAAGCCGCCAGCGGCCTTGGCGGCGGCGGCGGCCTGCAACAGGTCCGGGCTCTTGCCCGACTGCGAGACGGCCAGGCACAGCACGCCGGCCATGCCCAGGGTGCTGTCATACAACGACGTGACCGAGGGGGCGGTCGAGGTGGTCATCAGGCCCAGGCGGGTCTCGATCAGGTATTTGGCGAAGGTGCAGGCGTGATCCGAGCTGCCCCGGGCGATGGTGGCCACGGCGCGGGGCTGCAGGGTCCGCAGCTTGGCGGCCAAGGCCTCGACACTCGCCTGGTTGGCGACCAGTTGCTCGCGCACCACGGCGGCGGCCTGGGCCGCTTCGGCGAACATACGGGTCGCCTCGGGGGCGGGGACCTTTGACCTAACCAACGCTACCATCTCCAGTTCAGGTCCCTACTCAGGTGAGGGAATTCAGTTCGGCGACGAAGTCGTAGGCGTCGCCGCGGTAATAGGATTGGGTGAACTCCACTGGGCGGCCATCTTTCAGGAAGCCGCGGCGCTCGATCAGCAGGCCGGCGGCCTTGTCCGGCACGGCCATCATCTCGGCCTGCTCGGCGTTGAACAGAACCGCGCGCAGGCGCTGCAGGGCGCGGGCCGGCCGGGCGCCGTATTTTTCAAGCGCGCCGTATAGCGAGGTCTCCACCACATCCGCCGAGGGCAGGCAGAAGCCCGGTACGGTGGAATATTCCAGGGCCATGGGCGCGCCATCGGCGAACCGGATGCGGTTGAAGCGATAGACCGGAGTTCCTGGGCTGAGGCCCAGGGTCATGGATTCTTCGGGGCTGACGGCGCCGGCCGAGCGGCTCAGCCATACGCTGTGCGGCGTGCGTCCACGGCTGATCATGTCCTCGGAAAAGGAGGACAGCTTGGAGAAGTTCTTCTCCACCCGGGCGGTGACAAAAGTCCCCGCACCCTGGCGGCGGGTCAACAGGCCGTCATTGACAAGCCCATCCAGCGCCTTGCGCACGGTGATGCGGGAGATCTGGAACTCTTCGGCCAGGTCGCGCTCTGGCGGCAGGGCCTCGTCGGGCGACAGCCGCTTGTCGGCGATGGCGTCGCGCAGGGCGCGCTGCAGCTGCTGATAGAGGGGGGCGCGGCTCTGTTCGTCGAGAGCGCCAATGATATCCGTGAACGACGCCAAGGTTTGTAGATCCTGTTCATTGCGCCGCCGAAGCGACGCGAGAGGGTTATGCCACATTGCCCGACCAATGTCATACCAATAGATCATTGGTTCGCAATTGGTTCATAATTGGAGGCAAATGCGACAAAGACACGAATGGCCCAGAGAGTCAGCGCGCCGAAAAATTGACGGTCGAATAACGCCGCGCGCCGAGTGGTATTTAATTGGCCTGCGGAGCGGGTCAATCCAAGGCTTATCGACCGATTTGACGCTACGGCCTCATTTCGCCGGCAGCATGGCCTTCAGGTCTTCCGCCACGGCCTCGGCGCCCGGTCCCAGGATCACGTGCAGCCGCTTGGCCGCCGGGCTGACCACGCCGCGCGCGCCCAGGCGCCTGAGGCCAGGTTCGTCGATGGCGCTGGCGTCGGCCAGGACCAACCGCAGGCGACTGGAGCAGGACCCGACTTCGACTAGGTTCTCCAAACCGCCCAGGGCGGCCAGGAAGGCCGAAGACACAAGCTGTTCCGCGCGAGGCGGCTTGGCATCGACGGCGGGGGGAGGCGGCGACGGAACGGAAGCGGTCGCCGCCCCCAAGCCTTCGCGCATCTCGCGGGCCACGTCGTCGGCGATCGGGCCCACAACCACCTGCAGATCCCGCGCCGAGGGGCGGATAAAACCGCGCGCGCCCAGGGCCTTCAGGCCAGGCTCGTTCACCGCGGCCTGGTCAACCACCACCAGCCGAAGGCGGGTGGTGCAGGCGTCGATGGAGACCAGGTTGGCCGCCCCGCCCAGGGCGGCCACGAAGGCCGCGCCCCGGCCGCCGGCCGTCACCGCCGCCGCCGCTGGCGCTTCCTCGATCTCACGTCCGGGAGTCTTCAGGTCGAAGCGCAGGATGAAGAAGCGGAACAGGCCATAATAGAGGCCCGCATAGGCCAGGCCCACCGGCAGCAGCAGCAGGGGGTGGGTGGCCCGGCTGAAATTGAGCCCATAGTCGAAGGCCCCGGCGGAAAAGCCGAATCCCAGCCGCACATGCAGCGCGTCCATCAACGCCATGGCCGCGCCGGTCAGGACGGCGTGCAGGGCGAACAGCGCCGGGGCTAGGAACATGAAGCTGAACTCGATCGGCTCGGTGACCCCGGTCAGGAATGCGGTCAGGGCCAGCGAGGCCAGCATCCCGCCCACCGCCTTGCGCCGCTCGGGCAGGGCGGTGTGGTACATGGCCAGGCAGGCCGCCGGCAGGCCGAACATCATCACCGGGAAGAAGCCGGACATGAAGGCCCCGGCGGTGGGATCTCCGGCGAAGAAGCGGTTCAGGTCGCCAGTGGCCCCGTGATAGTCGCCCAGCACGAACCAGGCGATGTTGTTGAGGATGTGATGCAGGCCGGTGACGATCAAAAGCCGGTTGAGCGCGCCATAGGTGAACAGGCCCAGGGGGCCGGCGGCCACCACCGCGCGGCTCAGGCCGTCGACGCCGTGGTCCAGATAGGTCCAGCCGGCCCCGAAGGCGAAGGCCAGGCCCAGGCCCGCCAGGCCGCTGGCGATGGGCACAAAGCGGCGGCCGCCGAAAAAGGCCAGATACTCCGGAAGCTTGATGGTTCCGAAGCGGTTATAGAAGTTGCCGCCAACCAAGCCGGACAGGATGCCGATCGGCACTCCCAGCTTGAACAGGGCCGTGGCCCTGAAATTGGCGGTGGCCAGGTCCTTGGCCTTGCCGGCCAGGCCCGCGACGACCTCCGGCGGTACGGCGATCAGCGACTGGGCGCCGTTGGTGGCCACCAGGAAACAGACCACGCCCGCCAGGCCCGCCGCGCCGTTGCCATCCTTGGCGAACCCCACCGCCACGCCGATGGCGAACAACAGGCCCAGATTGTGAAAGATCGCGTCCCCGGCCGCGGCGATGAACGGCTGGCCGCCGAAGATGTCCGGCTGGCCCAGGCGCAGCAGAAGCCCGGCCACCGGCAACACGGCGATGGGCAGCATCAGGGCGCGGCCCAGCGGCTGCAAAGCCCCGATGATCGAATTCGCGCGAGTGTCGGCCATCCGGCTGGTCCTTGAACCTAGGCTTGATCGTTCTTGGCGAGATTGAGCGCCCGGACCGCGGCGGCCGAGGTCTGGTTCAGCGCCCGCGTCGCCAGATCCTCGCAGGCGGCGACGGTCAAGGTGCGGACCAGCGCCTTGACTTCGGCGACCACCGCCGGGGTGGCCGACAGCTCTGTCAGGCCCAGGCCGATCAGGATCGGCACGGCGGCCAGGTCGGACGCCAGGCCGCCGCAGACCCCCACCAGCCGGCCGTGGCGTTGGCCACCCTCGGCCGCCCGGCCGATCAAGCGCAGCACCGCCGGGTGCAGGCCGTCAACCTGGGCCGCCATCAGCGGATTGCCGCGGTCCATGGCAAGGCTGTACTGAGCCAGATCATTGGTGCCGATCGACAGGAAATCAGCCTCGGCCGCCAGCAGGTCGGCGGTGATCGCCGCCGCCGGGGTCTCGATCATGATCCCCAGTTCGATGGCTTCGGCATAGCCCAGGGCCGCGCGCTCCTCGTCCAGGATCGCCCGCACAGCCTGCAGTTCGCTCAGGCTGGCCACCATGGGCAGCATGATCCGGCATTGGCCGCGCGGCTCGACCCGCAGGACGGCGCGCAACTGGACGCGCAGCAGCTCGGGCTCCCAGAATCCCACGCGCACGCCGCGCAGGCCCAGGGCCGGATTGTCCTCGGCCGGTATCGGCAGATATTCCACCGGCTTGTCGCCGCCCACATCCAGGGTGCGCACGATCATCGGGCGACCGCCCAAGGCATTGGCGATGGCCTGATAGCTGGCGGCCTGCTCGGCCTCGTCGGGGGCGCTGGCGCGGTCCATGAACAGAAATTCGGTGCGCAACAGGCCGCAGCCTTCAGCCCCGTTGGCGACGGCGATCTTGGCGTCGGCCTCCGAGCCCAGATTGGCGAACACCTCGATACGCGCGCCATCGGCCATGAAACAGACGTCCTGGGCGGCGGCGTGGGCCGCCTCCCGTCGGGCGTGGCGCTCGGCTAGGGCCTGTTGCGTGCGCTCCAGTTCGGCTCGGTCCGGCGCGATGCGCAATATGCCCGCGTCGGCGTCCAGCACCAGCGGCGTGCCGTCGGAAATGGCTGTGACCCCAGGGCCGGCGGCGACCAGGGCCGGCAAGTTCATGGCCGCGGCCAGGATGGCCACGTGCGAGGTTGGGCCCCCGCGCGCGGTGCAGATCCCGGCCAGCTGGCTGGCGTCCAGGCCGATCAGCTGGGAGGGCAACAGGTCGTCGGCCAGGAGGATCGCCCCCTTGGGCAGGACGGCGGCCCGCTCGGCCTCGCCGGTCAGGGCCAACAGCACCTGGCGCTCCAGATCGATTAGGTCGTCCACCCGCTCGGCCAAGCGCGCATCGCCCACCCCGCGCAAGGTCTCCACATAGCCGCCGATGGCGTCGCGCCAGGCCTGGCCGGCGCTGGCCCCGGCCTCGATGCGCCTGCGGGCCGACCCGGTCAGTTCGGGATCTTCCAGAAAAGCCAGATGAGCGCCCAGGATCGCGCGATGGCTGCGCGGGGCGCTCTGGGCTTGGGTCACGATGCGGGCCACAACCTGGGCCAGGGCCGCATCGAGGGCCGGGATTTCGACTCCGACGCCTTTGCCGACCGGATCGACGGCGATCTGAGCGGTGACCAGACGCGCGGCGATGCCGATGGCGAGGCCGGGCGCCGCCTTGACGCCCCTCAGTTCGAACAGTAGGCCGACGGGAGGCGCGGTCGGCTGCGGCGCGGTCGGCTGCGGCGCGGCGACCGGAGCGGTGGCCGGCGCCGCCAATTCACCCATGCCGCTCTCGATCAGGGTGATCACGGCGTCCAGGGCGGATTGGGCGTCGGCGCCGCTGGCGGCGAGGGTTATGGGGTCGTGCCGGCGCACGCCCAGAGTCAGGATCCCCACCGGGCTTTTGGCGCTGGTGCGGCGGCCTCGGGCCAGCACCGCAATGTCGGCCTCGAAACCCTGGGCCAGGGCGGCGATGCGCGCCGCCGGGCGGGCGTGCAGGCCGTGGCTCAGCGGCACGATCAGGTCGCGGCTCAGTTCGACCGGTGTCACAGCATGGGCCTGGATCGCCGCCGCGCCCATGGCGCGCAGGGTCATCAGAGGCTGGCCGACTTCGATTTCACGGTCCTGGAGCCGGCCGACAATGCTGAAGGCCTCGCCATTGGTGACCAGGATCGGGGTCAGCAGGCTCTTGGCGCGCTGGGCCAGAAGATCGATGTCGAAACTGATCAGGCGATCGCCGACGCTGACCGCCTGGCCGTCCTGCACATGGACCTCAAAGCCCACGCCACCCAGGCCCACGGTCTCCAGGCCGATATGGATCAGCAGCTCGGCCCCACCTTCAGCGCGCAGGGTGACGGCGTGGCGGGTGTGATGCACGCCGATCACGTGGCCGGCGCAGGGCGCAAAGAGGGTCGAGCCGGTGGGGTCGATGGCCAGCCCGTCGCCCATCATGCGTTCGGCGAAAACCGCGTCTGGCGCCTCGTCCAGCGGCGCGACCCAGCCCTGAAGCGGGGCGCGAAGAATCAGGTCGGCCATCGCCTAGCTCCCGGCCTTGGCGGCGTTCGGTGCGACGGCGTCCGCAACCATCTGCACCCAGTCCAGCACAGGCATGGGATCCAGGCTTTTGGCGGTGAACATGAAGCAGAGATCATGCCGGCCAGCCAATTTGGGCAAGGACGAAGTCAAGACGGTCAGTTCCACCCCGGGTTTGGCGGCGGGCAAGGGGATCACTTCGATCGGCGGACCTTCGCAGCGATCCAGCCGCACTTCCAGCTCGCCGTTCGGGGTAGCCGGCGCGCGCAGCGGGATCTTGGCGCGGTCGGCGCCCAGCTGGAAGTTGAACGGAACCTGGCCGACGCTGACGCTCAGTTTCGTCACGCCATCCAGATCCGCCGAGGCATAGATCCAGCAGGGATCCATCACATCGACCAGGAAACGGACGCGCGGGCCTTTGACCGGGCCGTCGTCCTCAAGGTTGAGCACCAGTTTGCCGCTGCAGGACTTGAGCTGTTGGCTGGTCCGATGGCGGACGGTCAGGGCGTCGAGGCGCTCGCTGGCCAAGGGCGAAACCTGGCGATCCTGCTCGAAGGCGGCGGCCTTCAGGGTGGTCGGCAAGGACAGGTTGAGCGGCTTGTCATAGGCCGCGGACGTGGCCGTCGGCGCCGAGCCGTCGGTGGTGTAGCGAATCCGGCCGATGCCGACCTGGGTGGCGAGGCTCACCACAGCGCGATCCGGGGTGTCGCCAGGCGCCTGTTCCACGGCTATGGCCAGGGCGTCCTCGCTGGCGGGCAGGCTCAGCGCCCGGTAACGGTCGAACTGCGCTGGCAGCCGTTCGGCGAAGCTGGTCCAGTCGCGGCGGTCTTGCGCCGACCAGCCGGCTTCGGCGATGGCGGCCGCACGGGGAAAAGCCATCTGTGTCAGGCGGTCGTCGCCGCGCACATGCTCCGTCCACAGATTGGCCTGTAGCCCAAGGATATGATGGCGCTGATCGCCGGTCAGGCTGGCCGGCGCCGGATCGAAGCCATAGACGTCCTTCAGGCTGACGATGAAGCCGCGGCCGGGCGGTTCGTGCGGACCCTGCCCCTGGATGTTGTCGAAATAGAGAGTCGGGGCCGGACTCAGAATAGAGTCGTGACCGGCCTTGGCCGCTGTGACCGCCCCGTCGATGCCATGCCAGGACATCACCGTGGCCGAGGGGGGCAGGGTCCCGCCGTCCAGGATCTCGTCCCAACCCACCAGGCGGTGGTTGTGGGCGATCAGAAAATCGCCGATGCGATGGGTGAACCAGCTCTGCAGCCCATCCTCGCTGGTCACGCCCAGGGTCTTCATCTTCGCCTGGATCTGCGGCGAGGCCTTCCATTGGTCCTTGACCGCCTCGTCCCCGCCCACGTGGACGAAGGGAGCGGGAAACAGGTCCATGACCTCGGTCAGCACGTTCTCGAGGAAGCCGAAGGTCTTGTTGTCGGCATTATAGAGATAGGGAAACACGCCCCAGTCGCTCTGGATCGCCGGTGGCGGCGCCCCGTCCGAGCCCAGCTCGGGATAGGCCAGCACGGCCGAGAAAGCGTGGCCCGGCATTTCAATCTCGGGCACGATCATCACATTGCGCTCGGCGGCATAGGCGACGATGGCCCGCACCTGGTCTTGCGTATAGATCCCGCCCTCGCGCCGAGGCTTGCCGGTGGCGGGATCGATATCGGCCTGGGCCGCCGCGCCGGCGGGCACGCGCCAGCCGCCGACCTCGGTCAGGCGCGGATATTTCTTGATCTCCAGCCGCCAGGCCTGATCGTCGGTCAGATGCCAGTGCAGCACGTTCAGCTTGTGCAGGGCCATCCAGTCGATCATGTGCTCGATCTCGGCCGGCGATTGGTAGTGCCGGGCCGAATCGATCATCAGGCCGCGCCAGGTGAAGCGCGGGGCGTCGTGGATGTGTTGGGCGGCGATGACCACTGGTCCCCGGGCCGCGTCCGGCGTCAGCAATTGCCAGAGGGTGACGGCGCCATAGAACAGGCCCGGCGTCGCATCGGCCGAGATCTCGATCCGGTCATGGGAGACGGCCAGGTCATAGGCTTCGCGATCCTCCGTGGACGCCCTTTTTCGGGTCAGGGCGATGGCCGGCCGATCCACGCCGGCCCCGGTCTGGCGAATCTCGAGTTTCAGGCCGCGCGTGCGCAAGGCCAGGTCGCGCAGATAGACGGCTGTGCGCAGCGCCTCGGCGTCGCCCGGCGCCACCAGGATCGGCGTCCCATCGGTCAGGTGAAAGGGAGCGGTCTGGGGCAGGGTCTCCCAGGCCGCCGGCATGGGAATCACATCCACGGGCGACGGCGCCGCGAACGCCGGGGAGGCCAACGCCAGGGCGAGGGCCGAGGCGCAGACGGCGGAAACCGCGAGACGCTCAAACATGGGTGGCCGCGCCTTGAGCCCCAGGGGTTTCGCCTTGCGAACTATCCCGCCCGCCGATCCAGGTGTCGAGCACCGTCAGGCCTTCGTCGGCCAGCACCAGGTCGGCGCGGTAGCCGGGCGCGATGCGGCCCAGCTCGTGGCCCAGCCCCAGGAACTGCGCCGGCGCGTGGCTGGCCATGCGCACGGCCGTAGCTAGGTCCAGGCCCAACAGCTGCACCGCATTGCGCACCGCGCTGGCCATGTCGAGATTGGAGCCCGCCAGGGTGCCATGGTCGTCGTAGCAGGCGCCCGATCTGACGGTGATGTGCTTGCCCTGCAGCATGAAGCTGGTCTCGCTTGAGCCGACGCAGGGCATGGCGTCGGTGACCAGCATGAACCGGTCGTGCGGGCGGCAGCGCAGGGCCAGTTTAAGCACCACCGGATCCACATGCTTGCCGTCGACCACGATCCCGCACCAGCAATCGGTGTTTTCCAGGGCCGCGCCCACCGCGCCGGGCTCACGGCTGGTCAGGGGCGACATGGCGTTGAAAAGGTGTGTGAAACCGGTCAGGCCGTGGGCGAGGGCGGTGTGGACCGTGGAATAGGACGCGTTGGTGTGTCCGGCCGAGACCACCACGCCGGCGCGCGCCAGTCGGGCGATCATCTCGCCATTGGTGGTCTCCGGCGCGAGCGTGATCAGGGTTCGCCCGGCGCCAAGCGAGGTCAGGAGCTCGAAGGCGGCCTCGTCCAGCGAGCGAAACTTGCTGGCGTCGTGGATGCCCTTGCGGCGGATATTGAGGAACGGACCTTCGATATGCAGGCCCAGCACCCCCGGCGCCTGCACCGTCAGGGCCTGGCGGGTGGCCGCGATGGCGGTCTCGACCGTGGTGAGGTCGTCGCTGATCAGGGTGGGCAGAAAGCCCGTGGTGCCGAATCGGCGATGAGCAGCGCCGATCTGGGCGATGCCCGCCTCAGTGGGCTGATCGTTGAACAGAACGCCGCCGCCGCCATTGACCTGGGTGTCGATAAAGCCCGGCAACAGCAGGCCGCCGGCCAGGTCGCGCGTCCGTGCGCCGGCGCCGATGTCGCCGACCGCGCCTACCGCGGTGATTCGATCGCCGCTCAGGCGCACCGTCAGCCCGTCCTGAAGACCGTCGTCGGTCATCACCCGGCCGTTGATAAGGACGAGATCCATCATGCTTTCTCTTTGAGGGGCACTGGCCGTTCCGGCGCTAGGACGCGGCGGTATGAAGTTCGGCGACGAAGTCATAGGCGTCGCCTCTGTAGTAAGACTGGGTGAACTCCACCGGCCGACCCTCCTTCAAAAAGCCACGACGCTCGATCAACAGGCCCGGCGCGCCATCCGCGACGCCCAGGAGCTTGGCCTTTTCGCCGGTGAACAACACCGCGCGCAGCCGCTGCAGGGCGCGCACTGGGCGGGCCCCGTGAATATTGAGCGCTTCATAGAGTGACTCGACCACCGCGCTCTCGGAAGGCAGGCACGAACCTGGAACCGTGGAATATTCCAGGGCCATGGGCTCGCCGTCGGCGAAGCGGATGCGGTTGAAGCGATAGACCGGCGCCCCCGGGCTAAGGCCCAGGGTCAGGGACTCCTCCGGATTGGCCGAACCGCTGGCGCGGCTGAGCCAGGCGCTTTCCGGCCGGCGGCCGCGGGAGATCATGTCCTCCGAAAAGGAGGTCAGCTTGGAGAAGCTCTTTTCCACACGGGTGGCGACAAAGGTGCCGGCGCCCTGGCGGCGGGTCAGCATGCCCTCGCTGACCAGAGCGTCCAGGGCCTTGCGGACGGTGATTCGGGAAACGCCAAGCTCTTCGGCCAGCACCCGCTCCGGCGGCAAGGCTTCCTCGGCGGCCAGGCGGTTGTCGGCGATGGCGTCGCGCAGGGCCCGGCGTAACTGTTGATAAAGAGGCGCGCGATCCTGTTCGTCCAACCGGCCGATCACATCCGAAAACGACGTCAAAAGCTCGTCCCCCTACACCTTGCGTATCTGCACTCGCGGCGTGAAGCGTATCTGACACACAACAATACCATTTGCATATCAATATTTGATTGGTTTGCGATTGGCGTGGTTTTGGGCTTGCAATTCGTCTCAGTCTGATGACAGTCTCGCTCCCGTTGGGCTGAATGGTCGCAGTTAGGCGCCACCAGCGGTCCTACTGGTTATAAATTGGACTTGTGGGACGGATCACCAAACCGCGTGGTCCGATAATAAGGGGGATCCTATCCATGAACGTTCGTAGACGCGTGTTAATTGGCTCGGCCAGCGCCGTCGCCATCATCTGCGCCGCGGCGCCGACCTTCGCCGCTGAGGCGGCGAGCAACGGCGCGGCGGTCGACGAAATCGTCGTCACCGGCATCCGGGAATCGCTGCAGAAAGCGATCCAGGTCAAAAAGAACAGCGACGAACACGTCGACGCCATCTCGGCCACGGACATCGGCAAGTTGCCCGACAAGAACGTCGCCGACGCGCTGCAGCGGATCCCCGGCGTTAACATCGCCTCGTCGGCCGGCGGCGAGGGCGGCTTCGACGAAGCCGACCGCGTCTCGATCCGCGGCACCTCGCCCAGCCTGACCCAGGTCACCATCGACGGCCACTCCGTGGCCACCGGCGACTGGTTCATTCTCGACCAGTATGAAACGGTCGGACGCAGCACCAGCTTCGAACTGCTGCCGGCGGAAACCGTCGCTGGCGCCACGGTCTACAAAACCCAGAACGCCTCGCTACTCGAGGGCGGCGTCTCCGGCAGCGTGGACGTGATCACGCGCAAGCCTCTCGACTTCAAACAGCAATTTACGGCCGAAGCTTCGGTCCAGGGCGCATATGACAGCTTAGCCGGAAGCACCAAGCCGCAAATCAATGGGCTTTTGGGGTGGAAGAACCAGGACAGCACGTTCGGCGTTCTGCTCCAGGGCTTCTATGAGGACCGAACCGTTCAGCGGAACGGCCAGGAAACCCTCGGCTACACCAAGCTCCTGGCCTCGCAGCCGACAGTCCAGGCCAATCCGTCGCTGCTCGGCGTCATGGCCCCGACCCTGATCGGCTCGTCGCTGTTCCAGCAGGAAAAGAAGCGCTCCGGCATTGATGGATCGGTCCAATGGGAACCGAACGACAAGTTTGAAGTGCGCTTGAGTGGCTTCTATTCGAAGCTCAACGCAACCAACAACAACTACAACTACATGTATTGGGGCACGAACGAATATAACAACAACGCTCCGAGCTCCTTCACTGTCGCCAATAATACCCTGACCTCGGCCGCTTTTCCGGCGCTCAATGCGGGGGGTAATCCGGTGGACGGCATCATCGTCGACGCCATCACCCGCCCCAGTTCCGGCTCGTCGACCTACTATGTCAACTTGGACGGCAAGTATAAGGTCAACGACAAGCTGACCTTCACAGGCCAGATCGGCTATTCTGAAGGCACCGGCGATACGCCGAACCAGTTGTCTTATGAAGTCGATGGCGCGCCGGGTATCTCCTACGCACCCTCCGGCAACGGCTGGGCGGTTACGCCGTCGAACAATCCGCAAAGCCCCGCTGGGCTGGTCAATGACTGGGCCTGGACGGCGATCCTGCGTTCGGCGGACAAGGAAGCCTACGGCCAGGTGGACGGCGATTGGGCCGTCGGTAACGGTGTGTTCAAAGACGTTCTGTTCGGCGTTCGCGCGTCGGACCACACTCGGCAAGTGGATTTCTGGGACCGTGGCTGCACCCTGGGCGCCAATGGGTCTTGCTTCGGCGCTGGCACGCAACCCTACTCCACCGTCAACCCTGTCTCCTACCCGAGCAACTATTCCGGCGGCGAACTGGGTATTCCGGGGCTGATCGTTCCGCTTCATGGCTCGCCGAGTGCTGTGGACAACGTCGTCAACTCTATTCCTGGCGGCGTCCGCGGGTCGGCGAAAGTGGTCGAGCAAGCCCAAAACTGGTACTGGCCCGACACCTTCAAGGTGCATGAGCGCGACACCGAGGGCTATGTCATGGCCAAGGTCGGCGGCGAGGGATGGCGCGGCAATTTCGGCGTTCGTATCGCTGGAACTCAGGAAACGGCCGACGTCAATATCTCTGACCCGGTTATTGGTGGCGTAAGTGGAACTCTTGCGGCGGCGAACGGAACGAAGGACTACGCTCCGGCGTCGGCGTATGGGCCGTTCTTCATCGACAAAGTTACGCACAACTATATCGACATCCTGCCCAGCGTGAACTTCACCTTCGATCTGCAGAAGAACCTGTTGCTGCGCTTGTCGGCGGCGGAGACCATGTCGCGGCCTGACTATAGCGATCTCGGCGGCGGCGTGGCGCTGACCAACCTCACCCTGACGGGCAACAAGGGCAACCCCGACCTGAAGCCGGTTAAGGCTGCGGTCTATGACGCCTCGCTGGAATGGTACTACCAGCCGACATCGCTGCTGGCGGCCAGCGTCTTCTATAACGACTTCTCGTCCTATGTGAGCTACCTCACCACGACGGGCACCTATTTCGACCAGCAGACCAATAGTAATCAGCTCTATACCTTAAACACGCCGACCAACATTGGCGCGGAACTCAAGGGCGTCGAACTTCAACTGCAACAGCCGCTACCCTATAACTTCGGCTTCCAAACCAACCTGACCGTCATCGACTCCGAAGCCGCCACCGGCGGTCCGATGATCGGCACCTCGAAGATCACCTATAACCTCGTTGGTTATTACGAGCAGAAATGGGGTAGTGCGCGATTGGCCTATACCTATCGCTCCTCCTACTTCATCGGTTTCGACCGCGGAACGCCAGAACATGAGGAAGGATATGGCCAGCTTGACGCGTCTGTAAACATCAACGTCACGCCGAACATCTCGCTGACGTTTGACGCAAAGAACATCACCGATACGCTGATCAAATACTACGCGGCCAATACGACACAACCTCGTGCCGTGTACGACAACGGCTCTCAGTATTACTTCGGCATCAAGGCGAAGTTCTAAGCGTATCGGCGCCGAACCTGGCAACGGGCTTGGCGCTGGCGACGGCCTGGATGTGGGGCCGTTTGGGGGGTGAGATCCGGCCTGGCCCGGTCGGATCTCATGCCCGGCTTTCGGACCGACAGATCCCTCCTGCCGGTCCGCTGATTTCCTCGTGCTTCAATCCCCAAAGGCACGGACAACTGGCGGAGCGATTGATCGCTCCGCCTTTTTCTTTGGCAAGGCTTCGGCGCCGACGCGTCTCCACGGTTTGACCCGCGAGGCGCGCCGCGCATAGTCATGCGCCGCCTGGAGGATGTTGTTTGATGGCTATCGACGCCGCTGAGCCGGCGACCGATGTTTCAGCTCTGGTGAGGGCGGCGATCGGCCTGCTGGCGTCTGATCCCCAGCGGGCTGAAGCTATGGCGCGCGAGATCCTGGAAGCTGCGCCGGAAAATCTCGACGCGCTGATCGTCCTGGGAACGGCCCTGCGCCTGCAGGGCGCCTTGGAGCCCGCGCGCCGGGTGCTGGAGCCGCTCGCGACCGCCCAGAGGGCGTCGTGGGTCGTGCAGTTCGAGGTGGCGCGTGTCCTCCTGGCGCTTGGGGAGAGCCGCGCGGCGGCGGCCCCGCTTTCCCAGGCGGTGGCGCTCAATCCGGGCCTGGCCGCGGGGTGGCGGCTGCTCGGTGACATCTGGATGGTGTCCGGCCAACTCCCCACGGCCCAGGCCGCCTATGACCGGCATCTTCGGTCCGTCATCCGCGATCCGCGATTGCAGGCGCCCGCCGAGGCCCTGGCTGAAGGCCGGCTGGATGTGGCCGAACGGGAGGTGCGGTCCGTTCTCGCCCTGGAGCCGGCCTCAGCGACGGCGGCGCATGTGCTGGGCGAAGTGCTCAGGCGGCGGGGCCGTTTGGCCGACGCGACAGCGCTGTTGGCGCAGTGCCTGGACAGGGCGCCGGATCTCGATCTGGCCCGGGAGAGCTACGCCCTGGCGCTGTTGGCCATCGGCGAGCCGGCCAAGGCCCTGGTTCAGCTCGAGCGCCTTCTGGCCAAGGCTCCCGGTGACAATCGCTGCCGCATGATGAAAGCCGCCGCCCTGACCGAGGCCGGCGACTTTGCGGCCGCCGCCCAGGTTACGGCGTCCCTGCTCGAGGTGTTTCCCGACCAGCCCCAGGCCTGGCTGCTCTACGGCAACGGCCTGCGCACCCTGGGCCGTATCGACGAGGCGGTGGCGGCCTATGGCCGGTGCATCGTGCTCGATTCAGATTGCAGCGAGGCCTATTGGAGCCTGGCCAATCTGAAGACCTATCGCTTCAGCGCGGAAGCCTGCGCGGCGATGAGGGCGCGTCTGTCTGAGCCCCGTCTTGGCCCTGTGGATCGCAGCAACCTGCATTTCGCCTTGGGTAAGGCGCACGAGGACGCCAAGGACTATGCCGCAGCCTTCGACCACTATGCCCGGGGCAATGCGATCCAGCGCGAGCTACGCGGCTATGACCCCGCGCGGACCACCGGGTTTGTCCAAAGATCCAAAGCCCTGTTCACGCCGGCCTTTTTTGCGGAGCGCGCCGGGTGGGGCTCCGCGGCGGCCGATCCGATCTTCATCGTCGGCCTGCCGCGTTCGGGTTCGACGCTGATCGATCAGATTCTGGCCAGCCACCCGTCGGTGGAAGGCACGCGGGAACTGCACGATCTCCAGGTGATCGCCGACTGGATCGAACTGCAGCGCGGGGCGGAGCAATCCTTCGGTTATCCGGACCAAGTCGAAGCCCTGCCGCGGGATCTGTGCGCCAAGTTCGGGCGCGACTATCTGAAGTGGACATCGGCGCAGCGGAAATCGGACCGGCCGCGGTTCACCGACAAGGCGCCGTGGAATTTTCTTCACACCGGCCTGATTCACCTGATCCTGCCCAAGGCCAAGATCATCGATATTCGCCGCCATCCGCTCGGCTGCTGCCTGTCGGCGTTCAAGCAGCATTTCGCCAGCGGCTTTGACTTCTCGAACGATCTGACCGATCTCGGCCGCTACTACGCCGACTATGTCGACCTCATGGCCCATTTCGACCAGGTGCTGCCGGGGCGGATCCATCGCGTTATCTACGAAGACCTGGTGGAGAACACCGAGGCGGAGGTGCGGCGCCTGCTGGCCTATCTGGACCTGCCGTTCGATCCGGCCTGCCTGCGCTTTTTCGAGAACCCGCGGGCCGTCGCCACGCCCAGCTCCGAGCAGGTCCGCCGCCCGATCTTCGCCGACGCCGTCGACCAGTGGCGACATTTCGAGCCCTGGCTCGCTCCGTTGAAGGACGCCCTGGGACCGGTGCTGGCTGGTTATCCCCGTCCGCCGACCTGAACTGGCCGGCGCGATCACTCGGCCGGATAGCCGAAGCGCTCGACCCACGGCGCCAGGGTCGCCATCACCGGGCCCAGTTGCCGGGCATAGGCGCGCCAGCGTCCAAGGCCGCGGACGTTGAGGCCCTCTCGCACCTGCCGCGCGCTGGGGGTTCGCACGCTGCGCCGGTTTGCGGTTGCGGCGATGTCGGCCATTTGCGGCGTCACCGTCAGGCCGAGGAAGCCGGCGATATGGGCGAGGGTTCCATCGAAATCCTCCACCAACGCCTCGTGGCGGGTCTCTATCAGGTCGAGCGGCAACAGCGCGCGATAGGCCTCGGCCAGGGCCATGCAGGCGTCGTAGCAGGTCGCCGTGTCGGCCAGGGTGGTGAAGGCGTAGGTCATGGCGTTGAGCTGGAAGTTCTGCCGCAGGCAGCTCAGCACCACGTCGCGCGGGTCGCGCAGGGCGAACAGCACCTTGGCGTTCGGGAACAGCTTGGTCACCAGGGGCAGATTGAGCGTGCCCGCCGGCGCCTTGTCCACAAACAGCCGCCCCTCGGGCTCGACGCCATGGGCGCGCACCTCGCTCCAGTAGCGGGCGCGCCACAGGCTGGCTTCGGCGGGAGACAACCGGGCCAGGCGCTGCAGATCCTCGTCCGAGCTCATGAACTCGGCATAGGCGTCGGCCAGGGTCGGCGCCTCCTCCAGGGCCACGACCTCTGGGTGGCCGGCTAGGACCTGTTCCAGCAGGGTGGTGCCGGACCTTGGAAATCCGACTAGGAACACGTGGCCCGAAGTCAGTCCCCGTGCGCTCGCTGACGGTGCGGTTCGCCAGTCAGCAGGATCTGCGGCGCGGAACCAGGCGGCGAGCCGGTTCAGCTTGTCCGTCTCGCTCTCGCGGCCGGCGGCGCGTTCGGCCAGCAGCTTGTGCTGGATCGCCTTGCCCGCCACGGCGGCCTGGAACGCCTCGGTCGTGCGATCCAGGGCGTCAAGCGCCTCGCCTCGCAGCAGCAGGGCCTCGGCCCGCTGGTCGGGCGGCAGGCGGCTATCGTCCAGCAGGGTTGCGGCCTCGGCGCGGGCGGTTTCGAAATCGCCCTGGCCCATGGCGATCTTGGCCGCCAGCCAGCCCAGGGCAGGGTGTTGGCCATGGCGGCTCTTGAGGTTGCGGACATAGGCGCCGGCTTCGTCCCAGGCGCCGGCCTCCACCGCCAGCATGGCCAGGCCCAGGCCGGCTTCGAACAGATCGGGATGAACGTCCAGGACGCGGCGATAGAGGCCCGCAGCCTCCACGACGCGGCTGAGGCTTTGCAGCACCTGGGCGCGGCCGCAGAGCAGGGCGGGCTCGTCGGGGGCGAGCTTCAACGCTGCTTCGCTGGCGTCCAACGACGCCTCGGGACGCCGGGCGGCGAACAGGCAAGCCGCCAGGGCCGCCCAGCCATTGGGATCGCGCGGCGCCAGTTCCACCGCACGCTGGAACAGGGCGATGGCCTCTTCGAACCGGCCGGCCTGTTGCCGCACCGTGGCGGCCAGGCGAAGGGGTAGGGGATGGATCAGGCCATCGGCCAGGGCCGCTTCGGCTTGCGCCACCCCATCTTCATAACGCCCCGCCCGCAAGGCCTCGACCAGGGCTTCCAAACGGCGACGGTCGAGCGCTTCGTCGCGCGGGAGGGTCGGCGGGGCCATGCACGGTTCCTTGTTTCTGCGATTTGAACCTATAGGCTCGATCACGCGGCGACCATCCTGTGGTCCGGCATTGGTGCTAACATGGTCTGGCCGATCCTGGACGGGCCACGGTCCAGCTTGCGAGTTTTCCCGGGCGGCGGGTCAGTTTTTCTCGATTGTCTACAGAGCCTATGGGAAATATCGGCTGACGCTCCTGGGAAAGTCTGTCTCCATGTCGTCTGAAGCCCCGATTGGCGCGCCTCGCCCCGAGCCGCGCGCATGAGTCTGGCGCCAACCGCCCCTGTGCGCCCTGCACGGCGACCGCCGCTATTCCGGCGGCGCTCGGCCATTCCCGGGTTTGGCCTGACCATGGGCGTGACCTTGAGCGTCCTGTCCCTGATCGTGCTGATCCCCTTGTCAGCCGTGGTGATCAAGGCGACCGGGCTGGGCTGGAGCGGGTTCCTCAAGGCGGGATTCTCCCAGCGCGCCGTCGAGGCCTATCGCCTGTCCTTTGGCGCCGCCGTGCTGGCGGCGGCGGTCAATGGCGTGTTTGGCCTGATCACGGTCTGGGCCATCGTGCGTTATCGCTTCTTCGGCAAGACCCTGCTCAACGCCTTGATCGACTTGCCCTTCGCCCTGCCAACGGCGGTGGCGGGGATTTCCCTGGCCACCCTCTATTCCCAGAAAGGCTGGATCGGCGCCGCCCTGGCCCATGTGGGGATCAAGGTCGCTTATACGCCCCTGGGCGTGGTGGTGGCCCTGACGTTCATCGGCCTGCCGTTCGTGGTCCGCACCCTGGAGCCCGTGGTCCGTGACCTGGCCGTCGATGTGGAGGAGGCCTCAGCCAGCCTGGGCGCCGACCGGTTGCAGACCCTGGCGCGGGTGATCCTGCCGGCCCTGGTTCCGGCCTGGCTCACCGGCTTCGCCCTGGCCTTCGCCCGCGGGGTTGGCGAGTACGGCTCGGTGATCTTCATCGCCGGCAACATGCCGTTCAAGTCCGAGATCGCGCCGCTGTTGATCGTCATCCAGTTGGAGCAGTTCCAGTATCGCGAGGCTGCGGCCATCGCTGTGGTCATGCTGCTGGTGTCCTTCGCCCTACTGTTCGTGATCAACGCCATCCAGGCCTGGGCGAGGCGCTACACATGACCGTCGTCAGGCCCCGCCCCATCCCGGAATATGTGCCGTCGCGCCCACCCGCCCGACCGAACGAGGATCCCCGCTGGGTTCGCGCCCTGGTCCTGGCCGCCGTGATCGGCTTCCTGGTCCTGGTGCTGATCCTGCCCCTGGTCAGTGTCTTCGCCCAGGCCTTCAGCAAGGGTGCGGGCGCCGCCCTGGAGGCGATCAAGGATCCGGACGCCATCGCCGCCATCCGTCTGACCCTGCTGGTGGCGGCCATCGCCGTGCCGTTCAACGCCCTATTCGGCCTCTGCGCCGCCTGGGCGGTGGCCAAGCACGAGTTTCCGGCCAAGAGCTTCCTGATCACCCTGATCGACCTGCCGTTCTCGGTGTCTCCAGTGGTGGCCGGGCTGATCTATGTGCTGATCTTTGGCGCCCAGGGCTGGTTCGGCGGATGGCTGATCGACCACAATATCAAGATCATCTTCGCCGCGCCCGGCATCGTTCTGGCCACCATCTTCGTCACCTTCCCCTTCGTGGCTCGCGAACTGATCCCGCTCATGCAGGAACAGGGCGTGGACGAGGAGGAGGCGGCGACCTCCATGGGCGCCTCGGGTCTCGTCACCTTCCTTCGGGTCACCGCGCCCAATATCCGCTGGGGCCTGCTCTATGGCGTGCTGCTGTGCAACGCCCGGGCGATGGGCGAGTTTGGGGCGGTGTCGGTGGTGTCCGGCCACATCCGCGGCCTGACCGACACCATGCCGCTGCATGTGGAGATCCTCTACAACGAGTACGATTTCGTCGGCGCCTTCGCCGTGGCGGCGCTTCTGTGCCTGCTGGCGATCGTGACCCTGGCCTTGAAGACGGCGCTGGAGCTCTCCCAGTCCGTCCGCGGCCGCCACGTCTGATGCGAGAAGTTTCCCGCCCATGACCATCACCATCCGCGCGGTCGAAAAGAGCTTCGGCCGCTACCCGGCGCTGAACAGCGTCGACCTGGAGGTTCGCGACGGCGAGCTCCTGGCCTTGCTGGGGCCCTCGGGCTCCGGCAAGACCACGCTGCTGCGCGTGATCGCGGGGCTGGAATTTCCAGATCAGGGCCAGGTGCTATTCGCCGACCAGAACGTGACCTACGCCCACGCCGCCGCGCGTCAGGTGGGGTTCGTGTTCCAGCAATACGCCCTGTTCAAGCACATGACAGTGGCCAAGAACGTCGCCTTTGGCCTGGACGTACGCAAAGGTGCGGCCAAGCCACCTGGGGCCGAGATCAGGGCCAGGGTTGCCGAGCTATTGAAGCTGGTCGAACTGGACGGATTGGGCGGCCGATTTCCCTCGCAGCTGTCCGGCGGCCAGCGCCAGCGCGTGGCTCTGGCGCGGGCCCTGGCGGTGTCCCCGCGGGTGCTGCTGTTGGATGAGCCCTTCGGGGCCCTGGACGCCACCGTGCGCAAATCGCTACGGCGCGAACTGCGCCGGATCCACGACGCCACCGGGGTGACCACCATCTTCGTCACCCACGACCAGGAAGAAGCGCTGGAACTGGCCGACCGGGTGGCCATCCTCAACAAGGGCCAGATCGAGCAGGTCGGCACGCCGGACCAGGTGCATGACCACCCGGCCAGCGCCTTCGTCTGCGGCTTTGTTGGCGAGGCCAACCGCTATGAGGGCGTGGTGGAGGGCGGCATATTCCGCGCCGGCGCGCTGGTGGCGCCAGCCAGGCACGCGGCCAATGGAGCCGCCGTGGCCTATGTGCGGCCCTATGACCTGGCCGCCGGCGCCGGCGGCGACGATTTGCAGGCGGTGATCGAGCGGATTGTGGTGACGGGGCCCGTGGCCCGGGTCGAGGCTCGGCTGGAGGATGGTCAGCCGATCGAGGCCAGCTTCGCCCGCGAAGCCCTGGCTGATCAGCGGCCGGGCGACAAACTGGCTATGGCGATCAATAAGGCGCACGTTTTCGGGGGCTAAGGCCCTGCGCCAATCCTGGGGTTAGTGAACCAGCCCGAACGCCCAGGCCAGGCCGAACGCGACCATACCGGCGATCATGCCGGTGGCGATCATCGAAAAAGGCGACATGCGGGGCCGCACAGGCGCCTCGACTTCGTCGCTGAACTTCATATGAGCTGGGATGCCCATGACACTAAATCCCAATTTGGGGCGCCCATCGCCCGCGATGCTCTCACTGAGCAAGGGCGACGCCAAACGGGGCGGCGCCGGGCTGCTGGGCCGCTCAAATTGGGTTCAAGCGCATTCGTCCAGCACCGCCGGCGGCGCCTTGGTGGCGTCGGGCGCCGGATAGGGTGTCTTGAAGGTGAAGGCCTCCGGCGAAGGGCCATGCCGCCGCAGGATGTCCAGGCGCTCGATGGCCTCCTGGGGCGTGGGCTGATGGCCGATGGGAATCCACCACAGGCCCATGAACAGCTCCATCCGGTGGAACCACTGCGCTCGGCGGCGCATCACCTGCCGGTGGTCCGAGCGATAGACAAAGGCCGCAAGCGCGTCGAGGTCGGTCCAGACCGACATGTTGAGGAGCAGCAAGGGATCGTCGAAGAACTTCAGATCGGTGGCGTTATTGCCCTCGCCAGTCAGCCGCCAGACAAAGCCGGGCTGGGCCTCGGCCAGGGCGTTGATGCGGTCCAGGTTTTCGGCGAAGCCGGCGGTCTCCGGCGCGTCCATCGCCGCCTTCAGCGTGCCGATATTGATCTGGGCGAGGTGATATCCGGCCATGCGGCGTTCGCTTCCTGATGGGGCGTCGCCGTGCAAGGCCCCTTGGGGCGCGGCGCCGAGTCCATATATGGCTCATGATCGACGTCGGCCAGGCCGTCCAGCGAAGCTGTGAATCGAAAGGGCGAGGTCGATATTGGCAAGACCACTGGATTCGCGTGGTTCGCCGTCTTACATATCGATCGGTATGAAAGCTGAAGCCTCCACCGCCGTTCGTGGCCGTCCACGGGAGTTCTGCGTCGATGAGGCGTTGAGCGCCGCCTTGCGCGTGTTCTGGAGCAAGGGCTACGAAGGCGCATCGCTGACCGATCTCACCGACGCCATGGGCATCACCCGCCCCAGCCTCTATGCCGCGTTCGGCAACAAGGAGGCCCTGTTCCGCAAGACACTCGATCTCTACGAGCACGAAAAGCTGGCCTATATGGAGGCGGCCCTTGAGGAGCCGACGGCGCGGGGCGTGGCGGAGCGGCTGTTGCGTGGCGCGCTGGAGATGCAGACCTCAGGGTCCGATCCCCGCGGCTGTCTCGGCGTGATCAGTTCCGTCGCCTGCGGCGCCGAAGCCCAATCCATCAAGGCCGAGGTGCTGCTGCGCAAGGCGTCTTCCGACGCGGCCCTGCTCCGGCGGATGCAGGTGGCCAAGCAGGAGGGCGATCTGCCCGACCTCATCGAACCCGAGGGCCTGGTTCGCTATCTGACCGCCGTCATTCAAGGCTTGTGCGTGCAGGCGGGATCTGGCGCCTCGCCCCAGGATCTGGAACGTCTGGTGGATACCACGCTGGAGCTTTGGCCCGGCCGCTAGGTTGCAGTGCGGTAGATCAGTATCGCCTTTTGACGCAAGGGATCGTGGCGTCGAAAATATTGCATACCGAATGGTATGAAACGCCGTTGACGCAGCGCAATGCGGTTCATATCTATACCGCACGGTATTAAAAGCTGCCCGTCGCGCAGCTTTGTCGCGCGGAGTAACCCCATGACCAATCCAACATCCCGATACGCCGCGCTGCTGGGCGCGCTGATCCTTGCCGGATGCGGCGCCGAAGCCCAGTCCGTCGCGCCAGCCGCGCCGCCGCCTGTGGTCGGTGTCGTCACTGTCACCTTCAAGCCCCTGCGGCAGTGGGACGATTTCACCGGTCAGCTCGAGGCGGTGGACACCGTCGATCTGCGCCCTCGTGTTTCGGGCCAGCTAATTTCGGCCACCTTCCAGGAAGGCGCGAAGGTCCACAAAGGGCAGGTCCTGTTCGAGATTGATCCGCGCCCCTTCCAGGCCGAGGTGGATCGGTTGTCGGCGGAAGCGGACCGATCCCGGGCCAAAGCGCAACTGGCTTCGGCGGACAGCGATCGCGGTCAACGCCTGCTGTCGCAGGACGCCATCGCCAAGGAAGAGGCCGAACGCCTGGTGTCCGAGGCTCGCTCGGCCCGGGGGGATCTGGGCGCCGCCGAGGCGTCCCTGCGCACGGCTCAGCTCAACCTGTCCTTCACCCGTGTCGTCTCGCCCATCGATGGCCGGGTCTCGCGAGCCATGGTCACGCGCGGCAACCTCGTCACGCCGTCGGACCTCCTGACCACGGTGGTCTCGGACACCCCGATCTATGCAGCGTTCAACACCGACGAGCAGACCTATCTGAAATATGCGGAGGCTCAGAGGGGTGGGGAGGGGCCGGTCTATATGGGCCTGATGACCGAGGATGGATTTCCGCACCAGGGCAAGCTGCACTTTCTCGACAACGCCGTGGACGCCCACAGCGGCACCATCAGCGGCCGAGCCATCTTCGACAACGCCGATGGCGCCTTGACCCCTGGCCTGTTCGCTCGCGTGCGTCTGGTCAGCCGCCAGGTTCAGCCTGCGGCCCTGGTGCCGGAACAGGCGCTGGGGACGGATCTTGGCAAGCGCTACGTCCTGGTCCTGGGGGCTGGCGACCACGTCCAATATCGCCCCGTGACCCTGGGCCGCGCGGTCGGCGAGTATCGCATCGTCCTCGCCGGCCTGGCCCCGGGCGAAAAGATCGTCACCAGCGGCCTGCAAAAGGTGAAGCCCGGCGACGTCGTCACGCCTCAGCTCAACGACGCGCCCATTAACACCGTGGCCCTGGCCGCCCTGCAACCCACGGGCTGACGCCAAACTCCTCTCTGAACCCCTGACGGACGCGCCTACCGGCGCGCCCGAAGCCTTCTGCACACCCAAATGGGGCGCTCCTGATGAACTTTTCCAACTTTTTTGTGAGCCGGCCCCGCTTTGCGGTGGTGTTGTCACTCGTCATCCTCATCGCCGGCCTGATCGCCCTGCCGATCCTGCCCATCGGCGAATATCCGGAAGTGGTGCCGCCCACGGTGGTGGTCCGCACCGCCTATGCCGGGGCCGATCCCTCGGTGATCGCCGAAACCGTCGCCGCGCCGCTCGAGCAGTCGATCAATGGCGTGGAGGGGATGCTCTACCAGTCGTCGCAGTCGACCGCGGATGGGGCCATGGCCCTGACCATCACCTTTGCGCTGGGCGTCGATCCCGACAAGGCTCAGGTGCTGGTGCAGAATCGAGTGGCTCAGGTGCTGTCGCGCCTGCCGCCGGAGGTGCAGCGAGTTGGGGTGACCACGACCAAGGCGTCGCCGAGCCTGATCGAGGTCGTCCACCTGACCTCGACCAATAACCGCTATGACATGCTCTATCTGGCCAGCTATGCGCAGTTGCACGTCAAGGACGCGCTCGCGCGCAGCTATGGCGTCGGCGACGTGCAGATGTTCGGCCAGGGGCCGTATTCGATGCGGATCTGGCTGGATCCGGAAAAACTCGCCTCGCGGTCCATGACTCCCGGCGACGTGATCGCCGCCCTTCGCGAACAGAACGTCCAGGTCGCCGCCGGCCAGGTGGGCGCTCCACCGGCCCCCGGCCAGGCCGATTTCCAGATCTCTGTGAACACTCAGGGCCGTTTGGCGACGGAGCAGGAGTTCGGCGACATCGTCGTTCGCGCCGGCGACAAGGGCGAGATCAGCCATCTGCGCGACGTGGCGCGGATCGAACTGGGCTCGGACAGCTACGCCCTGCGAGCCTTGCTGGACAACAAGCAGGCCATCGCCATGCCGGTCTTCCAGCGCCCGGGCACCAACGCCTTGCAGATGGCGGACGGCGTCAGGAAGACCATGGACCAGCTGTCCAAGGACTTCCCTGAGGGCATGCAGTACCACATCGTCTACGACACCACCGGCTTCGTGCACGAATCCATTAATGCGGTGGTGCACACCCTGTTCGAGGCCCTGATCCTGGTGGTCCTGGTCGTGGTGCTGTTCCTGCAGAACTGGCGCGCCTCGATCATTCCGCTGGTGGCGGTGCCCGTCAGCCTGGTGGGCACCTTCGCCGTCATGCTGATGCTGGGCTTCGGCCTCAACGCCCTGACCCTGTTCGGCCTAGTCCTGGCCATCGGCATCGTGGTCGACGACGCCATCGTCGTGGTCGAGAATGTCGAGCGCAATATCGCCCTGGGCCTGCCGCCGGCCGACGCCACTCGCAAGGCGATGAGCGAAGTCACCGGCCCGATCATCTCCACCGCCCTGGTGCTGTGCGCGGTATTCGTGCCGACCGCCTTCATCACCGGCCTGACGGGCCAGTTCTTCCGCCAGTTCGCCCTGACTATCGCCATCTCGACCGTGATCTCGGCCTTCAACTCCCTGACCCTGTCGCCGGCCCTGGCGGCGGTGCTGCTGAAGGCCCACGGTGCGCCCAAGGACCGCTTCGAGCTTCTGATCGACCGCAGCTTCGGCTGGCTATTTCGGCCCTTCAACCGCGCCTTCACCTGGCTCTCGGCGTCCTATGTGGGCGGAGTGACCCGGATGATCGGGCGTAGCTCCGTCGCCCTGGCGCTGTATGGCGGCCTGATCCTCCTGACCGTCTTCACCTTCATGCGAACGCCCAGCGGCTTCGTGCCACAGCAGGATAAGCTCTATCTGGTGGCGGTGGCCCAATTGCCGGACGCGTCGAGCCTCGACCGCACCGAGGCGGTGATCCGCGAGATGAGCGACATCGGCCTGCACACCCCGGGCGTCAGCCATGCGGTCGGCTTTCCTGGACTGTCGGTCAACGGATTGGTCAACAGCCCCAATGCCGGCGCCCTGTTCCTGACCCTGGAGGGCTTCGACAAGCGCAAGTCCAAGGATCTTTCGGCCGGCGCCATCGCCGGCGAGCTCAACAAGAAGTTCGCGGCCATTCCCGAGGCTACCATTGCTGTCTTCCCGCCACCGCCCGTGCAGGGGCTTGGCACCATCGGCGGGTTCCGCATGCAGATCGAGGACCGGGCTGGCCTCGGACCCGAGGCCGTCTATCAGGCGACGCAGAGGGTGATCGCCGCGGCCTCCAAGGACCCGAGCCTCACTGGGGTGTTCTCGTCCTATCAGATCGGCGTGCCCAAGATCCGCGCAGATGTGGACCGTGAAAAGGCGAGGGCCCAGGGCGTTTCCCTGACCGACCTGTTCGAGACCATGCAGGTCTATCTCGGCTCGCTCTATGTCAATGATTTCAACCGCTTTGGCCGCACCTACCCGGTCAACGTGCAGGCCGATCAGCGCTTTAGGCTACAGCCCGAAGATATTCTTCGCCTGCAAACCCGCAACGCCGCTGGCCAGATGATTCCCCTGGGCGCCTTCGTCACCACTCATGAAACCACAGGGCCGGAGCGCACCAGCCACTATAACGGCGACCTCACGGCTGAGATCAACGGCGGGCCAGCCATCGGCCACAGCACGGGCGAGGCCCAAAAGGCGCTGGAAACCATCGCCAAGCGGGAGCTGCCCAACGGCATGGGATTCGAATGGACCGAGCTGACCTATCAGCAGATCCTGGCGGGCAATACGGCGATCTTCGTCTTCCCGATCTGCGTGTTGCTGGCCTTCCTGGTGCTGGTCGCGCAGTACGAAAGTTGGAGCTTGCCGCTGGTGGTGATCCTGATCGTGCCCATGTGTCTGCTCTGCGCCCTCGTCGGCGTGCAGCTGAGCCATGGCGACGACAATGTCTTCACCCAGATCGGCCTGCTCGTGCTGGTGGGGCTGGCCTGTAAGAACGCCATCCTGATCGTCGAGTTCGCTCGGGAGCGGGAGCTTGAGGGGGACAGCCTGCTACAGGCGATCCTGGCCGCCTGCCGGCTGCGCCTGCGGCCGATCCTGATGACCTCCCTGGCCTTCATCATGGGCGTCGCGCCCCTGGCCGCTTCGCAAGGGGCGGGCTCGGAGATGCGCCGGGCCATGGGGGTGGCGGTCTTCTCCGGCATGTTGGGGGTGACCCTGTTCGGGCTGGTGCTGACGCCGATCTTCTATTGGACCGTCCGTAGACTGACGAGCGGCCATAAAGCGCGCCATGGCCTTGGCGCCGCCCCGGACCCCACGCTGCCGTCCGTCGCGCAAACCCCTCATCTGAGAGCCGCAGAATGACCTTCCTCCGCACGCTGTTGATCGCCGGCGTGGCCCTGGCCGCCACCGGTTGCGCCGTCGGGCCGACCTATCATGCGCCTTTGGACGCGCAAGCGCTCCTGAAGACCGACAGCCCTCGCTTTGTTAGTCAAACGCCGCCGTCCGATTGGTGGAGCGCCTTCGGCGATCCCCAGCTCAGCGACCTGATCGCCAGGGCCCTGAAGGCCAATCTCGACGTGCGGGTGGCCGTCGCCCATGTGGACGAAGCGCGGGCCCTGTTCCACGACCGGCAGCTCGATCGCCTGCCGCGGGTGACCAGCGACGCCACCTATGCCCGCAGCGACGAGCAGCTGCCTGGGTTTGGCTCTCAGCGGGCGAATATCGAACAGGCTGATCTGGGCTTCGACGCTGCCTGGGAGATCGATCTGTTCGGGCGCGTGCGCCATGGGATCGAGGCGTCCAAGGCGGACGCCGAAGCGACACGCGACGATCTTCGCAACGTCCAGGTGTCCGTGGTCGCCGAGGTGGCCCGCAACTATCTCGAGTTGCGCGGCGCCCAGGCCCGCCGGGCGGTGGCGGAGGAAAACGCGCGGACTGAGCAGGACACCCTGCGCCTCACCCGGGTGCGCTATCAGGTCGGCCCGGGCGACCCGGTGGATGTGGAAAGCGCTCGTGCTCGACTGGAGGCCACCGAGGCGACCGTACCGGAACTGCGCGCGGCCGAGGCCCAGGCCGCCCATCGCCTCGCGGTCCTGGTCGGCCAGCGTCCGGGCGCGCTGGACGCCGAACTGGCGGCGACACCGGCCGCGAAACAGACTCTGACCGCGCCGCTGGCGATCGGCGACGCCTCGACCTTCCTGCGCCGCCGGCCCGATGTGCAGGCGGCCGAGCGGCGGCTTGCAGCGGAGACGGCGCGCACAGGCGTTTCCACCGCCGACCTGTTCCCGCGCATCCAGGTGACCGGCTTCGTTGGCCTGCTGTCGGGCAATGTCTCAACCCTGTTCAAGGGCGGCAGCGAGGCCTGGGCGGTCAGCCCGGTCGTCACCTGGCCCGCTCTGGACCTTGGCGGCGCCCGCGCCCGGCTACGGGCTCAGCAGGCCCGCGGGGATGAAAGCCTGGCCGTCTATCAACAGACGGTCCTGCGCGCGATCGAGGACTTGCAGAATGCGCTGGTGTCCTATCGCGAGCGGCAACTGCAAGTGGCCAGCCTGTCGCAACAGGTCGAAGCTTCCCGCCGCGCCGCCAATCTCGCGCACATCCGCTACAAGGAAGGCAGCATCGATTTCCTGCGCGAGTTGGACGCCGAGCGCACGCGCCTGGAAGCGGAGGACGCCCTGACCCAGGCCGAGACCCAGGCCAATGTGGATGTGGTGTCGATCTACAAGGCGCTTGGGGGCGATGTGTAGCCTCCTCTATTGGCGTATCTGTGGCCCGTTCGCGGTCGCGGCCGGAAGAGGCGCGGGCGCGGCGTTCCCAGGGACGCGCCAGACGATGGTTTTGGTGATCACCTGGCCGATCTTCACGCCGCCGCGGGCTGAGAAGGTCTATCCTCACCGTCTTGGCGACGTTCAAGGTGGTCGCGCCAAAGCCGAAATCCGCAGGCGTTTCTTCAGCGATCGCGCAATCGTAGAGACGCCAGGCGTCATTCGGGCTCAGGCCGGGGCCAACCGTGCAACGGAACGTCGCTTTACCGCTGACTCCCATGCGCGTGGCGCAGTCTGGATAGTATCGCGCTAGACCCTCGTATTGACTTGGCGGAGACGTCCCCGTCGTTCCATAGCCCCGGCGGGCAGTTGCAAGCTGATATCGCCGGCGGCGTTCAACCAAGCCATCAGGAAGAACATTCCCGAGGCTCGTGCAGGCATGAACGTCTGCCTGTTGTTGCGCGAACTAAAGCGTGACGACGTCCAACGCGGTCAGGTGTTGAGCGCCCCGGGCGCGATCCGGGCGCGCAGCAGAGGCAAGGCGCAGATCTTCGCCCTGACCGCTGAAGAAGGCGGGCGGCATACGCCGTTCGCCAGCGGCTACTGGCCCCAGCTGTTCTTCGGGGTCACCGACGTCACCGGGGTGATCCAGGTCGGCGGCGGCGTGAGCGTCCATCCTGGCGACCAGGCCGAGATCAGCTTCGAGCTGACCAAGCCGGTCGGCGTCGAGCCGGGCGTGCGCTTCGCCAACCGCGAGGGCGGCAAGACTGTCGGCGCGGGTCTGGTCACTGGCGTGGACAACAGCCAAGGGCTCAGCCGGCGCCGCTCCCGGTCCTGAACGTTTCGGGATCGGGTGCGGTATGGGCCGCTGCCTGGTCGAAGGCGAGCCGCGTGACCGCCCAGCCATAGCTGAGCACACGCCACTCTCCGCCTTGCCTGACGAGCACGAAGGCCCAGCCGCCATCCTCCTGGAAACGGCGGCCGTTCGCTGCGCCACTCCATTGGGTCGGCAGTGAGAAGAAGGCGCGGCCTTCCTCGACGCGGAAATCGCAGGCCGGGCCGAAGCGGTGCGCCAGACCGCTGAGGCCGCTGGCGTGGGCGCGCATCGCGCTGGCCCACCGGCCGACGGCGCCGGGGCCGCTGAACAGATGCGGCGCGAAATTTTCCAGGATCGTCACGCCCTCGTCCGCGAAAGCCGACAGGCGACTGTCTTCAGCGGTCGTGATGAAGCGGGCGATGCTTTCAATGGGCGCCATCATGGCGGAGTCTGGTTGTGAGCTCATCTGGCCGAGGGCTTTCGCGGGAAGTCCGATAGATCCTGCGCCACATCCCCTCCCAACATCTAGTTCACCCCACCTGAAGCCATTCCCTGGATCCGCCACCATGGTCTAAGGGAGGGCTGGGTGGGGCTTAGGGGGAGGCGAGGCGGCGCTCTCAACTCTGGCCAAACGCGATGAAGTTCGTGGGTTCGTCTTGGCAAATCTTCGTCAGCCGATGGATATCCGGGGACCAAATATCGTCGGCTCGGCGACAATTGCTAATGGGGATGTCGATACGCTTGGAATGCCGCTTTGTCCCAAAAGCTAGGAGGGGACAGTCTCAATTGCGCTTTCCCGGAATTCGTCCGCGGAGACAAATGCGACGCCATCATCGTCAAGTATCCACATACCTATCAAAGAGGGATGAGCCGGATCGAGATCCTCATCGATTAAGTCTCCGCCATAGAGGCCGACATTGCTGTAGTCGAAGTCCAATGACAGTTGATGGGCGAGGCCCAGCATCTCTTCAGCCATTCGGCGCGAGTATCCCAATGCTTCGCTCTCATTGACGAATTCGTCGGTAAGCGTGCTCACCTCGGCCGCGTCGCTGCCTTGGGTCGCACTGGTGGTGACGATGGTGTACGCGGGCATTGTGATCACTCGTGGGTCCAGATCCCCTCATCTAACCGGTTCGCCTGCAGGAGTGGGACACATTCTGCAAAAACCCTCCCGCTCGCGACAGCGGGGATGCGACGGGGCCCAGCCCGATGGTCAGTCGGCGCCCCGGTCATTCCTCTTTGTGGCGCGGTATACCTTCTGAAGGGCGGCGAGGCGGCGGCGCTCGGCGTCTCGCGCCACCCTGTCCGCTTTCTCTTCCACCGCCGCCAGTTCAAGCCCAAGCTTTTGGAAGTGCGCCCAACGGGCGGGATCGAGGGTCCCGATCTGTAGTGCGGCGTGCACCGCGCAGCCCGGTTCGCTGGCGTGACCGCAGTCCTTGAAGCGGCAGTCCTGGGCCAAACGCTCGATGTCGTCGAACACCACGCTCACCCCCTCGTCGGCGTCGATCAGGCCCACTTCGCGAATACCGGGCGTGTCAAGGATCAGGCCGCCGTCGGGCAGCAAGACCAGCTCGCGGTGGCTGGTGCTGTGGCGCCCCTGGTCGTCGGCCTCTCGGATAGCGGAGGTCGCCATGCGGTCCTCACCAAGGAACGCGTTTACCAGGGTGGACTTGCCGACGCCTGAGGAACCGATCAGCACACAGGTCTCGCCCGGCGTCACGTGAGCTAGCAGGGCGTCAAGGCCCAAGTTTTGCCGCGCCGATACCACGAGCACCGGGCAGCCCAGCGCCAGGGCGGCGATCTCCGCGGCCTGGCCCAGCGGATCGGCGCAGAGGTCCGACTTCGTCAGCACCACCACGGGTCGCGCCCCGCTCTGCCACGCGGCGGCGAGATAGCGCTCGATCCGGCGAGGATTTAGGTCGGCGTTCAACGAAGTGACCACAAAGGCGACGTCGATATTGGCGGCGATGACCTGCAGGCCCCGCAGGCTGTCCGCTGCCCGGCGCACGAAAGCCGTGCGGCGCGGCAGGATGGCGTGGATGGTGGAAGTTCGTTCTACTAGGTTCAGCGAGAGCGCCACCCAGTCGCCGACAGCGGGATGGCCTGCCTCCCTGGCCTCGTGAAGCAGGCGGCCGGATGCCTTGGCCCGCAGCTCTCCCTCATCTGTGGCGACTAAGTAGCCATCGCGTTGCTGGATGACGATGCGCCCGGGGGTGTGGCCCGCGCGCGCGTGTCGCGTGAAGGCCGCCGCCAAAAGATCGGACCACCCGTATTGCTCGATCAAATCAGGGCCTTCCCTAATCGCCGGATAACTATCGCCAGCTCGCTGTGAACCCACTGAGGCTACCCGGAGCGGGCGACAGCTGATCGAGGGTAGGGGCGATCGTCGCACCCTCCAAACCCTAACGCGTCAGCCGCCCGTCGCATCCACGACGATGGCGACCGCTTTGCCGCGGGACAGCGGCTCCCATCCCGCCGCGATGGCGGATGCGATGGCTTTCGCCACGAGTTGCGGCGCAATCTGCGAGGCCTTCAGTTGCGGCTCGCCGAACCTGGGCTGTTGGCCCGGTGGAAACTCCAGCACAGCTTCGCGCTGGCCCTCCTTGTGACGCACGGCGATCGCCTTGCCGCGCCGCCCTGCGGCGTCGCTGGACCACTGGGGCAGGCGTTGAAGCCGCCAGACATAAGGCTCCCCACCGACCTCAATCTCAAACTCAGGGCTTTGCTTGGTTCGCGCCATGCGAGGGAGTTAGCCCGGCAAGCGCGCCCAAGCCACCCAACGCTTGGCTGTCGATCCGCTGCATTAACTGTTCGCGGGAAAAGTTCTGAACGCCTTTGAAGCAGCTCATCGCTATGGGCACGATCTCACAGTTGCCGAGGTCAGGGCGCTCATCAGAGTGAGGTGCAAATCTGGCGACGACTGCTCGGCCAACGTCAGGCTCGCTTTTGAGCACATGATTCCAAGGCCGCTACCGCCGAAGGCGCCGTGAAGCCGGGTTCCCTAGTCTCGAAGTCGTGATGCCCACGGTCTCGGGAGAGGGGCGTATCGTCCGGGTGCGGGCTTTTGGGCTCGCCTGCACGGAGACGCGCATGGCGGACATTCCACCTTACCAATCTCGAGCGAGCCGAACGAAGCGCCTGTGAAGGTTGGTTCAGTTTGGCTCGCAACATATTGAATTTTCAGCGTTCAATTGAACGCATCGTGACTCAAAGTCACCGCGAGTGATGCTCGCATGGAATGAAGGGAAGGGGAGGGGTCACCCTCCCTTTTCTCGTTGCTACGGCCTGATCGAACGCGTGTCCGGCGGGGGACGCCGTTAACTTCCTGGCCCTCGCCCCGGGCGTGCGTCAGGCTTTGAGCAGCGCCGCGGCAATGCGCTCGCGGGTCATGGGCAAGTCGCGAATGCGAGCGCCGAGCGCGTGGGCGACCGCGTTGCCGATAGCGGCCATGACCGGCCCCTGGCTAACCTCGCCGAGACCGAACGGGCGTGGAGCGGCGGTATTCACCAGTTCGATCTCGACCGGCGGGACTTCGGAAAAGCGCAGGATCGGATAGTCATCCCAGGTCAGCGATGAAATTCCGGGGCCGGACAGCATCACCTGCTCCTTGAGCGCCCAACTGGCGGCCATGATCATGCCGCCCTCGAGTTGGTTCCTGGCGCCGTCCGGATTGATGATCAGGCCGCCGTCGCAAACGCACCAGAGCCGGGTGAGGCGGACCTCGGCGTCGACGACGAGCTCGGCCGCACAGGCGACATAGGCGCCCATGCCGCGATGACGATCGTAGGCCAGGCCCAGGCCGCGGCCGGTTTCGGCCTCCCAGCGCCTGGCCCAGCCGCAAAGTTCGGCCAGCCGCGTCAGCACGGCCCGGCCGCGCTCGTCGCCGAGCATCCCTACGCGGTAGGCCAGCGGGTCCTGACCAGCCGCCTCGGCCAGTTCGCCGATGAAGCTCTCGCTGGCGAAGGTGTTCGGCGCGCCCCCAAGGCTGCGCAGCGACGACGTGCGGATCGGCGGCGGGTCGATAACGTGCTCGACCGTCCGCGTCGCAGAGATCTCGTAGGACGGGATCGCGTTGAGCAGGCCGCCGGAGAATCGGCGGCCGTCAGGCATCAGGCGCGGCGGCGCCTTGGGCGGCGGCCGGTAGCCGGGCAGCGCGCTCTCGGCTACCGCAGTTCCGCGGGCGCCCGTGTGCGGCGTGTTCCAGATTTCGGCCGTGTAGTCGACGAGGCGTCCGGAGGCGTCGAGCTCGGCGGAGAGCGCCATCAGCATGGCTGTCCCGACCGGGGCGGCGGCGAACTCATCCTCGCGTCGCCACTGGACGCGGACCGGCGAACCGGGCCGGCGGAGCGCTATCAGCGCTGCGTCAATCGGCGGGTCGTCGGCGCCGTTATGACCGTAGCAGCCTGGCCCCTGCGCGTGAACGACCTCGATGGCGTCTGCCGGCAAGCCGGTGATCCGGGCCGCCAGCGACTGCATCGGATAGACGCCTTGGTTGTGGGTCCAGATGGTGAGCCTTGCGCCGTCGTAGCGGGCGATCCCTGCCGAAGGGCCTAACGAGCCATGGCTGATATAGGGCTTGCCATAGCGGGCGGTGATCCGGCGGCGGTTGGAGCCTTCCTCGGCCGGGGCGCCGGCCGCGAAGACATCATTTGGCATGGACTTCAGCGATTGGGGCTCGGCCAGCGTGGGATCGATCTGGCGCACGTTTTCCCATCGCGCGGCGCGCTCGGCCGCGGCATGGGCGCGCGCGGCCTCCGCCTCTGTGGCGCAGATGAGAGCGACGAAACTCCCCTCAACAAGGATGTCGGCCTCCGGGACGGCGCGGTGAACCATCACCTCGTCAAGGGCGGCCAGGCGTGCTTCCGGCGAGGGCTGGCGAAGCACGCGGGCGTGGCGAAGGCCCGGCAGATCGAGATCGTGCAGGAACGCCCGGCCAAACAGCTTTGCAGGCAAGTCCAGCCGCGGCTCGCTCAGGCCGATCACACCGAAACGGTCGGGCGCCTTCAGCGGCGCCTCGCCCGTGGCGGGCCGAGCCAGATCCACCACGCCTGCGAGCGTCCAGTAGTCGAGGCCGGTAGGCTGACCAGCCCTTATGATCGCGCCATCGCACACCGACAGCACGTCCGCGTCACAGCCCAGCCGCTCAGCCGCCGCTGTCAGGAACAGGGCGCGCACCTCCGCGCAGGCGACGCGGATCGCCCATCCGGACATCTCAGTGGACATCGAGCCAACCGTGAGCCCCTCGTCGGGGACTTCGCCAGTCGCGGCCGACACGACCCGCAGACGCGAGAGCGGCAGGTCCAGCTCCTCGGCCGCCATCTGTGCCAGTGACGTTCCGATCCCCTGGCCGTACTCCATGCGGCCGAATGCGATCCGGGCCCGCCCGTCGGGCTCGAAGCTCACCCAGCGGCTGAGCTCCGGATTGGCGGAGAGCATTGGCGGGATCATGCCGCAGCGCCATCGTGGATCCGGCGCGCGGCGAGCGCGACTGCGTCCATCACCCGGTTGTGCACGCCACAGCGGCAGAGGTGCCAGTCCAGCGCCTCGGCGATCTCGGTGCGGCTAGGATCCGGATTGCGATCCAGCAGCGCCTTGGCGCTGACCAGGATGCCGGACAGGCAATAGCCGCACTGGCCGGCCTGCAGTTCGAGGAACGCCGCCTGCAGCGGGTGGGGTCGCTCCGGCGTACCCAAACCCTCCAGCGTCGTCACCGATTTGCCTGCCAGTGTTCCCACCTCGATCTGGCAGGCGGCGACCGAACGGCCGTCCACCAGCACCGCGCACGCGCCGCACTGGCCCGCCCCGCAACCGAACCGCGCGCCGAAGAGGCCGAGCCGCCCACGCAGCACGTCAAGCAGGACCTCGGCCTCGTCGGCCTCGATGTGGGCTGGCGCGCCGTTGAGAGTGCATTCGATCGCGGCCATGGGCGCCTCTATATGGTCTCGTTACCCCGGAACAAAGCTGCACACCTCGCCATCTCCCCGAAAAGGCGCATCCAGCGGTGCAGTGGCCCCTCGCCACTAGCCGTCACTACGAGGTCCTCAGCCGATCGGGCCGGCATGTCCGAAAGCAGCCATAGCGAACGACAATTGGGGGGCTCTGGACTTGGCGGTCCAAAGCGCCACTATTGGCGTATGCTGTTGGCGCGCGCCTTTGCGGGATTCATCTTCCTGTTCGCGGTCATCGCAAGCGTGTTTTTCGGTCTGGCGGGGACGCTGCACGACGAGCGCGCGTGGGTGATGCTGGCGGTGTTCTTTGGATGCGCGGGGTGCATCACCGTCTGGCTCTGGTTCCAAGACAAAGCGCTGTTGGAGCGGCGAGTAAAGGCGGGGCCGGGCTCGGAGTCCGATCCGATGCAGAACCTCGTCCAGGGGCTGGCGGGACTCGTCTTCCTGGCCACCTTCGCCCTGCCGGGGCTCGACAGACGCTTCAGCTGGTCTCACGTGCCCCTCGGCGCTTCGCTCGCTGGCGATGGGATGATCTCCATCGGCTTCCTGATCGTTTTCCTCACCTTCCGGGAGAACACGTTCACCGCCGGTACAATCGAGATCGCCGAGGGTCAATACGTGATCGCCAGTGGTCCCTACGCAATCGTACGCCACCCCATGTACTCCGGCGCGCTTATCATGACCGCCGGAATACCCCCCGCTCTGGGTTCGTGGTGGGGGCTTATCCCGGCGGCTCTGCTCGTCCCTATCATCGTGTGGCGGCTGATGCGCGAGGAGGCGTTCCTGGCGGAGAACCTCGCCGGCTACGGCGACTATCGCGGCCGCGTACGCTACCGGCTGGCGCAGAATTTCTGGTAGTCGCAACGGCACTATGGGCCTCATCCAAAGACTTGCGGTTTTGATGACCCGGCGGGACCTCGCCATTAGCCGTCCAAACGTTTGGCAGTGGCGGGCCTGCGAAAAGTCCCCATACCGAACCTTCAAATGGGGTGGATAGCTAGTGCGCTCCCCCTCAGGTCAGGCCGCTGACTTGGCGGTCGCCAAGAAGGGCCCGACCACCCCTAGCGCCCGCGCGACATAGGCTTCCTTTTTGCCCACAGGCGCGATGTAGCGCATCGCCTCCTCGGCGTCGCGCAAGCTCGCGAGCCGCGCGATCATCCAGGTCGCCAGGTATTGTGAGGCCAGGCATCCGCCAGCGGTCGCGACATTGCCATGCGCGACGAAGGGAGCGTCGAGGACTTCGACGCCGGCTTCGATGACCCAAGGTTTGGTCGTGAGGTCGGTACAGGCAGGCAGGTCGCCAATGAGACCAAGCTTCGCCAGCAAAAGTGTGCCCGAGCACTGGGCGCCGACAAGCTGGCGAGCGGGATCGAGCACGATGCGGGACAAAGTTTCGGAGTCGGCGGCGATCTCCCGCGTCTTGATTCCACTGCCGATGAGGACCGCATCGGCTTCGGCGGTGAACTCGATCGGCCGCTGGCGCTGGATGACCACGCCGTTCATCGACGTCACCTCCGGTGTCGGAGAGGTGATGTGCGCCGCCCAGCCCTAGGTTTTCAGGCGGTTCAAGATTGCGGCGGCCACGAATGAGTCCAACTCGTTGAAGCCATCAAAGGTGAGAACGGCAATCTGCATACGAACCTCCAACGGGCCGCGCGCGGCCGGTCCAAGAAACGCTCAAGCGATGGCGACGAAGCTCTGATCTATCAAATGAAGGGCTGCAGCGGAATGTCTCGATCGATCGCGGGACATCAGAATGATTGGCAGGCAACGTGACTTCCATCGCACTGACTACCGCGCGGAGCCGTTAGAGCGCCAAAGGGAGTCCTCGGAGCCCTTGGCGCTATCCACGCTGATACCCGGGGACCTGGTCAAGGGCCAGATTTACCGCGGATGGCCTCTCACTTTTCTTTCACCGTTAAGGTGACCAGCGCAAACGCACTCCCGCCGGCGGCCACGCAGGCGAAAGCGCATAGGATCGCCGCCGAATGAAAGCTGGCGACGAGCGCCGAGCCGGACGCTGCGAGGACGCCACCCAGCAGAGCGGTGGCGACCATGCCGCCGGTGCGTGCGACCGCGCTGTTCAAACCCGAAGCCGAGCCGGTGTGCTGGCTGTCGACTGAGCCCAGCACCGCCGTCGTCAGCGGTGCGACAGCACCGGCCATGCCAATGGAGATCACCAGGATCGCTGGCAGGACTGTTGTCCAGTAGGCGGCATGAGATCCGATCCGTAGCACGAGCAGAAACCCGACCGCGACAACCAGCGGCCCAATCGACAACGGCAGGCGCGGCCCGATGCGGCCGGCCACGCTGCCCATAATCGGCGACGTCACGGCCAAAACCAGCGCGAAGGGTAAAAGCGCAGCCCCTGCTGCCGACCCCGAATAGCCTGCGGCCTTGATCAAGACGTATGGGATCAGAACCAGTAGGGCGCCAAGCGCGCCATAAAGCAGAAAAGTCAGCACGGTCAGGCCGATGAAGCTGGACGAGCCGAACAGGGCCAATGGCATCATCGCCGCATCGTCCCTGGCCTTCTCGACCAGTAGGAAGGCCAGCATGAGCGCGACCCCGGCGACCAGGGTCGCGATGGCGATTGGCGACCAACCGGCCGCGCCCGATCCGACCGTTAGAGCCCAGGTCATGGCGCCGAGACTGGCTGTCGCCAAAAGGCCGCCCGCCAGATCGAGCGCTCCGGCGGCCTTGTTTCGATCGACCTCCTTGACGAACAGAAGAGCCAACACAACCGCACCAATCGCCAGCGGGAGGTTGATCAGGAAAATCGCGCGCCAGCCGACCGTGTCGATCAGCCACCCGCCCAGGACAGGGCCGCCGGCCCCCATCACCGCGCCCATCGAGGCCCAGATCCCGATGGCCCGGCCTCGCGCTTCGCCGGAAAAGGATGCGCCCAGAATCGCCAGGCTGTTGGGCATCAACATCGCCGCGCCCATGCCCTGCAGACCCCGGCCGAGCAGCAACCAATGGAGGCTTGGCGCAAGCGCGCAGACGACGGACGCGGCGCCGAACAGTGACGTGCCGGCGACGAGCAGACGAACGCGTCCGAACCGGTCGCCTGCCGCGCCCCCTAGCAGCAGCAGCGCGCTCAGCGGTAACAGATAAGCGTTGATCACCCACTGCAGCTCGCCTGCGCCGGCTTTCAGGCTGGCGGCGAGGGCCGGCAGCCCGACATTGACCACAGAGCCGTCGATGAAGGCGAGGCTCGAGGCCAAGATAGTCGTGGCCAGGACCCACTGCGGATGCTGGGTCGCTCCCTGTGACGGCGCCCCGCTGGCGGTTGCGGCGTCACAGGCTGTGTGAAAGGCGGCGGTCATGAGACTTCAGCCATAACATGCCGCTACGGCTTGCCATTTCAAGTTCTGAAACAAGGCTCCCGCTGGTCCATTCGCACGGATCGCGGCCGCTACTGGCTTAGGTTCGTCGCGAGGGCTCACTCGCAGCGACGGCGCATCTCGCCAGTGCCGGTCATTAGCAGGAACAAGCTGGATTGGCCTGTCTTTCCCTGTGGCGGTCATTGCACGGCCCCTTGGGGGCGGGGAATCTTGCCCCTTCTGGAACCTTGGGAAGGCCTGCTCTTGGCGGCTGAAATGGTCGCTCGCCGTGAGAGGGGACGCGGAATGCCGCCTTGCCACAGTTATGGATCATTGGTTTTAGATGGAGGCGCCGAGACGCGGCAAACGGCCATCACGGTGTCGCGTAGCCAGCGATGGCCAGGATCGGCGTCCATGCGGGGATGCCACATCGCCGAGATCGCGATCTCCGGTGTTTGGACGGGAAGCTCGAAGCTCTCTACGCCTTCCCTCAGTGGATCGGCGGCGTCGAAACAGGAGCGCGGCACGAGCGCGACCAGGTCCGATTGGCATGCGATACGGATCGCATCGGGGAAACCAGGCACGATAACGACGACGTCCCGCCTCAGCCCCAATTTCGCAAGCGCGTCATCGACAGGACCAGAGAAAGCTCCCCTGCGCGATGCTACGACGTGCCGACAGTCCGCATAGCGCTCGGGCGATATCGGGCCGTCCAGGAAGGGATGGCCGACCCGGGCCGCACCGACGAAGGCGTCGCGGAAGATAAGCTGAGCGCGCACCTCCGGCGCAGATAAGCCCATCACGCCGATTTCGAGGTCTATGGGCCCGTTCCGCAAAGGAGCTGCGTCCTTGTCGGGCTTAGGCGCGAAGCGAAGGCGGACATTCGGCGCCGCCGCGGTGACGCTCGCCACCAGCCTTGCCGAGAAGCGAGCCAGGAACCCTTCGTTAGCGCGGATCGTGAAAGACCGATCGAGCGCGGCCAAATCGAGGGGAGCGGACGTTGGGGAGAGGACCGCTTGCGCCTCGCGGGCGAGCGCATGAACGCGGTCGCCCAACGCCTCGGCGTAGGGTGTGGCGGCTAGGGAACGGCCGGCTTGCACCAGCAGTGGATCACCCGTCACGGATCGAAGCCGCGCCAGCGTGCGGCTCACCGCGGAAGCGCTCAGGCCCAGCCGTCGGGCGGCGCGCGTGACGCTGCGCTCCGACAAGAGCACGTCAAGGGCGACGAGCAGGTTCAGGTCGATGGACTTCATGGTGGAACGTTAGCGGCCCGGCCGCATCAGGCATAGCGTTAGACGCAATCGTTGTTTGCTACCCGTGCGTCTGGTGGACCCCTTCGAAGTTTCTCATATGCAGACCAGTGCTCTTGGAGACTTCACAAATGACCGTACCATCCCGTGGAAGCTCTCAGACCATTTTGCTCGTAGGAGCCTCGCGCGGCTTGGGCGCGGCGATGGCGGCCGAATTCGTGAAAAAGGGCTGGAGCGTCGTCGGCACGGTTCGTGGCGATGCCAAGACCGCGCTGCACCACCTCGCCGACCGGCATCCGAACCAAGTCACGATCGAGCAGCTCGACATCACCCAGCCGGATCGGATCGCGGCATTACGAGAGCGTCTCGCAGGCGGCTGCTTCGACATGCTGTTCGTCAATGCCGGCGCCGCCAATAGAGATCGAGCCGAAACGATCGCCGAGGTCTCGACCGACGAATTCGTGCGCCTGATGCTCACCAACGTGCTTGGTGTCATGCGGGCCGTCGAGGGATTGCAAGGCCTGGTGCGTACAGACGGCCTGATCGGCGTCATGTCGTCGGGTCAGGGCAGCGTCACCAACAACACGACGGGCGGAGGTGAAATCTATCGCGCGACCAAGGCGGCGCTTAATCAGAGCATGCGCAGTTACGCCGCGCGCCATGCCGATGACCGGCGCGCCATGGTGCTGATGGCCCCGGGCTGGATCCGCACGGACCTGGGCGGGCCGAACGCGCCTTTCAGTATCGAGGAGACCATTCCCCACGTCGTAGACGTGCTCCTCGCGCAGCAGGGCAAGCCGGGACTGCTCTACCTCGACCGGCACGCAAAGACTGTTCCGTGGTGAGGTGGGCCAGGCTCATGATGCGATCTCTGAAGATCCGCTTCGCGGTGTGCGTCGTGAGAAGGCGGCGCTCTTCCAGCGAGTGCAAACCCCACCCGGCGAAACGCTCCAGCCGGAAGCAACCGGAGCAGGCATGGAGGAGATGATATGTCTGTATGGGGTCGAGCGGTGGCTTAGCGAACTGGCGCTTGCGCTCAGTGAGGAGACCTACCCCATACCCCCAGCGCGCCCGACAGTCGGCCTGGAGCGGAGATTCGGCCGGCGAGGATCGCCCTCGCCCGCACCTTCTGGCGTAACGACGAATGATGAGTAAGGGTAGGCGACGCAGCGACTGAGTCCTCTGGAGGGCGCTCGCCAGTCTCAAGCTGCAGTGTGCGCCAGAATGAACAGTTCAGAGCGGCGTGGCGCAACCGCTGGGCGGAAGGGAAGTGTGGCGAGTGGATGATCAAAATTCGACGCCAATGAGCCGTCGCTCGTTGTTCGCGCTGATCGGAACGGTCGCAGGCAGCGCGGTGATGTATGAGGCCATGTCGCAGCTCGCCTATGCTGGAGAGTCCGGCTACAGCGGCCCGATGGAGCTTTCCGGTGACGCCAAGGGCGCCTCGGTTCTGATCCTTGGCGCGGGCCTGGCCGGTATGTGCGCGGCTTACGAGCTGCGCAAGGCGGGCTACAAGGTCCAGATCCTCGAATACAACGACCGGCCCGGGGGGCGGAACTGGTCTCTCTATGGCGGCGACACCTATACCGAACTCGGCGGCTTCAAGCAGGAGGTGCGCTTCGACAAGGGCCTCTATTTCAACCCCGGCCCCTGGCGCCTGCCGCACCATCACTTTGCGATCCTGCACTATTGCAAGCTGCTCAATATCGCGCTCGAGCCGTTCGTCCAGACCAACTACGCCGCCTACGTCCATTCCGCCAAGGCGTTCGGCGGCAAGCCGCAGCGCTATCGGCGCGTGCAGGCGGACTTCAACGGCTATGTCGCCGAGCTGCTGGCCAAATGCACCCAGCAGAACAAACTCGACGAAGCCGTCACCAAGGAGGACCGTGAGGTCCTGCTGGAGGCCATGCGCGACTGGGGCGCGCTGGACAAGAACTACCAGTATAAGAAAGGGCTCCTAAGCAGCGATCGGCGCGGCTACGATTCCGATCCGGGCGGCGGCCTGACCTCGGTTCCGACCCCATCCGAACCCATGGCCATGAGCGACCTTTTGAAGTCGGGACTGTGGGGCGCTATCAGCGCCGGCCACATCTACGAGTTCCAGAATATGATCTTCCAGCCCGTCGGCGGCATGGGCATGATCGGCAAGGCCTTTGGCCGCGAGCTGAACGGCGTCATCCGCTACAACGCCAAGGTCACCGATATCCGTCAGGACGACCACGGCGTCACAGTAACCTACCAGGACACCAAGGCCGGCGGCGCGCCTCAGCAGGCCAAGGCCGATTGGTGCGTCTGCACCATACCCGCCTCGGTCCTCGGCCAGATCCCGATCAATGTCGGCGCGCCGATGAAGAACGCGATCGACGCCCTCTATTACGATGCGTCGGTCAAGGTGGGGCTGCAGTTCAAGCGCCGATTCTGGGAGCAGGACGAGGCCATCTATGGCGGCATCAGCTTCACCGATCAGCCCAACGCCATGATCGCCTATCCCAGCACCGACTATTTCAGCAACGGCAAGGGCGTGCTGCTGGGCGCCTACACTTTTGGGCCCAGCGCCTTCGAATATGCGGCCATGCCGCCGGAAGATCGCATCGCCAAGTCCGTCGAATATGGCGCCAATATCCACCCGCAATACAAGGCCGAGTTCGAGACCGGGGTGGCCGTCGCTTGGCACCGGGTGCCCTGGACCCTGGGCTGCGCCGGCCACTGGACAGAAGCGTTGCGTGCGCAGCACTACGACAATCTCTGCGCCATCGACGGCCGCATCGTCCTGGCGGGCGAGCACGCCTCGCGCCTTCCGGCCTGGCAGGAGGGCGCTCTCCTGTCGTCGCTGGACGCCATTCGCCGCCTGCATCAACGCGTTCAAGCGAGCTGACCGACCATGACGGATGTCCAACTGCGAATGATCAAACCTCTGCGTCGATCGCCATTGCGGCTGGTTGCGGCCGTGATCCTGGCGGCGGCGAGCAGCGGCGCGGCGATGGCTCAGGACGTGTTCGCCGGCCACTTTTCCCAGCAGACCGGTGAAGCTGTCTACAAGGGGATTTGCCAGGGGTGTCATATGCCCGACGCGAAAGGCGCCGTTGGGGCGGGCGCCTATCCTGCGCTGGCGGGCGACGAGCGTCTGAGCAGCGGAGCCTATCCGGCTCTGGTGGTCATCGTGGGGCAGAAGGCGATGCCGTCGTTTGGCGACCTGTTGAGCGACGACCAGATCGCCGGCGTGGTCAATTACGTCCGCTCAAACTTCGGCAATCACTATGCGGACAAGATCACGCCCGACGACGTCAAGGCGATGCGGCCGCCAAAGGCCCGCGAATAGGCTGGTCAAAATTGCAGTAGCGCGACCGACATCGGTTGCGCGCCTGCGGTCCCGCATGCCTGTCGGGGCCGGTGTTCATTGATGGGCCTGACGGGATAGAGCGCGCCGCGAGGCGAGTCATCACTCGTCTCGGACTTGGAAGGGTCCGCCTCCGGGCAGTATCTGTTCGCCATATATGATCGCTACAAGAACGCTAACGGGCGCCGCCCGGCGCGATTGCGCTTTGCTCATTAGGCTTATTGGAAAGTCTTAACAATAACCACGGTGCGGGCGTCGCGAAAACGGGCGCACGCCTATGAGAAAGTCTGAATGACGCCTTCAGGATAAGTCTATTGAACAAGTAGGGATTGAGGGTCTTGATGGAGGAGCCTCTTGTTCACCCCATTGGCGATCCTGACCATGACCGCTCCTGTCCTGCGTATCGCCGAACCGCCGCCGCGGCTGTTTTCCGACCTCGACCGGCTCTTGCCGGAGCTGACGGAGCGGTTCGCCGCCACGGCGGCGGACCACGACCGCGACTCCAGCTTTCCGTTCGAGAATTTCCAGGCCCTGCACCAGGCGGGCCTGATGGCCCTGACCGCGCCGCGCGAACTTGGCGGCCACGGCGCCGATCTGCCCACGGCCTTGAAGGTGATCCGCGCCGTCGCCCGGGGCGAGCCGGCCACGGCCCTGGTCCTGACCATGCAATACCTGCTCCACGGCTCGCTGAGCGCGCGGGGCGGTTGGCCCGAGCATCTGAAGCGTCGTGTGGTCGCCGATGCGATCGAAAGCGGCGCCCTGATCAACGCCCTGCGGGTCGAGCCGGACCTGGGCACGCCCGCCCGGGGCGGCCTGCCGGCCACGGTGGCGCGGCGCACCGCCGAAGGCTGGCGATTGTCCGGCCGTAAAATCTATTCGACAGGGTCCCCCGCCCTGACCTGGATGATGGTCTGGGCCAGCACAGATGAGGAGACGCCTCGGGTCGGCGGCTTTCTGATGCATCGCGACACGCCCGGCTGGCGCATCGACGAGACCTGGGACCATACGGGTCTGAGGGCCAGCGGTAGCCATGACGTGGTGTTCGAGGACGCTCTCGTCCCCGAGGATCACGCCTTGTCCCCGCAGCCGTTGGGCGCTCCGTCGCAGATCGATCCGGACTTTGCGGTGTGGTCGTCGGTCCTGACATCGGCCATCTACGACGCCGTGGCCCGCGCCGGCCGAGACTGGTTCGTGCAATGGGCGCTGGATCGCAAGCCTGCCAATCTGGGCGCGCCCCTGGCTAGCCTGCCCCGGTTCCAGGAACTGGTCGGCGCCATCGACGCGCTGTTGCTGCAGAACCGGGTGCTGCTCGATGGCGCGGCGGCGGGTGACATTCCGGTGGGCGAGGCCAACCTGGTCAAACACCTGGTCACCGATAACGCCATCGCCTCGGTGGAAAAGGCCATAGCCGCGGCCGGCAATCCTGGCCTGTCACGCCACAACGCCCTGCAGCGCCACTACCGCGATGTCCTCTGCGGCCGCATCCACACGCCCCAGAGCGACGTGATCCTCACCTCGGCCGGCAAGGCCGCCTTCGCCGTTCATCCCTTCGCCTGAACGCCATCGCCTGAACGGAAGAGCCAAGCCATGTCGCAAGATCCCAACGCAATCGAAATCCTGGGTCTCATCTCGACCCAATACGCCTCCGAAACCCACGCCGCCGCCGGCCCGGACATCGACAAGACCTATGTGGGCGCCTTCGCCCGCGCGCACGAATATGCCGGCTTCGACCGGGTGCTGATCGGCTATCATTCCAGCGCGCCGGATGGCTTCCAGGTCGCCGCCTATGCGGCCCAGCAGACCACGCGGCTGAAATTCCTGCTGGCCCATCGTCCCGGATTCGTCGCCCCAACCCTGGCGGCGCGGCAACTGGCCAGCCTGGACCAGTTCAGCGACGGCCGCCTGGCCGTGCATATCATCTCCGGCGGTTCCGACGAGGAGCAGCAGCGCGACGGCGACTTCCTGTCCAAGGCCGAGCGTTACGCCCGCACTAGCGACTATATCGACGTGCTGAAAAAGACCTGGACCAGCAGCGCGCCCTTCGATCATGAAGGCCCCTATTATCGGGTCAAAGGCGCCTTGGCCGCGGTCAAGCCGGCACAGAAACCGCACCTGCCGATCTTCTTCGGCGGCGCGTCGGACGAGGCCATCGAGGTCGCCGGCCGTCATGCCGAGGTCTACGCCCTGTTCGGGGAAACGGTGGACCAGGCGCGCGGGGTGGTGAACCGGGTGCGCGCCTCAGCCGCCCGGCATGGCCGCGAGAGCCAGATCCAGTTCAGCCTGTCGCTGCGGCCGATCCTGGCCGATACCGAGGAACGCGCCTGGGCGCGGGCCGAACAGATCCTGGAGGACGCCAAGGCCCTGCGCGCCGGCGGCCCCAATCCCTATCGCAGCGGCGCCCGCAGCGAAGCCCAAGGCGCCAAGCGTTTGTTGGAAGCGGCGGCGGGCGGTCGCGTGCGCGACAAGCGGCTTTGGACCGAGATCGCCGTCTTGACGGGCGCTCAGGGCAATTCCACATCGCTGGTGGGCACACCGGAGCAGGTGGTGGAGTCCCTGCTCGACTATTATGACCTGGGCATCACCAAATTCCTGTTCCGGGGTTTCGACCCTCTCGAAGACGCCCTGGACTATGGCCGCCACCTGCTGCCGCTGCTGCGCCAGGCGACGTCCGAACGGGGCCGTCCGGCCGCTCTGGCGGCGGAATAGGGGAGGGGCTTATGGGGCGTTTGATCGTCGCCAGTCAGCTCGACGCAGCCTTCAACGATGCCCTGGCTGAACGCGCGGCGGGCGTCGATATCATATCGGTGCCGCGGGGCGCGCCTGCAGCCTTGCCGAGCGCGGCCGAGGTGCTGGTTGCCGCGCCGTTTCGACGCGCAGGGGGCGCGCTGACCGCGCAGCCTCCGGCGGGTTGGCCGTTCGATCTGAAGTGGGTGCAACTGGTGTCGGTGGGCATCGATTTCTATCCGCCCTGGCTGTTCGAAGGGCCCACGGTCACCAGCGCCAAGGGCTCCTCGGCCGTCGCCCTGGCCGAGTTCGCGGTGGCCGCAATCTTGGCGTCAGCCAAGCGCCTGCCCGAGATCTGGATCGATCGCGCCGAGGATTGGGCGCCGCAACCCCTGAGGATGGTCGATGGCGCTACTTTGGGCCTGGTCGGCTTCGGCTCCATCGGTGAGGCCCTGGCGCCGAGGGCGCAGGCCCTGGGCATGAGGGTGGTCGCGGTGCGCCGCTCGGGCGCCCCGATCACGGTCGCGGGGGTCAAGCGGGTGGACCATGTCCGCGAGGTTTTCGAGCGCGCCGACCATGTGGTGCTGGCCGCGCCCGCCACGCCCGAAACGGTGGGCATGGTCAATCGCGCCCTGCTGTCCCACGCCAAGCCTGGCCTGCACCTGATCAATATCGCCCGCGGGGCCCTGATCGACGATCAGGCCTTGCTGACGGCGCTCGACGACGGCCGGGTAGGCCTGGCCAGCCTCGACGTCACCCATCCTGAGCCCTTGCCGGAACGCCACCGCTTCTACAGCCACCCTCGGGTGCGCCTGTCGCCCCACACCTGCGTCCATACCCCCGACACCCGCATCAACCTCGCCGCTCGCTTCGCCGAAAACCTCGACCGCTTTCGCCAGGGCGCCCCACTGGCGGACGTGGTCGATTCCAGCCGCGGCTATTGACCTGAAGGCCCGCCATGAACGCGCCCATCGCCCATCCCCAGCCCACGGCTCACCCGGCCAAGATCGAAACCATTCTGCCCGACCGATTCATGGGCGGCGACGCCAAGATCCCGGTCCAGCCCACCGTCGAGGCCGAGCGGCTCTATCGCAAGCAGCGGCTGGCGGCTGGCTATCGGCTGTTCGCCCGCAATGGCTACGACATGGGCGGGGCAGGGCATATCACCGCGCGTGATCCGCAATGGCCGGACCACTTCTGGGTCAATCCGGCGGGGGTGCATTTCAGCCGCATCCGCGTCTCCGACCTGATGCTGGTTAGTCACGAGGGCGAGATCGTCCAGCCCCCGGCCCGGGCCAAGCCGCGCCTGAACCGGGCGGCCTTCGCCATCCATTCCGAGCTGCACAAGGCGCGCCCGGACGTGATCGCCGCCGCCCATTCCCATTCGCTCTATGGCAAGGCCTGGTCGGCGCTGGGCCAGCTTCTGGAGCCTCTGACCCAGGATGCGGCGGCCTTCTACGAGGACCACGCCATCTTCGAAGAGTTTTCCGGCGTGGTGCTGGACACCAGCGAAGGCGAGAAGATCGCCAAGGCCCTTGGTCCGCGCAAGGCGGTGATCCTGCAGAACCACGGAATCCTGACGGTCGGCCAATCGGTTGAGGCTGCTGTCTGGCGCTATCTGGCCATGGAGAACGCCTGCCAGGTTCAGCTCCTGGCCCAGGCGGCGGGACCGACCCGGCCCATGCCTGAGGCGGTGGCCCGTCACACCGCCGGCCAGATGGGTTCGGAGATCGGCGGGGTTTTCGCCTTCCAGCCCTATTGGGATGTGGTCACTGAAGAAGAACCGGATCTGTTCGATTGATGGACGCCCGCTTCTCGCTTTCGCGCCGGGCGGCCCTGGCAGGCGGCGCCGGCCTGGGACTGTTGACCGCCTGCTCGCCCACGGGCCGTGGTTCGAACAGCCCTCTGGCCGGTCTGACCTTGCGGGTGGCCACCTACAAGGGCGGCGTGCAGAGCTTTTTCCAGGCCGCGGGCGTGGCCGATACGCCCTACAAGATCGCCTATTCGGAATTCGCCGGCGGCAACCTGATCACCGAGGCGATCAACGCCAAGGCCATCGACGTCGGCTCCATGAGCGAGATCCCGCCTATCTTCGCCGCAAGGAGTGAGACGCTACGGCTGATCGCGGTGCTGCAGGGCGACGTCAACAACCAGGTCACGCTCGTGCCCAAGGACTCGCCCATCCGCGGTCTCGCCGATCTGAAGGGCAAGCGCGTTGGCTATGTGCGCGCCACCACCGCCCACTTTTTCCTGCTCCGGCTGCTGCAGGAACAGGGCTTATCCTTCGCCGATATCACGCCCATTGCGCTATCGCCGCAAGATGGACTGGCCGCCTTTGGCCGCGGCGCGCTGGAGGCCTGGGTGATCTATGGCGTGCAGAGCAACCTCGCCCGTGCGCGGTTCGCCGCCCGGGTGCTCACCACCGCGCAGGGCCGACTGTCGGGAAACTACGTCTATGCCGCGCTGAAGGACTCGATCGACGATCCGACGCGGCGATCGGCCATCGCCGACTATCTCGGGCGCGTGAAGCGCGCCTATGCCTGGGCGGAGGTCCATCCGGACGCCTTGGCGAGCCTTGAAGCTCAGGCGACCGGCGTGCCGGCGGCGATCTATCAGCAGCAGCGCCGTGAGCGCAGCGGCCCGACCCTGTTGGCGCCGGTGGACGACGCGGCGATCCGCTCCCAGCAGTCGGTGGCTGACGTCTTCGCTCAGGCTCACTTGATCCCTGCCCGGATCGATATCGCCCCCCTGTGGGACCGAACGTTCAGCGACGGGCTCGCAAGAGAAGGATGAGGATTGGCCATGGCTCAAGCTTCCAGCGCGCCTGCAATAACCGATCGACCCTTGTCCGGCGCCTCGTCAGTGCTCGACGAGACGTTGTTTCGCGACGCCATGGCGCGTCTCGCCGGGGGCGTTGCGATCGCGGCCTGCTGGGACGGCGAAATCCCCCGGGGGCTTCTGGTCAGTTCGATCACGGCCCTATCCACAGAGCCGCCGCGGGTGCTGTTTTGCGTCCGCAAGGCCGCAGCCTCGCATGGGGCGCTCCTTCGGGCCTACCAATGCAGTGTGGCGATCCTTGCCGACGAAGATCTGCAAGAGGCTGAGCGCTTTTCCGACGCCGGCCGAACCCCAGAGCGCTTCGATCCGGCGGTCTGGAGCCTTAGTCCACATAGCTCGCCGCAGCATCGTGCGCCCCTGATCGCTCTGACCGGGCAGATAGGCTCCAGGATCGACGCTGGAACCCACACCATCTTCATTCTCAACGTCCGCGCCGTCACCACCAAACCGGGCGCGCCCCTGGTCTATTTCGACCGGGCCTTTTGCGGGCTCGCCGCCAGCCTGCCGGCGGACGGCTGAGCGAAAGCTTCGTGCGCCTTGATAGGCGCGATGAAGGGCGGCCACTCGCCGATGGTGTTGAACCAGTTCATATTTAGGTTTGCACCTGAAAAACCAGAGGTATGGGCGGCCTTCTTGAAAATGGACGTGGGGGCGTGCCGATGCGAGTACTTGTCATTGCTGAGCACGCTAGCGCCAGCGCGCAGGCATTGAACTTAAAAGTCCGCCCGGATTGGCGTTTCGGCGGAGTTTTCGGCGACTGCCATTTCCGACATTTTCAAGACAATCCGCCAATTGCTGTCATTGAGAGCGCCAATTCTAAGGCGGCGGTTGTTTCCGGAGGCTCGGGCGCGAGCGCGCGGTCGACCTTTCTGCGACCAAGCAGCGATGGCTGCGAGCCGATCATATCGCTCCTTGATCTACGCCCGCGTTGTTGGCCAGGACGGCGGAGGCCGATAGCGCCGCGTTCAATGCGGCCACCAGAAGGCGGATATCGATGGGTTTGGCGACGAAATCATCCATCCCCGCAGCCAAGTATTCATCGACTTGGTGGGTCATGGCGTTGGCCGTGAGCGCCACGATCGGAGTTCGGCGGCGACCCTGGATCCGTTCGCGCTCGCGGATGAAGCGGGTGGCCGTAGGACCGTCCATCCGGGGCATTTGTACGTCCATCAAGATTACGTCCCAGTCTCCGGATTCCCAGGCGGCGACGGCGTCGACGCCGTCGCCGACCATCACAACTTGAATGCCGAACTGCGAAAGCAGGGTCTGCAAGACCAGCTGGTTCACAGGGTTATCCTCAGCCGCCAGCAGCCGGACGTCGGAAGGCTCCCGAGAAGCCGGATGGCCATCGGCGGGCGCCGAGACGGAGACAGCCCTAGCGGTGGTCCGCCCACCACGGGGTAGCGGCAGGGTGACGACAAAGGTGGAGCCTTGACCCTCGACGCTCAACGCTTCGATCCGGCCGCCCATCAACTCCGCAAGTTCGCGGCAGATGGCCAGCCCCAGGCCCGTGCCGCCGAATCGCCGGGTGGTCGAAGCATCCGCCTGAACGAATTTTTCGAACAGCGCCGCCTGCTGGGCATGGGACATGCCGATGCCGGTGTCGGCGACTGTGAGGGTGAGCGCGCCACGACGACGACCGACCGTCACCGTCACCGTCCCGCCTCCCACCTCGGTGAATTTGAGCGCGTTGGAGATCAGATTGTTGAGGATTTGGCGCACGCGGGTCGCGTCGCCGAAATAGACTCCGGCGGCGGCGCGGGTCACTATCAGCTCGAAGGCGATGCTCTTCTGAGCGGCGATCGCTGAGAACGCTGCGTGGGCGGCGGATGCGACAACGGCGATGTCGAACTCTGCCTCCTCCAGCTCCAACCGGCCAGCTTCGATCTTGGAGAGGTCGAGGACGTCATTCAGCACGGTGAGCAGCGCTTCTCCGGACTGCCGGATCACTTCCAGGCGCTCCTGCTGTTCCGGTTCCATTGGCCCCGCGGCCATCGCTTGGGCCATGCCAAGCACTCCATTTAGCGGAGTGCGGATTTCATGGCTCATGGTGGCCAGAAAGGCGCTCTTCGCGTGGTTGGCGGCTTCGGCTTCCTCCTTGGCCTCGATCAGCGCCTGTTCCGCCTGCTTGCGCGCGGTAATGTTCTGCATTGCACCGATCACCCGCTGGAGCGCGCCATCCTCGCCACGGATCGCGTACATGACTTCGGCGATCCAGAACTCTTCTCCGCCGTCGCGCAGCACGCGGTATTCGATCTCATAGGGCGCCTTTTCCTCGTGGAATCGGCGCGACGCCTCGGCCACTCGTGTGCGATCACGCGGGTCGACGAAGCGTTCGGTTCCGCCGGTAAACACCGCCTCGGCCACCGCTTTGTCCTCGACTTCGCCAGTAGGGAACAGGGCCTTGCCAGCGCTGACGATCGAATGGCGTTTATAGTCGACGTCATAGACCTGCAGGTTGGCCATCTCCGTCGCCAACTGCAGCCGCTGCCGAGTGCGTTCCAGGCTACGCATGGCCTTGACCGTTTCGGTGACGTCGTGGGCGGCGCTGACGATGCCGGCGATCTCGCCGGTCTCATCGCGCCAAGGTGTCATCTCAAGATCCATCCATCGGCGTTCGCCGTCACGGGAGATCACGCGAACCCGAGGCTCCTTGATCATCTCTCCGGCGAGACATCGCTCGAACTGGTCTTTGAAGAAGGCGAAGGCTTCGGCGGATATATCCGGAAGAAGGCGGCCAACAGCCTCGGCTTCGGTGACGCCCATGGTCCCCAACCAACGCGGCGTGGCCGTCAGCACCCGAAAGTTCCGGTCGGTCATCACCGATTCGATGGGCACGGAGCCAACAAAAGAAGACATCACCTTGCGCGCCGCGCGCAGCTCGCGGTCGCGCAGGGCGAAGGTCTCGGCGGCGCGGGCGCGGTCGCACTCGTCGGCGACGCCGTCGGCCAAGTCCTGCAGCCGCCCAGCCAGCACCTTGTCGTAGGCGCGAGGCGCAGGCCCCATGACCGTCAGTACGCCAATGGTGGCGCCGTCGGCCAGGCGCACGGGAGCGCCGGCCCAGAACCGCATGTGGGGGCGTTCGCGGCGAGGATCAAATTCGGGATCGGGCTCGATATCCGCGACCCAGATCGCCCGGCCGCGCTCGATCACGCTTCGAACGCCGGTCGCCGGGGTTCCTGTGCCGACAAGGCTGCCGCCACAGCGCCAAACGCGTTCGCCGTCAACCAATACGACGCTGGCCTCGGCGCCGCCGAAGAGCGCTTCGGCGATCCGTGTCGCGCGATGGAACGCGGGCAGCGCCGGACTCATCCCATACGGCGGACTACTGGCCTCTTCACTCATGTTCGACCCTCTACCCTGTCACGTTATCTGTGCGGCGCTGAAGTCAGTGTTAAGGGGGGCGAACGCTGCAAGGATCGCCAAGATGGTCTTGGGACAGCTAGATGAGAAGACCAAGAAGCCAGGGCGACGAAAATAGAGAACGGTGGGTTACAATCACCAGGGGTGCGCTGAAGATCTCGTCGATTTCGGCCGTTGATTCAGGGCGAGCTCGACGGTGTGAGGACCATCAGCGCCGCGTCGGTCGAGATGATGACCACCGTTCATCTTTCTGAGGCGATCTTGAACGGCGGCTTCACCGCGGGCGTCCACGCATTCCGGCCGGGATGCGGCTACGGCTTCAACGGCGCGGTGTTCAGCGACCCGGCCAAGGCGAGCTCGCCTGTCGGACGGGGCGCATACCAGTGGGACGGCGCGTCGGGCGTCTGGTTTTGGGTTGATCCAGAGAACCAGCTGCTCTTCATCGGCATTCCAGCGAATGATGCAGGAAGGCATGCCCAGGTTTCAGGCGTTGACGCAGGCGCTGATCGCCGAAACCCTCACCGACTGAGCCTCGCCCGCGCCTTCGGTAGTCCAAGGTTCGAGCACTCGCGATGACTTCATCCGCCAAAACTCTGCGGCGCCGAGTTGCGCCCGACCGCTCGTTATCGTGGGCGGCGCCTGGTCGCCAATTGCCGCCTGACACGGCCCGCGGCCTGGCGGCTCCTGGGCCGTCCTGTAGCTGCGTCGACACGTCCGAGAGCCGCCTCGACGATGTCAATATCCGAACATGGCCGGCTTATTTTAGCGCCTATGGGCTGTCGCCGGGATGAGCGCGAAGGGAAGGGGTTGACACAGAAGCCCTCCATTTCGTATTTAACATACTAGTTAAATAGAGAGGCTCCGTGCTCCAGACAGTTGATCTCGACGCCACCTTCTCGGCCCTGGCCGATCCGACGCGCCGGGCGATCCTGGCGCGGTTGGCGAGCGGGGAGGCGACGGTGCTGGAGCTGGCCGAGCCGTTCGCAATCAGCCTGCCCGCGATCTCGCGGCACCTGAAGGTGCTGGAAGGCGCCGGCCTGATCAGCCGCGGCCGCGACGCTCAGCGCCGGCCCTGCCGGCTGGAGACGGCGCCGCTGAAGGCCGCGTCGGCCTGGGCCGAACACACCCGCGAGGCCTGGGAGGCCCGCTTCGACCGTCTCGATGCGTTCCTGCGCACGCTGCAGGCGCCAACCTCGGAGAAGACCGATGACCATGACTGACGCCGCCGCCCGCGACACCTGGGCCTTGGACCGCGAGATCGTGCTGTCGCGTGTGCTGGATGCCCCGCGCGAGCTGGTGTTCAAGGCCTGGAGCGACCCCAAGCTGGTGGTGCAATGGTTCGGCCCGGGAGGGTGGGAGACCGAGACGCACGAGATCGACATTCGCGTCGGCGGCCGCTGGCGGTTCGACTACCTCGCGCCGGCGGGGACGCGCTATACCAACCGCATGCAGTTCCTGAAGATCGAGGCGCCGCGTCTCCTGGAATTCGACCACGGCTCGGACCAGGACGCCGACCCGGGCCGGTTCCGGGTGATCATCACCTTCGATGAGCAGTCGGACGGCAAAACTGTGGTGACCATGCGCCAGCTGCACCCGACCAAGGCCCAACGCGACGCCACGGTCGGCTTCGGCGCCGTCGCCATCGGCTACACGACGCTCGACAAGCTGGAAGCGTTCCTGACGAAAGCGGCCGGCTAGGACTACGCCTAGTGAAAGTCTCGGGTCTTCTGCCGTATGGACGCGATGCGCCGATCAGGAATGGAGACGTCTACGGCCGTTGGACCCCTGAACGGTCCATCGCCATAACTTGCACTAGCTGGAACAAGCTCAGCAGGCCTAACCTTCTCCAGTCATCCCGCAGGGCGCGTCGAGACGGGGATTTTTGTCTAGGTTTCTTAGACGCTTGCGAGCTCGATGATGGGGTGGCCCACGAAGGCGGGTCTGAGAAACCTAAACAGCTTCAAACCAAGATGGCTTTGGGTTCGAGATGGGCCTCCAGGCCAAACACGCCTCGTTCCCGACCCAAGCCGGACTGCTTGAACCCGCCGAACGGAGCCTGGGGTTCATGCGGGGCGCCGTTGATCACCACCCGCCCGGCCTCAAGTTGCGACGCTACCCGGCGCGCCCGCGCCGGATCGGAGGACAGTACATAGGACTGCAATCCGTAAGTGGTGTCGTTAGCAATCGTGATCGCCTCGCCCTCGGTCGCATAGCCGATCACGCTGAGCACCGGGCCAAAGATCTCCTCGCGGGCGATGCGCATGGCGTTGGTCACGCCCACGAAGACTGTGGGGCGCACGAACCACCCATGGTCAAGTCCTTCGGGCCGGCCCTCGCCGCCGACCAGGACGGTGGCGCCTTCCTCCTGTCCGAGCTTCAGATAGGACTGCACCCGGTCCCACTGCTTGCGGCTCACCATCGGGCCGACCGACACCTCAGGGTCGTTCGGGTCGCCGACCCGCACCGCCTCGACCTCGGTCTTCAGGCGCGCCAAGACCTCGTCCATCCGGCTTTCGGGGACCAGGATGCGGGTCCCGGCGACGCAGGCTTGGCCGCTGTTCATGAAGCCCGCCGCCACGACGATGGGGATCGCTCGGTTCAGATCGGCGTCGTCGAGGATGATCTGCGGGCCCTTGCCGCCCAGCTCCAGCGTCACCCGTTTCATTGTCTCGGCGGCGGACCGCAGGATCGACTTGCCGACCGCCGTGGAGCCCGTGAAGGTCACCTTGGCCACGTCAGGATTACTGGCGAATTCGTCGCCGACCACGTCGCCGCGCCCGGTCACGATGTTGAACAGACCGGCGGGCGCACCGGCCGCATGGAGCGCCTCGGTGATGATCTGGGTCTGGATGGCGCTCATCTCGCTGGGCTTGATCACCACGGTGCAGCCGGACGCGATGGCGGTGGCCATCTTGCCGCAGATAAAGCTGGCGTTGCTGTTCCACGGGGTGATGGCGGCGACCACGCCCAGCGGCGTCATGCGGACCTCGGCCCGGCCGATCGTGCGGTCGAAGTCATAAGCCTCCAGGGTTTCGGCGGCCTCCAGGAAGGCGCCGGCGGCCATTCGCGCCATCCATTCGACGCGACCCGACGGCGCGCCATACTCCTCCACAATGGCCGCGACCTGGTCATCGAACCGGGCCTCGACCGCGTCGTGGAGCCGGCGCAGAAGGGCGATACGCTCGGCCTTGGTTGTCCGCGACCATGCCGGAAGCGCCCGCCTGGCGGCGGCGATGGCGGCGCGGGCGTCGTCGATATCCCCCAGCCGCACGGTCCCAATGATGGCCTCGGTCGACGGATTGAACAGGTCGAACCGCTCCGTCCCGTGCGGCGTGACGAAGGCGCCGTCGATATAGACTTGGTTGATGTCGCGCATGATCGCTCTCCTCTTGCGAGGGATGTAGCCGCCGGCCATTGCTTGTATAAGGCGCGCGAAGCGGCACGCACTGTCCTGGAAAGTCATGCAATGAACCGCAGCGGACTCATCGAGCTCGAGGCTGTCATCGCCGTCGCCCGTCGGGGCGGGTTTCGCGCCGCCGCACGCGACCTCGGCATGTCGTCGTCGGCGCTGAGCCACGCGGTGGCGGGCCTCGAAGCTAGGCTGGGCGTGCGGCTGTTCGACCGCACGACCCGCAGCGTCGCGCTGTCGGCCGCCGGGGAACAGTTCATCGCCCAGGTCGCGCCGGCGCTGGCCCAAATCCACACCGCCATCGAAGACGTGGACCAGCACCGCGACCGGCCGTCCGGCACGCTTCGCGTGAACACCTCGCTGGGCGCTGCCCGGATGATCCTGTCGCCGCTGATCCTGGAGTATCTTCGCCGTTACCCTGAGATGAAGGTCGAACTGGTCACCGACAACCGGCTGATCGACTTGGTCGAGCAGGGCTTCGACGCGGGCTTTCGCCTGCAGGAAGCCCTGCCGGGTGACATGATCGCAATCCCTTTCAGTCACTGCATCCGTTCGATCGTCGTGGGAGCGCCGAGTTATTTCGAAGGGCGTGAGCGGCCGAAGGTCCCCAGCGACCTCGCGCAGCACGTCTGCATCCGGATGCGCATGGCCTCGGGGTCGGTCTACCACTGGGAATTCGAGAAGCGCGGCGAGGCCGTGGAGATCGATGTCCCCGGTACCCTAACTCTTGACGAAATGAGCCTGATGCATGAGGCGGCGCTGGCCGGCGCTGGCCTGCTGCTGATCACCGAGCAATCGGTGGCGTCCGACCTCGCGGCCGGACGGTTGATCCAGGTGCTCGACGATTGGACTCCAGCCTACCCGGGCCTTAGCCTCTACTATCCCGGGCGGCGGCACGCCCCTGCCAAGCTCCGCGCCTTCATCGACCTGGTTCGCGAAAGGGCGACATGATTGCGGCGCTCATATCGTAAATCGCGTCGCCAGCCTTGAATGTCGCGTTTCTGCCCGAACCTAAGGGCCCGCTTCTGTTTAGGTTTCTTGAATGGCGCATCTTCGCTCGCGCAGGGGTGGGGGACAGAGACTCGCCAAATCCGGTCAACTGCAAGATAGGCCAAGCGCATAGGCAGTCTCCAGACAACAGACATCTCAGGCGAGGATTTTTGACCCACAGCGGCCGTTCGCAATGAAGGCTTGCAGCTCCGAAACCCCGCAACCGGCGAATGGCGGCTTGAAGGACACCGAACGCTACGGAGCCGATCTTGACGTGGTTGTCGCATCCAAATTCCTATAGCAGTGATGCGGACGCGACCAAGCCTGACCTTATCTTCCCTTAGAGGGGGGGTCGACTTTCACTTGGGTATTCGCAATAGTCTCGGCGGTGAATCCGTTCAGAGCCGCCGGTCGCTGACCACAGTAAAGCTTGTTGAGTAATACCAAACGACTGACATTGCGGCTTGTGCGCGAGTCCTAAGTCAGGGACGGCGGATGCGGGTTCTCCGCGAAACAGGCGTTTTGATAAAGCTATACTGAAGATACGGTTTTAACCGAACGCCATGGAGAGGCTGAAGTCCAGTCATGGCCGCACCTCCAGGGGCTCCTATCCGCGCCGTTGCGACCCCTCGCCTGGACCCAGGCGCCGTGGGCGTTCATATCGCCTGGAGCGGCCCGGAGCTGACCCCGCTCGCCGTCGGCGGTTACGAAGTTCGCCGGCGTCTCCACCGCGAGTTCAAGACCACCACGACGTGCGCGAGCTTCGACGCCGCCCGCCTGGCCCTGCTGGCCCAAACGGGCGTGTTGCCCGACGAGCTTGGCGTCATGCTGCTGCACACGTGGCGGCCAGGCCAAACCGCAATCGCCCCTTCCGCGGCGGAGAATTTCCCGTTCAGCGTCTTCACCCAGGAATTGGCCGCCGCAACCAATCAGGTTTCGGTCAATTGCACCGCCCGCTCGGCCTTCGCCATCGCAATCAGTGGCGGCAAATCCACCGGTATTGAGCTCGTTCCGGCCACGGGCGTCGTGCTGACCGGCCAGGCGATCGACACAGTCGTCATCTACGCGAGCTTGCCTACCGCATTACGCATCTGCGCCATAAAGCCAGCGGCGCCGGACGAGGACGCCGCCTCATGGAGCACGGCCGAGGTTCTTGTGTCCGGCCTGACCCTGCCGCTGCGAGAGTGCGACCCGTCTCTGACCGACCCGGCGCAGGAACTGGCCAAGGCCCGGCAACGCCTGCTCAGCAACGAGACCTTCACGCTGGACGAGGCGAACCATCTCTCCGCCGCGCTTCGCCGCGGGGCCGCCAGTCCAGTCGGGCGGCCTTGCGATCGGGTGCTGCTTGACCGCACCGACATCACCGTGGCCTATCAGGAGACGGTGTTTTCCGATCGTATCGCCTTGGCGACCCTCGACCCCCGGCTGCGGCGGGTGCTGGGCTTCGGCTTTGCAGACATCACAGCTATCGTCGGCGAGACCTATGACTACCGGGTGTCGGGTCTGTTCCCCGCCGCTGACCTGGAAGACGCGGTCTACGACCTGCACCAAATCGCCTCCGGCGCAGCGCTGCCCGCCACCTTCCGCATCGGTGATGTCACGATCAGGCTGGGCGCCCCGACCGACGTCATCCTCGACCCGTCGTCCGACGCCTCAGGACTCACGGCCAGGTCGCGTCGCGGCATCGCTCTGGCGCCAGGCGATTCTTTGGGCGGCTTTGTTTCATGGTGGCCGGAAGGCCTGTCCTGCGTCATCGACCTTCCGCGGCCGTTGGAGAGCCTTGTGCTCGAACTGCCCGCAACGCACAGCCTGTCCTTCGCGGGGTGTTTGGGTGCGGGGGAGCCGGGCCCGTTCTCGGCCGCGCCCCCTGGCCCCTCAGCGGTGCTCACCTTCTCAAGCCCGATCAACCAGGTGCGGCTCAAGGGCGCGGGCACGCTGTACGCCCTGCGATTGCCGGCCCTGGTCAGCGGCCTTACCGAGCTCAGCCAGATCTGCAGCGCCGTCCAGTTGGCGGCGATCCCGGCGCCGGCGCCGCCCGTGACAGTCTCCGCCGTCGGGCTGCAGACGCCGCCGGCGATCATCACCGACGCGATCGACGAGCAGACCCCCGTGGCGGCGAGGCTCCAGCCAGGTTTTCGCGTGCTTTGGGAGCCGGCGCTCTTGAGCGCGAGCCCTGGCTGGCCCGACGATCTCGGCGCCGACCCGCCGCTCGAGGCCCTCGCTTTCGTGATCGAGCACAGGCGGGTCTATGACGACACCACCGCTGACCCATGGGAGCCGATCCAGCCTGGCGACAATCTCACCTTCGGGTCCTGGCCAGCCAGCCAGGGGCCGCCGAGCATGGGTTACGGGGGCGATGTCGGCGCCGCGTTTCCATTGCGCCGCCAGCGCGTCGCCGGATCGGCCGTGGTCATGGCGGTCACGGACCTGCTCAGTGACGTCGCCACCACCGATGACCCGCCGCGGGCTGCGGCGCCGCTGGGATCGTCGCATCAGTACCGCATCCAGGCCATGGATGTCGTTGGCCGGGTCAGCGACACCTGGACGGAATCGGCGGTCGTACGGCTGGAGAAACACATTCCGCCGCCGCTTCCGGTGGGACCGCAGCCAGAGCCGGAACTGACGGGCGACCCACCGCGCCTGTCCGCCCCCCTTGGCGCGCGGGCGCGCACCATCCTGGCCAGCGACCCCGACATCAGCCCCGCCGACGCCACCCTGCTGGGGACGCATCAATCCGCCGTCGTGCTGGAGTGGGGCTGGCGGCCGAGCGAGCGAGATCTGGACCCGACAACCCAGGAGTTCCGCGTTTACGCTCAAAGCCGCGCGCCGACGGTGGCGCCTGGTGTGATAACCTCAGTCTCGCCGGGGGTCGGTCAGTGGGTGCTCGACTACGCGACCGACCGCGAGCTCATCGCCGACGAGTGCGCCGGCCAGTGGCTGGCCGTAGGCGATCAGGCGTTTCGGATCGTGACCCACACCGCTGGCGCCAACCCTCAGGTGACGGTGGCGGCCAGCCTGGTCAATCCCGCGACAGCCCCGCTCACGGGATCGGCCGTGTTCGGCCGGCCGCTGAACGCCACGCACCAGAGACCGGCCACCTGGGACTCCCGGGTCGCCGTCGTGCCGCTGACCAGCGCCGACAGCTACAGCTATGTCCTGTATGATCTGCTGTCGGTCAGCGCCACCTCGCGCACAGACGAGGCCTGGGTGGGCGTCTCCGCAGCCGACGGCGAAGCCTACATCGCCGATGAAATCTCCGTCGATCAGCCCAATGGCGGGCGGCCGGGCAATGAGAGCAGCATCGCCAGCGTCACGACCTTCGCCCGCTACCGCGGCCGGCCGCAGTTCGCGATGCCGCCGCCCCTGGGCGACATCCCCGAGATCGTCACCGACGAGCCGACCGGGCGGAGCCTGTCGGTGAGCTTCGACGGCTCGGCGCTGCTGGGCGGCGCCATCGAATCGGGCGCGTCCGTCGCGCTCGAACGCTGTCCGCTCGACGCCGTCCTCGCCATCACCGCGCTGGACGGCGGTGACGTCATCATGCGCCGGGCCGAGGGTACGCATCAGGTGGTGGTGTTCGCCAATCCCGGCGACGAGACCGCCGTCCGGACGGCGCTTTCGTCTGATCACCCCGAGCGCATCGCCTCGCGCTACGCCCTCTATCTGGCGGGGCATTTCGATCAACCCGGCGAGTTGTTCGCCCGGGTCGACGGTGTCTTGCGCGCGGCGGGCGGCCTGATCGACAGGACGCCGCCCAAACCTGGACGCTACTTCTATCGGATCCGCCTGGCCGACGCCTCCGGTGTCGCGATCAGCGATGGCGGGGCCATCCTGCCCATGGTGGTGCGCGTGCCCTCGACGATGCCCATGCCCGCGCCCTTGCGGCGCAGCGCGGCTGTCGGCGCAGGGACGCTCAGAGTTGCCATCGCTCTCGATCCCGACCCCGAGCTTGCGTGGGCGTTGCTGTTCTGCCGGGTCGGCGACTATGCGAGCGCGCCGCCCGATCCGGCGAACGCCCAGCTGTTGCGGGTTCCCAACCGGCGCGACCTTTACCCGGGCGCCGGGGTGCGCCTGAGGCTCGCCGACGGCGTTGTCCTGGCGCCGGCCACCGCCAGCGTCGCCGTAGCGGACGTCGACCCGGATGGGCGGCTGGCGCTGTCGCTGACCGCGCCCTTGCCGGATGTGTCGCCGGGCCAGCTCCAACAGATTCAATACTGGTGCTTTGGCCTGTCTCGGGACGGCGTGCCATCGCGACCGCTGGGCCCCTATACCCTGACCGGGGGGGCGAGCGCATGACGCTGTTCTCGCCCGTCGACAACGTGACCCTGGCCGACTTGGAGCCTCTGCTTTACGCGGTGCCGATTGGGGCGAGCGCGGCGGATTCACCCCGGTTCGCTGGAGAACCCATCTGGTGGATGAAGATCCGGCCCGGCGCTCAGGCCCAGGTCTTCGCCACCGGCGCGCGCCGGGTCTTCAGCACGCTCAGCCCGGGCCTACCGGGCGGCGGCTCCACCTTGAGCTCGGCGGTGATCGAGATCACCCCGATGCCGCGGCCCAACAGCGCCCTGCTGGGACGACTGACCGGCGGCGCGGCGGTGCAGTACGTCCTCATCAATCACGACGACCTCAATCTCGGTCACGTCGCCACCCCCGACCTGCAGATCTGCGTCGCTGGCGGCGTCGCGCTGGTGACCGCCGGCAGCGCGGGCGCGTGGATCGGCTTCGCCCGCCAAGACCGCATCTGCCGCGATCAGAGGGCGTGGGTCGATGAACTGGACGCGGCCGCCGGCGCCGATGTGGATCCTTCTTGGACCGCATACGGAGACCGCGTGCGCGCACTGGCGCCGGCCACGGTGCGGCTCGTCGACCACAGAGGCCGCCCTCTGTCCGAAGGCAGCTTCACGGTCACTCCAGCGTCTGGGCCGGCCCAGACCGTCACCCTGAGCGGGCCTAGTGGCGACACTGGCGTCGTCCTCACCGGGGCCGGCCAGGTCGCCTGCGCGAGCGACGGCGTCAATACGATCCTCGCCAGCACCCGCACGGACACCGGCGCCCTCGGCGCGCCCGTTGCAGTCAGCCCAACCGATCGCCAGCTCGCCTTGCTCAAGCTCGATCTGTGGCTGCCGGCGCGCACGCCAGGAGTGACCGGCTTTCAACGTTGGACGAGGGGCAACCAGGTCGAGCCGATCGTGGATGGCATGGCCTATTTCGCCCGACTCGTTCCCGACCTGCGTGCCGCCAAGCAGGGTGGGGCGGTGGGACTGGCCGGATGGGCCTTCGTCAAGGAGGCGTTCTACGACCCGACCAAGGTCTGGTCGCTGCTGCCGGAAGACAATTCCACCGAGCTGGTCGCGCTGATGCATGAGCTCAAGAGCGACGGGGCGCAGGTGCGTCTGCTGGTCAACCAGTTCCTGCAGCTCTCCGACGCCGACCTTGACGCCTTGCGCGCGGACCTGGCCGTGGCGCTGCTCCTGCTCTTCATGCTGCAGCAGGGCGCCGCGGCGCTGCACAAGCTGAGCCTCGATCCGGCCGGCTGGGTCGCCGCCGGTTTCGGTGCGGCCATCGTCAACCTGCTGCCGGATTCCACGATGTTTGAGGCGATCCGTCATTTCGCCGAGCCGTCCAAATCGGCGGTCGACGCGATCAACGCCAATGACCCGGGCGTCGCGTGCTGGACGCCCTATCCGGCGACCCTGGCCGACAACCCCCTGGCCGATAACCCGCTTCACATCGCCGGGGTGGCGATCACAGCCTTGACCCACGCCGGCGTCTATCACGAGAAGATCGCGGCGATGCAGGCCGCCGGCCAGCCGCCGATCGCCTATGTCGGGGGCATCGATCTCAACAGCGACCGGCTCGACACCCCAAACCACCGGGCCTATGCGCCGTTCCACGACGTGCAGGTGCGGCTGACCGGGCCTTCGGTCGCAGAGGTCGTCACCAGCTTCGCCGAAAGGGCGACCGTCGCCGGGACCACCAACCCTCTGGTCCTGCCGAGCGATCCACTGCCGGACACCGGCCATCACATCGTTCAATTGGGCCGCACCCGGTTCGCGCCAGGCGGGGGCGTCGGCGAAGGGCCGGCCTTCCCCTCGGCGCCCGCCGGCGAGGACACCACCTACCGGGCCATTCTCGCCGCCATAGACGCCGCCCAGGACTATATCTACATCGAAGAGCAGTATTTCACGCCCGACGACGACTATGTTTCCCACCTCGTCGCCGCCGGCGCCCGGACCCCGCCGATCCAGGCCCTGGTCATCACCCTGCCGGACCAGACCACCCAGCCGTACGGGGCCCAACGGCGGGGCGAAATCATCGCCAAGCTGGCCACGACCTGGGGGGATCGGCTACGCGTCGGGGCCCCGATTCGCCGCTACCTGAATCCGACGCCGCAGCTGTTCGGCGGCCTGGGCCGCATGGTGCTACGGGCCGCCATGACGATCGACGACACCGCGGCCGTGGTGGGCCCGGCCGAGCGACTGCCGGCGGTCCCGTTCTGGGCCTTCGTCGAGAGCGAACTGGTCTATGTCGACGGGGTGACGCCTGGCGGCCCTGGCGAGGGTCCGATCGGCGAGCAGGACCCCGATTCGCCCGACTCGCCGACCCAGACCTGGCAGTCCGTGACCCTCCAGCGTGCGCCCCTGGGGCAGGACCCGCGGTGGGGCGCCAAGCCCGACAAGCATGACAAGAATTCCTGCGTCCTCGCCGTCCAGCTGCCCGGAATCTATGTGCACGCCAAGCTGATGGTGGTCGACGACATCTTCATGTCCGTAGGCTCGGCCAACCTCAACCGGCGCGGATTCTTTCATGACGGCGAAATGAACGTCTTCGCTGTGCCCGAGCACCTGCGCCGCGACCCGGCCAACCCGGCGCTGCGGCTGCGCTGCCAGCTCTGGGCGGAACACTTCGGCCTGCCGGTCGAGATGGGTCTGTCGCTGCTGGCCGACCCGGTCTCGGCCCTGTCGTTCTTCGACCGCTCCTGGTACCGCGGCAGCCACTGGCTGCCCCTGCAGTTTGGTTCGAGCACCGAGCCGCCCGCGGTCATTCTGAGCATCCCCAGCAACATTCCAGCCGCGTTGTTTGATGTGGCCAAGGATGTCGTCACGGTGGCGCAGGAACCAACTATCTGGGCCACAATCGTCGACCCAACGACGGCGCTGGACGCCCATATCGGGCCCGGGGACAGGGGGCCTGACCTGTGAGCGTCGATGGCTTTCAGCTCTATGACCTGTTGGGCGTCAGCACGGACGCCGAGGCGGCCGCCCTATGGCCCGGCGACAAGGTCTCCATGGTCGAGGGCTACAATGTGGTCGACGACGCGGTCGCCTGCATCTCCGCGCTCAACGCCGGCCTGAGGTTCACCGCCCTGCGGCTGGGCTCGGATCCCGAGGTGCAGGTCGGCGGCCCGACCTCGCCCGGCCTTGGTCTGCCGGGCCAGATCACGCTGTCGGCGAGCGCCCAGGTGCTCGGCGACATAGGACCATACTATGTCCGCGACCTGCCGAACGTGGGCGTCGTTCTGTTGATGAGCGCCGCCGATAAGGCGCCTACGGTCTTTTTCGCCCGTGACGGCCGCGGCTATGAGGTGCTGATCGAAGGGCTGTCTGTCGAATTGCAATTTCCGACCGGACTAATCACCCCGGCCAAGGACGACGACGATCATGACGGTGACGCCAGCGAGTTCGATCCCGGCGACGACGACAGCGTTGCGGTGGTCAAGATCCGCGGCGCGGCCAGCATCGTGCGCACCCATATCCGGCTGCACCTGACCCCGGACGGAGACGTCATCATCGAACCCAATACGCCGATCAATATTGATACGGCGAAATTCTCCAACCTGCCCGTGACCGCCTTGCACGACGTGCTGTTCATTCCCAGTCCCCGGCGCAGGGACCTGTACGAATGGACCCGCAACGACCTGGTTTCGCTGGTTCCAGGGCCGCCGGGCATGTTCGGTTTGAGATCAGTGCTTTTCGACCTCGGCAAGCCGCCCTTTGCAGATCTCGTCAAGCGTTTCCAGGATTCCGGCAGCGCGATCCAGGCCGCCAATGTCGATCTCGTCCTTGAGGACGTCGTCATCCCCGCGTCAGGATTCGGCTTTCCGCTGCCCACCCACGGCACGTTCGGCATTCGCCGCAAGATCACCGACCGCAACAGTATCGAGCAGGCCTATTCGCTGAGCCAGGCGCCGTTCCGACTGAGGATCTATTCCCGCAGCGGCCAAGCCGACGCCGATCGCACTGGGCTCTATCTCGTCATCAATCAGCTGGAGTTTCGCACCGGCAGCCTCGCCGCCGACGGGGACTATCCGCCTGTGCTGGAATTCCAGGCCCAACTGGACTGGCAGGCCCAGTCCGACGCTGAAGGCGCCAAGGGCGCATTGATCGGCGTCACGGACGACTGGGTCGTTCAGTTGGGCCTCGCGCTGGGTTCCAACTCGCCGCTGCACATCATGACGGTCGCCTCGGCCGATATCGCCATCAACGCCATCAAGGGCGGCTTGCGGCTGACGACCTTCGGCGAGGACCCCGACCACTCATGGCAGGCCCTAGTCGATATCTCGGTCCGCGACACCTCGGTTCAGATGTCAGGCAGCGCCTACCCGATTTTCAAAATCACCACCCTGACCGGCAAGCCGCTCGACGTCATCCTGCGGGACGTAGGCTGGAGCTTCGGCCAACCGCAACTTGGAAAATCGATCGCGGCGCCCGAAGGGGTCCAGCTCGTTTTTGGCGGGATCGTTCGGCTGGTCGTCGAGGAGCTTGGCTTCATCGAGGAGCCCGCAGGAGGCACCTATTTCTCGTTCAGCGGTGGCGTCGAGATCGGCTCAGCGGGCGGCAAGCCGACCCAGCCGTCCAGCACGCGCACTGACAACAGCGGCACGGGGACGGGCATCCGGTTTCGGCGGCTGCGCTTTCTGACCTCCGACACCCCGTCAGCGCCGCCCTGGAAGCTGGACGGCATCCTGCTCGACATCAATTACGGGCCGGTCTCCATCGGCGGGTTCGGCTATATCACCGACGACGTCGTGTCGGGCTACCGCTACCAGGAATTCGGCTTTGGGGTCCAGGTCGCTTTCCCCCTCGCGACGAGCAAGCTCAAGATCGCCGCCGAATTTCTCAAGGGGACCAGCACTGAGGTGGCTGCGCCCAACACCCGGTTCAACTACCTGCTCGCCTCGCTGGAGGTGAGCTTCGTGCCGGCGGGGCCCCTCGGGCTCTACGCCCTGCGGGCGCTGTTCGCCTACGACATGCAACCGGCGCTCGACCCAGCCGGAACCGGCCCGCAGAGCATGCAGCTCTACCAGTGGCACAAGGACCACGACGGCGCGCTCGACATGCCGCGGTCACGCAATCTCGCCGACTGGACGCCCACGAATAATTCTCTCGCGGTCGGGGCGGCGGTCGGCCTGTCGTTCAACTCCACCGGCCAGCTGTTCCACATCGGGGTGTTCGTCCTGGTGACGCACAGCGACACCGATACCGGGGTGCTGGTGGTCGGCGACGTCTACCTGCTCAAGAATCCCGACTCTATCGGCTTTGCGGCCTTCGACTACGACGCGGCCACCTCCACCTGGGGGGTCATGATCGGGGTCAATCTTGGCCTGGACAAGTTCGTCGGCGGCGGAAAGGTCCCGGCCTGGATCGCCAACCTCGCCAAGCTCACAGGCACACTCTATTTCGGCAATAATCCGGGCACTTTCGCCATCGGGCAGCTTTCCGACCAGCGAAGCTGGATGGGCATTACGCTGGACGCCAAATGGCTCAAGCTCAAGGCCCGCATCGCCATCTGCGTCCAGGTCATCGACGGCGGGCCCAAGGGCTTCGGCGCCGTCGCCTCATTCACCGGCGGCGATGACTGGGGCATCGGCAAGTTTCAGGTCTTCGGCAGCATCGGCTTCATTTGGGGCGCCTGGAAGACCGGGTCCGACAGCAATGGCGTCCACGCCTGGGCCCAGGTCGGCTTCAAGATGTCGGTCTTCTACGTCTTCTCGGTCGGCATGGAGATCGACCTCGACCTGACCTATGTGAATTCCCCAGGATATGGCGCGTTCACCGCCCAGATCCACATAGACACCCCTTGGTTCCTCCCGGACGTTTCGTTCCAGTTCAGCCAGACCCTGGGCCATTCACAGCCGTTCGATAGCCCGCTGCTCAACCCTCCGCTCAGCGGCGGCGCCGCCGCCTCTCCCCAGGCGCCCAGCCCGCCGGTGGCCATGCATGTCCCGGCGCTGAGTGATGGGACCACTGACCCGACAACGCTTTACTCGTTCAACCAGCTCGCCCCGGTCACCGGCGCCCCGGTCGGCGGCGTCACGCTTCCAGGCGACCTGACGCCCGTCGCGGTCGACGCGGACATCGTCCTGACCTTCACCAATCCGCTGTCCAATGACGCCGGGATCGCAACCCAGTCCTTCCCCGTCACCAGCGACCCGGGAACCCAGACGGTACAGGACTTCACAGTCCGCTACGCGCTCAAGAGCGTCCAGATCCAGCGCAGCCCGCGGTTCGGCCCCCAGGCCGGCGTGTGGACGGACCTCGTCGCGGTAGAGGACACCGCGCTGGACACCGGCGGCCAAATCCACGCGGCGCCGGCGGTGTCCTTCGCCTGGGACGCCGACACCCGGGCCGACGGCGGGGTGAGCCCATCGCGCCTCTTCATCAACTGCCGCACGCCGTACTCCGTCATCGGCTCCTCCCAGAACGACGAGCAGGCCTTAGGGGACGACGACGGGTTCCCCTGCTGTCAGCTCGACCCGATCAAGGGTTTTATGATCCCCTGGCGCGACCTGAGCTGGACCAGCGATCCAACGGGCCTGCGCCTGCCTATGAGCCAGGCCTTCAGCGACGGGGGAGGGCTGTGGTCCTGGACAGCGGCGCCCGCGACCATGAACGGGACCGGCGACTACGCCGGACGGATTGTGGCGGTGGTTCTGCCGAGCGCCAGCGCCTTGCTGGGCTCGGTCGACCTGACCGATCCCGCAGTCACGTTCAGAGCCCAGATCCTGCCCATGTCTGCCGGGGTCGCGTGCACCCTGACCGCCTATTACGGCCTCGATGTGGTGAGTGCGCAGACCGTGAGCGGCGGTGTCGCCGCTACGAGCCTATTGCTGGCCGGCTCGCTGACGACGCCGATCACCCGGGTGACCCTCGAGGTCGCCGTTGCGGGGGCGAGCCCGATCCCCGACACTTCATGGGGTCCGCTCGGCGCGCCTTCGGTGATGGTCTATGATCTGCAGTATCAGTCGCTCGCCGACGTCCTGGCGGTCATGGCCCGCAGGCAACGCTGCCGCAACAGCGGCGCCACATCCGGCGTGGGCGGCGCCGGCAAGCTGGCTTTCCTGCCCAACTGCGACTACGCGGTCACGCCGACCATAGAGGTGACGGTCAGCCACAGGACCGGCGGCAGCCAAACCCTGACCATCGCCCAGCCGGCCTTTTTCCGCACCAAAGGGCTGCTCGGGCTCAACGCCTCTCCCAATGTCGGGGACGAACTGGCGCCTTATGTGGCTTCGACCTATCCCCCAAATCGCTCGGCGCCGCTGTACCGGAGCGAGCCCGTGGCGCTGGCCTTCACCGAGGGCTTGTCCAACCTGCTGCCGATCGATCGGGTGGCCGCGGCCGGGGACCCGCCGGAGAAGGCCCAGCTCGTGGATCTGGCGCTGAGCGTCGACCGGTTGGCCTCGACGGACGGCGCCTTGCGGTTGACCGCTCCGGGGGAAGACTGGCTGACCGCGCATGGCGGGGCAGTGGGGGGCGCCGGGCGGCCGCCGTTCCGCAACAGCCTGTTCTCGAGCCTCCTGGTGCGCAAGGCCGCCTCGCTCGACGTCAAGGCGCTTCGGTTTGAGGCCGTGCTCGGCGCGGCGGGATGCGATCACGATCCTCTGCATACGAGCCAGGTGCTCACCCACGCGCCACTGGCCCCCGATGGCTCGCCGGGTAATTGGCAGGCCCAGGCGGCCATGCGCGCGACCGTGCGCGCCCAGGATGGCCCCTATGCCGAACGGGCGGCGTTCGTGGCCAACGATCTGGGCGCCTTCAGTTATCTCAGCGACGGTGGCCCAAGCCCGGTATGGAGCCTGAACGGAACCGCCCTCGTGGCCCCCGGCGCGGGCCGTCACTACGCGGCGTTCGGCGATGCGACCTGGAACTATTTCCAGATAGGAGCAACGCTTGACCCGGTCGGCGGCGTCGCCGGCGTCGGGGTCGGCCTGAGCGGTTCGATACCCGTGCAACAGGCTGTGCTGGCGCTGATCGATCATGGGGACCTTGTGCTGGTTCGGCGCGAGGGCGGTGTTGACCAGGAGATGGCCCGCGCCAGCTTGCCGGTCGTGAACGGGCCAGTTCAACTGCACGTCACGGCTTTCGACGACATCGTGCGGGCCAGCGTCGGCGACGTCGTGGTCGAGATCGATCGGGACGCGGTCCGTGAAGGTCGAGCCGCGCTGGTGGCCGATGGCGAAGCGGTGTTCAGCGCGCTACTGGTCGAGAGCCTCGACATGTACCGGGTCGAGTTCGCGACCAGCCGCTACTTGTCATTCGCCGACCATGTGGCGCAGCGCGACCCAACCATCTATGCGCACGCGGCGGACGCCATGGGCGTCCTGCCGGCCTCGACACCGTCCGCAGAATTGGCCGCGCGCTCAGCCGATATCGCCGCGGCGATGACGCCGGCGGCCGATCCTCAGCAACGTCAGCAGCTCTTCGCACAGGTGCTCTCCGATATCGGCCTGGCCTCATTGCATGCTTGTGAGCGACTGACCCTCACCCGGCTGACCGACTCGAGCGGCGTCACGGCGTTGCTCACCGAATCCCCCGAGCCCCTGTCATTCCTGCATGACGTTAGGGCGACGTTGCTGCATCGGGCTTGGCGCCGGCTGCCGCACCCAACGCCCGTTGGACCGATCAATCCGATCACCACAGCGCTTTCAGAGCTTGAAATCGTCCACGGCGGGTTGGCGGCGCCTGTCGCCGCGGCTCACGTCCTGTCGGCGGCCCGGGTCCAGGTGTTGTTCATCACCTCGGCGGCGCCGGCCTTCTCGATGCAGGTCTATGACCTGCCCGTGGCGTTTCCGATCGGGCTTGTCCAACTGCGCTGGGTGGGCGATCTCGACGCGGCCGGGGCCCAGGCCGCGGGCCTTGGGGCGCTGGTGAGCCAGCCGCAGGGAATTATCGCCGCCGTGCAGGCCGACCACTCGGTCGCCGGCGCGGTGCGGACGATGGCCCTCGTCGAGGTCGCCGTCACGCTGAGCCTCCTCAGCAACGCCGATGAGACATCTGCAGTGATGCTTATGGCGGCGGCGCTGGCCCCTGGCGACTATCGCCTTCAGCTTGAGTTCTCGCGCATCCGCTGGGAAACCACGACCCTCGATCCGGCGTCGGTCTACCAAGACTCGGCGACGATACTGTTCACAATTTAGACGGGCAGCCCAAGCCGGGCTTCGCCTGGCGGCGCCTCATCGGGTGATGCAGCTTCCCCTGCTTGTGAAGGTGTTTGCTCCGCACCTGAGGCTCTGCCGAAATCCATTACGGGAACCGGGTTTCACCGGGTAGTCTGCGTCGTTGGAGCCGTGTGGGCGCATTCGCCCTTGCCGGCGCCGGCCTGTGGGCGTTTGCGCGCACATTGAGCCAAGATCACAATGGGCTGGCGCTGCTGACCATCGGAGCGCCGTGCCTGACCTTGGCCGCGATCATGTCACCCCGTCGGTTCGGCGAATCGGCGCCGGAGGCCCAGGGGACACTCGTTTCGGACGGTTGCCTCTGGCTGCGGTCTAAGGGTCCCGAGTTCAGCCCGACCTCACTGCGCTTCGCGCTACAGTGGGCACCACCCAGCTCGCATCGAATAATCGCATTTTCGACCGATTTCGGAACATTTTTCGCAGGCCGTGAACGCTTTTCGCACTGTCGCCGTACAATCCCCTGTCTACGCATTGAGATCGATTTTCGCAGCCGCCTCGCGTGGCAGCCTACGATTCACGTGAGCCTTGGCGCTGTCCACGTCGGGTCGTTTGGCGGATGCTCTATTCGAAAGCGATATTCATCGTGTTTCCGTCAGTAAGTCGCCTCGACCCGGATATCGGCGCGCCAACGGCCAACGCGGGTGCTAGGTCCATCGGCCAGGGGATCGCCGAATGACAGGCTGGCGCTGGCCCGCCCGAATCGCAGGCTTCCGCCGACGCCCACTGAGCCGATAGTTAACGCACGCTGAGCGATATAGTCGCGAGCGTGACCCAAATCGCCGAACAGAAATGGCTGCTCGATGATCAGATTCGCGAGCTGGATCAGGGGCGGGCCTTGCGCGCGAAGCTCGTCTCTGAGGATTAGGCCGTCATCATAGGCGCCGTCGTCCAAGCTGTAGCCGCGTACGGCGTAGACCCCACCGATGGCGAACTGCTCACTGTTTGGGATAGCCTGGTCAGCATATTGGCCGGTCAACTGGGTCGCCAGCGTTAGGCCGTGGGGCAGGTCAGTGGTTCGGCTGAAATTGAAGTGCGCATAGCCATAGGACGCTCCCCTTACGCGGCCGAGGGAAAATTGCGCCAGCGCCGCGTTGGTATTACTTGCGTTGAAGTGACCCGGACTGACGTGGATGTTGAGGTCGATGGTCGACCGGCCGAACCGGTCCTGCTCGTCGCCGGTCCAACCCAGCAGCAGTTGATAGACGCCCACGGACGCCCCGGCGACAGCGAGGCCGCCGAAATAGGTCTGGCGCGTCTGGCGCCTGGCCTCCACCCCCAAGGAGACGTCGCCGGGCGCCGGAACAAGGTTCGATAGCGCAGCACGATAGATCGCGCTGGCCTCGACGGTTTGCTGCCGCGACGAGAACAGGGCGCCGCCGAAGTTGCTCTCCTCCGCGTCCAGCGAGATATCCAGCGCTTGGCGCGACGTGATCGGCAAGTCGAGGCGGCCGGAAGCGCTACGATAGAGAGGGGAGGATTGGCCGAACAACTCGCCCCGGTCGGCCCAGAAGTCTGGACTGCCGGTCACCTGCAGCGACAACACGGCCCCCATAGCGGGGATGATCTCGGCCGAAGCGCCGACGAAATAGCGATCCTGGCCGGTCGATGGCGCTCCCGAATCGGCGTAGCCCGCGAAGACTTGCCACCGGCGCGCTTGCGTGGCGGTCAAGGTCAGGTCGGTGGCGCCGACGCTGGTTCCCGGTGCGAAGGATGCGGTCAGGTTACGGAACGGATCGCGGTTCAGCCAGTCCAGGTCCTGCGACAGTCGGCCAGTGTCAATGCCGCCGTCTCTCTGGCGGCGGATCGCCTGCGCCAAGTCAGTGGCTGCCTTCGGCGAAACCCCCTCGACCTTGATCTTGCCGAGATGGAACTCAACCACCCTTACCGTTAGCACGCCCTGGTCCACCTCCTGCTCGGGGAGGGAGACCTGCACGAACGGTCGACCCCGGCGGCGGTAGCGCTGTACGATCCGTGTTTCGATGTCGCTGACCAGCCGCCTGGACAGCGGCCGGCCGATGAAAGGAGCCAGGAGGCGCGGCATGTCGTCGAGCCCTGGGCCAAGCCGGCTTGCGTCGATCCCCATCGGACCCGATGGCGGCCCGACCGCACCAGTGGGGCCCAAAAGAACGATTCTCGTCAGGCGTGCGCTGAGCACTCGGTCGTCGCTGCTGATCGCGGGCGATCCGGGCGTTGGCAGCGCGGCTCCACGCGGTGCGGGCGCGACCGGCGGCGGATTGCGCTCCACCGCCTGGGCAGAGGCTGCACCCGGCGCCAGCAGGACTAGGCCTGCGACTAACCCGCCGGGCAAGCAGGCGCGCCTTGGCGCTGACTGGACGCTCGCAAGGCGGCAAACGCCTCGTGCGACGCCTTTGTTCACCTTACGGATGCACCCCGTTGATCACGTCTGGGCCAGAGTCAGTGTGGTTGGTTCCAACCGCGCCGATGCTGTTTGGTCCGGCGAGGCTGATGCCGGTCACGGCGGTCACGTTCAGCAGAGGCGTAACCACCCTGCCGGCTCCGCTTTCAGTAATGGCGCCGCCGGAGGTCAAGGTCATCGCTCCCCCGGAAATGAGCAGGGCTTTGATGCGGAGACCGCCCGAGGTCTGCTGGTTGATCGTCAACGCGCCCGTTTCAGCATCCACCGGTCCTGTCACCGACAGGCTCGTGATGTCCCTCAGGCTGATCCCACCTGCGGCGGTGTCGGTGAACCCGGCAAGATTGGCGATTCGGTTGGAGCCGATCAGGTTGACCGCGCCGTTTGCCTGGCCGGTCAGGGTGGCGGCGGCGATGTAGCCCGGCCCTCCATCTGTGATCCCCCCGGCTGAGCGCAGCTTCACCGTTCCGCTCGCCGTTAGGCCGCTTCTCAAATTGATCCCACCGGCCAGGGTGGTCAGGGTAATATCGCCAGAAGAGATCGCCCCCTTGACGCTCAGGGCGCCGGCCGCGGTGAGTGAGGCCGATCCGCCGGTCAGGTCGATGGCGCTGTCGACCGAGAAGGAAGACCCCGCGGCCTTGATCATTAGGCTGTCACCGGCCGGCAGCAGGCCGCCCGTCGAGGACGGAGCATCGAGCAGGAAGTCGTCGCTGTAGAAGGATCCTTGCGCCGCGACGATGCGGCTGAACAGGGCCGTCACGGTCGTGGCGCCGGTAGTGGCGCTCAGCGCACCCGCATAGACGTTCATGTCGGAGACCGCGCCGACGGCCCCGTCCTCGTAGGTGTTCCCCTTGAACGACCCGGTCAGATAGGTCAGCAGGCCGGCGTTCTGCAGAGAATTGTGCGGCAGCAGAAGCTGATAGGAACCGTTGGCGCCGCTAGCGCCTTGTCCCAGATCGGCGCCGCCGATCTGGCCGTCGACCTCGAGCCCCGCGAGCGGGGAACCGCCGACGCCGGCATAGACTGTCCCGGAGACGACATCAGGCGCCCCGTCCGGGAATCGCCACAAAAGATAGGGGAAGCTGCGGCCAGCGACCTGGCCCCAGACCGCGCTCAAGAAGGCCGCCGGCAGGCTCGATTCCAGCTGTGCGCTGGTCAGACCGATCCCGCCGGCGCTGGTCGTCCGGCCCGTGGTCTGGGTGTCCCAATAGGACGATACGACCGAGCCGCCTACGTTCTCGCCGAGCAGGCCGCCGGTCAGGCTCGAGCCGGCCACCGCCCCTGTCGCATAGCTCCGTGCGATGGCGCCGCCGCCGTTCTGGCCCACAAGGCCGCCGATATCGTTCTGACCGCTGACCGGCCCGCCGGCATTGGTATCGGCGATCGAGCCCTGGTTGAGCCCCACCAAGCCGCCCACGAAATTCTGCCCCGCCACAGCACCGTCCGCATAGGATCGGACGATGGAGCCTTGGCGGCTCATCCCCGCCAAGCCGCCGACGTCGGCGGCACCGCTAACGGCGCCCGTCGCGTAGCTGTCGGTGACAGAGCCTTGCTGGAGCAATCCGACCAGGCCGCCGATCTGCGCATCGTCCGGCAAATTTGGATTTGGCGGGAAGGTGATGGTCCCGTGAATGCCGGTGACGGAACCGGTCGCATAGCTGTTTGCGATTTCACCGTCATTTTGCCCAACAAGGCCGCCCACGGTTCCGGCTCCCGTCATGGCGCCTGTGGCGTAGGAGAAGGATATCGTTCCGGAGTTGCCGCCGACGAGCCCACCGGCGTAATGGCTGAACGAACTGACCGTATCGCTCGCGTTGGAGCCCGTGATGACGCCGCTGTTGCCACCCACTAGCCCACCAAGGGACTGACCGTCGGGGCTGGTGACCGAACCGCTGGCAGAGGAGTTGCGGATCGTGCCGTAATTGTAGCCGGCGAGACCGCCGCCTACGAAAGGAACGTCGGGCGGAACACCCGGTGGGCCGAACGGCACGACCATGTCGGTGACTGTCACGGAACCGTCGGCCCGCGAACTATCGATCGTCCCCGCATTGAGGCCGGCCAGCGTGCCGACACCGATCCATCCGGACGTCGCGCCTTGCGCATAGTCGTTGAAGAGCCGGCCATGATTGCTGCCGGCCAGGATGCCGACATATTGAAAGCCGATGCTGGAATAGGCGAGGACGCTGAGGTCGCGCACGGTCCCCTGCACGTCGCCAAACAGGCCCACGTTTTGCTGGCTGTTCCATCCGTTCGCCGCGAAGTTCCCGTCGAGGGTGAAATTGCCGACCAGGTTGCCCAGGCCCTCGAATGTCCCCTTTAGGGTTGTCGCCACAGAGATCTTGACGTCCACGCGGGCGCCGTCGACGGGCCGGGCCAGGGCATAGGCCGAAGTGCTGTCGCCGTTCGCCGTCGCGGCGATATCGGCCAGGCTATAGACCAGCTGATACGGCTTGCCGTTGATGGTCAGGCTCTGGCCCGATCCCTGCGGGGCGGTGAACTGGATGCGGTTGTCCGAGGAGCCGACCCCGGTGAAGACGAGGTCGCCGCCAGCACCTCCATCATTGGTCACGATCCTAAGGCCGCCGGGACCGGCGATCGTCATGGGACCGCCGTCGATCACTACAGAGCGGTAGGCGTCCAGGGTGAGCGTGCGGGCGCTCGACCAGGGCAGGGCGCTGTCGATCTGGATGTCGCCCGCGCCGCTGACCCGGGTTCCGGGGCCGCTGGCGCCGGTCGCCGTGGTCTTCAAGGTCACGTCAGTGGTGGCGAGATTGGCGTCGATGGTGGCGGCGGCCGAGGAGTCGACCACCAGGCTGACCGGGTCGATCAGCCAGTCACCGGCCTTCACCGTCAAGCCGCTGAAGGCGACCGTGGCGCCTGAAGTCTCGACCAGACCGCCGCGACCGTCGGCCTTGGTCGCATCGATCTCGCCGCGGGCGGTCACGCTACCCCCCTCGGCGACCAGGAACACCTTGCCGTCTGCGGCCGTGACGCCAGTGGCGCGGATCACGCCGTCGGTGTCGCCGGCCAGGGCATAAATATTGCCGCCGTTGGCGCGGATCTCGGCTTCGGCGGCCTGGATAGCGCCGGCATTGGTGGCTGAGGTTCCTTGGCCGCCGACCAGTACAGCGAATTTACCGTCGTCCAGGATGCGATCGCGCAAGGTCACCTGGAAGCCGGCGAGCAGACCCGCGTCGCCCGAGGCGGCGTCGACTTCGCCATGGTTCTCCACCCGCGCGGCGATCAGCGCCACGTCTCCACCCAGAGAACCGACCTTGCCGTAGTTGATAACGGCGGCGGTTGACGCGCCGGTGAAGGTCAGGCTCACGTTGGCGACGAAGCTATTGTTGGTGAGGTCGAGCGTAGAGGCCACAAAGGTCCCGCCGACGTTGACGACGCCGCTCTTGCCGATGATTACGCCGTTGGGATTGATCAGATAGACGCTGCCCGTGCCGTTCAGCAGGCCGTCAATCGCCGAGCCTGAGGTTCCGGTGACCCGGTTCAGGGTCGCGCCGGTTCCGTTGTTGAATTGGACCGTTCCGCCAAAGCCGATCGAGAAGCTTGACCAGTCGATGATCGCGCGGTTGGAGGACTGGTTTATGGTGAGTATCGAACCGGACGGCGCGCCAATCCCCACCGAGCCAGCCTGCAATTGACCGTTCGTAGGCAGCACTGGACCTGCCGCCGCCGAATTGGCGATGCTTGCGCCGGTGATGAGTACAGCCAGCGTCCAGCCGGAGATCGGCCACACCGAGACCGGCCGTGCATGCGCGCACGGCTTTGGTTGTCGATGAACCATCGAGCGCCTCCCGAATTGTACCAGAAAGCTATGGTCAGTCGGCCTACTCAACCGGCCGAAACGCCTACGCTCACTTCAAGCAATCGCTCGTGTGGCGGCCAACGTACATTCCTCGCGAGCCTCCCCGACAAGCCTAGCGTTGAGAACAACGATCACGAGATTGGGCTATACGGGTCACAGACTTGTAGCACGTCCAAATCGGAGAGTCGTTCAGAATCGCCACCGCCGAGGGTTGGCGAGCCGGTGTACGTGGCAGGCTGCCGGGGGCGTCCGCTACTCCCCCATGCCTATTCGCCTTAGCCCGCTACAGCGCATATGCGGCGAGACTGCCCGCGGTTACAAATGAAGCGTTTGACTCTGCGGGCGGCTTGCCGAATGTGCTGTTCGTTTGCGGCCAGGTCGACACTGATATCGCGCTCGCAGGGTTGGCCCAGGACGGCGCCTCCAGGTTTGAGTGCCGAAGCCATCATTGGCTTGTCCAACAATCGATGGGCTGGCGGCCGAGGCAGGAGCGCCCGTTTCACGGTCACCGCTTTAAGATTCCGGACAGAATGATTGCCGGACGGCGCAGCGAACACCAGTGGACGGCCCCTCGCCAGAACCGGACATGCCAACGTGGCGACCGCGGCGGCGATGGCAGCTAATGTTGAGGGTTCACATGGGCATTTTCTCGTCAATAGTTCAGATTCGACAATTCATCGATCGTCTTCGTTAGTCTCGTTTCAGCATCCAGGTTTGAGCCCGCTTTCACGACCCGGTCGTTTCCACAACCAGTTCAAGCTCACATTCGGTCGGCGCTCGAGGCAGCCACACCATCATCCCGTTTACGGCGGGTCGGGGCTCAGGAAGACGGGAGCATTCTTCGGAGCGGCTCTTGAGGCCATTTGATAAAGTCTGATTTATCGTAGTCTGACTACGATTTTGCGCTCCGAACGAAATCTGGCGTCAACTTGGAAAAATGCATATTGTCGTAGTATGTCTACGATAGAGCGGTCCAAACTAAACCGGCTCTACACAGGTCAGCCGGCCGGCGCACCCCTCACATCCGAGGATTTGGCCGAGCTTGGCATATCGCCCGACCTGGCGGTCCACTACGTTCGCTCGGGCTGGCTCCATCGCCTCGCGCGCGGTGTCTACAGAAAGCCCGGTGAGACGTTGGAGCTGCACCCCAGCCTCGTCGTGCTCCAGCGGCGGTTTGCGGGCCTTCATGTGGGCGGGAAGACCGCGCTCGATTGGTATGGCGTGCGCCACTACCTCGAACAGCGTCCCGTCCTGCAGCTCTACGGTTGGGCCGCAGGCCGTCTGCCCGACTGGTTCACCGATCGGTTTCCCGCCGACTATCACCGCAAGCGCCTATTCAGCGAAGCGCCCGCGGCGCTGCTCCACGCGTTGCCTTTCGAACGGCGCGATGGCGCACCTCATGTCTCGGCGCCGGAACGGGCCCTGCTCGAAGTGCTCAGCGAAGTCGGCGTGCGACAATCCTTCGCCGAGGCGCGGGAACTGACCCAGAGCGCCTACACGCTCCGCGCCGACACCCTGCGCGATCTTCTTCAGCGCTGCACCAGCGTGAAGACCGTCCGTCTCTGCCTCCAGCTCGGCCGTGAACTCTCCCTGCCATGGGCGGCCAAACTCACCGGCGTTGATCTTCAGACGGGCAGTGATCGGCCCTGGGTCTCCAAGACCAGCGATGGCCTCTTGGTGCTCAAGCCGTGAACCAAATCTACCTCGACACTGCGCGATTGCTTACTCAGGTCGCGCCGTTCGTCCTGGGCAGGCTGCGCACCAGATCCCCCACTTGCGAATAGCCAGACTGGTCGATCGTGGTGCGGTCCAGGGTGTGGACCGGCGCCGCCGGCTGGCTGCCGCGGATATGGCTGCCGGTGACGACGATCTCCGCGGTCGAGGCCTTGGCGTCTTCGACCGCGCCCGGGCCAGGGGGATCGCGCGGATCGCGGACGATCATGGTGTCGCCCACCAGGGCCGTCTCCAGGCCGGAGCCGGCCAGTAGCGCCTTGAACGCCTCCAGGGGCGTATATTCGCCCTTCAAGGCCGCGGCGCGCTTGCCAGCGACGAGCCGGGACGGCGCCAGGATGGCCCGGCCCGATCGGATCGCCACGGCCCGCAGGGCGTCTTCGAGGCTCTGACTTTTCAGATCGTAGACCTGGACGTCGGTATTGGCGGCGCCCGCCACCGATGAAAAGCACGCCAAGGCGCCGATCGCCGCGCCGGCCAGAAGCGCCAAACGCGCCCGTTGAGCAAATGTAGCCATCCCTATTGTCCCCTCTTGGGGTCCCGGCACGGAACCCGTCTGGGGGGCTTGACGATCAGGAGGCGAGCCACCTCACAAAAATCTCCGCGGCCGAACATGCGGAGGTCTTGGCGCCCTTGGCCGGGTCGGCGTCAGACCAGGTTCGCGCGAGCGGACGCCATCGCTTCAGGTCGCGGGCTGTGCGGGCGCGGCCTGTGAGGGGCGCGTGAGCAGGACATCCCCATTGGGGGCCGTCTCCACGTGGAGATCGAAGGTCCCCGCCAGGCTGGCCGCCAGTTCGTGCGGCGCCGTGGCCCGAAAGACCCCGCTCACCTGCAGGGCGGCAAGGGAGGGGTCGGCCAGCACTATGCGATTGTGGGAATAGCGGTTGGCCTCGGCTAGCGCCTCGGAGAGCGGCGTATCGTCAAAGGTGAGCAGGCCCGAAGGCCAGAGCGAGGCTGAAGGGGAGGCCGGCTGGATCTGCGGTGTGGCGATGGCGTGGCCAAACGCGAACTGCTGGCCTGGCGCAAGCCGCAAGGGCGGCGGGTGGGGCATTCCCGCGCCAGGCGCTCCAGGCGCGGGGTCGATCTCGACAGCGCCGCGGAGGAGGGTGACCGACACCTGTCTGTCGGGTGAGAGCGAGACGTCGAAGAGGGTGCCGCGGGCGGCGACGGCGCCGCCGCCGGCCGCCACGATGAAGGGGCGCGCCGGGTCGTGGGCGACGTCGAACCGCGCGCGGCCGCGCAGGAGGCTGATCCGGCGCATGGAGGTAGAAAACCGCAAGGTCAACGCCGTGTCGGTGTCGAGCGTGACCGAGGATCCATCGGCGAGGCGCACGGTGCGGATCTCGCCGATCTTCGACTCCAGCTGCGGGGTTCCGATCGACGGCAGAGGCCATTGGTCCAGCCAGGCGGGGCGGGTCGGGACCAGGACCAGTCCAAAAAGCGCGCAGCCGGCGGCGAGGCCAGCCAGGCTCCAACCCAAAGCCCAAGGGCGCGCCCGACGAGCCGTGCTGTGACCCAGGCCAATGTCCGGCCCCAGCAGCTGCGATCGGGTCAGGACGCCGGCGTCGTCCCATCGTTGCTGCAGGCGATCATAGACGGCCTGTCGTTCTGGATCGGCCGTGCGCCAGATGTCGAAGGCGGCGCGATGGCGCTCGGCGCCCGGACCGCGCAGGCGTGCGAACCACGCGGCGGCCTCACGGCGCAGTCTGTCCTCAGCGCGGCTGGAGAGTCTGTCGTCCTGATCCACTAGGCGCGTCCAAGGATCCGATCGATATGGGCGATCGCCTTCATCATGTGTTTTTCGACGCCACTCACGCTCAGGCCCACCTCCGTTGCGATCTGGGCATAGGTGAGGCCATCGCGGCGATGGAGCAAGAAGATCTGTTGTGTTCGGGCTCGTAAGGAGAGCACGGCGGCTTCATAAAGGCTCAGCAGGTCACGGGCCTCCAGCACCGCCTCCGCGCTGGGGGCCAGGTCGCAGATCGCCTCCTCATCCAGACGGATATGAAGATGTTCGGCCCGCGCCGTGCGCTGCTTGGCCCGATCGCGCAGCAGATTGCTGGCGATTCGTTGAAGATAGGCTTCCGGGCAGGCGGGAAGGACTTGCGTCTTGGCCATCCGGATCAGGCGCAGGAAGCTCTCCTGGAGCATGTCCGAAGCTTCTTCCCGCTCGCGGGCGCGGCGGCCGAGAAACCGAAGCAGGCGCGGCGCCTGGGACCTGAAGAGGCGCTCGATCTGGTCGCGGACGACGAGGCTCTCGGCCTGATCGCCGTACTCGTCGGCCTGGCCACCAGCCGGGGACTCCAGGGGCCTGTCGTTGAAGGCGTCCACACTCAAGGCCGGCTCTCCCGCATGGCGGTTGGACCTAGGTGTGGCGCCTGGCTTCGGCGGGTAGCGCGGGTTTGGGCATGCGTCATAGGTTCGCCTTCAGACAGAGAGGCGAACCCGGCGCGTGCCGGATGCTGAGAACAAGGCTTGCGCCACAGGTGAACACCGCCGGAACCGTGACCGCGCCCAAGGCGCAGATCAGGTTGTCGGGGCTAGGCCCGATAGCGCTTCTCAAGCGAGGTTCTCACGCCTCGGCGTTGCGATGAGCGCAACGCAGGCGTGAGTCTAAAACAAGGCTGGATTGCATTGCAAGCGCAAGATCCGGCCAAGGCGACATCGGCCGATGAAAGGTGCCAAAGACGTTGTTAGATTTCGCAACCGCCGCCCGCGACCGACGTGGGCACCGCGTGAACCCCGACGTCGCTCGCCAGCAGCCCTGATCTCCAACGCGTACATCGCGTCCAGGGCGGCGCTTTCAAGGGGAGCAGCTCCAACGCGTAGCTGGTGCTTCGCCCGCCGGCCGGGTCCTTCGCCAGGATACCGGGCTTGATGAGGTCGTCGATGTCACGGATAGCCGTGTCCTGCGAGCCCTTCGCAAGCGTCAGGTTTAGTCCTTTAGACGGAGTTGGCCAAATGCGCTCGCCTAGCCCACGAAGGCCCGTTCGAGAACATAGTCTCCTGGCTCGCTGTTGGAGCCTTCCGTCAGGCCGTGGCGTCTGAGGATCGTGGCTACATCCCGGTTCATCGCCATGGAGCCGCAGAGCATGACTCGGTCGAATTGCGAATCGAACTGGTCGCCGGGCATCGCGAGGTCCTTGAAGAACTCGCCGGATTCAATGCGCGAGGTGATCCGCCCTGGCCGGTGGAACGGCGCTCGCGTCACTGTGGGATAGTAGGTCAACTGTGCGCGGGCCTGATCCCCAACCAGTTCATCGTCGAAGATCTCGCCTTCGAACAATTCTCGATAAGCCAGTTCCTGGGTTTCGCGAACGGTGTGGGTGACGATAACCCGGTCAAACCGCTCAAAGGCGTCTGGGTCCCTTGCGACCGACAAAAATGGGGCCAGGCCCGTGCCGGTGCCGACGAGGAACAAGCGCTTTCCAGGCTTCAGCGCGTCCAACACCAGGGTGCCGGTTGGCTTCCTACCCAGCAGGATCTGATCGCCGGGTTTAATCAGCTGAAGCTTGGAGGTCAGCGGTCCTTCTGGAACCTTGATCGAGAGGAACTCCAGGGTTTCGGCGAAGCTGGGACTGGCGATGGAATATGCCCGCAGGAGCGGCTTGTTCTCGCCTGGAAGGCCAATCATGACGAATTCGCCGGAACGGAAGCGAAAACTGGCAGGCCGCGTGATTTTGAAACTGAATAGCCGGTCAGTCCAGTGATGCACCCAGGTCGTCGTTTCCACATGATGCGGGTTGGAGGCGGTGTCTTTGACGCTGAACATGGCTTGAAGTCCGTTGGTTGTTTGGCCGCGCCTATGGGGGCGCCAGTTGCATCCCTGTGCGAGTTTCCAGTTCGTGATCGCGCTGGTGTCGGGAAGGGGAGGGCCTAGTTTTTCAGAAAGTGAAGATTGGATTTGTGCAGCGCGCCGGATCGCCGTGTGGAGGTGCGAGAAGAGGGCAAGGTCAGGGACAATGACCACACTGCAGCGGCGGCCATGGCGATTGACAACAGGGTGGCGGCGCTCACGAGGATTGGTGAAGCGGGGCTGAGGGCGATGGCGACGAGGGTCGGCGCGCCCAGACCAAAATTGACGCCATAAAAGACGATCAAAAACAGCGGGACCAGACCCACCAGCTGCCAAGACGATGTCGCCCGCGCTCTGAAGGCCGCCGCGGCGACGCCAAGGGTGACGACCATGGCCGCCTCGAGGACACCCACGACTAAGGGATATTGGAAGATGCGCAGGGCGTGGGCCCCCCAATATTCATAGGCCTCGCCGTTGATGCCGGTCATTTCGAAGGCCGCGGTCGTCACGATCAAGACCGCGAACCAACGTTGCAGCGCCTCCCGGCTCATCCCGTTGGCGATGCGATCGGCGATGAGCATGGCTGGACCGGAAAACAGGGTCACATACCCGCTGATGGTCCAGACCGGCTGGGGCACGCCGAAGGCGCTGAACATGGTCCACTGCCCGGGAACGTAGAACAGCAGCTTGAAGCCAACGTCATAGAGGGGCTCGAAAATTCCGCCTATGCCGCCGGCGATCACCAGCAGCAGGAAGAAGGGGGTCTGTTGCTGGCGGCCTTTGCGAAACGCGGCGAACAGAAACGCCAGGGTGATGGCCCAGCTGCCGACCGTCAGGATGGTCTGCATCGTCAGGTTCAGGGGATGATCAATTGGGGCGATAAGCATGGGTTTCCTGTCCTGCAGTCTTGCGCGTGGCTCCAAGGAGCGTCTGGTTCGTCAGTTCAGATCTCGGCTCAATTGGCGGCTGATATATTTTCGGATCTTTGCGCCATAGGGAGGACGCAAACCTGCCAGGCCCGCGACGTCTATGCTGGACTGGCGAAAGACGCCTTTGGCGTGGCTGAAGCTCTTGAATCCCTCAAAGCCGTGATAGGCGCCAAAGCCCGACTGGCCGACGCCGCCGAACGGCAGATCCTCGACGGTCACGTGGAAGATGACGTCGTTGATGGTGACACCGCCCGAGACGGTGCCGGTCACGATGGCCCGCTGCTCGGAGGGCTCCCGGCTGAAGACGTAGAGACCGAGCGGCCGCGGCCGTGAATTCACAAAATCGATCGCTTCCTCGATCCGCCGGTAGCGGATCAGCGGGAGTACGGGTCCAAAGATCTCTTCCGTCATGACGGCGGCGTCCGGCGGGCAATCGCGCACGATGGTGAAGGGTTTCCGCAAGCCTTTCGCGTCGGCGCCGACCTCGACCAACCGGGCGCCTCTTTGCCGCGCCTCGTCCAGATAGCGGGTGAGTCGCGCACGATTACGATCGCCGAGCACGGCGGCGTAGTCTGGGTTGGCGCCAAGATTGGGATAGAGCCGCTCCGCCGCCGCGACGAGATGGTCGACGATCCGCCCCTCCAGGTCTTCGGGGACAAGCAGATAGTCCGGCGCCAGGCAGATCTGCCCGGCATTAAGCAGCTTGCCTGTGACGATACGGTCCGCCATCAGCGGACAGTCAGGATTTTGACCGACGATCACCGGGGATTTTCCGCCCAATTCAAGCGTCAGCGGAACAAGGTTATCAGCCGCCGCGCGCATCACATGGCGGCCGACCGCCGTCGATCCCGTGAAAATGAGGTGGTCGAAGGCGAGGCCAGAAAAGGCGGCGGCCACGTCCGCGCCGCCGGTGACCACGACGGCCTCCTCGGCTCCGAAATTTTGCTTCACCGCCTCGGCCATGAGCTCGGAGGTCGCCGGGGTATGCTCCGACGGCTTGATCATCACGCTATCGCCTGCGGCGAAGATCCCGGCCAGGGGCGTGAAGGTCAGGTTGATCGGGAAGTTCCACGGCGATAACAGACCCACGACGCCCTTGGGCTGGTATTCGATCCAGGCCGAAGCGCCGAACAGGGCCAGCATGGAATCAACGGGGCGCTTTTCGGGACGCATCCATCGGTCGAGGTGGCGGATCGCGTGCTTGAGGGTCTGGATCGAACCGACGATGTCGTAGAGTTGTGACTGTTCCCGAGAGCGGCCCCCGAAATCGCTGGCCAGGGCGTCGCAGAACGCAGCCTGGTTGGTCACCAGTAGATCGATCGCGCGCCGCAAACGGTCCTTGCGCTCAACCGCGGTGGTTGGCGGACGCGATCGCGAAGCCCTGCGCTGCGCGTCGAGCAGTCCGGCAAGCTCACCCGCCATGCATTCGTCCTTCCGTGCTGCGCCTTGAGGGCGAAGGGGTGATCTGACGAGGCTCAGCCCTGTCAGATGAACCTTCCGCTGTTGTCGACATCGTCGCGCCATTTTGGAACCGCAGAACAATAGTGCGTCCGAATTCGGATCGAACTCTACTTTCCGCCAAATTTGTAACTCAGTTCAAATCCGAAGGTTCGTGGCTCACCCGGGATCGCTGTATTCACGCCCAGGGCGCCGGAAAGGGGCATGCCACCGACATAGTATTGTTTGTCGAACGCATTCTTGATGAAGACACCGGCCGAGAGGCCTGTCCGAACCGGGGCGCGCCAGTCAAACCTGAAATTGACCAGGCTATAGCCGGGCAGCCAGCTTCCCGGGTTGGTCGTATTGTTCAGGTTTGAAAAATATTGGCCAGACTGGGCGTAGACATCGGTGCGGGCGCTGAAATCGCCCCAGGACTCGGGGAGCGGCAGGGATACCTGGGCGAAGACGGAGCCGGTCCAACGGGGCGCATCGGCATAGGGGCCGAAGGTATAGTTGCTGCCGAACAGTTGGACGTTCGCCTTGGTGTAGCGCGAGTCGTCATAGGCGCCGTTCGCGCCAAGCTGCAGCCACTGGGCCGGCTTGACCTGGCCCTCTAGCTCAACGCCAGTCGATTCCGCCGATGGGACATTGGTGGTGAAGCCCGCCGGATTACCCCCGAGGATCGCGTAGAGGGACCTCTGAACATTGTCGATCCATTGGTTGTAGAGGGCGATATTCAGGCGTGCGGGCCAGTTGAAGACCTTGCCTTGGAATTTCCCGCCGACTTCAACATCCTTGGTTTTTTCCGGCAGAAATAGGTTGCCGAAATTGGAGGCGGGCTGAAGGGTCGGGAAGGAGGTGCCGTTAAGGTTGCCGGTGCGCCAGCTGCCGCGTTGCGCCACATAGACCAGCAGGTCGGGGCTCACCTGGTACTCGAGACTGACGTTCCAGCTGGGATCGGATTCTGCGGTTTTTTCTGGGGCGGCGCCGAAGGTCGGATAGAAAACGCTGTCAGTGGACTGGTGCAGGCGCAAATTTTCCCAGGTGTAGCGGACACCGGTCGTCAGACTCAATCCGTGTATCTTGACCAGGTCGGAGAGATCGTAGGTGTCCTGAAAGAACACCGCTTCGGAATTGTCCTGATTGACGAAGGAGTAGTGGAAGAATTTGGCCGGATTGCCGCCAAAAGCAGGGGCGAGGGTCGGGCCGATGTCCTGGAGCGTGCTGAGCGGATAGTCGTCTCGTTCTTTGTCCGAATTGGCGTAAAAGCCGACGATATAGTTGACCTTGCCGTCGAAGGCCTTGCCGAGCAACTGGAGTTCCTCGGACCACTGGCCTGTATCGAAGAGATTGCCGTCGGACACACCGGGCGAGGGACCATCGTCCAGGAGGTCGTAAGGAGATCCATCAAGCTTGCCGCCGTCGATGGCGACAGTATGGGTCACGCCCAGGATGTTTTTGATCTGGGTGTCAGGCGTGATGTTAAAGGTCGTCGTGTTGGTCGCCAGGAACGAATGGACGTAGTTGCGGCCGGTCTCGTCCATATTGGCGAGATAGGGGCCTTGAGCCTTCTGCTGGGCCAGATAGCCCGACAGGCCGCCGGCAAAGGCCTTGGGGTTGGCGGCCAGAAAGGCAGACCAGAGCGGGAACGCCGGATTGTAGATACAGGCCAGTTGGGAAAACAGCGCGACGCCGTGATTGCTCGAGCCGCACGCATTGACCGAGTAGAGTTCACCGGTTAGCGCCGTCCCGCCATAGCGGCTATATTGAACCACAGTCGTATTCTTCAGCGCGTCGGTCGGGTGCAACACCAAGGTCACGCGCCCTGATCGGTCATCCTCCGTTCCCAAGAGCTGACCATCATGGAGGTTGCGGACATAGCCGTCGCGATCGCGAATATCACCGGCTACGCGCAGCAAGACCTTGTCGGCCACGATCGGAATGTCGACGGCGCCTTGAATTTCCCTGAGATTGAGATCCCCGGCCTTGACGGTGATGAAGCCGCCAAAATCATTCGACGGCTTGGCCGTATTGAACAGGACCGCGCCGCCGGTGGTGTTGCGCCCGAACAGGGTGCCTTGAGGACCCTTCAGAACCTGGACGCCGGCAAGGTCATAGAAGGTGGTGGACGTGACGCCGCTGACTTGCACGTCATTCAGATAGGTCAAGACCCCGGGGCTCGACCCGGAAAACGCGTCAATGGTCTGGCCTCGAATGGCGTAGTTGAGTTGGTTCTGCTGCTCCGACGCCCGAACCACGAGCCCGGGAACCGCCGATTGCAGGTCGCGTTCAGACACGATTGATCGCTGAGCCATCTGCTCGGCGCCAAAGGCCGTAATGGCGACTGGCACCTTTTGCAGGTTTTCATCGCGCCGCCGGGCGGTGACGACGACTTCACCCAAAGCGCTTGGGCTGACCGACGGGGCCGGGGCGGGGGCGTCCGCTGCGAGCGCGACCTGGGGCATGATGCCGGCGAGGGAAGCGCCGGCCAAAAGCGCGGATCGAATATAGTGTTTCAGAAACATCTGTTTCCCCCATTGTTTTGTTTGCTTGCCAACGACTACGGAGGCAGCGGTTTTTGAACTGAACACCTACTGCAGAAACATCTGGCGAGGGTTGCGGCCGTTCGCGCCGAAGAAGACCCGGGGCCTTTCGAGCTCAGGTCTCGGCCCTTACCTTAGATGCTCCACAATGGACACGGTTACCACGAAGAGACTGTTTATTATGTGGACCGTTCATAAAATGAACAATCCAGATAATGCATGACATAAGTTCGGGTCGATATCAAGGGGCAAGATGGGTGGCTGAATTGGCCAGGCGAAATGGATAAGGGCCCCGTCTGTATCGATTGCGAGGACCAACCCGTGGCGGGGTCGGGAGGCGTGGCGGCGCCTGTGGCGCGCGGCTAGGGCGCGCGTGAGGCTCGCTCAGGATCGCTTTCGGGCGCCGCGGACAGCAGGCGCTCGGCCAGTAACAAATGCGGCCGATCGAGCATTCGCCCGTTGAGCCCGACCGCACCGTGTCCGGGCGCGGCGGCGAAGGCTGCGATCACGTCGCGGGCCTCGGCGATTTCGGTCGCAGTGGGCGTAAACCCGTCATTGATCGCGGCCACCTGATCGGGATGGATGGCGATTTTCCCGGCGAAACCGGAGCGCCGTGCTGATCGGCAGGCGTCGCTCAAGCCGGCCATATCGCGATAGTTAGCAAAGAGCGTATCGATCGCGGCGACGCCGCAGGCGGCGCTTGCCAGCAGGCACAAGGACCTGGCGAGCCGGAACGGATCGTCCCATGCGCCCGAGGGCGATTGTTTGTCGAGCGCGCCCAAGGCCGTGGCCAAGTCTTCACCGCCCCAGGTCATGCCGATCAGCCTGGGGGGCGCTGTTCGAAATTCGGGCAATCCAAGCACAGCCCCCGCCGTTTCGGTCACGACCGGGAGCAGGCCTATTGCGCCCTGTGGCAAGCCCGCCGCGCGCTCGGCGACATCCAGATAGTGTCCCAGACGAACCAGATCCGCCGGGCCCTCGATCTTGGGCGCCACGATCGCGGCGACGCCAGGCTTAACCACAGCGATCAGGTCGCTAAGGCATTGTGCGGTCGCCAAGGGATTGATGCGCACGAAGACGCGCCAGGGCTCATCGCCCGACAGAGTCCCCAGATAGTCCGCCAACAGGGCGCGCGCGGCGTCCTTACAATCTGGCGCGACCGAATCTTCAAGGTCAAAAATGAGGGCGTCGGCGCCGGATCGGCTGGCCCGGTCAATCTTTCGCTCATCCCCCGCCGGGACGAACAGCAGTGAGCGCAGTATCATGTCGGCGCGCGCAGCATGAGCGCGGCGCGCAAGCACCGGGCGACCAGGCCGCCTGTCTGGTTGAAGGCCTGATGCTGGAAAGTGACGATGCCGGCATCCGGACGTGACCGGCTCGGCCGCGCCTCGGTCACCGTGGTCCGTGCGTGGATCGTATCGCCCTGGAAAACGGGAGCTGGAAACTGCACATCGGTCATACCCAGATTGGCGACGGTCGTGCCAAGGGTGGTGTCGCCGACCGAAATTCCGATCATCAGCCCAAGCGTGAAAATGCTGTTGACCAGGGGGCGGCCGAACTCCGTCGTCGCACAATAGTCTGCGTCGAGGTGGATCTGGGCGGGGTTCATGGTCATGGTCGTAAACAGAATATTGTCTGTTTCGGTGACCGTCCGGCGGATCGCGTGCTCGATCGACAGGCCTGGTTGAAGCTGTTCGAAATATAGTCCAGCCATTCAATTTCCTTCGCTCAGCGGTCGAAAACCGGCTTTGTCTTGTCCAGGGCGCCCCGAAGCGCGGCGGCGACATCCGCTCGTTCCGCCAGGGCGACGATTTCCAGGGTTTCGCGATCCAGATGCGCCCGCAGGCCATCCGAACCCATGGCCGCGGCGGTCAGCCGCTTGACCGCGGCGAAGGCCGAGGTCGGCCCCTCAGCCAGTGTCTGGGCGAAGTCGAAGGCGATCGCATCAATCTGGTCGGCGGGCGCGGTCCTGTGCGCAAGGCCAAGCTCGAGCGCTTCGGGGGCGGAGATGAACCGCGGATCGATCAGGAGGGCGCGGGCGCGCCGGAGTCCCAGGGCCTGGGTTAGGAACAGGCTGACGCCAGCGTCGGCGCTTAAGCCCAGGCGTGCGTAGCCGGTCGAAAACCGTGCGTCGTCTGAGCAGAAGAGAAAGTCCGAGGTCAGGGCCAGGCCGAACCCGCCGCCGACCGCGGCGCCCCTGACGGCGGCGACGATCGGAGCCGGTAGCGCCGCCAGCCGGACCTGTGCGGCGTGAAAGCCGTCGGCCATCTGCTTGAGCTCGCTGGCGAGCCTGTCTTCGCTCGCCGCCAGATGGCGCACGTCGGCGCCGAGGCAAAAATTGGCGCCCTGCGCGCAGACGACAATCGCCCGGCTTGGCGACTGCGTCGCGGCATCCACGGCCGCGGCCAGATCGTCGATCAATTCCGGGGTGACAGAGTTGCCTGCTTGCGGCCGCGTCAGCGTGATCCGCCCAACCCTTCCGGCCTGTTCGAACAGAACCAAAGTCATGCGAATCTACCTTTCGCCTTCCGCATCTCGCGCCGTTTCAATCAACGGCGCCGCGGCGGCAGGATCACTGGATCGGCTGGCGATGAATTCGGGGCCGCAACTGGCGTTTGGCATTGAGCCCTCCCTCGGCCCTCCGCATTCCATGCAGCAGCGGAATTGACGGCTCTTGCGCAAAAACATACTCTCAGTGAATAGTGTCGTCAATGCACGGTTTAGAGCCGCCGCTGGAAGACGACCGGACTGAACGAGAGGACTACGCACCGTGAAGATCGTACTGCACCAGCTGGAGATTTCCCCGTTCTGCGACAAGGTTCGCCGGACTCTGCATTTCAAGAACCTGGACTATGACGTGCGCAATGTTCCCCTCGGCGGGTTGGCCTCTCTAAAGAAGCTGGCGCCCCCGGGCAAAGCGCCGATCCTCGAACTGGATGGAAAGGTGCTCCACGATTCATCGGACATCTGCCGCGCGCTCGAAGCTGTGGCGCCGGAGCCCAGGCTCATTCCAACCGATCCGCGGCAACGCGCCATGGTGGATATATTGGAGGACTGGGCCGATGAAAGTCTCTATTTCTTTGAAATGACCATGCGCTTCACCTGGCCCCAGGACCGTGATCGCTGGGTTACGGAAATATTGAAGCGCGACAACCCGGTCATGCGTGTGCTCGGCCGGCCGCTTGTGCCCTATCTCACCAAAAAAGCTGGCATTGAGCAGGGGATTGCGCGGCGAGATGAGGCTGCGATCCTTCGTGAATTATCACGTCACGTCTCTGATATCGCTGTGTTACTTGAATCTGGCGACGGCTATCTGGTTGGCGGCGGCGTCACGCTCGCCGATATCAGCGTTGTCGCACAGCTGGAATGCGTCGCCGGGTCGGCCGCCGGCCTGGCCTTGCTGCGCGAGCACCCGCCGGTGATGGGGTGGCTTGAGCGCATTGAGGCGCAAACCGGCGGCCCCGCGATCCGCTGAACGTCAGGCCGCGGCGGCGAGCCTGCGTCTCATGGGCAAAACCTTTGGCCCCTTCAGATAGAAGGAGTCCAGCCATTCGACGCCGTCCAGTTCGACCTCGTAGTCCGCCATTCGGTCGAGCAGCAAATTCATCGCGATCACGCCTTCATGGCGGCCAAGCAAGGCGCCCATACAGTGGTGAATGCCATGGCCAAAGGCCATGTGCTCGCGGGTGTCCCGGGTGACGTCGAAGGTGTCGCCATTGGGGAAATGCGCCTCGTCCCGATTGGCGGAGGCGTATATGGGCATCACCAGGGTGTTTTCGGGCATCTGTACGCCGCCGATCTCCACCGGCTGGGTTGTGCGGCGGAACAACAGCTGGATCGGCGAAATGTAGCGAAGCGATTCTTCAACCAGATTGGGCACCAGGGACCGATCGGCCAGCACCTTCTGCTTCTGCTCAGGATAGCGCGAAAGCAGGTAAAGGGCGTTGCCGATGGTGCTGGTCGTGGTCTCGTTTCCACCAATAAGCAGCAACAGGCAGAAGGCTAGGACCTCTTCCGCATTCAGTTGTCCAGTTTCGTCTTGGGCGCGAATAAGCGCAGACACAAGATCGGCCCCCGGGGTGGCCCGGCGGCGAGCGATGGCGCCTTCGAAATAGGCGCGAAACTCGGCGGCTGACGCCCGGATCGCGGCCCGCGTCTCATCCGAGATGTTGCTGTCGGTGCCGACGGTGACTTCGTTGGACCAGCGTCGAAAGGCGTCGCGCATGTCGATGTCGATCCCCATCAATTCAGCAATCACGGTGACGGGGAGCGGCGAGGTGAAGGCGGGCACGAAATCGAGCCTGTCCTTGAAGGACGCTTCGTCGATGAGCTCGCGCGCGAGACTGGTGATCCGATCGGTCATGGATTCGACGATCTTCATCGAAAAGGCCGCTCCGAGCGCCCTGCGCAGCCGAGTGTGATTGGGCGGATCGGACGATATCAGGTAGTCGGCGTCCGGCGCGGGATTGAATTCACCAAATGCGATCTGGATCAACGGATCGGACGAGAACAACTGATGGTTCTTTAGGACATAGCGAACGTCATCGTACCGGCTCAGCGCGTAACAATTCATCTCTTCGATGAAGAATACCGGCGCATTTTCCCTTAGCCATTTGTAATAGGGATAGGGATCGGCCCGCACCTCTGGGGCCATGGGATTGTATTGCATGCGCGTTTCCTCATAAAGGCTAGGGCAGGGTGGCGTGGCCGGCCGTTTGCCAGAACTTCACCGCGGGCGGGATCACGCCCAGCTGCACCGCCACGTGTCTCAGGTCCCACATGGTGAAATCCCGGACGATCTTACGGTTCTTGTAGCAATGGAAGGTCGTGCCCCGCGTGACCGTGGATTTGCCCGCCGCTGGCATGCCGAGGAAGTCGCCCTTGTGGACGGCTTTCCAGATCCAGCTCATCATGCCCCACTCATCGTATTCGTAGTCGCCGAGAAGAATAGGCAAGCCATATTCCGCGTATTCGGCTTCGGTGTAGGTGTCGGGGCGCTCCTTGCGCAGCATACCGCGGCCATTTTGCACTTTCCCCCCGTCATATCGAATGACGTCGAAGTAATGGACGCCGATGAGGCTATTGGGGTCCTTGTTCTCGAAGGGTTTGAAAGCGGCGTATAGCTCCGCGCGGTCCGTTATCGTCTGATAGAGCGTGACATCCTCAAAGACGAACGGGTCGGCATAGTAGCTGACGATCTTGTCGGCGCTTTCAAAAAAGGTCTTGATCCAGTCCTGGGCGGTGGAGAAGCTCATCGGTCCCGTCCCACGAAAGCCCTGAGACAGGGCCAGCGTCGGCAACATCAGCCCGGCCGCCGCGGCGGCCGGCGCCAGGGTCAAGGCGGCCCGGCGCGTCATGGCCGATTCCAGCGTGGGGGATCCGGTCCTGTCTTCCGCCATAGCATCGCCTCCGCAAGTTCGAGTTTGTTGAAGGCTAGCCTAGCACGAACGTCCGATAGTTCAATAAGGAAACGGTCCACAAATCGAAATGTTTGATTTTGCGGCGCTTAACGATATGGTGGGGCTGACGTGCGGGGATGATATGAAAACACAGGCCAAACCAAACGCTCGCGCAACGCCGGTCGAGCCTCCGGCTTCAGCGGGAGCGCCTTCGCGCGCCCTCGTCGGCGACCTGTTGAACTTCTTCTATCCCATTCACTACCGGATCGGGATGGAGCTGGAATCGGTCATGTGCCAGGGGAGGATCTCGCGCAAGCACGCCGCCATCCTCTGGTTGATCCACTCCCGCGCCCCGGCTGATGGGTGGGTCCGGCGCAAGGAGATCGAGAGTCGGCTCATTGTCTGGTTTGAAAGCAGCAATTCTAACATATCCAAGCTTTTGCGTGAGCTTTCGAAGCCCCCGCTCTCCCTGGTCAAGCAGGTGGAGAACCCGGAATCGGGACGGGAAAAGGTTGTCCGACTGACCAAGGCTGGCGAAGTCTTTGTCGGCGGCATGGTCGAAGCGTCGGTGGACTACCTTTCGGGCCAGCTATCCCATGTCACCGATGATGAATTGCGCTGGGGCGTTGACTTCTTCGCCCTGTCTTTCCGAACTTCCGTTCGGGAGGCGAGGCTGAAGGGGGAGGTGCCGCACCTGGTGCCACCGCCAGGCGGCATTGAGGGGACGAACGCCCGGTCCGATCCGGCGAAATCCAAAACCTAAGGACCACGTACAGCCGTTTTGGCGGGTTGAGCGGCTGGCGCCAAGAGGTCAGCCCTGTCGTTCGCGCCAGGCCAGCGGACTGAACCCGCACAAATGCGGTAAGGCGCGGTCCTGTGCCGAGACGAGCTTGAGCTTCCCAAGGCGATCTTGCCGGTCTTTCTGATCGGGTCGATTTCGGCTGTTCGATGACGTCCACGCCCGAGATGCGCGCGATCGCCGCCGTGCCGACTTGAGCGTCAGGCGACGATATCGCAGCGGATGGAATGTTTTCTCCATAAACACTTGCCGAAATGAACAATCATGTTATGGGTGCGCCATGAGGCGTGATCCTACCAGCGCCCGAATGGGGAGACCGTGGAGTGAGTGCGACCGGGCAAGCGGAAGCGGCCGACTTGGGCTGGAGCTGTCGTCTGACCGGCGAGCGGCGGGAGATGCTGGATCAGGCCGACCGCTTCGCTCGCAGTGAACTCTACCCTCTGGCGGGACGGATGGACGCGGATGAATGGTGGCCTGATGATATTTTCAGGCGCTTTGGCGGGCTCGGCTACCTGGGCGTCACCACGCCAGCGGAATTGGGCGGCGCCGGCTCTGACATTTTCACCTGCGGCCTTATCGCTCAGGCCTTCGCCCGTTGGAACCATGCGCTCGCCCTAAGCTGGGTCGTTCACGAAAATCTGTGTCTCAACAACATCTTCGCGAACGCGAACGAGGAACAGCGCCTACGCTTCTTGCCTAGACTGTGTTCTGGCGAATGGATTGGCGCACTGGGCCTGACCGAGCCTGGGGCGGGCTCGGACGCACTAGGGTCGATGCGGACGACGGCGCATCGGGACGGCGACGACTACATCCTGAACGGAACTAAGATCTTCATCACCAACGGTCCCATCGCCGACCTCATCCTGGTCTACGCCAAGACCGATCCTTCGGCCGGCGCCAAGGGAATCTCCGCGTTTGTCGTCGAAACCACCTCGTCCGGATTCAAGGTCGCACAAAAGCTTGAGAAAATGGGTTGGCGGGGCAGCCAGACCGGTGAGCTGGTGTTCGACGAATGCCGGGTGCCCGCCGCCAACCGCCTCGGCCCGGAAAATAGCGGCGTACGCGTGGTGATGAGCGGGCTCGATCTTGAGCGGGCGATGATTTCACCTCTCTGTCTCGGCATCTGCGAGCGGGCGCTTGAGCTTTCGGTTGACTACGCCAAGACCCGAACCCAATTCGGTCAGCCGATCGGCTCCTTTCAGATGGTCCAATCGCGACTTGCGGATATGTACGTCGCGGTCGAGACGCTGCGGAGCTTCACCTACCAGGTGCTCGCCCGTTGCGGCGAAGTGGGACACGGGGAAGGCGGACGCGGCGAAATCCACGCTCTGACGGCCGCATCGATTCTCTACGCGGCCAACACCATGAACCGTGTGCTGGACGACGCGGTCCAGATTCACGGCGGATCCGGCTACATCTGGGACTCGGAAATCAACCGCCTGTTTCGGGCGACTAAGCTGATGGAGATCGGCGCTGGCACCACCGAGATCCGCAAACTGATCATCGCCGGCGAACTGCTGAAATGACGCTCGGGGCGCAAGTTGCAGATGAGCGGCTTGATGCGGCGCCTCTTGCGCTCGCCCAGGACCTCTTCGCCGGGCGCACAGTGCTGGTGTCCGGCGGTGGCAGCGGTATCGGCAAGGCGACCGCCTGGCTGTTTGGCCGGCTCGGTGCGTCGGTCGCCATCTGTGGACGATCGGTGGAGCGGCTGGCGCCGGTTGAAGCGGCGATGGTGAAGCGCGGCTGGCCGGCTTTGAGCGCCCGGGTCGATATCCGCCAAGCGCCTGAGGTGGCGGCGCTGTTTGACGCCGTCCAGCAGAGGTTTGGCGGCCTCGACGTGCTGGTCAACAACGCTGGCGGACAGTTTGCCCAAGCCGCCATCGACATGAGTGCGAACGGCTGGCGCGCCGTGATCGACACCAATTTGACCGGTAGTTGGCTGATGATGCAGCAGGCGGCGCGCCATTGGATCGAGGCCGGTCGAGGCGGGGTGATTGTCAATGTCACCGCGTCGGGCGCGCGCGGAATGCCCGGCATCATCCACAGCAGCGCCGCCCGCGCTGGCGTGACCAACGCCAGCCGCACCGCGGCGATCGAATGGGCGCCGCACGATATCCGGGTCAACTGCGTCGCGCCGGGACTGATCGATAGCGGCGGCCTTGCCGTCTACTCGCCGCAGGCGAGACGCAACTTTTCCCGCGCCAATCCGCAAGGCCGGATGGGCGATCCCTGGGACGCGGCCCAGATTATCGCTTTCCTCAGCTGCGACGCTGCGAAATTCATGACGGGCGCCACCGTCGAAGTGGATGGGGGCGGGGCGATCTGGGGCGATCTATGGACGATTGAGCGTCCCTCATATTTCGAAGACACCAATCAAAGCAGCCACAATGACCTTTGACGCCCAACCTCTTCGTGGGCGCGCAGCGCTCGTTGCGGGAGCCTCTGGAGGCATCAATCTCGCTGTGGCGGAGAAGCTCGGCGCGCTTGGCGCCCGCGTGGCGATCTTGAGCCGAGATCCGGATCGGATTGCGGCGGCGGCGGCCACGCTCGCCGCCAAGGGCGTTGAGACGCAGGGTCACGCCGGTGATGTCCGCGATTCTGAGGCTATGCAACGCATCGCCGCCGCGGTGGCCGCGGCCTGGGGACCACTGGACATTGTCGTCTCGGGGGCGGCGGGCAACTTCTTCGCGCCGGCTGCGACGCTGTCCGCGAATGGCTTTCGCACGGTGATCGAAATCGATCTCATCGGCACCTTCAACGTGCTGAGCGCCGCCTGGCCGCATTTGCGCAAACCCGGCGCCGCCATCGTCAATATCTCGGCGCCGCAGGCCCAACGCGCCATGCGTCTGCAAGCTCACGCCTGCTCGGCCAAGGCCGGCGTCGATATGCTGACGCGCTGCTTGGCGCTCGAGTGGGGCTGTGACGGTGTCCGCGTGAACGCTGTCTCTCCCGGTCCGATCGCCGATACAGAAGGGCTCGCGCGCCTGGCGACGGATGAAGCGCTGGGTGGCCGAATTCGCGATTCCCTGGCTCTGCCTCGGTTCGGCGCCCGGTCGGACATCGCCGAAGCCGTGGCCTGGCTGTGCAGCGACGCCGCCGGCTTTGTCACCGGAACCACGCTGGATTGTGACGGCGGCATGCGGCTTGGCAATTTCCACACGCCAAGCTGAAAGCGTCTCTCAAGTTGAGGAACACCAGCCATGAAGGTTGAAGGGCGGTTAGCGATCGTGACCGGCGGTGGCTCGGGCCTTGGCGAAGCGGCGGCGATCAAACTGGCCGCACAGGCCGCGAAGGTCGTGATTCTGGATATCCATGAGCGCGCGGCGCGCGACGTGGCGGCTCGCATCGGCGGCTTCGCCTTCGGTGTGGATATCGCCGACGCAAGCGGAGCTGAAACTGTGCTCGCCGCCATCCAGCAGGAGCTCGGCGCGCCGCGTATCCTCGTGAACCGCGCCGGCGTCGGAACGCCGGCGAAGATCGTCGGCAAGGATGGTCCTTTGCCGCTCGACGTCTTCGAGCGGGTCGTGCGGGTCAACCTCTTTGGGTCGTTCAACCTGCTACGCCTTGTGGCCAACGCCATCTCGCGAGATCAGGAACCCGGCGACGGACGACAGACCCAGGGCGTGATCATCAACACCGCCTCGGTCGCCGCTTTCGACGGGCAAATTGGGCAGGCCGCCTATGCAGCGTCGAAAGCCGGCCTCGTCGGCATGGCCTTGCCGGCCGCGCGGGAACTAGCGCGCTATGGGATCCGCGTCCTCACCATCGCACCCGGTGTCTTCATGACGCCGATGTTGGGTGCGTTGCCCCAGGAGATCCAGGAGTCGCTCGGCCGATCCGTACCCTTCCCGCCGCGGCTTGGCGATCCGGGCGAGTACGCCGCCCTAGCGCTGCACATGATTGAGAACGACATGCTGAACGGCGAGGTGGTCCGTCTGGACGGCGCGATCCGGATGCAAGCGAAATGACGTCAACCAAGGTCATCATCAGCTGCGCGATCACCGGGTCGATCCATACGCCATCGATGTCGCCATATCTGCCGGTGACGCCGGCCGAGATCGCACAATCGGCGCAGGGCGCGGCGGAAGCGGGCGCGGCCATTGTTCATCTTCACGCACGCAATGCGCAGGACGGAAGACCGGACCAGAGTCCGCGAGCCTTCGAACCGTTCCTCAAGGTCATCAAGCAGTCCTGCGATGTGGTGGTGAATCTCACCACCGGCGGATCCCCCTATATGTCCGTCGAGGAGCGCGTGCGTCCCGCGGCCGTATGGCGGCCCGAAGTGGCCTCCCTTAACATGGGGTCGATGAATTTTGGCCTGTTTCCCATGCTGAAGCGGTTCAAAGAGTTCAAGCATGAGTGGGAGTCGGCGATGCTCGAAGGCTCGCACGACCTTGTCTTTCGCAACAGCTTCAAAGACATTCGTTACGCGCTTGAGACACTGAACGACACCGGCGCCCGCTACGAATTCGAGTGCTACGACACCAGCCACCTGCATAATCTGAACTACTTCTGGCAGGAGGGTTTGGTGAAGGCGCCGTTATTCATCCAGACCTGTTTTGGCCTGCTCGGTGGTATCGGCGCGCACCCAGAAGAAGTTCTGCACATGAAGCGAACCGCGGATCGGTTGTTCGGCGATCATTACCGCTGGTCGGTGCTGGGCGCAGGGCGCAGCCAGATGCCCGTCGCGGCTCAGGCGGCGGCGTTGGGAGGCCATGTCCGCGTCGGGCTGGAAGACAGCTTGTGGCTCGGCCGAGGCCAACTCGCGCCATCCAATGCGGCGCAGGTCCTACAGGTTCGCAAGATCATCGAGGGGCTGGGGCTCGAGGTGGCGACGCCCGACGACGCGCGCGAGATTCTGCAGCTCAAGGGCGGCGACGCGGTCGGCTTCTAAGGGGAAGTTCTTATGGCGTCGAGCAACTCTCCTCCCGCATTGACACACTTCAGAATTGAGATCGGCGGCGCTGGCGTCGCCCATCTCATCTTCGACATGTCGGGCGCGTCGATGAACGTCTTGTCCGACGCGGTCATTGAGGATTTTGGTCGCTTTACGGACTGGTTCTTGTCCAGCGAGGCGCGAGCCCTTGTCATTCGGTCCGCCAAGCCGGTCTTTTGCACGGGCGGCGATCTGTCGGAACTGAGCGCGGCCTATGACCGGATCAGCACGCTCCCCATTCTCGCGCGCTTCGAAGCGGCCAAAGCCCATTTCGCCTCCATGGGCCGGCATCTTCGGCGCCTGGAAACCAGTGGAAAGCCGGTCGCCGTCGCAATCGGCGGACTGGCCCTCGGCGGTGGCTGTGAAATCGCGCTCACCGGACACTATCGGGTGCTCGCACAGGCGCGTCCGGCGATGCTGGGCCTTCCGGAGGTGGTTGTCGGCCTGCTGCCTGGGGCCGGTGGCACGCAGCGGTTGCCGCGGCTGATCGGCCTGGAAAAGTCCCTGCCGCTGCTGCTCGACGGCGCTCGGCTGTCGTCATCACAAGCGCTGATGGCGGGCCTCGTCGATGAACTGGTCGCGCCAGGCGAGGAGGTGGCCGCCGCCGAGGCCTGGGCGTTGGCCGCAGCGGCGGCCAGGCAGCCTTGGGATAGGCCCGGCTTTGTTTTGCCAGACGCCGATAGCTGGAAGGCGACCTTGCGGGCGGCGCGCGCGAAGATGCTCGCACGCACGCAGGGAAACGATCCGGCCCCGATTGCTCTGTTCGACTGTCTCGAAGCGGGGCTCGACTGTGAGATGGACGCGGCGCTTGAGATTGAAGGCGCCGCGTTCGCCAAACTGATCCAGCGGCCTGAGCCGCGCAACATGATTCGCGCCCTGTTTATGGGCGCTCAAGAGCATGCGCGGCGCAGCAAAGCGGGCGCTCTGTCTGCAGAAATCTCGAAGACGGGTGAATACATCGCCGACGGTCTTGCTGGCGCGGTTCGCCGCGAACTTGAGGCCGGCGTGATGAGCGAGGCCTTGGATAGCGCTCTGGGTCGTCTTGGCTTTCCGCACCGGGTCTCCAGCATGATAGGGCGGGCAAGCGAATCCTTGGCCAGGACGGAGTCTGCTGACCCGTGCCCGGTCAGCGGCGGTGCGTTCTGGTTCGAGGCCGCCGGCGCCGCAGACGCCGGGCGGATCGCGCGCAGACTTCTCGATGGCGCGTCGAGCGCGTTTGCGGCGCCATCGGTCGAAGTCGCCGGGCCTGAGCGCCTGATCATCGACCATGTGGCCGTGCGCGACCACGGCTTTCCAGCGTGGATCGGCGGGCCATTCGCCTGGCTCGATCAGTCTCGGCCCGGTGCGCCGGCATTTGCACTTTCGGAGATGAGAGAATGACCGAAGCCTACATTGTTGCCGCGAGCCGTACGGCGGGGGGCAAGCGCAAGGGCGCGCTTGCGGGCTGGCATCCGGTCGAGATGGCGGCCGAGGTTTTGAACGCCGTCGTTGATCGCTGCGGCGTCGATCCGGCGGTGATCGACGACGTGATCATGGGCTGCGTCAGCCAGGCGGGCGAGCAAAGCGGTCATGTCGGTCGCAACGCTGTCTTGGCCTCACGGCTGCCCCAGAGCGTGCCGGCCGTGACCATCGACCGGCAGTGTGGATCGTCTCAGCAGGCCATCCAGTTCGCCGCGCAGGCGGTTCTGTCCGGGACCCAGGATGTCGTCATCGCCGCCGGCGTCGAAAGCATGACGCGCGTGCCCATGTTCACGCCGACCGTTTTGGCGGTGAAGGCGGGCCTGGGCGGGCCCTTCGCCGATCGCATCAGGTCGCGCTTCGGTGTTGAGGAATTCAGTCAGTTTACCGGCGCTCAGATGATGGCCGACAAGTATGGCTTCGATCGGGAGGCGCTCGACGCCTTCGCACTCGAAAGTCATCGCCGCGCCGCCTCGGCGACGCGCAATAAGGCTTTTGCGGCCGAAATCATTGCTCTGGAGGTCGCGGGCGCGGACGGCGCCGTCCGCAACCATATGGAGGACGAGGGCATCCGGTATGACGCGACGATGGAGTCGATCGGATCGGTGCAATCGCTTCAGGAGGGCGGTGTGATTTCGGCCGCCAACGCCAGTCAGATTTGCGATGGGGCTGCTGGGGTTGTGATCGTCAGTGAACGAGCCCTCAAGGCCCATGGCTTGACGCCCCTGGCGCGTATCCACAATCTGACCGTAACCGGGGGTGATCCGGTGATTATGCTCGACGAACCCATCGCGGCGACCTGGCGCGCTCTAAGCCGATCTGGACTTAAGATCGAAGATATCGATCTCTATGAGGTCAACGAAGCCTTCGCCTCGGTCCCTCTCGCGTGGGCGCAAGAGGTTGGCGCCGATCCCGCAAGGATGAACATAAACGGAGGCGCGATCGCCCTGGGTCATCCCCTCGGCGCCAGTGGCGCAAAGTTGATGGCCACGCTCGTTCACGCCCTGCGTGCGCGTGGCCTCCGCTACGGACTTCAGACCATGTGCGAAGGTGGCGGAATCGCGAACGTGACGATCATTGAGGCGCTATGAGGCGCACTTGGCCGCGAACACCTTTGTGACGCTGTCGGAGCTGGTGATGACCTCGCGGCCAGCGCCCTTCAGTTTGACGGCTGAGCTGGTCCCACGCGAACGTGTCCGCGCACAGCTCAGTCCGGTATGAGCGCTGGGGCGTCAAAAAATCATGCACCCATTGAACAGTTGCCAAATTGTATTATACCATTCGTCAAGTCAGAAACGTTGATCAAGGGAGGAGGCCGTTGCAAGAGTCGCCAGCCTGTCGCGAGCCATGAACCCGTTCGTCATCGCCCGCCTTCATCCCGACCGCCCCGCCACGATCAATGCATCGACCGGGGAGGTGATGAGCTATGCCGCTTTGGACGAGATGTCGCGACGGCTCGCCGCCGGGTTCCGCGCGCTTGGCCTGCAGCCTGGCGATCACATTGCGCTGATGGTGTCGAACGGCCTGATGTTCCATCCGATCTGCTGGGGAGCATGGCTGGCGGGCCTTTATTTCACGCCGATCAGCACCCGACTGCGCCGGGATGAAGTCGAACATTTGATCACGGACAGCGGCTCCAAACTGGTGATCGCATCGCCCGGCTTCGAAGATCTGATGGGCGATCTGAAAGCTGCCTTGCCGGGCGTCGGCTACTGGTTCCTGACGGCGCCTGGGGCGGGAGGCCTATCCTCGATCGACAGTCTGATCGCCGATCTTAGGCCGCTGAACCTGGGACCGGACGAGCTGGCTGGCGCCGATATGCTGTATTCCTCAGGCACGACGGGAAAACCCAAGGGGATCCTGCCGAGACTTGAACAGAAGCGCAACGATCCCAACCCCCTGGCGATGCTGTTGAAGCGACTCTATGGTTTCGACCAGGACACCCGCTACCTGACGCCGGCGCCGCTCTATCACGGCTCGCCGCTCAAGTTCAGCATGGCCATCCACCGTTTCGGCGGCGTGAACATCATCATGGAGCGGTTCGACGCCGAGGAAGCCCTGGCCGCGATCGCCGGGCACGGCGTCACCCACAGTCAGTGGGTGCCGACCATGCTGCATCGGATGGTCCGGCTGCCCGACGAGGTGAAGGCGCGGCACGACCTTTCCAGTCATCGTGTGGCGATCCACGCCGCCGCGCCGTGCCCGGTTGAGCTCAAGCGGCAGATCATCGACTGGTGGGGACCTATCGTCCACGAATTCTACGCCGGTTCAGAGGCGGTCGGCTTTACGGCGATCGACACCCCTGAATGGCTCGAGCGGCCAGGCTCGGTCGGCCGCGCCGTCCTGGGAGAAATCCACATCGTGGGTGAGGCGGGCGCGGAATCGCCGCCCGGCGAAGTCGGCCAGATCTATTTCGGCAATGCGCCGAAGATCGCCTATCACAACGATCCTGCAAAGACAGCGCGCGCCTATCATCCCAGCGGCTGGATCACGCTCGGCGACATGGGCCGGATCGACGACAAGGGCTATCTCTATCTGAGCGACCGCAAGGATTTCATGATCATAACCGGCGGCGTGAACGTCTATCCGAAGGAGATCGAGGACGTGCTGGTCATGCACCCCTCAGTCGAGGACGCCGCCGTCTTCGGTCTGCCCAACACTGAATTCGGCGAAGAGGTGAAGGCGGTGGTGCAGCCCTCGACCTGGCCGGATGACGAGGTCGCCTTCATCGAGGCGCTGACCCTATATTGTCGCGAGCACCTGTCCTCGATCAAGCTGCCCAGATCCTTCGATCTGGCGCGGGCCCTGCCGCGTCAGGAAAACGGCAAATTGTATAAGAAGGCGCTGCGGGAGACCTATCTCACCGCAGCGGGCGCACAATGACCGTCCGCCCCATCCAATCCGTGCTGATCGCCAACCGCGGTGAGATCGCGGTGCGCATCCTGCGCACCCTACGCGCTCTGGGCCAGCGCGGCGTCGTCGTCCATCACGCCATTGACGCCAATACGCCAGCCGTGGCCCTGGCGGACCAGGCGATCGAAATCCTTGGCCCCACGCCCGTCGCCGCCTATCTGGACGGGGCTCAAATCATCGCGGCGGCCAAGGCGGCCGGCGCCGATGCGGTTCACCCAGGCTACGGCTTTTTGTCCGAGAACGCCGACTTCGCGCGCGCCTGCGGCGCGGCGGGGCTGGTCTTCGTCGGGCCGCGGCCGGAAACAATCGATCTCATGGGCGACAAGGTGCGCGCCCGAAATTTCGTGGCCGAGCGCGGCTTCCCGGTCGCTCCCTCGGCGATCGAGGACGACGATCCCGCCAGTTTCGCCGATCGGGCGCGGGCGCTCGGCGTGCCGCTGCTGATCAAGCCTTCGGCCGGCGGCGGTGGCAAAGGCATGCGCATCGTGCGCGACATCACTATTCTGGACGAAGAACTGGAGCGCGGCCGCAATGAAGGCGCGCGGTATTTTGGCGATGGACGCCTCTTCGTCGAGCGCTACATCGAACAGCCCCGCCACATCGAAGTGCAGGTGCTGGGCGACGCCTATGGCGATGTCGTGCATCTGTTCGAACGCGAATGTTCGCTGCAGCGCCGCTTCCAGAAAGTGGTGGAAGAGGCGCCTTCGCCGACCCTGTCCCCGCACGAGCGCGCGCGCATCTGCGCCGTGGCGGCCGGAATCGCCAAAGCGGCCGGCTATCTTGGGGCCGGCACAGTGGAGTTCATCTATGGCCGGGATGAATTCTACTTTCTCGAGATGAACACCCGCATCCAAGTGGAGCATCCGGTCACCGAGGAGATCACCGGCGTCGACCTGATCGCCGAGCAGCTACGTGTCGCCGCCGGTGAACCCTTGGGCTACGGGCAGGAAGCGATCGTCGCACGCGGCCATGCGATCGAGGTCCGCGTCTATGCTGAAGACGCCGCGCGCGATTTCGCGCCGACCACCGGCCCGTTGCTTGTGATGCGGCCGCCGGAAGGGCAGGGCGTGCGCGTCGACGCCGGCGTCGCCCAAGGCGGCGCGATCACCGCCGCCTTCGATCCCATGATCGCCAAGCTCATCGTCCATGCCGAAACCCGCGCCGAGGCGTTGGAGCGGGCCGATACCGCACTGACGGACTTCATCGTCCTGGGTTGCCCGACCAACATCGGCTATCTGCGCCGGCTTCTGCGCGATCCAGAGGTGCGGGCCGGCGCGATCCACACCGGGCTGATCGGGGCCAAGCCCGCCTTGGCGCAGGAGCCGCCCGTGGCTGACAAGACCAGACTGAAGCTGCTTGCCGCCGCGGCCCTGTCGTCTCGTCCCGTGCGCGATGCGGCCGAGACTGCGCCAGCGCCGCACGCGGCTATCGGCGAATGGCGCAACTGATGCGACACGCTTTTATTCTGCAGGATATCGAACATCTGCTTTGGCTCTCGAAGCGCGCCGATGGTGGTTTTCGCCTCGAGGCGGAGGGACGGTCGCACGACGTGGCGCTTTGCCCCGACGGCCGCCTGATCGTCGATGGCGAGACGACACAGATCTGGATCGCCGCCAGCGGCGACCGCATTTATGCGCATGTGGATGGCGAAGCCCACGAACTACTCTACCGAGATCCCATCTCCCGCTTCGCCCAGAACCGCGACGGATCCACCGAGCGGTTGTTGCGCGCGCCCATGCCGGGCGCAGTGGTTGCTACGCCCGTAGCGCCTGGCCAGACGGTGGTCGCCGGGGAGACGCTTATCGTCATCGAGAGCATGAAACTGGAGACGGCGATCCAAAGTCCGCGCGATGGGATCGTGGAAACGGTCCACCTGGCCGTTGGCCAAGCCTTCGAACGCGACGCCCCGCTCATCACCCTGGCGGAGGCCTGACATGCGCCGCATTGACTCGCGGATCAATCCGCGCGACCCAGCCTATCTGGCCAACCTCGAGCACAATCGCCGGCTGGCCGATCAGTTGTCCGAACGCCAACGCGCGGCGCGATATGACCGGCCCCAACGTGATCTGCAGAGGCTGGAGCGTCAGGGCAAACTGACCCCGCGTGCGCGGCTGGAAGCGTTGCTCGACCCCGGAACACCGTTCTTGGAGCTGTCGACGCTTGCGGCGGGCGAAGCCTACGACGGCGCCGCGCCCGGCGCCGGTCAGATCGTAGGGATCGGCGTGGTTTCGGGCCACGAGGTCGTCATCCGCGCGGACGATTCCAGCGTCAAGGGCGGGGCCTGGTATCCGCTATCGGTCAAGAAGATCGTCCGCGCACTGGACATCGCGATCGAGAACCGCCTGCCCATGGTCCATATGTGCGACAGCGCGGGCGGCTTTCTGCCGTTGCAGTCGCAGTTCTTCGCCGACCGATACGGCGCGGGGCGCATCTTCCGCAACCAGTCGATCCTGTCGAAGATGGGCGTGCCGCAGGTGTCGCTGGTGCTGGGACACTGCACCGCGGGCGGGGCCTATATCCCGGCGCTCAGCGACTATTCGGTGATTGTGCGCGGCACCGGCGCGATCTTCCTTGGCGGCCCTCCGTTGGTGAAGGCGGCGACCGGCGAAGAGGTGACCGTCGACGAGCTGGGCGGCTGTGATATGCACACCAGCGTCTCGGGCACGGCCGACTATCCCGCTTCGTCGGAGATGGAAGGCATCGCCATCACGCGTGAAATCGTCTCCCAATGGCGCCGGCCGGCCAAGGCCAAGGACGACGCTATCGAGCCGGAGCCGCCGGCCTACGACCCGGCCGAGCTCTACGGCATTCTACCGGCTGACAGCCGTGTTCAGTTCGACATGCGCGAGGTGATCGCCCGCCTGGTCGATGGCAGCCGCTTCCACGAATACCAGCCGGCCTATGGGGCGACCCTGATCTGCGGCTATGCGCGCATCTGGGGCCAGCAGGTTGGCATCTTGGCCAACAATGGCGTGCTGTTCAGCGACAGCGCGCTCAAGGGCGCCCATTTCGTGCAGCTCTGCGACCAGAACCGCACGCCTTTGCTGTTTTTGCAGAACATCACCGGCTTCATGGTCGGCCGCGAGTATGAACGGCGCGGGATCACCAAGGACGGCGCCAAGATGATCATGGCGGTGGCCGGGGCGTCGGTTCCAAAGATCACTGTCAACTGCGGCGCCTCGTACGGCGCCGGCACCTACGGCATGAATGGGCGCGCCTTCGATCCGCGCTTCATGTTTTCCTGGCCGCGCGCCCAGGTCGGCGTCATGGGCGCCGAGCAGGCCGCCGACGTGCTGAGCGACGTCAAGTTGCGCCAGCTCGCCCGCGATGGCCGGCTGCCGACCGACGATGAAGTCGCCGCAATTCGCGACCCGGTGATCGCCGAATACCGCAGATCGTCTAGCGCCTGGCACGCCACGTCCGAGCTGTGGGACGATGGCGTCCTTGACCCGCTGGCGACCCGCAATGCGCTCGCCATCGCGATCAGCGCCGCGTTGAGCGCTCCGATTGATCCGCCAAACTACGGTGTTTTCCGGATGTAGATTGGTGGCCGTAAAACTCGGAATTCTCTCGGAACGAGCGCAGTTTGGTCCGCTCGATGAGCCGCCAATGGATTTGACTGCTCAATAGGGTGCGACCGGCCGCGCGTCAGGCGGCTTGGTCGCGTGCTGTGGCGGCTCGGTTGTCTGCTACCGAAACGCCGGCCTACGGGGTGTTCCGAATGTAGGGCTCGGGGAATGATGGGCCGGAGATGAGGCCTATACCATCCATCGCCTGGACTGTTTCCATATTGTACGATTGTCGGCGAGGGAATAGCATAACCGTCGCTTCTATGAGCGCCCGAGGAAACCGCCACGGGATAACGCCTGGACCGTCAAACGCGCGGCGAGGTCTGTCGAGGGGAAGGGGCTGAGCCATGGCTGAACCGATTGTTCGCTACGCGGAGCTGATGGACTCCCCTGAGGTCGCCCGATTAATGCTCAAGCGCCCCGAAGTCGGCAATGCGATCATCCCTCGGCTCATCTTGGCCGCGGGCGAGATGAGATTGCGGCGCTAGCCGACAATGATCGGCTCGCGCAGGCGATTGAGACGACAACCAGCTCCGGCCGGGCTCCGCGGGGCGTTATGGATCATCTGTATGATCTCTAGCATACGATATGCTGCTTGACTAAAATCGATCGATCCAGGTCTTGTGGGCGAAACGGGCATTGTTCGGAGGACGCCATGGGACTTAAAGATTTCGCCCAATTCACCCTCAAGGGGTCGGACGGCGTCGCGATCGCGGCCTATCGGTCCGTTCCGGCGCGGTCGCCCAAGGCCATCATCCAGATTGCGCACGGGATGTCCGAACACTTCCGGAGATATGGCCATCTGACCGATCGGCTGAACTCCGCCGGCTATGCGGTCTACGCCAACGATCATCGCGGTCACGGCGCTTCGTCCGCAGCCCACGGGCTGGGCGATTTCGGTCCCGGAGGTTTTCAGGCCGTGGTCGACGACATGGCCGCGCTCACCGCAGTCGCCAAGCGTGAACTGCCCGGCCTGCCGCTGGTTCTGCTGGGGCACAGCATGGGTTCGTTCGCGGCCCAGCTCTACCTTCTTCAACATGCTGGCGAGTTGTCCGCGCTGGTCCTGACTGGGACCGCAGCCTTGGACAAGCTGCTGGAAACCTTGCTTGCCAGCGGCGGCCCCGTCACCCTGGAGCTGCTGAACGCCGGTTTCGAGCCGGGGCGAACGAAGTTCGACTGGCTGTCCCGCGACGAGGGGCAGGTGGACGCCTATGTCGACGATCCCCTCTGTGGCTTCACCCTTGAAAATAGCGCCATGGGCACAGTGTTTGGGCTGGGCGCCAGCGCGCGCCACGATCCTCGCCTTGCCCAGGTTCGCAAGGATCTGCCCATCTACATCATCTCGGGCGAATGCGATCCGGTCGTGGGGCCGGACCAGGCGTTCGTTAAGGCGTTGATCGGCAGCTACCGGGCCCTAGGCCTGACGAACATCCAACATCGGATCTACGCCGGCGGACGTCATGAAATGTTCAACGAGACGTGCCGGGACGAGGTCGAGGACGAACTCGTGGTCTGGCTGGACAGGGCGCTGACCGCCAACCTGTGACGCAAGCGCAACGGTGACCTGAGTTTGGCCTGACTTATCAGTGACAATATAGTACGCTAGTTGACAAATAGCGTAGGTATCGTAATCCAAAAGACAATAGTCCGACCTGCTGTTTGAGCGGGCGGGACGCCTCGCGGCAACGAATTCGCGGGGTGGAAAACACAATTTCAGCGTGCTGGAATCTGAGGCGGGTGTCGCCTCTCCAGCGCTCAAATGGGGAGGAAGATATGAAGAAGCATACTTTGCTGATGTCCTGCGCCATCGGGAGCCTAGTGCTCTCGGGCCAGGCCGCGCGAGCCGCCGCCGCGGAAGCTCCCGCGCCGGCCGGGACAACCGCGAACCCCGCGGTTCTCGAGGAGGTGGTGGTCACCGCGCAGAAGCGCAGCGAGAACATCAACACCGTCGGCATGGCTATCACCGCGAACACCGGCGTTCAGCTTAAGCAAAAAGGCGTCACCAGCGTCGCCGATCTCGTGAAGATCGAGCCTAGCCTCCAGTTCTCGCAGACGCAGAGCGGCACGCCGGTCTTTACGCTCAGAGGTGTCGGTTACTTTGAACAATCGCTCTCGGCGTCTCCCGCGGTGAGTATTTATCAGGACGAGGTCGCCTACCCGTATCCAGTGATGTCGCGCGGGGTGCTGCTGGACCCGGAGCGGGTGGAAATTCTCAAAGGCCCCCAGGGCACGCTTTACGGACAGAACGCGACGGGCGGTCTGATCAACTTCATCGCCGCCAAGCCGACCAGCACATTCTCGGCTGGATTCGATGACAGCTACAGCCGGTTCAACGATAACCTCCTGAGTGGCTTCATCAGCGGGCCGATGACCTCAACCCTCAATGCTCGCCTGTCGGCCAGCCTCGAAGAAGGCGGAGCCTGGCAGAAGAGCGATACGCGGGGCGATATGCTCGGCAACAAGGACACCCAGATCGGCCGTTTGATCTTGGATTGGAAGCCGACCGACAAATTCAAGGCCAGCTTGAACTTGAACGCCTGGGACGATCACTCTGAAACCCAGGCTGGTCAGCTTGAGGGGTTCAGGCTTCAGGCGCCTCAAAACGTTGGCGCGGGGTCGATTTCAAATCCCGCATCCTATCACCCCGCCCCCGTCGGCTCTCCGGCTTACAACGCCTATCCTGCGCCAGTTCAAGCAGAGCTGGCGGAACCCATTGCGCCCCACAACGCCCAAGCGGCGGATTGGTTGGCGGGAACGCACCCGCACAACGACGAGCAGTTCTATCAAGCAAGCCTTCGCCTTGACTACGATATCTCAGACGCGATCGGCCTGACCTCGCTTTCGAATTACGAGTATTTCAAGGAACACAACACCGTCGATCAGGGAGGAACCTCCGCTCCGTCGGAGACGACTCTGATACGCGGCGACGTGACCACCTATTCGCAGGAATTGCGACTGCACGGCCTCTTCAACGGCGGCAGGGGCAATTGGCTTGTCGGCGCCAACTATGAGACTGACAAAACCGCCGAAAACGACGATGTTAATCCATTCGTCTCCACGGCGTCCTATTCTCCAGCGGCGTTGGGACTGCCGCCCTTCCTGGAATTTGGCGCGGTCGGCAACGATAAGACCGAGACAAAGTCAGTGTTCGCCAATGTCGAATACCATGTGCTCGACAATCTGGATCTTCACGGCGGCGTCCGCTATACTGAGTCCAATCAAACCCTTAGCGGGTGCTCCTACAGCACCTACCCGTCTGTCACGATCCTGCAGAACGCCGTCGCCGGCGAGCTGGCCGGCCTTTTTGGAGGGACATCGGTTCCCGGAACGCCGGGCCAATGCGTAACCTTGACGCCTCCGCCGAACTTCAGTCCGGGCAATGTCTTTAACAAGCTCGACCAAAGCAACGTGCCGTGGCGCGTCGGCCTGGACTGGACACCGATCGATCACACCCTTCTCTATTTCACGGTGAGCAAGGGTTATAAGGCGGGTTCGTCGCCCGCCCTTGGAGCCTCCCAATACACCCAGCTGAAACCGGTCACTCAGGAAGCGCTCCTCTCCTACGAGGTGGGCGCCAAGTCGGAACTGTTCGATCGGACGCTGCAACTGAACGTGTCGTACTTCCACTATGACTATACCGACAAACAAGAACTGGGGCGGCTGCTCGACCCAGTCTATGGAGCGGTGCAGACTCTACTGAATATCCCGCAGTCGAGAGAAGACGGCGTCGAATTCTCGGCGGTCTGGCGCCCGATCCACGGGTTGACCCTAAACGCCGCGGTGACATATCTCGACTCCGAGGTCACCTCCAGCTTCTTCGACTTTGGACCTTATCCGCTGGGCCCCACCGATCTGATCAATTTCAAGGGCGAATCCTTCCCATTCACCCCCAAATGGTCAGTGCAGTACAGCGCCCGCTATGACTGGACGCTATGGAACGAAATGACCGCCTTCGTTAGCGCTGACGCCTCCTATCAAACCAAATCAAGCTCTGCGTTCGGCGCTTCTGAAGCGGTCGCGGATGATGCGCCGTCGTTGGAGATCAAACCCTATGGGCTGCTTAACCTGACGGCGGGGGTCGGATCAGCGGACCACCACTGGCGGGTGGAGGTGTTCGGCAAGAACGTCACCAACACCTACTACTGGAATACGGTGAACTACGTGTCCGACACGACCGTCAAACTGACCGGTATGCCGGCGACCTACGGCGTGAGGCTCAGCTACCGTTACTGATCCGATCCGCGCGCGAGGCGCCAGGCCAAACAGTCATGACCACCTCCCTGTCATGCCTGTTCTACTCCCATCCGTCCGCCCAGCGGTCGGATGGGTTTTTTAAAATAGCGCTGTTGCGATGATCGAAGCGGGCAAGCCTATGTTCGAGTCCATTCCATTCGAGCTGCGAAAGCTCGGACAGCAGGTGTGCGACCTTTGGCGCGAAGCGGCGTACCCGAAGGGCGCAGGCTTGGCCTGCGCCTTTGTTCCCGACGCGCCGCCATGGGTGATCGGCGATCCGACCCGGAAGCGGCGGATTCTGCTGAACCTGGTGTCCAACGCCCCGAAATTGACAAAACCCGGCGAGGTCAGCGTGTCGATCAAGGTCGCGCCCGACGGCGCCGAGTTTCGGCCTTCTGATACCGGCGTCGGCGCTGTCCACGCCTCGTGCGCTAGACCCGGAACGCGTGTCGATCGGGATCGGCGGCGATGGCGAGCAGGTAGTGATGCATCGCCGCAGCCATGGTGCGTTCGGCCTCCGAATCTTCGACCCCCCATTCGGAAAGCTGGCGGTCGACGAACATGCGGCCCAGGCCATAGGCCATGGTGCGCGCGGTCAGCGCCGTGTTGAACACGTCGTTCGAGCGCAACAGGCCTTGATCCGCTGCCTGTGTGAGCAGATCCACAGTCAGGGCGTGGGCGTCGGCAAGGTCGCGGCGCAGGCCCGGGGCGCTATCGAGCTCGAGCTGGCGGCGGTCGCCTAGGATGCCGAACAGGGTTGGGTTGCGCACCACCCAACGCAGATAGGCGAGGGCGAGCGCGCTAAAGCGCACCAGGGGGTCCTCGCCCGCCGCATCAGCCAAGGCCGCGTCGATCTCGATCCGGAAACGGCGCATCGCCTCTTCGGCGGCGGCGGTCATCAGGCTGGCGCGGGTCGCAAAATGGCGGAAGGGAGCGCCGGACGATACGCCGGCCCGCCGGGCCGCCTCCCGCACGGTCACGTGTTCAGGGCCGTGTTCCTGGATCAGAGCCACCGTGGCCTCGACCATGGCCTCTTTCAGACGCCCGTGGTGATAGCGCGTACGTGGCGCGGAGCCGGACTTTTCGGTCTTCGTCGCGTTTGAGTTCATGGTCGAGACCCTAGATCCCCGGTGGCGGAACGCAAGAATGTAAGTGTTGGTCACATCGCTATTGACGGCCGCCTCACACCGAATGTAAGCAGTGCTTATGATCGGCGTGGCCGGTGGCCCTCGCGAAATAGGGGATGGCGATGAAGCGCGTGCTGCTGGCTCTGGCGCTCGGCGGCGCCGCCTTGTCCGCCGGCAGGCCGGACGGGCGATGGATCACCGCGAGCGGGAATGTCGTGGTCGAGATCGCCCCTTGCGGCGCCAGGCTTTGCGGTGTCGTGATCAAAGTCCTGGCTAATCACTCCATGGTCGATCCGTCCAAGACGCTGGCAAGGCCGGCGACGGTCGGGTTGAACATCCTGACGGACCTGTCCCCGGCGGGCGACGGTGTCTGGAAGGGGCGCATCTATAACCGCGAGAACGGCAAGACCTACGACTGTCTGGTAAGGCCAGACGGCGAGGCCTTGAACGTGCGCCCGTTTATCGGCTTACCATTATTGGGAAAGGCGCAGACTTGGACGCGCGCCGTCAGGGACTGAAGCCAGGTCTCGACGAACGCGCCCCATCGATCATTCGCACCCTTTCAGCTTGAGACTATTGGCCACGGCCATTTACGGATGCTGACGAGGCCGGGACGATCCGCATACGGCCGTAAGTCTGATGGAGACCGCCCCAGCCGATAGTGTGTGGCTGACCGCCAGGGGCGATGGCGACCAGTCCGTGGATCGAGGCCCACAAGACGGGGGCGGCCCGGCTCTAGCTCTCTGAAGCTGCGCGAAATATCATAGGCCGCCCCGGTTCAGCTCGTTCGTCTCCATGTGCAAGTTTCGCTCGATATGACAGTCGATGAGCGGCTCGAGTTCCGACCAGGGGAACTGCGGCCTTTGAATCAGCAGGGAAACAAGCCCATGCATCGACGCCCAAAGGCTCTCTGCCACCAAGTGTGCGGCTCGGCGATCCCCCGCAATTGTAAAGACATCCGTCAATGCGCCAAGGAAGACGTCGAAGGCCTGTAAGCCGGCTGCAAAGGCGCGATCCTTTTGGGAATCGCCCGACGCATATTCTAATAGGAACGCCAGCCTGTAGGCGTCCGAATGCTCGAGCCCGAAGCTGATATAGGCGCGGCAAAGGTCCTTGATGAGCTTGAGTCCGGCCGGCTGCGCCGAGACGTGCTGCAAGCGCGCGACCAAGTCATCGAATGCGCTGACAAACGCCGCCTGGACCAGGTCCTCCTTGGTTGCGAAGTGGGCGTACAAGCTGGGCTGAGAGATACCGACCGCGGATGCGATCTGGCGCGTCGAGACGGCGCGCACGCCATTTGCGTTGAACAGGGTTCGCGCGGCTTGAAGTATTTCTTCGCGGCGGCCGCCATGTGGCGCCGCATCGCCTCGAGCTTTCACAACGCGCCTTTGTCGGCCTCTCGCTTGGTCCGCCACGGAATGGCCGCCTCCTTGATCGCGCGCCCTATCACTGATAGGCTATCGCTGATAGGATATCATCGTGGATGCGGACCCGATAGCGTCTCCTAGCGACACCGTGGAAAGGACCTGCGCCATGCGGGCCTACAAAGCCGTCGTGTTTCTTCTCGCCGCGATACCGTTATTGACGGGCCCCTTGGACCTGTTTCTTGGCCTGAAGGCGCCCAAGTCGATCGGCATGGTGCTCTCGGACATCGATGTGAGAGATCCTGTTCTCAATAGTCAGGTGCGCTTCTTCGGGGCAGTTTGGTTCGGTACGGGGCTTTTGATGGTCCTTGGCGCCGCGCGACTCGAACGCTTCGGCGCCGTCCTGAAAATGACATTCGCCGTCCTCACACTCGCGGGGCTGGGGCGGCTCTTCAGCATGCTGCAGTTCGGCCTTCCTTCCGCACCGATCGGTGCGGCGTTCATCCTTGCGACGATCGTTTTGGAAATCGTGGTCGCTCCCGTGATGCTCCTGTGGCAGCGCCGGCTGGAGCAGCCGCAGAAGGTGAGGGGGCGGTGGACGCTAATGACGCGAAACTCGGTTTCTCGCGATAGCGCCTGCCCTAAGCCCTAGCTGCGGCCAGATCATCGTGCTCGAACGCGCTGGCCATCCGGTCGATCTGGCTGGCGGTAAGGCCGTGCTGGGCCGTCACGTCGCGCCAAGTGGCCACCACGTCGCCGACTTCCTTGGCGATGGTGCTGGCCTCGACCTTGCTTAGCCGGAAATGGCTGGCGACGCTGAGCGCCGTATCGATTGAGGCGTCTTGGTCGGTCTCGTCGATGGCAAGAGCGTGGACCCTGGGCTTTACGTCGGTGGGCATGGGGTTGAGGTCGTAAGCAGGCGATAGCCGCCAGCCGCCCGGCTCCCGAAGAAAGCCGTGGTTGCGTAGGTGGTCATCGGTGTTGGAAATCAGGATGTTGAACACCATCCGCCGCCAAAGCTGCGCGGCGTCGCTAGGCGCATCCGCGCCGTCCTGGCGCAGGAAATCGACCAGTTCCATGTAGCTGCGGGTCTCGCCGTCCGCAGCGCCGAGCGCGGTGAGGGCGGAGCAGAAGGGCCTGCGGCCGCGGCCAGGAGCGCGATCGAAACGAGACATCGTGAACACCGGCCGCCTGGCTACCTGGCGCAGCTGGAAGGCGGGGACGACGATTCCGGCCCGTTCCGCAAGGGTCATGACCACCGACTCCCAGGTCGGGATCGGCCAGTCGTCAGTCTGGCTTGGGAACTTGGCTATTAGCAGCGCACCATCTGGACCGATCACTGCGGCCTTCGGGCGGGCCCCACCCAGCGAGCTGCCGGGCGCCAGCAGCAGGCGTAGGTCGTCGTCGGTCTCGCGGTCTTCGAGAATGCGGCGCGCGGCGCCCAGGAGGCGGGGCAGGGCGATCAGCGGCGGAACGGGCTGGGCATCCGCCGCTTGGAAGGCCTTGGCGCCCATGTCGCGAAAGCGCAGCGCGCCGAGGCGCGTCTGGTCTTGCACCAACATCAGGAAATCGACCTCCAGAATCGTGCGGGGCGGCCGGCCTTCAAGCTTAGCCTGGCGGCGCTCGCGCCGGCCCATCAGGTTTCGGCCCCAGCGATCGGGCGCCGGGTCGCTGAGCGCATTGAACAGGCCGCCGTCGCAATGGGTGTCTCCGCGCGCCAGCGGCAGGTTTGGGTCGAGTGCAAACGCGCCCGGCAGGCCGAGCCAGGCCCGGTCGTAGGCGAAGGAACAGGTCTGGCGCGCGCCTTTGGCGCGTGCCCAGAGCCGCCCGATCGGCCGCGTCGCTCCGTCCCAGTCGATGTGGACCTCGATCTCCCGGTCCATATCAGTGGGCTTCCGCTTTAGCGCGCACCCGCTTTGGCAGCTGCTCCTCGGCCAATGTCAGGCCGACTTGGTCAGTGGCGGGATCGGCCAAGGCGCCTAGGTTGTCGGCCAGGCCTAGGACGAAAAGGACTGTTGCGTAGATGCCAAGGGCCACGCCGGGGTCGCCCCGCTCGACGCGCGTGATGGTGTTTCGGCCGACGAAGGCCCGGTCGGCCAAGGTGGCGATGGTCATGCTGCGGCGGCGGCGCGCAATGGAAATGTCGTGGCCAAGTTTGGCCATAGCGCGACGAACCGGCAACGGGAGCGCGGATTGGGCTTTGGAGGCCTTCATTTGTGCACCAGAAATGAGAACTTAACAAAGTTAGCGCACGACTTATGATCTTGAAAGCATTTTTGCAAGCCTAGCGTGAAGGAACTGCTCCATAAATATTGCATTTAGTCTATTATCGCATTATTTATGGTGCGAAATTGAATCGTCCGGACTCGGGATTTGTTCTGGCGCGAATCGGGCGCAGCCGCCGATATGCCTTCCATCAAACCGCGCAGAACAGCGTGGCCAGTTATGCCGGACCGAATGGATCTTTAAACACGGCCATCGGTGATATCGATTGTCACGCCGAGTAATACTCGATCCGGCTGCGCCCTGGGCGCGAATGGAGCTGGCGCCCCAGTATGATCTTGTGTCGGGCCGGGCCTGGCCAAATATCACACAAAATCATGCCCAGGACATCGGGGGTCAGCGGCGCGGGCGGCGCATGGCCGAAACGGCGCGTCCGGTGGGTCCTGCACCGTGCGCCGCGTAGCCGAGGTGGCCGCATGGGTGCACGCGAGTCGCTACTGGCCGCACAAGAGGTGGCCGGCATGCCGGCGGGCCGCGAACGCCGACGTTAGGCAATATGGTTGCGCCGCTGCCTACCGATAAGGTTGGCGCGCTAATGAAGCCCGTCCACGCACCTGGCGACAACATCCGAAGCTGGATCCTTATTCAGCACTCCCACGAGGCTAACGCTGAGCCACCGGACCAACTCGATTGCGGCGCCCTCGAAATCAAACGGTGTCGCGGACACCGCCGCCGGCGCTCGCGCTCCCATCACGAAGGAGGTCAGAACGCGCTCCGCAGCGGCAGCGTCGATGTCGCTGCGCAGTACGAGTCATCCACGCTACGCCTGGCTCAACCCCGTTATGGCGATCAGCGAAGGTTGGGGTTTGCCATATGGCGTTGAATACCTAATTTATCATGCGGTTTCGGATAGATCTATTGGCCTGGCTGGAGCTGAAGGCCTTTTTCGGGCGCCGACCGTCCACATGACGATGTACGAGAATCACTGGCTCAGGGCTGCCCCAGAATGACCATGTCCGACATAGATTGCGGTCGGGTCCGGCCTTCGGCGCACGCATGAGCGATCGCGGCGAACAGATCCGCCGGGTTGATCGGTTTGGGCTGCACGGCGTCGAAGCCCGCCTCAAGCAGGCGTTCGTTCGCGCCCGCCATGGCGTCGGCGGTCAGGGCGATAATGGGAATGTTCACCGGTCCGGCTTCACCGGCTCGGATCCTGCGTAGGGCTTCGACGCCATCCATGTTCGGCATATGAACATCCATGAGTACGACGTCGAACGCCATAGTGCGCAAACGGTCCAGAACCTCCACGCCGTCCATGGCCGAAATGATCTCGATCTGAGCGGCGTCCAATATCGCCTTGGCGACGGCCTGGTTGACCGGGTTGTCGTCGGCCACAAGCACAAGCAAGCCCGCCAGGCTGACCTCTTCGCTCTTCAGGTCCTCAACGGCCTGTGCGGCCCCAAGAGCGAGCGGCGCGATGACGCTGAATATGGATCCCTTGCCAACCTCGCTTTCAAGCGCGATCGAGCCGCCCATCAATTCGGCGAGTTGCTTGCAAATCGCCAATCCTAAGCCCGTCCCCCCAAATTTCCTTGCCGTCGATGCGTTCGCTTGCGCAAACGACTGGAAGAGCCTGCTTTGCGTCTCCTCCGAAATGCCAGGGCCGGTATCGGAGATCGAGATTTCGACTCCGGCGGCGGCGGCGAAGCGGATCGACAATCTGACTTCGCCCGATTTGGTGAACTTCAAAGCGTTCGACAGGAGGTTCATCATGATCTGGCGGATGCGGGTCGGATCGCCGATCACCCATTCTGGCCCATCGAAATCATAGGTCAGCTTGACGCCTTTCGCCCTGGCCAACTCACCCCAAAGGTCGTGCGCTTCTTGTCCTATCTTGCGAAGTTCAAAGGGGATGGTCTCGAGGGTGAGCTTACCGGCCTCAATCTTCGATATGTCGAGGATGTCGTTCAAGATCGTCATCAATCCTTCGCCAGATGACAGAAGCATGCCGACATAGTCGCTTTGACGCTGGTTAAGTTCAGTTTGGCTCAGCGCCCGCGTCATACCGAGGACACCATTCATGGGTGTGCGAAGTTCGTGGCTCATCATCGCCAGGAATGCCGACTTTGCTTCGTTGGCGCTGATCGCCGCCGCGGTTTGCCGCTGCAGTTCGGCTTGAGTGCTTCGAAGTGCCGTGAGAATGGCCAGATTTTGCTGCGCGTCGTGAAGAAGATAGAGGAGCGCGACGGCCACGCCGAAAGCCATGGTCAAGATGGCCACTGGAGCGGCCCATTTCACCTGCGTGGCGATGAAGAGGAGGGTGATCGCGGCCGGCGAGCCCAGCGCCACGAACGCCAATTTTGATCTGAACGAATTGCTGCGCGCGACGAGTAAAATCGTGCTGAGCAATACGAGCGCGCAGGTTCGAAGGGGGCCAGAACCAGATTCCCAATAGGCGAGGGACATCGACGACCACAGCGCGCCGACGCAGACGAGACAGCCGAGACGGTTCAATCTGAGACCGGCGCTCGCCCGCTGGCCGCCTGCGGGCGGCCTGCTGACGAGCGCCATCCAGAGCTCAGAGGCGCAGGCGCCGAAAGCGAACAAGCCACCGGCGAAAACGCCCATGTTCAGCAGGAACATCGTCCCCATGATCAGCAAGCAGACGAATCGCGCCGCCGCCATCCGCTTTACATCGGGCGCTAGAGAATCGAGGCTGTCGCTCGGTATAGAATTCGCGCTCATCTCGGTTCATTTCTATGGCCACTATTAGGAATAAAATAGACGCGTAAACAGCAGCCTAAACTGATCTGCGGACAGCCTGCGGCAAATCGGCAGTGATGGGAGACTGACCGCGGCGAGCGAGGGCAGGCGACGTCCCCGATGGCAGGTCACGTCGGACCGAACGGCGTTTGCCGTCACACGGACGCCCGTTAATGCGTGTTCCTGCGCTGAAGTTGCGGACGACGTCCCCAAGTCGTACGCTAGTTGACTAAAGTTTGGGCGTTGTGGACTGTTTGGCGTCAGGACCAAGAATTTTGGGACGGCGGGAAGCACATAGACCGCCAAGGGGAACGGCATGGAATCCTACGGTATCACTCAATTTTCTCTCGATCGGCCAGACGCCGTCGCCATCGCGGCTTACCGCGCCTTACCCGCCGGAGAGATCAAGGGCGTTGTCCAAATCGCCCACGGCATGTCTGAACATTTCGGGCGCTATCGCCGCTTGGCTGAACGGTTGAATGACGCTGGCTACGCCGCTTTTGGCAGTGATCATCGCGGCCACGGCGGCTCAGCCGACGCTCACGGCTTAGGCGATTTCGGCCCGGGCGGATTTGGGGCCGTGGTCGACGATATGGCCGCCTTGACGGCGGTCGCCAAGTCGGCGGCGCCCGGGCGGCCGCTGGCGCTCCTGGCTCACAGCATGGGCTCGTTCGCCGCCCAACTCTACCTGTTGGACCATCATCGGGAGTTGGATGCATTGGCGCTTTCCGGAACGGCGGCGTTGGACAAACTGCTGGAGTCCCTGCTCGCCGGTGGTGGCCCGGTCACTCTGGAATTGCTCGACGCCAGCTTCGAGCCGGCGCGAACCGCTTTCGATTGGCTGTCACGCGACGAGGCGGAGGTCGACGCCTATATGGCTGACCCGCTTTGTGGCTTTCATCTGAGCGACGCCGCCATGGGCTCACTGTTCGCCCTGGGAAGCAGCGCGCGACACGACCCGCGCCTGACGCAGGTTCGCAGCAATCTTCCGATCTATGTCATTTCCGGTGAGAGCGATCCGGTTGTCGGACCGCACCAGGGGTTCGCGCGAGCGCTGATCGAAAGCTACGAGGCCGCCGGCCTGCTCAATATTGAGCACCGAATCTACGCCGGCGGCCGGCATGAAATGTTCAATGAAATCTGCCGGGACCAGGTGGAAGTTGAATTGATCGCCTGGCTGGACCGAGCGCTTTTTGCGGCATAGCCGCCTCGCAGCGGGGAGCGCTTTTTGCTCGTGGGCGGCCGCCGGCACGGCGATGTTGTTACGCCGCCTGGGCGTTGCGCGCGCTCAGGGCGGAGATTGCCGACAGCGGCTCCATTTCGCTTGCTGGCCAGAACCACTCGTCGTATGGAGGTGATATAGTGCGCAACTATATGATAAGCTAGATATGATAATGGGTTCGAACTCACTAGGAGAGGGCATGGCGCAATTGGCCCAACTCCTCGGCGGCTGGTTCAAGTCGATGCGCGTGCGGTGGGGCGCCAGTTCTCATGGCTGATCTGATCCCGCTTGCCGCTGTTCCGGGTCACTACGCAGATCGCTCTGACACCTGCCTTGTGCTCGACCATGAACGATGGACTTGGGCCGACCTGGACGCAGCGTCGGATCTGTGGGCGGACGAACTTCGGTCACGTAACGTCAAGGCCGGAGATTTGGTCGCCTATACGCTGGAAAATGGACTGGAGTTTTTCGCGCTCACGTTTGGCGTCTACAAGCTTGGCGCGACGCCGGCGCCCTTGTCTCCAAAGCTGCCAGTGGCTGAGTTGGAAGACATCCTCGAGATCATGCAGCCGCGGACGGTCGTGCGCAATGTGGATCCTCGTCCGGGGAGCCCAGGGCCGCCGCCTTCGCCGCCCTGGCCTATAAGCCCTTCCTGGAAAGCCTGCACCAGTGGCGGAAGCACCGGGCGTCCGAAGGTCATTGTCGATCACCGGCCCGCCGCATTCGATCCCGGCCAAAGCTTCATTGGTCTGCCGCGGGACGATGTGGTGATCGTGCCCGGGCCACTCTACCACAATGCGCCCTTTAGCGCCGCCATTCTGGGGCTCGCTCGTGGCAATCGTGTGGTGGTCAGCGTCCGCTTCGACGTTGAGAATACGTTGTGTTTGATCGAGCAAGAACACGCGGCGTGGGCGCTCCTGGTGCCGACCATGATGCACCGGATCTGGCGGCTGGCGGCCGACAAGAAGGCGCGCTACGACCTTTCGTCCTTGAACCGCGTCGTCCACACGGCCGCGCCGATGTCAGCTTGGCTAAAGCGGGCCTGGATCGAGTGGCTCGGCCCCGATCGGATCTGGGAGGTCTACGGGGCCACGGAGGGCTTGGCGCGAACCTGGATTGGCGGAAGCGAGTGGCTTGAGCGTCCCGGCTCCGTCGGCAGGCCAATCGGCGGGGCGCGTTTAGCGGTGCTCGACGACCGTGGCCAAGTCTTGCCGGCCGGATCGATCGGCGAGATCTTCGCCATGCCGCCAGATGGCCCGGGCAGCACCTATCACTATATTGGCGCGGAGCGGCGCGCGTCTGAGAATGGATGGGAGTCGGTCGGGGACATCGGCTGGATCGACGAAGATGGATACCTCTATCTCGCCGACCGCCGATCCGATCTGATCATTTCAGGCGGCGTGAACATCTTTCCGGCCGAGGTGGAAGCGGCGCTGCTGCAGCACCCGCAGGTTCTGTCCTGTGCGGCGGTGGGGGCGCCCGACGACGATCTGGGCCAGCGGGTGCACGCGGTCCTTCAGCTGCAGGGCGGAACGCTCGACCTGCAGAGCTTGCGAGCCTTTTTGAGCGATCGCCTGGCAGCCAACAAGCACCCTCGCTCAATGGAGATCCGGAGCGATCCCGTACGCGACGACGCCGGCAAGGTGCGGCGCGGGCAACTCATGTCCAAGGCCTCTTGAACAGACAGCCAAGAACAGGACCCCGTCATGCTTCAGACCCAAGGCCGCACGGTCTACGAGGAAGAACACGCCCTGTTTCGGGGTTCTGTGCGCCGCTTTCTTGAAGCCGAATTTGTACCGCATATCGACCGTTGGGAGGCGCAGGGCGTTGTCGACAGGAGCTTCTGGCTGGCGGCCGGCGCGGCGGGCTTTCTCTGTCCCCAGGTCGGCGAAGCTTATGGTGGGCTCGGGCTCGATTTCACCTACAATGCCGTGGTCAACGAGGAACTGAGCTATGCCGGTTGCACGGACAATCTGACGCTCCAATCCGACATCACTGTGGGTTATCTGCTTCGCTATGGCGCCGAGCCCCAGAAACGCCGTTGGCTGCCCAAGATGGTGTCGGGCGAGATCATCACCGCGATCGCCATGACCGAACCGGGCGCTGGATCAGACCTTCAAGGGGTGAAGACCACCGCGCGCCTCGACGGCGACGACTATGTGGTCAACGGGTCGAAGACCTACATCACCAATGGTCAAAACGCCGATCTGATCATTGTCGTGGCGAAGACCGATCCGCAGCTCGGCGCGAAAGGAACCTCCCTGATCCTGGTGGAGGCCGACCGCAACGGCTTTGCGCGGGGGCGCAACCTCGACAAGATCGGTCAGCACTCCGCCGACACGTCAGAGCTCTTCTTCAACGACGTCCGGGTGCCGCAGGAAAACCTCCTGGGTGAGAGAAATCGCGGTTTCATTCATCTGGTGACGGAACTGGCTCAGGAGCGTCTGTCTATCTCGATCAGCGCTCAGGCCGCGGCTCAACGGGCGTTTGATGAGGCTGTAAAGTTCACAAAGGATCGAACCGCCTTTGGCAAGCACGTGTTCGATTTTCAGAACACCCGGTTCAAGCTGGCGCAGATGAGCGCCAAGCTTCAGGTGGGGTGGGCGCATTTGGACTGGGCCCTGCGCCGGCACGTCGCCGGAGCGCTTACCGCCAACGAAGCGGCCGCGTCCAAGCTCTGGCACACCGAAACCCAATGGGAAATCCTCGATGCGGCCCTGCAACTACACGGCGGGGCGGGCTACATGAACGAATATCCGATCGCCAAGCTATGGCGGGACGGACGTGTCCGGCGGATCTACGGCGGCAGCTCGGAGATCATGATGGACTTGGTGGGGCGAGGGCTCTGAGCAGCAACCGTCGTTGCGCCGACGCATCCGCTGTCGTCGGAGAGAAGCGGAAGGGAATTCATGGCCGCAACTGAACCGCCGCACAGCGGCGCCTTGGGCGGCTTGCGTGTGCTCGATCTGACACGGGTCATCGCCGGGCCCATGGCCACCCAGATCCTCGGTGATCTCGGCGCGGATGTGGTCAAGATCGAACGACCGGGGGAGGGCGACGACAGTCGCCGCACCGGTCCACCCTGGGCGACCCGATCGTTGGACGACGCCGATCCTCTTGCGACCTATTTTCTATCGGTGAACCGCAACAAGCGCTCCGTGACCTTGGATTATTCCACGCCGTCTGGAGCAGCGGTTCTCCGCCAGCTCGCCTTGCACGCCGATGTTCTGATCGAGAATTTTCGTCCAGGAACCTTGGCCAAGTATGGGCTTGATCACGAGAGCCTTCAAAAGGCCAATCCTCGGCTCATCTATTGCGCTGTAACCGGCTTTGGCCAGACAGGGCCTTATGCCGGCCGGTCGGGCTATGATTATCTCGTTCAGGCCATGTCTGGGGTCATGAGCGTCAATGGGCCGGCCGGGGGTGAGCCCACGCGGCTCGGCATTCCGATCGCCGACATCTGCGCCGGACACTACGCCGCCATGGGGGTGTTGGCGGCGGTGAATCACCGCTCGGTGACAGGGCGCGGCCAGTTCGTCGATATCTCCCTGTTCGAGGCGCAGATCGCTATCCTGCTGAACGCTTTTTCGGGTTGGTTCAATGGCGGCGTGGCCCTGGGGCGCACCGGCAATGATCATCCCAGCGCCGTTCCCTACGGCGTCTATCCCGTGGACGACGGCCAGATCCTGATCGCCACCTTCAACAACCGTGAGTTTGCGCGCCTGGCGGTGGCGCTTGGCCATTCCGAGTGGGCTCAGGACGACCGTTTCGCAACCAACGGGCCGCGGGTGGCCAACCGAGAGGTTCTTCGGGCCTTGATCACCGAGGCCCTTCGCGGCGGGACGAAGGCGCAATGGGTCGAGGCGCTCAACAACGCCACCGTCTCCTGCGGCCCGATCAACGAAATAGGCGATCTCGCCGACGACCCGCAGGTGCGGGCGCGGGGCGTCATCGTCGATCTGGCGGACGATAGGCTGGGCTCCGTGCTGTCCGCGGCAAGTCCGCTTCGACTCTCAGAGACGCCGCCCAACTACCGCACGCCACCGCCGGCCCTGGGTCAGCACACCGAAACCGTCCTGAGCGACTGGATCGGTCTGGACGCCGCCGCCATCGCGGACTTGCGAGCAAAGGGAGTGATCTAGAATGACCACCGGCGAGCGCAACCATCGGATTCTGCTCGTGCGCCGGCCGCAAGGCGTGCCGACACCAGCCGATTTCCAGCTCGACGTCGCCGAGCGCGCCACACTTGCGGACGGAGAGTTCTTGGTCCGCAATCTCTATCTGTCGGTTGATCCGGCTCAGCGGGGCTGGGCGTCCGACGTCGCCAACTATTCGCAACCATCGCCGCTGGGGCAGGTCATGCGATCCCTGGCGGTTGGCGTGATCCTGGAGAGCCGGCATGAGGATTATCCGGTGGGCGAGCACCTTTACGGGTTCTTCGGCTGGCAGACCCTATGCGCCGCCAAGCCCGCCGACGTCCTTCGCCGCGTGGATCCCGAGCTGGCGCCGCTCTCAACAGCGGCGGGCCTGTTTGGCATCAACGGTCTGGCGGCGTATCTGGCCTTGACGCTTTGCGGTGCGCCTGTGGCGGGGGAGACGGTGCTGGTCTCGACCGCGGCCGGCTCTGTCGGCAGCATGGTCGGCCAGATCGCTCGCAACCTGGGTTGCCGTCCGATCGGACTGACCGGCGCGCCCGACAAGGTTGAGCGGTGTCTCGACCGGTTCGGTTATCAGGCGGCCGCCGACTACAAGGTCGAGGACATCGGCGCCTTTCTCGACCGCGCCGCGTCCGATGGCGTCGATATATTTTTCGATAATACCGGCGGATCAATTCTCGACACGAGCCTCTCTCGCATGGCGCTGCGTGGTCGCATCGTTCAATGCGGGACCGCATCGATCCCCAGCTGGTCGCCCAAGCCCCAGGGCTCAAGGGTGGAGCGCGAGATCCTGATGCGGCGGCTGCGTTGGGAAGGGTTTGTGGTGTTCGATCACCAAGCTCAGTTCGAGGGCGCCGTCGCGCAGCTTGACGTGTGGAGGCGTGAGGGCCGTCTCACCTGTGATGAGGATATCAGCGACGACCTTGCCGGTGCGCCAGCAGCCCTGGCGGACCTCTACCATGGACACAATCGCGGCAAGCGACTGATCCGCCTCGGGTGAGCCGCCCGCCTCACTTGCGTGAGCGCTTCAAAAATCGCGGCAGGCCGAACCTCTCCTTTTGCGAACAATTGACACGGTCACATGCATTCCGTAATCATGCTTACGACTTTTGACGGTCGCAAGCGGGCGTCGCCCAACCCCGCGCACTCAAGCGCGGCCAAGATATTGGGGAGGAGACTGAAGCGTGGCTTTCGAGGCGATGCGCCTGGAGGTATCGGGCGGGTTGGCCCGATTGACATTCACCAATGGCGAACGCGGAAATCCGATCGACGCCCGATTTTGCGGGGAACTGTGTGAAGCGGCGATCCTCGCCGCGGAGTCCCGGGATGTGCGCGCGGTTCTGATCGCCGCTGAGGGGCGCGCCTTCAGCTACGGGGGCGATATATCCAGCTTTCTCGGCGACCTTGATGCTTTGCCAGGCAACATACGGCGATGGACGACCACCCTTCATAGCGCGATCGCCCGGTTGCAGAGGATGGATGCGCCGATCGTCGCCGCCGTCCACGGCGTCTGCGCTGGGGGGATGTCCGGTTTCATCGCGGGCTGCGACATCGTCGTCGCCGCGCGCGACGCTCAGTTTGTCGCCGCTTTCGCCGGCATCGGGTTCAGCTGCGACACCTCATCGTCGGTCACCTATTCGCGTCGGATGGGTCTGGCCAGAGCCCGGCGCTTTCTGCTTCTCAACGAAACCTTGAGCGCTGAAATGGCCCTCGCGGCCGGCCTGGTCGATGAGCTGGTCGAGCGTGACGCCCTGGCGGCGCGTTCGGAGGCGATCGCCACTCAACTCGCCGCGGGGCCCACCCGCGCGTTTGGCGAGATGCGGCGCCTGCTCCTGTCGGCCAATGATCAGCCGCTGGAGACCCAGCTTGAATTGGAGGCCCAGGCCCTGGCGCGGGTGGCCCACTCGGCGGACGCGCGTGAGGGGGTGGCGGCCTTCGGAGAAAAGCGTCGGCCAAGTTTCGAAGGCCGCTGAGGAGACCGTAGCATGTGGCTCTATCCGGAAGTTCGCACCCTCGGAGAGTTGACCGCCTACTATGCTCGTCATCAGCCGGCCCGGATCGCCTTGATCTACGACGGACGCAAGATCCCGTTCGCCGAGCTCGACCTTGTGGCCAACCGCGTGGCCCATGCGCTGATGGCGCGCGGCGTAAGCCAGGCCGACAGGATTGGCTTCCTCGGTAAGAATTCGCCGGACTTCTATTTCGCCATGTTTGGGGTGGCCAAGACCCGCGCCTGCTTCACGCCGCTCAACTGGAGGCTCTCCACAGGCGAGCTCGCCGACTTGATCCGCGACAGCGAGACCCGTCTGGCGCTGGTCGAGCGAGACTTCGCTGTCGCCTGGGCGGAGGCCTGTCGCCTGGCGGAAGCCGAAGTCGAGACGATATTCATCGATTCCGTCGACACTCTGGAGTCGCTGGTCGCGACCGCCTCCAGCCAACCTTCGGAGCTGTTTATCAGCGAAGAGGATAGCGTAATCCAACTCTACACATCTGGAACGACGGGCCGGTGCAAGGGCGTGGTCCTGACCCATGGCAGTGTCAACCGGATGCGGCTGTGCGAGCATCTCGAACCGGCCTATGACTGGCGAGAAGGCGATAGCTTTGTCAACCCTCTGCCCAACTTTCACCTGCTGCATATCGGCATCGCCCTGCAATGCCTCTATAATGGCGTGAGCGTCACCAGTGTTCGTCAGTTCGAACCGGCGAGCGTGCTCGCGGCCATAGGGCGAGAGCGGCCAAGTCTACTGACCGTCACCCCGACAATGCTGCAGTTGCTGCTTGATCACCCAGACGCAGCCTCAACGGATTTCAGCTCGCTGCGGCTGACCCTCTATGCGGGGTCACCCATCTCCCTTGGGCTCATCAAGCGTGCGATCTCGATCATGCCCTGCCAATTCATGCAGTTCTACGGCGCGACCGAAGCTGGCGGCGCCTTCTCGATTTTGCGGCCCGAGGAGCACGATCTAACCGACGAAAAGAAGCTGCAGTCCTGCGGCCGCCCCCTGCCGCTGGTGGAATTTCGCGTCGTCGACATCGATGGCCAAGAGGCGCCCATAGGGCAGCCTGGCGAACTGCTGATCCGCAGTCCGGCCATCATGGCCGGTTATTGGCGGCAGGAACACGTCACCAAAGCCGTGCTCTCGCATGGATGGTACCGAAGCGGGGACGTCGCCTGGCGCGACGGCGACGGCTTTTACTATATCGTCGATCGCCTCAAGGACATGATCGTCAGCGGCGGCGAAAACATCTACTCCGCAGAGGTCGAAAACGTCCTGTCCACTCATCCGGCCGTCGCGGCCGTGGCCGTGATCGGCGTTCCGGACCCGCGCTGGGGCGAGGCGGTCAAAGCGATTGTGATCCCCCTGGCCGGAGCGCCGTGCGCCGAAGCCGATCTGCTGGGATACTGTCGTGAGCGGTTGGCGGCCTACAAACTTCCTAAAAGCATAGATTTCGTGAGCAGCTTTCCCCTCGTTGCAAGTGGGAAGGTTTCCAAAAAAGAGCTGCGTGAAAGATATTGGTCAGGTCATGACCGTTCAGTCGCTTGAATAAATGACCTGGTCAGGTTTTCGATCGTCGCGATCGCGACTATGAGGACCTTTTATTGCTAAGCGGCGTGGAAGTTGATAGCCGTTGTCGCGGCTGTTGATTCTCAAACCACTTCGCTTCATGGCGTGCGGAATAGGGCCTCGGCGCAGGCCGGTGGCGGCGGATCATGGCCCTCAACGTCAAAGAATGGATCAGGCGCGCCTGCTGATCGATGGTGCGCACCCTTAAATCCTGGGAGACGACGATGACCCTGCCAGATCGCACCGCGGCGGCGGTTCCGGCGAAGCCCGGGTTGGTGCTGGAGGACCGAGAGCGCCACCTGTTTCGCGTCGCGCGCCGGACCTTCGTGGACGATGCGGTGTTGGAAGAGGAGCGCCGGCGGATTTTCGACCAATGCTGGCTCTATCTCGGTCACAGCTCGGAGATCCCCGAAAATGGAGACTTCCTCACCCGCTCGGTTGGTGGGCGTGAATTGGTTTTCAACCGGGACCGGGGCGGCGTCGTCCATGCTTTCCTGAACAGCTGTCCCCACCGCGGCGCGACCTTGGTGCGCGAGGCGCGCGGCAACGCCATTTCGTTCCAGTGTTTCTACCATGGCTGGGCGTTTAACGTGAACGGACGCTTCGCCTCTCGCTATGCTGAGGGTAACTACGGCGCGGGCCACTATTTAGGTGGTTGTGCGGATCTGGTCGCCGCCCCACGCCTCGAACACTATCGCGAGTTCTATTTTATCAACTTCGACCGGGGCGCCGTCGGGCTCTCGGACTATCTCGGCGACGCCAGGGAGTTCATCGACCTTGTCGCCGACCAGGGCGAGGTCGGCATGGAGATCGTCGGCTCCGGGCAAAGCTATTTCATCGACGCCAATTGGAAGCTGTTGGCGGAGAACAGCATTGACGGCTTCCACGGCCTGCCGACCCACAGCACCTATTTCGACTACCTGCAAAATGTCGGCGACATCAGCGCGGAGAACGTTCCGCGCCTGGCCCGCGGGGGAATGCGCGACCTCGGCAATGGTCATGCGGTGATCGAGTATCCCTCGCCCTGGGGCCGCCCGGTAGCGCGGTGGACTGCAGCCTGGGGCGAGGACAGGCGGGAGATGATCGAGCAGGGACGCGTGCGTCTTATCAAAGCGTTCGGCGAGGCGCGCGGCCTGCGCATGGCCGAACTGAGCCGCAACATGATCATCTTCCCGAACCTGGTGATCAACGACATCATGGCCATCACTGTACGGACCTTCTATCCGCTGGCCAGCAACCGGATGGCGGTGAGCGCCTGGGCCCTGGGGGTGAAGGATGAGGACGAGCGCCTGCGCGCACTCAGACTTTTCAACTTTCTGGAGTTTCTCGGACCCGGCGGCTTAGCTACGCCGGACGATGTGGAGGCCCTGGAATCCTGCCAGCGGGGCTATGCGAACCTGCGCGAAGCGGCCTGGAACGACATCTCCAAGGGCATGCCGCGCGGCGCCGACGCAAGGACCGACGATGAGGAGCAGATTCGCTGCTTCTGGCGTGAGTGGAACCGCCGCATCGCTCCAAGCGCGGTCGCAAGCGAAATGGCGGCTCCGTCATGATCTCGGCGCCCACCCGCGCCGAGGTGGAGGATTTCCTCTATGCCGAGGCCAGTCTCCTGGATGAATGGCGCTTGGACGAATGGTTCGCCCTATTCGCCGAGGGCGCGACCTACCAGGCGCCCACCGCCGGCGCGCCCGAGGATGACGATCCGGCCAAGTCGCTGTTCTATATCGCTGACGACTATGTGCGCCTGCGCGAGCGGATCGGGCGGCTGAACAAGAAGGAAGCTCACGCCGAGTATCCGCGTTCGCGGGTGCGGCACATGATCAGCAATGTCCGCATCACCGCGTCTCGCGAGGGAAGCTCGGACTTGACCTGTAACTTCGTGGTCTATCGCTCTAAGACCGGTAAGGTCGATACCTTCTTCGGCCACAGCCTCTATACGATTGACTGGTCGGTAAACACCTGGAAGATCAAATCCAAGCGCGTCGTGCTGGACATGGATACGCTCTATCCGGGCAAGTTGAGCATCGTCATCTAGAAAGCCGGCCCAGCGATTGGCGATGGGCGCCCCGCAATGTGACAGGCCGCGACCAGCCTCTGTTCGCCGGAAGCGGGGCGCGGTTACCGCAACGCCGCCTTCGCCGCTGCATATTCGGCGGCCAGACCTCCAATATACTGGGCCGCCGGCCCGGAGCGCTTGACCGCCCCAATCCCCTGGCCAGCGCTCCAAATGTCTCGCCAAGCCTTCGCGTTGGATCCGCCGTCCTTGATATTGATCTGTGTCCCTGCGGCGCGGACCAGATTGGCCGGGTCCAGACCATTGAATTCTATGGATGGCCGCAGGAATGAGGCGTCGACGCCGGTGAAGCAGTTGGTGACGACAATGTCGCTGGAGGTCGAATCCACGATCATCTGCTTGAACGCCGGCTGAGTGTTGGCCTCATCGGACGCGAGGAATGGGGATCCGATATAAGCGAAATCCGCGCCCATCACTTCAGCGGCAAGCACGTCGCGCCCTGTAGCGATGCAGCCGGACAGAGCCAGCGGCCCCGCCCACCAGTCGCGTATCTCGTTCATCAGCGCGAATGGGGAGAGTTTACCGGTATGTCCGCCTGCGCCGGCGCAAACGGCGATGAGGCCGTCCACGCCCCGGTCGGCGCATTTCAAGGCCTGGCGATTGTTGATCACGTCGTTGAAAACGACGCCGCCGTATTCGTGAATGGTCTTGACGATCTCGCCGTCGGCTGCGAGCGCCAGAACGACGATAGGAACGCGATGCTTGAGAACGACCTGTAGGTCCGCCGCCAACCGATCATTCGTCCGGTGCGCGACGAGGTTGATCGCATAAGGCGCATCGTCGTCGCTCAGGGCTTCGGCAATTCGAGCGATGTCTTCGTCCAGCGCGGCTGTAGAGCGCGGGTTGAGGGCGGGCATGGCCCCGATGATTCCGGCCTTTGACTGGGCGATGACGAGGTCCGCCGTCGAGGCGATGAACATGGGGCCAGCGAATACGGGCAGCCGTAGCCGCGCGCGAAGCGCCGACGCCAGTTTGGGATCGCCACGCATCACTATTGCCTCAGAACCGCTTGGCCTCGGTCCAGCACCAGCCGATCGCCGACATGGGCCTGGAAGACGGCGGATGCCTTGTCGCGCCATATCGAAAAATCGATCTGATCCCCGGGATAGATCACCCCGGTGAACCACGCCGAAAGCGACTCCAGGGCGCAGGCGTCGCCCGCCGCGAGCGATCGGATGATCGCCCATCCGGCCATGCCGTACGACGCATAGCCGTGCAGGATCGGACGCGCGAAGCCGGCGCTACGCGCAATTTCCGGATCTGCGTGCAGGGGGTTCCAATCCCCCGACAGGCGGTAAATCAGGGCGGCGCGCGGCGAAACCGGTCGTGAAAGACGAAGATCTGGGGCGCAGTCTGGGCGCGCCCAATCCGTTCGCGGCGCCGGCGGGGGCCCGCCAAATCCGCCATCGCCGCGCAGCAGCAAAGATTGTTTTAGAACGCAATAGATATCACCCGTTTTGGCGTCGCCCAGCGTTCGCTCCAACACCAGGCTCGCCCCCTTGCCCGCCCCTCGATCGGCCAGCTCCATGATCCGGGCGCTCGCGATGATCGCGCCGCGAGGCGGTAGTGGCTTTAAGAAGGTGGCGGCCTGAGCTTGATGGATCAAGCGCACGACATCGATGCCGAAAGAGGGATCGGCCACCCACAGACCCAGGCTGGCGAGGGTTGCTGCGAAGGTCGGCAGCAGCTTCAGTCGGGTTTCGAGCAGATAGTCGAGATCGGTCTGATCAAGCGGATCCTCTCCAAGGCCTATGCCTAGGGCGTATAGGATGGCGTCACGTTCGACATAGTCCTGCCGGACCTGCGGAAACACGTGCTCGACCAGGCGTTGGGCGTTTAACGCCACGGCTCAGACCGGGTCCCAGGTGAAAACGTCCCCGGACCGATCCAAGGGGTAGAAGTCAGCGGCGAACATCGGGAAGACGCGCTCAGCAATGCTCTCAGGCGTCCAGCCGTCGCCGGTGTGGGCGGTGCGGATAGGCCGGGGCTGGGAGAACAGATAGATCTCGTTGTTGCGCACGCCAAAGATCTGACCGGTCACGCCGGCGCCGGTGTCGCTCGCCAGGGCGACCACGAAGGGGGCGATCTTCTCTGGAACCAGTTTCATCAGTCCCTCGATCCGCTTGACCTGTTCGGGCGTATTGGCGGGAATCGAGCTGACCATTCGGGTCCACGCAAAGGGGGCGACGGCGTTCGAGCGCACGTGGAAACGTTCCATGTCGAGCGCGATCGACTTGGATAGGGCCGTGACGCCGAGCTTGGCGGCGGCATAGTTGGCCTGGCCGAAATTGCCGATCAGGCCAGAGGTCGAGGTCATGTGGACATATGCGCCGCCGGCCTGCTCCTTGAAGAAGGGCGCCGCGGCGCGGCTCACATTGAATGTGCCCTTAAGGTGCACGGCGATGACCGCGTCGAATTCCTCCTCGCTCATCTTGTGAAACAGGCCGTCGCGAAGATTGCCGGCGTTGTTCACCACCGCGTCGATCCGGCCGAAGGTTTCCACCGCCGCCTGCACCATAGATTGGGCGCCATCCCAGCTGGCGACGCTGTCGGCGTTGGCGACGGCTTGCCCCCCCGCGGCGACGATTTCGTCGACGACTTGTTGAGCGGGCGAAACGTCACCGCCTTCGCCCGCTAGCGAGACGCCCAGGTCATTGACCACCACCGCGGCGCCGGCGCTGGCCAGCGCCAGGGCGACTCCGCGGCCAACGCCACGCCCCGCGCCCGTCACCAGGGCGACTTTCCCATCCATTATGCCCATGGCGGTGGTCCTCAATAGCTCTTCGGAAGGCCAAGCACCTTCTCGGCGACGAAGCTCAAGATGAGTTGCTCGGTGATCGGCGCCAGGCGCGTGAGCGCCGCTTCGCGATAAAGCCGTTCGACGTGATATTCCTTGGCGTAACCGAAGCCGCCGTGCGTCGCCACGGCCTGCCAGGCGGCGTCGTGGCCGGCGCGTGCGCCGAGGAACTTGGCGCTGTTGGCCTCCGCGCCGCAGGGCTGGCCGGCGTCGTAGAGTTCGGCCGCGCGCATGACCATCAGCCAGGCTGATTCCAGATACATCCACTTCTCGGCGAGCGGATGCTGGATGCCCTGGTTCTGGCCAATCGGCCTATCGAACACAACGCGATCCTTGGCGTAAGCGGTGGCGCGGCGCAGGGCGTCCTGTCCGATGCCGATCGCTTCCGCCGCGATCAGGATGCGCTCCGGGTTGAGGCTGTGCAGTATATAGGAGAATCCCTTGCCCTCTTCGCCGATCCGATCCTCGTCGGGGATGAACAGCCCATCAATGAAGATGGCGTTGGAATCGACCGCCTTGCGGCCCATCTTTGGAATTCGGTGGACATCGATCTTGCTGCGATCAAGGTCGGTATAGAAGATGGTGATGCCGTCGGTGGGCCGGGCGCAGTCCTCATAGCGGGTCGTGCGGGTGAGCAGCATGATCTTGTTGGCGACCTGGGCCGTGGAGGTCCAGACCTTCTGACCGTGAACGACATACCCGCCATCGACCTTCTGGGCGAAGGTCTTGATGCGCGTGGTGTTGAGGCCGGCGTCCGGCTCGGTGAAGCCGAAGCAGCACTGATCCTCACCGGAGACCAAACGCGGCACCCATCGCGCCTTCTGCTCCGGAGCGCCTTGCACCACGATCGGGTGCGGTCCGAACAGGTTGATGTGAACCGTGGAGGCTGAAGCCATTCCGCCGCCATGGCTGGCCACCTCGTGCATCATGACCGCCGCCTCGGTGACGCCGAGCCCTGCGCCCCCGTACTCTTCCGGCATGGTGATCCCGAGCCAACCCGCATCGGCCATGGCGCGATGAAATTCCTTGGGAAAGTGACCGTCCTCATCCCGAGCCAGCCAATAGTCGTCATCGAACCGCGTGACGACCGCGCGGACGCCCTCGCGGATGCTGTTCAACTCGGTCTCGCGCGAGGACCCCGGCTCGAGGTGCGTGTTCATTCGGAAGGCTCCCATTGGTCAGGGGCTAGCGACCGCAGGACTTGCTGCGCCGCCTTCAAATGCGGGATGTCGTACATCTTGCCATCGATGGCGACGGCGCCGGCCTCGGGCTCGGCGGCGAAGGCGGCGACCACGCGCCGCGCTTGAGCGACGTCCGCTTCGGACGGGCTAAAGCAAGTGTTTATTGTCGCGACCTGATCGGGATGGATGGCGATGCGCCCGGTGAAGCCGTCACGACGTGCGAGGCGGCAGTCCGCAGCAAGCCCCTCAAGATCGCGGAAGTCGGCGAACAACGTCTCGATTGGTGCGACCCCGGCCGCCGCTGCGGCGAACAGGCATTGGGCGCGGGCGAATTGATAGGGCTGGCTCCACGCGCCGTGGGCGTCCTTGTTGTCGGTCGCTCCGATCGCGGCGGCGAGATCCTCCGCCCCCCAGGTCAGGCCGATCAGACGGGGATGGGCTGGAGCATAGGTGCCCAAGGCGAACATCGCCGCGGGAGTCTCGGTGGCGACAACGGCGATCTTGACCACGCCTGGGGGCATTCCGGCGCGGGCCTCCAGGGCGTCAAGATAGTGGCCAATTCGCACAACGTCCTGCGCGCTGTTCGCCTTGGGGACCAGGACGGCGTCAAGCCCCGGCCGCACGACCGCCGCCAGATCCGCCAGCGCAAGGCCGGTATCGAAGGGATTGATCCGAACGAACAGGCGCCAGTCGCGCGGCGTGGTGGGATCGATCAGGCCGGCGACATGAGCGCGCGCGGCGTCCTTCTGCGACGGCGCCACGGCGTCCTCAAGATCCAGGATCAGGGCGTCGGCGCCGACAGCGCGGGCCTTGGCGAACTTTCGTTCGCTGTCGCCGGGGACGAACAGGAGCGAGCGCAGCCTCATGATGGGCTCCGCATCATCAGGGCCACCCGACGGCAGACACAGATCAGCTGGGCGCGCTGGTTGAAGCCGCGATGTTCGAAGGTGACGACGCCCTGGGTCGGGCGAGATTTGCTATCCCGAAGCGCGGCGACAGTGGTCTCGGCGCGGAGGGTGTCGCCGGCGAACACCGGATGCGGAAAGGACACTTCTTCCCAGCCCAGATTACCGACGGTGGTGCCAAGTGTGGTGTCCTGCACCGACAGGCCGACGATCAGGCCCAAGGTGAAGATTGAATTCATGAGCGGCCGGCCAAATTCGGTGGTCTTGGCGTATTCGTGGTCGATGTGGATCGCCGCCGGATTATAGGTGAGCGACGAGAACAAGATGTTGTCCATGTCCGTCACGGTGCGGCGAATCTCGTGGACGAAGCTCTGGCCCACCGTGAATTGTTCGAAATAGCGTCCAGCCATGGGCGGCTCCTAAGCCAATCTTCCGAGAATCGAGACTGCGACCACGCTGTTGAAGGGCGCGCCGCCGAGATTGTGGGTCAGCCCGAAGTCAACCTCGCTGAGTTGACGTTCCCCTGCGCGGCCGAGCAACTGGCTATAGACTTCATAGGCCATGCGCAGGCCTGTGGCGCCGACGGGATGACCGAAGCATTTGAGGCCGCCGTCGACCTGGGTGGGCAGGGGACCTGTGCGGTCGTAACGCCCGTCAAGGATGTCGTAGGGGGCGCGGCCTTCATCGGACAGGCCGAGATCCTCCATGGTGACGAGTTCGGTCACGGAAAAGCAGTCATGCACCTCGGCCAGGTCTAGATCGCCTCGAGGATTGGACAGCCCGGCTTCCGCATAGGCGCGGCGGGAAGCCTCGCGCGTGTTGCGCACATAGGAGCCGTCCCACGCGCCGAACTGGCTCTCCCAGCCGTTGCTCGCAGCGACCTGAACCGCCTTGACCGTCACCAGGTCGGTCTTGCCAAGCCCTCGGGCCACGTCGGGGGTGGTCACGATGGCGCAGGCCGCACCGTCTGAGACGCCGCAGCAATCGAACAGGCCTAGCGGATCGGCGATCATCGGCGCGGCGAGAATCGTTTCCATCGACACCGGTTTGCGCAAATGGGCCTTTGGGCTCAGCGCGCCGTTCTGATGGCTCTTCCAGGAGACGTGCGCCATGGCCCGCTTGAGATCATGGGCCGATATGCCATGGCGCGCCGCATAGGCGCCGGCCAACTGGGCGAAGCCTCCGGGCGCCGAGCCGTAGGGCATCCATAGATCATTGGCCGAGCCCTTGGTCCGCAACGGAAGGCCGCCATAGCCTGTGTCCTTGAGCTTCTCCACGCCTAAGGCTAGCGCAATGTCGCAGGCGCCTGCAGCGACGGCATAGACTGCCGCCCGCAAAGCTTCCGTTCCCGTGGCGCACATATTCTCGACCCGTGTCACCGGGATCGGTCCCAGCCGCAGCGCATGCGCCAGGGGTAGGGCTGAATTGCCGACATTGATGTCGTCCAGGGCGTTGCCGACCCACGCCGCTTCGATCGCTGACCGTTCGAGGCCCGCATCGGCGCGGGCTTCCTCGAACGCCTCAACCATCAATTCCTCTGCGCCCCTGTTCCAATGCTCTCCAAAACGGGTGCACCCCATCCCGGCGATCACCACTCGGTCGCGAATGCCGCTTGCCATAGTCAGGTCTCCAACGGCGGCCGCAGAGCCGGCGCCGCCTTCCAGAAGTAGGATCGAAAGCCGCGTCGCCGGTCGATTGACTTGATGCGGAACCGCATCGCCAAGGCGTCACCCACAGCAAATCCTTCTGGGTTCGCGTCCGTGAGCTCCATCATCACACGGGCTCCGTTGGCGAACTGGGTCAGCCCAAAATAGAAGGGAGGATCGGGCGTGAAGTTGAGCCGATCGGCCGTGACGGAGACGAGCCTTGCGGGTTCGTCGGCCAAGCGGACGTCCACGAGCGTCTCGGGGCCGGCCGCGGTGGGATTGACGGGGATGAGGGTCTTGGGAAATTGAACATTGCCGCGAGAATCGCGACCGCCGATGAAGCCCAACATGTCGCGGCCGTAGCGATGAAGGACGGTCGCGGCGGCCTTTTGTTCGTTCTCCGCGCGCACGCCCCAATCCAGATCGAGCGAGCCGGTCAGGCTTAAGAAGCGGCCATAGTCGGCGAAGGCCCGGCCAGACCGCAAAATTTGCTCGGCGTCATCCGCCCCAGGCATCGGCCCCGTCAGTTCGAAGAGCAAAGCGTCACATCCGCTGCCGAACCCCAGCAGCAGGATGATATCGCCGACCCGGGCCTGGCCGCAGGCCAGCGCGAAGGCGAAAAGGGGATGCGCCGCGCCAAGGTCGCCGGCTTGCTCAAGGACTGCGGCGCCGAGATTTGGACCCGTCAAGCCTATCTCCCGCGCCAGAGCCGCATAGCTGCCCGAAACCGGCTCGCAGAACGCGGTGAAGGCGATGGCTGAAGGCGCAACGCCGGCGTCGGCGCAAGCGGCGCGGACGGTGGGCGCGACGACGTCGGCGATCACCGTGTCCCGCACGAACCGCTCCTCTGCGGCGTAGGGTGTCGGGTGTTCGCGGGAGCTGTACATGTCAATGAGATCGTGGCTGACGCTCGCGCCCCCCAAGTAGCGCGCCGGGCCATCGGCGCCGGTGACAACCGCCGCGCCGCCATCGCCAAAGCTCAGCTGCGCGGGATGGCCAGGCCGAGTCGGGCGCTTTTCGCCGGACGTGACAAGTGTCGTGCGATCACCTTCGAGCGCGCGGATCAGAGCCGAGGTCGCCGCTCGGCGAGATCCGCCGGTATCCAGCGAGCGCGTGGCCTGACCCAAGCCCAGCGCGTGAAGGACCAAAGGGGCATGAGCCCGCTCGTAGAAGGGCGCTGAGGTTGAGGCGAACACGATGTCTTCAGGCGGGGCCGTCACAGTGACAGCCCACCGCGCGGCTTCCACGGCCAAGGTCACCGAATCCTCGTCCCAGCCCGCAACAGCGCGCCGGCCAGCGCGCAAGCCGCCGAGCCCCGACCATCGCTGGGCCTTGGCCACAGCATCGCGGTCCATCCGCAACAGCGGTAGGTAGACGCCGACTCGCGCGATGTGACCCGTCGTCATTGGCCTGGTCGCCTCCCTTGTTCTTGAAGCAAACCTTATCGGCGTCAAAATCCGTATGCAAGCGTATGATATGGAGATATATAAAAAACGCTAGACGGCGCTTCGTGGAGTTGCTTGTAGTGATTGCCTGTGGTGCGTCGCCGCCAAGTGGTGCGGCAGCGAACGATAAATAGGGGCGAGGCGGCGGGGATGATTGCGCGCAGCATTTTTCGCGAAGAACACGAGATTTTTCGCCAATCCGTTCGAAAGTTCGTCGAGCGGGAAATCGTCCCCTTCCACGAACAGTGGGAACAGGATGGAACCGTGCCGCGCGCGTTATGGCTCAAGGCCGGCGCGGAGGGCCTGCTCTGCTGCACCGTGCCTGAAGAATATGGCGGCCTAGGACTGGACTATCTGTTCGACGTTGTCGTGTTCGAGGAACTTTGGCGCGTCGGCGCCAGCGGTCCTGGATTTCTCATCCATGTGGATCTGGTCGCCACCTATATCCAATCCTTCGGCACCGAGGAGCAGAAGCGCACCTGGCTGCCCAAAATGGTTCGCGGCGAGGCCATTGGTTCGCTTGGGATGACAGAGCCCCATGCGGGATCAGACCTGAAGGCCTTGCGCACGCGCGCCGTGCGTGATGGCGACGAGTTCGTCATCAACGGCCAGAAGGTGTTCATCTCCAACGGCCAGCTTTGCGATATTCTTGTCCTTGCCGCCAAGACCGACAGCAAGGCGGGCGCCAAAGGCGTGACCCTGTTCCTGGTCGAGGCTGACCGACCTGGGTTCAAGAAAGGCCGTAATCTATCCAAACTGGGCATGAAGGCGCAGGACACCTCTGAGCTATTTTTCGAGGACGTCCGAATTCCGGCCACCAACATGCTGGGTAAGGAGGGCCGCGGCTTCGGTCACATGATGACCAAGCTCGCCCAGGAACGGCTCGCCCAAGCCATTCGCTCGGCGACGGTCTGCGAGGCGGTCATTGGTTGGACGGTCGATTACACAGCCCAACGCGAAGCCTTCGGTCAGCGTCTCTCCGAATTCCAAAACACCCAGTTCAAACTCGCCGAGCTTGACACGCTCGCCACGGTCGCCCGGGTCTATACCGACAAGTGCATTGAGTTGTTCATGGCCGGCCAACTCGATCCGATCGATGCGGCCAAGGCCAAGATGTTCGTCACCGAGACGCACTGCAAGGTCGTGGACGAGTGCCTGCAACTCTTCGGCGGATGGGGCTACATGTGGGAATACCCGATCGCGCGCGCCTATGCCGACGCCCGGATCGTCAAGATCGCCGGCGGGTCGATCGAAATCATGAAGATGATCATCTCCAGAGATCTCTTCAAAGCCTACCAGGGCGCGGTCCGATGACGCCCTTTCGAGAGGATTGCCTGGCCGGCAAGTCGATCCTGGTGACTGGCGGCGGTAGCGGGCTCGGGCGCGAAATCGCTCAAGCCCTGTCGGCGCACGGCGCACGCGTGCATATCTGCGGGCGGCGCGAGGCCCTCTTGTGGGCGGCCGCTGACACGATCAAAGCACATACCGGACGGCGCGTCTTCCCGCATGTCTGCAATATCCGCGATCCCGAAGCGATCGAGACGATGCTCGACGACATCTGGGCGGAGGGGCCCCTTACGGGCCTGTTGAACAATGCCGCCGCGAACTTCATCGCACCCACCAAGAGCCTTAGTCCTCGCGCCTATGAGGCTGTGCGCTCCACCGTGATGGATGGCAGCTTCTATGTGACCCTGGGCGCCGGCAAACGCTGGATCGCCGCCGGCCTGCCCGGATCGGTGGTGAGCAATCTGGTCACCTGGGTCTGGACGGGCTCGCCCTTCGTGGTGCCGGCGGCGATGGCCAAGACCGCCCTTCACGCCATGACCATGTCCCTGGCGGTGGAGTGGGCGCGCTATGGCATTCGCCTCAATGCGACCGCCCCCGGTCCCTTTCCGACGGACGGCGCCTGGGAGAAACTCAATCCCTTGCCACAGACCAAGGCCGGCGCCACCAGCGACGATCAGGTGCCGATGCGCCGATTTGGGCAAATGCACGAGTTGCAGAACCTGATTATTTTTCTGATGGCGGATGGCTGCGACTACCTCACCGGGCAGACCATCGCGATCGACGGCGGTCATCACCTCGCCGCGCCCAGCACCTTCGCGGACCTGACCGAGCTTAGCGACGAGACGTGGGCGGAGGCGCGACAAGCCATTCGCGCCGGATCTGACCGGGACAAGGCTCAGCGTTCGACGAACTAGGCGGCGACTGACGCCGCGTCCGCCCGGCGTCGGGCGGGATTTTGGATAAGGAGGACCCATGAAGGGACTGCAAAACAAGGTCGCCATCGTGACGGGAGGCGGCCAAGGCATCGGCCGGGCGCTGAGCCTGCGTCTGGCCAGCGAGGGCTGCAAGGTTGCGATCTTCGACCTCAAGCCGGAAGCTGGCGCCGAAACTGCGGCGCTGGCGGGCGACGCCCTGGTCAAGACCTATGAGGTCGATGTTGGTGACTACGCCGCTGTTCAGACCGCGGTCGCCAGCGTCGAAGCTGAGCTTGGCCCCATCTGGCTCCTGGTGAACAACGCCGGCTGGGACCGGCCCATGCCGTTCATCAAGACCGACCAGGCTCTGTGGGACCGTATTATCCGCATCAACCTCTATGGACCGCTGAACACCCATCACGCGGTCGCGCCGCTGATGGCGGGGCGGGGCGGGGGCCGAATTGTCAACATCGCCTCGGACGCCGCGCGCGTCGGAACCAGCGATGAGGCCGTCTATTCGGCCTGCAAAGGGGGGCTGATTTCCTTCACCAAGTCCGTGGCTCGTGAATTGGCCCGCCAGGGCGTGCTTTTGAACACGGTTTGCCCTGGCCCGACCAACACGCCGATGATGGCCGATGTGCTTGGGGAGGGCGAGAACGCTGTGAAGTGGAAGGACGCCATGGTCCGCGGCATCCCGCTGCGGCGGATGGGCGAGCCCGAAGACTATGCCGGGATCGTCGCCTTCCTCGCATCCGACGACGCAGGCTTCATTACAGGACAGACCATCTCGGTCTCCGGCGGCATGAACATGATCTGAGGCCGAGCCGGGCGCGGCGGCGAACCGCCTGTTCCCCGGTGGAAAATAACAAGACAACGACAGCTAGGAGACCACCATGAGCGACGCAGCAAATTTCGAGGACGTAGTCTATGAGGTCCGCGACCGGGCCGCATGGGTCATCATCAACCGACCCAAGGTCTACAATGCGTTCCGTGGACAGACCATCGAGGAGTTGATCAAGGCTTTCCACCTGGCCGCCAATGACCGAAACGTCGCGAGCATCGTCTTGACCGGCGCCGGCGACAAGGCGTTTTGCACCGGCGGCGATCAGTCCTCCCACGATGGGCAATATGATGGCCGCGGCGTGGTCGGATTGCCGATTGACGAATTTCAGGCCCTGATCCGAGACGTGCCCAAGCCGGTGATCGCGCGGGTGAACGGATTCGCTATTGGTGGCGGCAACGTGTTCGCCACGCTTTGCGACCTCACGATCGCCTCAGAGACAGCGTCCTTCGGCCAGGTCGGCCCGAAGGTGGGATCGGTGGACGCCGGATGGGGCACCGCCCTGTTGGCTCGGCACGTGGGCGACAAGAAAGCCCGGGAAATGTGGTTCATCAACGATCGCTATTCGGCCGAGGAAGCGCGGCAGATGGGCTTGGTGAACAAGGTCGTCCCCGTGGCGGAACTGGATGCGGCGGTCCAGGAATGGACCGACAAACTCGCCGAACGTTCGCCCACGGCGCTCGCTCTGGCCAAGCGTTCATTCAACGCGGATTCGGACAGCATCCGCGGCATCAGCAATCTGGCCCTGCATGCCGTGAAGCTCTTCTACGACACCGAAGAGTCCAAGGAGGGCGTCGCCGCGTTCAACGAGAAGCGCAAGCCGGACTTCCACAGGTTCCGGTCCTAAGGCCGAAATCGCGCCGCGCGATGTCTCCCGCTCGTTTCGAGCCCGCTGATCTGGCGGCTGTGCTGCCGCCGGGGGGCCTGACCCTCGTTCAGGGGTGTTCGGGGCATTCGGATCTGCTCGCCAACGCGGTGACGCAGGCAGGCGACGCCCTCGGCGCCATGACCTTCACTGGGATCTTTGTCCCAGGTCTAAATCGGTCAACTTGGCTCGCCAATCCGGCCTGCCGGACGCGCACCTTTTTTATGACGCCGCAGCTGAAGCAAGCGGGCAGGGCGGTGGATTTTCTGCCGCTCTGCTACGCCGATATCCTCGCCCATCTGCAAAATGCGACGATCGACGCCGCCCTGTTCATGGTCGCGCCGCCGGACGAAGACGGCCTGTGCAGTTTCGGGCCGACCGTCGATTTTTTGGCGGAGCTGTGGCCGCAAATCCCGGTTCGGATTGCGCACATCAACCCGCGAATGCCCCGCACCCATGGCCACCGCGGCATACCGTTTTCCCAGATCACCGCCTTTGTGGAGGCGGATGCGCCGCTCCTAGGGTCTCCATCACCCTCTGCGTCGGATCCTATCGCCAAAGCGATTGGCGCGAACATCGCCCCCTTCGTGAAGGATGGCGCGACCTTGCAGACGGGCCTGGGCAAGATTCCCGACGCTGCGCTTCGCGCGCTGGTCGATCGCCGAGACCTGCGCATTCATTCAGGCCTCATCGGCGATGCGGTTCTGGGGCTTCAGGCCGCGGGCGCCCTGGCGGGCGGCGCCGCGGTGGTGGCTGGGGTGGCGATCGGCAGCCGCGACCTTTATGCGGCGATCAGCGCGCCGGTCTACGCGTTTCGTCCGGTCTCCTACACACACGACGCCAGGGTCCTGGGCGCGATCAGCGACGTCGTGGCGATCAATTCCGCGCTTGAGGTTGATTTGTTCGGCCAGGCCTATGCTGAACTTGGGCCCACAGGCCTGATGTCTGGTCCTGGGGGAGCCACCGATTTTGCGCGCGGCGTGCGAGCCGCCGGCGGTTTGAGGATTGTCGCCCTGCCGTCCGAGGCGGCTGGCGGATCCGTGAGCCGCATCAAGTCGCCGGATGAGGCGATCGGACCGGTATCGCTTGGCCGAATGGATACCGACGTCGTCGTCACGGAGCATGGCGTCGCCGACCTGCGTGGTCTTGGTCATGCCGCCCGGGCCTTGGCCCTGACGGCCATCGCGGCCCCACAGCACAGGGCGATTCTGTGCGAGCGCTGGGCGGCCTACACGAGCTGTTTTTGAAGAAATGGGAGGAGCGACATGGCGAACAGCAAGGTGATCATATCCTGTGCGATCACGGGGTCCATCCACACCCCGTCGATGTCGCCCTATCTGCCGGTGACCGCCGAGGAGATTGCGGACTCGGCGATCGGGGCGGCCGAGGCGGGCGCCGCCATCGTGCATCTGCACGCACGCAACCCCACCGACGGACGCCCGGACCAGAGTCCCGAAGCGTTCGAACCATTCCTCAAGGTGATCAAGCAATCCTCCAATGTGGTGGTGAACCTCACGACCGGCGGATCGCCCTATATGTCCGTGGAGGAGCGCGTTCGACCCGCAGCCGTTTGGCGGCCCGAGGTGGCCAGCCTGAACATGGGCTCGATGAATTTCGGACTGTTCCCCATGCTCAAGCGCTACCGCGACTTCAAGCATGATTGGGAGCCGGCGATGCTCGAAGGCTCGCATGACCTGGTGTTTCGCAACAGTTTTAAGGACATTCGCTTCGCCCTGGAGACGCTCAACCATACCGGCGCGCGGTATGAATTCGAATGTTACGACACCAGCCACCTGCACAATCTCCATTACTTCTGGACCGAAGGCTTGGTGAGGGCTCCGCTATTCATCCAGACCTGTTTTGGCCTGCTGGGCGGGATCGGCGCCCATCCTGAGGAAGTGCTACACATGAAGCGGACGGCTGATCGGCTATTTGGCGAGCACTACCGTTGGTCTGTCCTGGGGGCCGGCCGCAGCCAGATGCCCGTCGCCGCGCAGGCGGCGGCCATGGGCGGCAACGTCCGGGTCGGGTTGGAAGACAGCCTGTGGCTGGGACGAGGCGCGCTGGCGGAAACCAACGCCGATCAGGTGATCCAGGTGCGCAAAATCATTGAAGGCCTGGGCCTTGAGACCGCGACCGCCGACGAGGCGCGGGAAATCCTGTCGCTCAAAGGCGGCGATCAGGTCGCATTTTAAGGAAAACCGCTATGAACCGGGCTTTGAGGTCTCTGAAGCAGTTCAGGATCGAGCAGGCGCGAGGGGGCCTGATCCATCTGGTCTTCGACATGCCGGATCGTTCGATGAACGTCTTTTCGAACGTCGCCATCGATGAGTTGGGCCGGTTCTCGGCTTGGCTAAAAGGCAGTGATGTGCGCGGCGTGGTCGTCCGCTCGGGCAAGTCCTCCGCCTTCTGCGCCGGCGCCGATCTTGGCGAATTGGGCGTGGCCTATGACACGATCGTCGCCGCACCGCCGTCGGACAGGTTTCAAATCGCCTTCGATCACTTCTTCGCCCTAAGCAAAGCCATTCGCGGACTGGAGACCAGCGGCAAGCCCGTCGCCGCCGCCATTGGCGGCTTGGCGCTCGGCGGCGGATGCGAACTGGCCCTGGGCGCCCACTACCGCGTTCTCGCCGACACGCCCAAGGCCGGGCTTGGGCTTCCAGAGTCCTTGGTTGGACTTTTGCCCGGAGCCGGGGGCACGCAGAGGCTGCCACGTCTTATCGGTGTCGACGCCGCCCTGCCGATCCTGCTCAACGGCGCCCGGCTCTCGGGCGGCGCCGCCCTAGCGGGCGGTCTGGTCGACGCCTTGGCCCCGCCGGGTGAGGAAGTCGAGGCGGCCGAGCATTGGCTACTCTCGGATCCGGAACCGGCCCAACCCTGGGATCGTCTTGGATGGCTGCCCCCTGGAGCCCGGGATGCGCCCACTCAAATCGCTCAGGCTCGCAGGCAGGTCTTGATCGAAACGCTGGGGCACTATCCGGCGCCCCTGGCCATTCTTGATTGTATCGATCAGGGCTTTGCCCAGCCGTTCGACACCGCGATGCGCACGGAAATGACTCTCTTCGCAGGGCTCATCCAACGCCGCGAGCCCCGCGACATGATCCAAACCCTGTTCACCGGAAAGCTGGATTACGACCGCGCGCTGAAGGCCCACGCGGTCTCCGCCAGAGTTGCCCGCGGGATCGAAACGCTGATCAATGCTGTCCGTGGGGCGGTGGCTGTCGAGGGGGCGGCGCTCGCCGCGGCGGGCTTCAAAACAGGCGATATCACCCCCCCCGCGCCGGTGCAGGCCTCTGTCGCCCCGACCTATTGGATAGACCTTGAGGAGGCGGACACGCGACGTGAGGGCGCAAGAGCGGCGCTGGTCCCAATCGTCGCCCTCGCCAACAGGCTCGCCGCTGATCTGTCCGAGGCCGAAATGCGCTGCGTCGACTATGCCGTGGTCAGCCAGGCCGGATTTCCGGCCTATCTCGGCGGTCCGTTCGCCTTCGCCGCTTCACGTTAGATTTGTCGGTTCGCCGACGACCTCGGGCGCCGCTCTTGCGCCGGTGCGCCTATTTCAGCATGTCCCCCAAGATGCGTTGGTGCGCCCAACCGGCAGGACTGGAGCAAGGCGTTGCATTACTGTTCGCGTCCTTATCGTTTTACCCTTCCTTTTGGCCTATGATACCGTCTGAGTTGCCATGGCCGCTGTGCGGCCGACCCGGTCGCGACAGGAAGATCTCGATGGCCAATGATTTGAACTGGGAGCTGCGTCTTGGCTTTCTCGTGCACGACGTTTCGCGCATGCGGCGCAACGTCGTCGACCGGGCTCTGAAGCCGCTGGAGATTACGCGGTCCCAATGGTGGGTCCTGGCCTTCCTCTCACGTCAGGACGGCATGGCCCAGGTCGCTCTCGCCGATGAACTTGACCTTGGAAAGGTGGCTCTGGGTGGCCTGATCGATCGGCTTGAAGCGGTCAATCTCGTGGAGCGGCGCCCAGACAAGGTGGATCGGCGGGTCAAGCGCGTGTTCGTCACAAAAAAAGGCGCGGGCCTTATCGAGGAAATTCGCGAAAATGTCCGAGAGGCGGAGAACACCATTATTGAGGGCATCGCGGCAACGGATCTGCAGGCGACTGTGCGGGCGCTTCGGACCATGAAGGGCAATCTGCTTGATATGTTGGGGCGAGATGGGGAGACGGGCGTAGTCGTGGATATTGACGCCGCCGACGAGCCCAGTCCCAGCCCGCCCCCAGGCAAACATGCCCGGCGTGCATAGAAAGAACACAGCCGCCGCCTGAAAGCAGCAAGGCTTGGCTTCTGCAGCCGTGCCCGCTTGGAATATGACCGGAATCACGCGCTGCGACGTCCCACTTGTCCGCCCTATGCCCGACGAAACTCCACCCAAGCCACGCATGCGTAGAGAACGACGATTAGCAACGTGAGCGTGGCCACCGGGGTGAGCCCTTGCCAGAGCTCGGCGAACCAAGCTCCATTGATGATGAGCCCAAGACCACAGAGCCCGATGAGCGTCAGGCGCCGCCACGACGGCGTTGCGGCGGCGAGGGCCGTGAGGGCAGGAAGCAGCCCCAGCCCGATCGCCACGGTCAGGAGCGTCTGGGGCCGCCAGCCCGTCGACGGAAATTCCAGCATGCCGCGGAGAAGATACAAGGCCGCCAGGAGCGCCAGGGCCCAGACCTGAAACACGCGCTGACCCTCGCTTCGCATCGTCGTCAGCTTATGAGTAGCGCAACATCGAGCGCCGACAGAGCGGTAAGGACGACGCCGGGCGCGACATGACCGTAATCCTTATGCCGAACCACGGACGCGACCGCCGCAATGCAGATCGCCGCGCCGAGCATAAGGCCGGCGATCCGCGCCGGCGGAGCCACGATAAGCGCCGCCGCCAAAAGCTCCAGCCCGCCGGTCACCAGATTCCACCAGGAGGGGTAGCCCCAGTGGACGAAGCCGGCCTTGACCGAGGTTTGACCGGCTAGGTTGACTGCGCCGGCGCCGAGGAAGGCGAGGGCGAGCACCCAGGCCAGCATGATCGCGGCGCTCAGGCCGAAGAAGATCACGGGTTTGCTCCTATTCGCTTGGGCATCGTGAAGCGGTCAAGTTTTGTCGTGAGCTCTGCCGAATATCGTCTTGGCATTGCGCCCCTGACCAGACTCAGCAATCGAGGGTCAAGCTCACGGCTGGCCATTGGGCGAAGCCCGCATAAGGTTTGAGTCGAATGAGCGCGTCGATGACGAGCATGCCCGCCTCGACGAGCGGCAAGGCGGCGAGGGTATCACGCACCTCATCCTCGCTCCCGGCTTCGATCAATAGCCACGCGCCGACGACGTCACCGCGATGCCAGATCTGGCGTGAAGCCAGCGGCATAAAGCGCTCGAGCCCGGTCAGCCTCATCGGCCAGTCGCGGGGCGAAGTCGGTCTCGTAGAAGCGCTCGGTGTCGCGGCGGGTAACGACCAAAAATTGCATGTGGGGGACCTTTGGGGTGAATTGAACCGACCGCTCGGCTGAAAGCCGCACCGGTACGACGCCGCCGCTCATGTCGGTGCAGCGCGGACGGGACCGACACTGAACTTTTTCGCCGTATTTGTCGGTCACCGAGCTAGTGGGCGAAGTAATGCATGCCGCCATCGACGGGAATAACCGCTCCGGTGATGTATTGCGTCAAGGGGGAAGCCAGAAAGGCGACCAGATGTGCAACGTCTTCCGGCTCGCCAAAACGGCCCGCTGGAATGTTCCGCTCGATGAAGTCCTTACGTGAGCTTTCGGTCGGATGCAGGCGCGTGAGCGTTTGCACGCTCTTGACGCTGTTTTCGGACGAATAAAGGACCGCGGCCTGGACTACTGGGCCGATCCGCGGGGCAGCCGGCCGGGCGAGATCAACCACAACGACGGCGGGCGCGGCGTCTATTTCCGTGACCCTGACAGCCACTACCTCGAGGTGATCACCCGGCCCTACGGCAGAAGCGGCTAGCCACCCAACCCGCCAATCGCATTGACGGCTTTCGGATAACGACCGAAGCATTGCTCCCAGATGGCCCATGACCGTTACTGGCGAGAGGCGGCTCCACCCCGGTAGCGCCGAATATGCGTCAGATGCGGACACCCAAGCCGGGGTTACGGCAGCGCCAGTTTCTCTAAAGCGGCCACTGCGATCGGCGGGATACAGGGTGTTGATAGGCCTTAGCCTCACCTCGGAACTCGGACCGCGGCTCCCGATTGCGCTACCGATGGGGCGCCGCCGCGCTATTTTTCGAGCGCCTGTCCAATCCGCCGTTCCTCGTTCGCGTGTGATCGGACGCACCAAGAAGTACACCCATGCGATCCGACGCCTGACCCCTATCTGCTGCAGGCGATGATCGCCGCCTGCCATGCCCGCGCCGCGAGCGCCGCCGCCACTGACTGGATCGCCATCACGGCCTACTAACGGCCTACTATCAGGCGCTAGCCCTGGCCGCTCCCTCGCCCGTCGTCGAGATCAACCGGGCCGTGGCGGAGGGCTTGGCGTTCGGGCCGGCCCAGGGCCTGGCCATCGTCGACGGCCTGAAGAACGAACCGCGGCTGCAGGGCTCGCACTTGTTGCCCACGGTGCGCGGCGATCTTCTGGAGAAGCTTGGGCGTTTCACTGAAGCCCGCACCGAGTACCGCCTCGCCGCCGAGCTGACTGGCAACGACAAGGAGCACGCCTTGTTGCTCTCTTGCGCAGGCGCTCTCGACAGCGCCTGTGCCGTCCCTGCAAGTCGATCGCGCTCGTTGTAACCGTTTGCGCTCGAAGGCGCCCGTCGCGCATCACCGCCACCAGCAACGCAACATGAGCCGCCAGTAAGGCGACGCGCCAGTAATCACCAATCGCCCGGCAGAACCGGAACTCGCCATAGCCAGTCTTGCCCCGGCATCGATCTAGACTGGTCCAATTTCCCCGAGGCGGTCATCCCGAACGGGTCAAGAGGGTATGAACGAGATCTAGGTGAAGCCAAGGACGTGGCCCGCCAGAACGTGCCAACACCAGCACGAGGTTATTGAACCTAGGGGCTTGCCCGCATTGGCGTTTCAGCGAATTTGTCGGCGACCTGAATTTCCCACTTTTCAACGGGTCCGCCAACAGCTGGCACCTCTTCAAGCGGGCCGTTGAGCCCCTGTCGAAAAAGCACGTAGCGGACCGTGCAAGCCCGACCCGCGACCGGCCGCGCCGCGCTAGGCCCAGTGGCTGGATAAGAAAGTCGCCACCGTGTCGAGGGCGCGACGTGCGGACGGCAGGTCTTTGGTCGCGCCCTGGAAGACGTGGTGCAGGCCCTCGAAGACGTCGAGCCGCACATCGCCACCCTTGGCTGCGGCCGCCTGCGCGTAGCGCCGCGCGTCATCGAGCAGGATCTCGTCACCGCCCACCTGAATTAGGAGCGGCGGCAGCACCGGGGGCACGGCGTAAAGCGGCGAAGCCCGGCCATCCTTTGGATCGGCGCCCGCGAGATAGACGCTGGCGGGTCCGGCCAGCATTGGCGGCTGGAAGATAGGGTCATGGATGTCTGGGTCGGTGATCGAGGCGCCGGTCATCGCCAGGTCGAGCCAGGGCGAGAAGACAGCGATCGCGGCTATGGTCGGCATGGTGGTGGCCTTGTCGCCGAGTATGCTGAGGGCCAGACCGCCGCCAGCGGAATCGCCCACCAGCGCGACCTGTGACACGCCCTGCGCACCCAGCCACCGGCGGAGCGCGGCGGCCGCCTCCGGCGCGGCGGGGAAAACATGCTCCGGGGCCAGCGGGTAGTCTGCCACGAACGCCGCCACCTCGGCGCGCACGGCGACCTGGCTAGCGAGGCCGCGATAGGCCTCGGCCGAGCCCAACAAATAAGCTCCGCCGTGCAGGAAGAGGATGGCCCGATCAGTCGGGGCGCCGTTCGGCCGCACCCACCAGCCGCGGACGCCATCGCGGTCGATGCCCTCCAGGGCGACGCCTCCGGCGATCGGCGTTGCGCCGATCATGCTGTCATAGGCCGCTCGTTGGTCGCCGTTGGGATTCGAGAACAGGCGGTGGATTTCGGCGAGCACGCCCTGCTCGATCTGTCGCTCGGCGTCGGACAGGGCGTGCCGGGTCTCGAAGGCAGCGGTCTGGGTGGCGTTGGTCACGGAAAGTTGCCTTGGCTGTGACATCGGAAGATTCCGGTATCGTCTGGCGCCATAAGTATCCATTCCCAGCTGGCCCGGAAGGTCGAGCTCTGGAATACTATCCAGTCCTGGCGGGAAGGATTGAGATGGACCGGCTCGACACGCTGCGCCTTTTCGTCCGCGTGGTCGAACGCGGCAGCTTCTCTGCGGTTGCCCGCGAGGCCGGGCTCGGTCAGTCGGCGGTCAGCAAGCAGATCGCCGCCCTTGAAGCGCGCCTAGGCGCCCAGCTGCTGCGCCGCACTTCGCGCACCATGACGCTGACCGATGCAGGTCATGTCCTGTACGAATCCGCGCTGCGGCTGGTAGACGAGTTCGACGCCGTGGAGTCCCTGGTCGGCCATGGGCAGTCCGCGCCCTCCGGCCTGATCCGGGTTACCGTCGCCCCGGTCTTCGGGCGGCTCTACATCGTGCCGCGTCTACCCGAGTTTTTCGCGCGCTATCCGGATATCTCCGTCGAGCTCGCCGGATCCGAGCGCGCAATCAACCTGATCGAGGAAGGCTTCGACCTGGCGATCCGCAACGGCGAGCTTGCCGATTCCAGCATGATCGTGAGGCGCATTGCGATGACGCCGTTCGCGACTGTCGCAACGCCGGCCTACCTCGCTGCGCGCGGCGTTCCCACGATCCCCGCCGACCTCGACAATCATGCCTGCCTGATTTACGCGCCGCGCCAAGAGCCGCAGCCCTGGCACTTCAGAGACGCGTCCGGGCCGATCCTGCACCACCCCACGTCGAACTTCCGCACCGCCGACGCCGAACAGACCCGCGCGGCAGTACTGGCGGACCTCGGCTTGGCCCATGCGCCGATCTGGCTGTTCTCGCCGGAGGTCGCCTCGGGCGCCATCCGAATCGTGCTGGCAGAGTACGCCCCCGGCCCGATCGCCATTAGCGCCGTCCACCCCGCCGGCCGCCGCCTGCCCACTAAGGTGCGGGTGTTCCTTGACTATTTGGTGGAGACCCTCTCGTCGGATCCAGCGCTGTCGGGCCAGTAGGCCGGGCTGTCATCTGGAATATGGCCACTCTGACGGCCCGTCGTCCAAGTCCTGCGATCGCGGTTACCGCGACGTTCCACTCTTCTCCGCTATTCAGAGCGTCATGCTATGAATGGTGAATTCGGCGGCCATCGCCTAGCCCAGGCCGCGCGACGCGGCGACGATGAGGATCGAGCGGCCGGTAGGCGCCGAGGTTGGGCTGTTCACGTTTGAACGTTTCGAGAAAGAATGAACTCTGCGGTTGGCAGGTCGCTAGACCCACCCGCTAGCCTTCGTTCGGCCGGATGACGGTGAGTTGGCGTGGCCCAGCGTTAGCTGCGGCGTGCGCGACGGCGGCGTTGGCGTCGTCCAGAGCGAACTCGGCGAGGTCGAACTGATGCAGGTCTATCAACCCCGCACGGACCATCTGGACCATGCGAGGGACGGCTTCCGGCGGATACATCCACACCCCTCGCATGGTGATCTCGCCGTGCATCAGCCAATGGTAGTCCAGGCCCAGTTCGGCGCGGACGCCGCCCATTAGCATGATGCGACCGCCGTGACGCACGGCCGTCATGTTGGCGTGCACCTGCGACAGCGACGCCTCGCGCGGCAGGAAATCCAGCACCATGTCGATCGGCCCGCCGGCGGCCTTGGCGATGGCCGCCCTGTCGGCCACCTCTTCGCCGGTCATGGTGACCGGCTTCACCCGTGACCCGAACCGCGCGGCGAGGTCGCTCAGCGCCTGGGCGTTACGCCCCGTCGCCACCACCTGTCCGGCGCCCATGGCCAGGGCCACCGCCACGCCCGCCCCGCCGAACCCGCCGGTCGCGCCGCCGATCAGCAAGGTCTCGCCGGCCTTCAGGTCCCCGGCCCAAAGCCCGCCGTAGGGCACCAGCAGGCGGCTCAAGCCGCACCACCGCCCGGCGTCCTTGGCATCGATATCGCCGACCCGCGTCACGTTCTCTGTCGGGACCATCATCTGCTCGGCGTAGGAACCGTTGCGATAGAGAAGGTGCAGCGGCAGCGCCGCATCGGTGCGATAGGTCCAGCCCTACAGGATGGTGTCGGACGCCTCGTCGCGGGCCCGGATCGTCGGCTCGCAGAACACCCAGTCGCCCGGCTTCAACCGCGTCGCGTCCGGTCCCACCGTCCGCACGCGACCGATCCCGCCCGGACCCGGCACGGCGGGCAGCTCCAGCCGGTAGCCGCGCGAGCCGTCAAAGACGCTAGCGGCGTAGCCGGTCACGCCTGCCGCCGCCACATCGATCACTATGGACCCCACGCCGGGCGACGGGTCCGGCATCGTCTCGATCTTCAAGGCCTCGCCAAAAGCGTTCAGGACAGCGGCTTTCATAGAGACCTCTCAACAGGACTGCGCCGACCCTATCGGCGATTTCCAAGCGGGGGTAGGCCTGGTATTATCCTGGGATTAGCGCACCTACCCTGGAGGCCGCGTGACCGATCCAAAACGGCGAGAACTCGGCGACTTCCTGCGTGCCCGCCGGAGCCGCCTCAGCCCCGAGGCCGTAGGCCTGCCGCGCCGCCGCCAGCGGCGTACCCCGGGTCTGCGCCGCGAGGAGGTGGCCGAACTCGCCGGCATCGGCGTTGACTGGTACGTCCGCCTGGAGCAGGGCCGCCCGGTGACGCCCTCCGTCAGCACCGTAGATGCTCTCGCCCGCGCGCTTCGGCTGAACGAGTTGGAGCACCAGCATCTGCGTGCGCTGGCCGGCGGCGGCGGGCCGAAACCCTTCCAGCCCGAGACGGCGCCGCCGGCCCTGCTGCAGATCCTGCACAGCCTGACGCAGCCGGCCTATGTCACCGGCCGCCGCCGCGACCTAGTGGCGTGGAACGCCGCGGCCGCCGACATTCTCGGCTTCGACGACCTGCCAGACGATGACCGTAACCTGCTGGTCTCAATGCTGACCAATCCGCGTAGTCGCCAGCTGTTCGGCCCCGGCTGGGAGGCGGAGGCCGAGCGCATGGTCGCGGCCTTCCGCGCCACCCACGACCTCTGGGCCGGCGACCCGGCGTTCGTCGCCCTGCTACGCCGCCTGCGCGAAGGCTGCCCGGAATTCGACGCCTGGTGGGAACGACACGACGTCCGCCGCGGCGGCTCCGGCCGCAAGGTCGTGCACCACCCAACCAAGGGCGTCATCGCCTTCGACCATGCCAGCTTCCAGTTCAACGACGACCCGAGCCTGAAGCTGGTGATCTACACGCCGGTTCTTGACCGACGCGGTAAGGGACAGCCTCCACAGTTGGAGGTCTGAACGTCGAGTTTGCGGCATCTGGCCAAGTTTCGCTTCTGTTGAGGGCTCATTCTTCTCTGAAGCCGACAACCCGCTACGCATCTCCCCCGGCGAACTGAGCATCAAGGGAGCCCTCGGATAGTCCGGGGAGGGTGCTTTACTGGACCAGGCGGGGCAGTGGGCGCCGCGATGCAAATCGCTCTTCACAGCCGTCATTGGGAAGTCCGGAATCTGTGTGTAGGCCTCGCGGTCGCTGCAGGACGAGCTTCGGCGCCAGGGCCATGGGAAGTCGGCGACCTGTCGTCCCTGTGGTCGCAGTTCGGACGGTAGGTGGGCCGCCGGTCTACTGGTGGTCATCCGTTCGGGGTGACTATGAAAGCCGGTTGAGGACATAGCGGCGGCTTGGGGCCTGTTGACGCAGTGGCTCATCCGTCGCTGAAGCCGCTCACAGAGTTTGATGAGCTGATCCACATCGGACTCGACATTGAAGTAGTGCGGGGACGCGCGCAGGAGGTAGCCCAGTCCGCGCGCGTCGGAGTCGAGCCGCGTGCTGGCGGGCGGCGAACTGCGCCGACAAGCAGCCGACGCTGACGCAAAACAGACTCGGCTCTATCAGGCCATCGAGAACGGTTTGGCTGACATGGCCAATACCAATCTGAAGGGGCGGTTGTTGGAGCTGAAGACCATTCGCGATTCGGCCCGCGCGGAAGACAAAAACGCCGAATGGGATATTCGCGTCACGCCCGAAACTCTTCGGAGGTTCGCCGGCGAGGCCAAACGACGGTTGCGGAAAGCCGACGGCGCTTTTCGACGCCATCATATTCAGGCGCTTGCGCAGCGCGGCGAGGTTGGAGATGACGTGGTCCGGATCACGGGATCCCGGTCCAAACTCCTCAGTGCGATAGCCGGTGGGGCTATGGCGTATCGTGGAGTGTTAAGGACGGCGAAGGAAGTTCGGTCTTTTGAACCGTGCTGGCTCCCTGGGCAGGACTCGAACCTGCGACAAGTCGGTTAACAGCCGACTGCTCTACCAACTGAGCTACCAGGGATCAGCAAGGACGCTGAAGGATGGCGGCTATACGCTGGGCCGCCGCCGTGATCAAGCCCGTGTGTCATACCTTTGCTGTGAAAAAGCGCCCGCCCTCACTTTGAAAAAACAGCCCGGCATGAAGCCGGGCTGAAAGTCATTCGGTGATGGTGGGATGTCTTCAAGGAAGACGCTCACAGGGTGGGGCGGTATGGTTAATTCGATCTTAATGCTCCGCTTGTTCAGGGGACCAGCACGACGCGACCGACCGCCGCACGGCTTTCGATATAGGCATGGGCCGCTGCGGCTTCCGACAGGGGGAAGCTGCGGTCGATTCGCACCTTGAGCACGCCCCTCGCGGTGTCGTCGATCAAGCGCTGGATATTGTCGTGCACCCGGTCGGTCATGATCTCGGCGCCCAGGAAAACGCCCGACAGGGACCGATTTCCGCCCATCAGGCTGGACACGTCGACGGTCATTGGCTCGCGGCCCGCCGCGCCCACCATTGATACGCGCCCGCGGTAGCCTAGCGACAGGATACTGCCCTGCAAGGTCGTGCCGCCCACCGAATCGACCACCAGGTCCACTCCCTTGTTGTCTGTGAGGCGCATGACCGACTGGACCACGTCGTCGGTCTTGTAGTTGATGCCGTGATCCAGGCCGTAGGGTTTGAGGGCCTCCAGCCGCGAATCGCTTGATGCGGTGGCCAGCACCGTGGCCCCGGCGCGCTTGGCCAGCTGGATCGCAGCCAGTCCCACGCCGCTGGCGCCGGCCTGGACCAGCACGGTCTCGCCCGCCTTCAGCCGGCCAAATTCGAACAGGCAGTCGTCGGCGGTGCCGAAGGTGACGGGAATCACCGCCGCCAACTTGGTGTCGAACCCGTCAGGCACGAGCCAGCAGTTGCGGGACGGCACGGACCTTAACTCGGCGTGCGAGCCGAAGGCGTTGACCGTGGCGACCTTCTGGCCGACCCGCAGGTCGGTGACTTCGGACCCGACTTCGACGATCTCGCCCGCCGCCTGATAGCCGACGATATGAGGCTTGGTGACCAGGGCGCCGCCCTGGCGGTTGAGGGTGTCGCCGCCCTCGATACTGACCGCCTCGACGCGGATGATCACGCCCTTGGCGTAGCAGACGGGATCGGGAACATCCTCGTATTTGAGGACGCTGGGATCGCCGTTTTCGTAATAGACAGCCGCCTTCATGGTTTCGCTCCCGTTTGCGTGTTTGCAGACTTAGTAGCGAATTTAAACGCACTGGCCAATGCGCTCTGAGCCGGGGGCTGACGGCTTGTGGATCAGCGGCCAAACAGCTGCGCGGGCATGGCGCCGACCACCGAGGCGGTCATGCAGGTGGCCAGGAAGCCGGCCAGCATCGCTTTCCACACCATGGCCATCATCTCGTCGCGCCGGTTGGGCGCCAGCACGCTGTAACCGGCCACATTAATGCCCACCGAGGCGATATTGGCGAACCCGCACAGGGCGTAGGTCATGATCATCCGGCTGCGGTCGGACAGGGCCGTGGGCGCCACATGACTCATCTGGATGAAGGCGCTGAATTCGGTCAGCACCAGTTTCACGCCCAGGAGGGAGCCGGCCGTCGGGGCCTCGGACCAGGGAATGCCTATCGACCAGGCCAGGGGGGTGAACACGGCGCCCAGGGCGCGTTCGATGCTGATCGGCGCGCCGCGAAATTGGGGGGCCATGGCTAGGACCTGATCGAGCATGGCCACCAGGGCCACGAACACCACCAGGGTGGCGGCTACGTTGAGCACCACATTGAGGCCGTCGCCGGTGCCCTTGATCACCGCATCGATGGAGCTGGCATAGACCTTGTCGCCAGTCTTGGGATCGAACTCGGTCTTGGCCTCGATGGGATCTGGCGGCACGATGATCCGGGCCAGCAGCACGCCGGCCGGCGCCGATATGATCGAGGCGGTGAGGATATGGGCGGCGGCGTTGGGCAGCACGCCTTTGAGGATGGTGGCGTAGGCGACCATGGTCGAGCCGGAGACACAAGCCATGCCGACGCTGATCAACATGAAAAGCTCCGACCGGGTCAACAGGTCCAGATAGGCGCGGATAAAGATCGGCCCCTCCACCTGGCCCATGAAAACCGTCGCCGCCGCGGCTAGGGCCGGGGGGCCGCGCAGGCCCAGGGTCTTCTGGAACAGAAAGCCGAAACCGTTGGCGACCCATTTGAGGATGCGCCAGTGCCACAACAGGGCGGACAGGGCGCAGACCACCAGGATCACCGGCAGCACGTGAAAGGCAAGGATGAACAGGCTGGCCGGTTCGTTCACCGGATAGGGCTGCTGCGGCCCGCCGGCCAGGAAGCCGAACACGAAGCCTGCGCCTGTATTGGCCGAGGAGCCCAGGATATCGACCCCGACTCCAACCCCGCGCAGGACCTTCTGCGCCGCCGGCACGCCGAACAACAGCAGCACCAGGATCACCTGCATGGCCACCGCGCCCAGGGCCAGCCTTAACGGGAAACGCCACCTGTTCTCCGAAACGACCCAGCAGATCGCCATGGTCGCCACCAGCCCGGTCAGGCTCTGCGCATTCTGCAACTGAAACATAATCGCCCCCACGGCGTCCGAGGCGACGGGCGCCGGTCGGCGCGATTGATGACGCGGTGAGGGCGGCTTGCAAAGCCGTTCTTGGCGAAGGCGGCGCCTAAAGCGGCGGCGGGCCTGTTTCAGGCCAGCAGATGGAACAGCCGCATGACCCCTCGGACGTTGTCGAACATCTGTCCGATCTCCGTCAGGATCATGGTCGACGCCGCGTAAAACAGAGGGGCGGACCAGGTCTCAAGGCGCAGCAGCGTCTGGCCGATCTGGCGCACAAAGGGCAGGCTGACCACGGCCGCGCAACCACCGCCGATCATCCACCCGGCCAGTACGTCAATGGGATAGTGGATGCCCAGATAGATTCTCGACACACCGAACAGGACCATGCTGAAAGCGGTGAGGACGAGGCTAGCCCCACGCTGAACCGAGAACAGGCCGAGCGTGAGAGCGACGCTGAACGCGGCGGTGTCGCTCGGGAACGAGCTCCAATTCTCCATGTCCAGGGCGCGGTCCGTGGCCAACCGATGAAAGCCGCTCGCCGCATCGTACATGGGCCGAAGTTCAAACGGGGCGAAATGGGCCACGAGCCTGGCGGCGATCACGGCCAAAAAGGCGCCGAACAGCCCGGCGATCAATTTCGAACGCGTTTCGGCGGTCTTGTCGGCGAACCAGTAGAAAATATAGGGCGCGATGAGGACCAGTTCGCGAGGGATCGCATTCTGATCCAGGTGCCAGACAAGGTTATCGAGCGATGAATGGCCAGCGTGGCTATTCAGAATATGGAACAAGTAAAGATCTATCGTCGAGTGCATCAGGATCGTCGTCCCCAGACCAGGAACGAAGTCTAACGCCGCAATCTTAACTGTTACATAAACGCCACAAATTGTGCCATCTCCCACGAAAGCTGACGCCGATGGGGGCGGCGCCTGGTTCTGCTTCGAAGGTTTTGGAGGCCTGGCCGAGAATCGAACTCGGGTGCGCGGATTTGCAGTCCGCTGCGTCACCACTCCGCCACCAGGCCGCCGGTGCGCGCTTTCGAAAGGAGCGAAAGCGCCGTGGTGAGCGCGGATGGCTAACAGAAGGCGCTCGGTGTCGCAATGGCCTGTTCGCGCCGATTGCGTCGATGAGGGCAGGGGACCTATAAGCGGCCCGACGCCGGATTCCCGCAACAACCCCGGCCGCAGCTTGCCGAAGAGGCCCCAATGACGTTCGACTACGCCGCCGCGCGCCAGATCATGGTTGACAGCCAGGTTCGTCCCAACGACGTCACCGACCTCGCCATCCAGCACGCCATGCGCGCGGTGGAGCGCGAGGGGCTGTGCCCTCCGGCCCAGGCCTATCTGGCCTACGCCGATTGCGAGATCGAATATGCGCCCGGCCGTTGGCTGATGCGCCCGCGCGATGTCTCCAAGCTGCTGCAGACCGCCCGGCCCAAGGCCGGTGAGCGCGCCCTGGCCATCGCCGCTCCCTATGCGGCGGCGGTGTTGGAGGCCATGGGGCTGGCGGTCACCCGACTGGACGACGGGGACCTGAAAGCCCCGCCGGCGGGGGCCTTCGACGTGGTGGTCTGCGAGGGGGCGGTGGAGGAGGCTCCCAGGCCTTGGCTGGCGGCGCTGGCGCCGGAGGGGCGCTTGGCGGTGGCCGTGCGCAATGGTCGCGCCGGCAAGGTGCGTCTATATGTTCGCACTGCGGACGACGCCGGCTATCGCGAAGTGTTCGACGCCGCGCCTCCCGTTCTGGCCGGCTTTGAGGCTACGCCCGGTTTCGTATTCTAGGGGCCGACCCGAGTAGAACGCCGTGGACGGTCCAATATGAACGGATTGGCAATCATGGTGACTAAACCGTAACTGGTCTTAAACCAAAAGGCGCGCTCCTAATCGCCGCAGTCTCCTGGAGGCGCAGGAATTGATTCGGAGAATTGGAATGCGAGGATTGGGTCGGACAGGCGCTTGGGCCGTCCTCTCGGCGGCGGGCCTGCTGGCGTGCGCGGCGACGGCGGCGCGGGCCGAGACCCTCGGCGACGCCATTGCCTTGGCCTATCAGACCAATCCAACCCTGCAGAGCGAACGCGCTCAGCTACGGGCGCTCAACGAAACCTTTGTCCAGGCGCGTGCGGGATATCGTCCGCAACTGTCGGTTTCCGCTGAGTTCGACTACGCCAAATCGCCAAACACCTATGAGGCCGACGTTGAGACCGCCTCGGCCACACTGGCCCTGACCCAGCCTCTCTACACCGGCGGCTTGGTCACCGCCCAGGTGCGCGCGGCCATGGCCGACATCCTGTCGGGACGCCAGAAGCTGCGCCAGACGGAAGCCCAGGTCATGCAAAACGTTATCCAGGCCTATGTGGACGTGCGGCGCGACCAGGAGGCCCTGCGCATCGCCCAGGACAATGTCAGCGTGCTGAACCGCCAGCTGGACGAGACCAAGGCGCGGTTCGACGTCGGCCAGATCACGCGCACGGACGTCGCCCAGGCCGAGGCGCGCCTGGCCCAGGCTCAGGGCCAGCTGGCCAACGCCATGGCGGAGTTGGGCATCAGCCGCGCGGCCTATGTGGCCAATATCGGCCAATCCCCGGGGGATCTGGCGCCGGAGACGCCGTTGGCGGGGCTGCCGGCGACTATCGACGAGGCCTTCGCCACAGCGGAAAAGAACAATGGCGGCATCCTGGCCGCCGACTTCGCCGAACAGGCGGCCGCCGCTCGGGTGTCCGAGGCCAAGGCGGCGAACCGGCCGACCGTCTCGCTGCGCGCCGGATTCGGCAACGCCGGCACGCTTGCCGCGCCGCCCCTGCTGCAGACCGAACCGATCGACGCCTTCAAGGAAAGCATCTCGGCCTCGGCGGTCTTCACCCAACCGCTATTCACCGGCGGCCTGAACTCCTCGCGTATCCGCCAGGCCCTGGAAGACGACAACACCCAACGCCTGGCCATCGAAACTGCGCGCCGTCAGGCGGTGCAGGCGGTGTCCCAGGCCTGGAACCAGCTTCTGGCCGCCCGGGCCGGCGTCACCGCGAACCGAAAGCAGGTGGAAGCCGATCAGGTGGCCTTCGAGGGCACGCGCCAGGAGGCCCAGGTGGGATTGCGCACCACGCTCGATGTGCTCAATGCCGAGCAGGAGTTGCACGCCGCCGAATTGGCCCTGGTCAACGCCGGCCATGATCAGTACCTGGCCAGCGCCCTGGTGTTGAACGCCATGGGGCATCTCGAGGTGAAATATCTGGCCACCGAGGTTGCGCCTTACGACGCTGACAAGGCGTTCAGGCGCGTCCGCAACGCCGGAGCCCTGCCGTGGGATTTCGCGGTCTCGACGGTGGATGCGATCGGTTCGCCCCGGATCATCAAAGCCCCGGCGGAAGGCCCCTTGATCACCGCCGCGCCGGCGCCTGCCCAAGCTGGCAGCACGGTCATGCCCTGACCTAGGGCGCTGGATAGGAGCGCTTGCGCTCCCGTTTCATGCTTCAGGCCGTATCTGGGCGCCCTGCGACAGCAGTGGCGGTAAGCGCCGCTTCCGCGCCATCAAGGCGTTTGCAGGAAAGTGTTTAGCCGCCTAGTTTGTAACCGAATCTATTCTCATCGAGAGATCGTGCGCGATGTCTGAGCCGAACGCCCCGGAACCGACCATGGAGGAGATCCTGGCCTCCATCCGCCGGATCATTTCCGAGGACGAGCCGCCGCCGTCCGCCTCTGCATCCGAGGAAGAGCCCGAGCCCGAGCTGACACCCGGCGCGCCGCCGCCGGTTGTGGAGCAGGAGGATGTGCTGGAACTGACGGATCCGGTCCGTGACCATGGGTCGCCGCTCGAGACCATCGGCGATCTGGATATCCTGCCCGCCCACACCCCGGTAGCGCCGGCGCCCATCGCAGCCGCGCCGGTCGCGGCGCCAAGCCCGGCATCTTATGAATCGCCATTCGACGAAGAGCCACTGGTGGGCGACCGCGCCGCCGACAGCGCCGCCTCGGCCTTTGGCTCTCTGGCCCATCACGTAACCATGCCGGCTGAGGGTCGCGTCCTGGAAGATGTGGTCCGGGAACTGCTGCGGCCCATGCTCAAGACCTGGCTCGATACCCACCTGCCGGGCATCGTCCAGGCCAAGGTCGACGAGGAAGTGGCGCGCATCGCTCGCCGTCGAGTATAAGGCGGCCCAATTCGGTGGCCTTTGTCGGCCGCCGCCAGCCGCTACGCCCAAAATCCTGTGCATGGCGGCCGACGCCGAACCGATCGGGATGGAGTTCGCTTGAGCTCGTTTCCGATCGCAATGTTTTAATCCGAGCGCTTTCCCAGCCGACTTAACGGTCCTCTCGGCGGAAAGCACTCCCGTCGCCCGGTTTCGCCATGCTTGAAAAGACCTTCGATCCGCAATCCGTCGAGCCGCGCCTCTATGCGCAGTGGGAAGAGGCGGGGGCTTTCGCGCCGACCAGCGATCCGTCGGCTGAGCCGTTTTCGATCGTCATCCCACCGCCCAATGTCACCGGCTCGCTGCATATCGGCCACGCGCTGAACAACACCCTGCAGGACGTGCTGACCCGCTTTGAGCGCATGCGCGGCAAGGCCGCCCTGTGGCTGCCCGGCACCGACCATGCCGGCATCGCGACCCAGATGGTGGTCGAGCGGCAGCTGGCCGCCGAGGGCAATATTTCGCGCCGGGAAATGGGCCGCGAAGCCTTTGTCGCCAAGATTTGGGAGTGGAAGGAAAAATCCTCGGGCACGATCCAAAACCAGCTGCGCCGCCTGGGCGCCTCCTGCGACTGGTCGCGCGAGCGGTTCACCCTGGACGACGGCCTGTCTGCGGCGGTGCGCAAGGTGTTCGTGCAACTGCACAAGGAAGGCCTGATCTATCGCGACAAACGACTGGTCAATTGGCAGCCGGATTTGCAGACCGCCGTCTCGGACCTTGAGGTCGAGAATGTGGAGGTCAACGGCCACATGTGGCGCTTCCGCTATCCTGTGGAAGGGCAGGAGGGGCGCTATGTCGTTGTCGCCACCACCCGGCCGGAGACCATGATCGGCGACACCGCCGTGGCCGTGCATCCGGGCGACGAGCGCTATCAGGATCTGGTCGGGCAAAAGGTGTGGCTGCCGCTCACCGGCCGGCTGATCCCGATCATCGCCGACGACTATGCCGACCCGGAAAAGGGCACCGGCGCGGTCAAGATCACACCCGCCCACGACTTCAACGACTTCCGCGTCGGCCAACGCCACGGCCTGGAAGCGATTAACGTCTTCACCCCTGACGCCAAGCTCAACGATGTGGCGCCCGAGTCCTATCGCGGCCTGGATCGGTTCGTGGCCCGCAAGCGCATCGTCGCCGATATGGACGAACTGGGCCTGCTGGACGGGGTCGACAACCATCGCCTGATGGTGCCCTACGATGAAAAATCCAAGCTGGTGGTCATCGAGCCCTATCTGACCGACCAGTGGTACGTGGACGCCGCCACCCTGGCCAAACCGGCTATCGCCGCGGTCGAGAACGGCGACACGGTGTTCGTGCCCAAGAACTGGGACAAGACCTATTTCGAGTGGCTGAGGAACATCGAGCCCTGGTGCGTTTCGCGTCAGCTGTGGTGGGGTCATCGCATCCCAGCCTGGTACGGTCCCGATGGCCACATCTTCGTCGAGGAAACCGAAACCGAAGCCCTGGCGGCGGCGGCGGCGCATTATGACGCCCCGACGCCCCTGACCCAGGACGAGGATGTGCTCGACACCTGGTTCTCCTCCGCCCTGTGGCCGTTTTCGACCATGGGCTGGCCACAGGAGACCGCCGACCTGAAGCGGTTCTATCCGACCCATACCCTGGTCACCGGCTTCGACATCATCTTCTTCTGGGTCGCCCGGATGATGATGATGGGCCTGCATTTCCAGCATCAGGTTCCCTTCAAGCGCGTGGTCATCAACGCCCTGATCCGCGACGAGAAGGGTCAGAAGATGTCCAAGACCAAGGGCAACGTCATCGACCCCCTGGAGCTGATCGACGCCTATGGCTGCGACGCCGTGCGCTTCACCATGGCCGCCATGTCGGGCCAGGCGCGGGACGTGAGGTTGTCGCGGCAACGGGTTGAAGGCTATCGCAATTTCGGCACCAAGCTGTGGAACGCTTCGCGCTTCACCCAGATGAACGAGTGCTATCGCGTCGAGGGTTTCGACCCGGCTGGGGTGAAGGACACCCTTAACCGCTGGATCCGCGGCCAGACCGTCAAGACGGTTCAGGACGTCACCGTCGCCCTGGAGGCCTGCGCCTTCGATGTGGCCGCGGCGACCATCTATCGTTTCATCTGGAACGTAGTCTGCGACTGGTATGTGGAGCTGAGCAAGCCGATCCTGAACGGGACCGACGAGGCGGCCAAGGCCGAGACCCGGGCCATGACCGCCTGGACCCTGGATGTCTGCCTGACCCTGCTGCACCCCTTCAGCCCCTTCATCACCGAGGAGTTGTGGGACAAGCTGGGCCAGGTCGGACCCGCGCGCACCGGCCTTTTGATCACCACCCCCTGGCCGAAACTGCCCGCCGATTGGATCGACGCCGAGGCCGATGCGGAAATTGACTGGGTGGTGGATCTGGTCACCGAGGTGCGCTCGGTTCGCGCCGAGATGAACGTGCCGCCTGGCGCGCGTCCGCCCTTGACCTTGGCCGGCGCACAAGGCGCAACGCGCGAGCGCCTGGACCGCCACCTTGATCTGATCCTGACTCTGGCGCGCCTGCAGTCGGTCACCGAGGTCGAGGCCGCGCCCGCGGGCTCGGTTCCGTTCGTCATCGGCGAGGCCACCGCGGCGCTGTCGATCGCTGAATTCATCGACGTGCGCGCCGAACAGGCTCGCCTGAAGAAGGAGATCGGCGGCCTCGACGGCGACATCGAGCGCACGGCCAAGAAGCTGGGCAACGTCGATTTCATCGCCCGGGCCAAGGAGGAGGTGGTGGAGGAAAATCGCGCTCGTCTGGCCGACGCCCAGACCGCCAAGGCCAAGCTTGAAGCCGCCCTGGCGCGGCTCGACACGGTGGGGTGATTCAGGCCGGAGCGGTTTGCATCCAGTCTCAGCTTATGCTTGTTCACCCAGGAAGATGAGCGCGCCTTGAAGGGCGCCGCAGTGCCTGGAGGACCCGCATGACTGAAGCCGCCGAACAGACCGCGACCCCCACCGCGGCCAAGCCCGCCTGGCCGGCCATGTCCATCGCTCAGGCCCACGCCATGCTGACCGCGGCCGGTTCGCCGTTCGAGATGGAGGAGGTCTCCATCCGCGGCGTGGCCACGCGCGTGTGGAAGAACGCCCCGCCGACCCTGCGCGAGGTGCTGCTGGCCGGTCGCGCCCACGGCGAGCGCATCTTTCTGGTCTATGAGGACGAACGCGCCAGTTTCGAGGCCTTTTTCCGCGCCTGTTCCGCCTTCGCCCACGAATTGCAGTCCAAGGGTGTGGGCAAGGGCGACCGGGTCGCCATCGTCATGCGCAACCTGCCTGAATGGCCCGTGGCCTTCTATGCCGCCATCAGCCTCGGGGCCATTGTCACGCCGCTGAACGCGTGGTGGACCGGGCCGGAGCTGGAATATGGCCTGAGTGACTCGGGCAGCAAGGTGGCCATTGTCGACGCCGAGCGCCTGGAGCGGCTTTGGGAGCACCTGCCCAACTGTCCCGAACTCAAGACCGTCTATGTCAGCCGTCAGATGGAGGAGGTCAGCCATCCGGGCGTGGTTCGGCTGGAATCGGTTTTGGGCGGGACCGACGATTGGGCCGCGCTGCCCGACCGGCCTCTGCCCGAGATCGACATCGTCCAGGATGATGACGCCACCATCTTCTACACCTCAGGCACCACGGGAAAGCCGAAGGGCGCCCTGGCCACCCAACGCAACGTCAATTCCAACATCATGTCGGCCGGTTGCGCCGGCGCTCGGGCCTTTCTGCGCCGCGGCGAGGCGCCGCCGGCTCCCGATCCCACCGGCCCGCAGCGCGCATCGCTGCTGTCGGTGCCTTTTTTCCACGCCACCGGCTGTTTCGCCGTGCTCAATCCCAGCCTGTTCGCCGGCGCCAAGCTGGTGATGATGCACAAATGGGATCCAATCCGCGCCTTCGAGATGATCGAGCGCGAGCGGGTGACCATGGCCGGCGGCGTGCCGACCATCGCCTGGCAGCTGATCGAGCATCCCGCCCGGGCCAACTACGACCTCTCCTCGCTGGAGAGCGTGGCCTATGGCGGCGCGCCTTCGGCCCCCGAGCTGGTGCGCAAGATCGTCGAGACCTTCCCCAAGTCGCAGCCCGGCAATGGCTGGGGCATGACTGAAACCTCGGCCACCGCCACCACCCACGGCGCCGAGGACTATCAGAATCGCCCCGACAGCTGCGGCCCCGCCGTGCCGGTCACCGACCTGAAGATCATGACCATCGAGGGCGACCGCGAACTGCCCATCGGTGAGGTGGGCGAGCTGTGGTGCAAGGGGCCGCAGGTGGTGAAGGGCTATTGGAACAAGCCGGAAGCCACGGCCCAGACCTTCGTCGACGGCTGGGTCAAGACCGGCGATCTGGCTAGGCTGGACCAGGAAGGCTTCTGCTTCATCATCGACCGGGCCAAGGACATGCTGATCCGGGGCGGCGAGAACATCTACTGCATCGAGGTCGAGAACGTCCTCTACGACCACCCGGCGGTGATGGACGCAGCCCTGGTCGGCATTCCGCACAAGACCCTGGGCGAGGAGCCTGCCGCGGTCGTCACCCTGAAACCGGACGCCGAGGCCACTGAAAGCGAACTGCGCGCCTTCGTCGCCGAGCGCTTGGCCGCGTTCAAGGTGCCAGTCAAGGTGGTGTTCTGGCACGAAACCCTGCCACGCAACGCCAATGGCAAGATCCTGAAGAACGAACTGAAGAAGCTGTTCGTCGAGGGGTGACCGCCTGCCCCATCCCCGCGCTCCGTTGCTATAAACCTCGCCATGGATCGCTTGCGCGCCGACCTGTTGCTGGTGGAACTCGGCCTGTTCGAGAGCCGGGCCAAGGCGCGCGCGGCGATCGAGGCCGGCGGGGTCTCGGCCGACGGCCGCCGCATCGGCAAGCCGTCGGAGCTGGTCACGCGCGGCGCCGAGATCGTCGCTGAGCCGGCCCATCCCTGGGTGGGCCGCGGTGGATTGAAACTCGACCACGCCCTGACGATCTGGCCGGTGGCCGTGGCCGGTCGCGTGGTGTTGGACCTGGGCGCTTCTACAGGGGGCTTCACCGAGGTTTGCCTGGGGCGCGGCGCTGTTCGGGTGTTTGCGGTGGATGTGGGCCACGGACAGCTGCATTCGCGCCTAGCCACCGATCCGCGGGTCATCAATCTGGAAGGCCAGGACGCCCGCGCCTTGACGTCAGCCGTGATACCGCAAGCGCCAGGCCTGATCGTCTGTGACGCCAGCTTCATCGGTCTGGCCAAGGTCGCGGCGCCGGCGTTGGGCCTGGCTAAGGCGGGCGCGGATCTGATCGCTCTGGTCAAGCCGCAGTTCGAGGTCGGCCCTGATCGTATCGGCAAGGGCGGCGCGGTTCGCGATCCCGTGGCCCGGGCCGAGGCCGTTCAACACGTGGCTGATTGGCTGAAATTGGAGGGATGGGCGGTTCGCGCAACTGTCGAAAGCCCGGTCCGTGGCGGCGACGGCGCGATCGAGCACTTGATCTGGGCCACCAAAGCTTAGCAGACGCCGGTCCGGACCATGCAGGTCTGAACCGGCGCCACAGTTCTAGTTATGGGCGATGTGATAGCGGCCGTAGCTGTCCTGGCAGGCGCGCTGCGGGTGACGCTCCATGGTGCCGTCCGGGAAGTAGATCCGCACCTCAGCCATGCCGCAAACCGGCGGCGGGGGCGGTGGCGGAGGCGGCGGAGCATAGCCACCTTGCGGATAGCCATTGTCGCGATCGTAAGCCGGCGGCGGGGGAGGCGGCGGCTGGTCCGCCGCGGATTGGCAGCCAGAGGTCGACTTGCCGACACCGGCGCCCACGGCTGCGCCGGCCAGGCCGCCAATGATGGCGCCGCCGGTGCGGCCGCCGCCACGGGCGACATTGGAGCCGATCACCGCCCCGGCGACGCCGCCGAGCAGACCGCCGGCGACTTCCCGGTTGCCCTGATCCTGCGCGCAGGGATTGTAGTAGGGTTGGGATTGCGGCGGCGGCTGATCATAGCCTTGGTCATTGGATTGCGCCGCAGCCATTCCCGGCGCCGCCAGGGTGGTCAAGGCCATGGCTGCGCCGGCGGCGCCGGTAAGCCATTTGGCGAGGGTGGGATTGGTCATGGTGAGCTCCAAAGGACAAAATCGGGGCATTTAGGCGACAGCGGCTTAGTCGCGGCCGCGCCAGGGACGCCACACCCCGTCCGGCGCACGGCAGATTTCAAAGCCGTGACCGTCTTGATTGACCCACCGGCAGTCAGGGTGGCGGTGATAGCCGTAGGGATAGTTTGTGCAACGAACGTTGCTGCGGGCGATCTGGTTGCCGGCGACCGCGCCGACTGCGCCGCCCACCACCGCGCCGCCCACCTTATGGCCGCGGCCGGCGACCAGTGAGCCGGCCAGGGCGCCCAGTATGCCGCCCGTAACCGCGCCGCGATTACCGGCCTCATGTTTGGCGTCGCGGCAGGGATCGTAGCGACCGTAGTCGGGGGCTGGACGCCATGGACCCGGCCCATAGCCTGGTTGGGCGAAAGCGGTGCTAATCGGCGCGCCGGCGATGGCGGCGGTGACGGCGATGGCGAGAAAGGCGCGCATTACGTGTTAGTCCCCTATTCGATGGAACCTATCCATCCACCCTGTCGATAATACGACCTTGACCGATCTAGCCTGAACGAAACTTGAGCCCGCCGTTCATCTTCGTTCATGTTTGGCCCGGCGCTTCGATGATCGTTCCCGTCGCACGGGCGCGATCCTGCTCCGGTTGAATCATTCTGAGCCGTGAATCTCGCTCGAAATCAAATATATAGGGCCTGACTCACGTCCGGGGCGACATCGCTTGGGGCGATCGGGCCGCTGGAGACCTATCCCTCGTGACCGCATCAACGCCCGCAGACCTTCGCGATCTGGACATCGAGGCTATCGGCGCTCAGGGCGATGGCCTGGCCGCGGGGCCGATTTTTGCGCCGCTGACCCTGCCTGGCGAGCGGGTCCGCGCCAAGGTGGCTGGGGATCGCGCCGATATAGAGGCGATCCTATCCGCCAGCCCCGAGCGCGTGACGCCACCCTGTCAGCATTTCGGCGACTGTGGCGGCTGTGCGCTGCAGCACTGGGCCCCCGAACCCTATCTGGCCTGGAAGGTCGACCACATCCGCACCACCCTGGCGCGCGAGCGGATCGAAACCGAGTTTCTCGAACCCTTCGCCGCCAAGCCGGGGACTCGCCGGAGGCTGGCCCTGCATGCGCGCCGCGAGGGCGGCCGGGTGAGGCTGGGCTTCAAGGCCCGGCGTTCCTGGCGGCTGGTGGATATCGAGGTCTGTCCGGTGAGCGATCCGGCCCTGGTCGCGGCTCTGCCCGTGCTACGCAAGCTGGCCAACGCCTTTTTCGAGCATCCCAAATCCGCCCCGACCCTGCACGTGACTCTGACCCAGACAGGCCTGGACGTGGACGTCACCGGGGTCGAGCGGCGCAGTGGCGGCCTGTCGGCCGATGCGCGCATGCAGGCGGCCGAGGCGGCGCAGGATGCGGATATCGCCAGGGTCAGCCTGGCCGGGGAGGTGGTCTATCAGGCCCGCCAGCCGGTGGTGCGGGTCGGAGCGGCCACGGTCGGCCTGCCGCCGGGCTCCTTCCTGCAGGCGACGGTCGAGGCCGAGCGGGCCATGGCGGCCTTCGCCGTGGAGGCCGTGGCGGGCGCCGGCAGGATCGCCGACCTGTTCTGTGGCGTGGGGACCTTCACCTTCCGCCTGGCTCAGGTCGCGCCCGTCTATGCCGCCGACGCCGCGGCGACATCGATCCGCGCCCTGACCAGCGCCATCGGTTCGGCCCCGGGCCTGAAGGCCATAACCGCCGAGGCGCGTGATCTGAGCCGACGGCCGCTGCTGGCCATGGAGATGAAGAAACTGGACGCCGCCGTGTTCGACCCGCCCCGCGCCGGCGCGCTTGAGCAAGCTCACGAACTCGCCCGCTCTAAGGTCGGGACTGTGGTCGGCGTGTCTTGCAATCCGGCGACTTTCGCCCGGGATGCGCGAGTCCTGGTTGATGGCGGCTTCGTCCTGCGCCAAGTCAAGCCGGTGGACCAGTTCCTGTGGTCGCCGCATGTGGAGTTGGTCGGTGTGTTTTCGCGGTGAGGGGGAAGAGTAGGGTGAGAGGTTTTTCCATAGTCTTTGGCGTGTTGCTCGCCGTCGTCGCGCCCGCGGCGAGTGCAGCGCCGATACCGGTCTATGCCTATGACGTGGCGCATACCTATCCCCACGACGATCACGCGTTCACCGAGGGGCTGTTCTATCTGAAGGGCAACCTGTTCGAGAGCACCGGGGAATTCGGCAATTCCACCATCCGCCGGGTCAATCTGCAGGACGGCGCGGTGCTGCAGACGGTCAAACTGCCCAATGAGTTGTTCGGCGAGGGCATCGTCAACTGGAAAGATCAGCTGATCAGCGTCACCTGGAAGAACGGGATCGGCTTCAGGCGCGACCTGAAGGATTTTTCCGTGAAGTCGGAGTTCCACTATTCCGGTGAGGGGTGGGCGCTGACCCAGAACGGCAAGGAGATCATCCTGAGCGACGGATCGCCGAGACTTCATTTTCTCGACCCCGAGACTCTCCGCGAGAAGCATCACATCGACGTCTCCGCCCATGGCACGCCGATCGAAAATCTGAACGAGCTGGAGTGGGTGGACGGCGAGATCTTCGCCAATGTCTGGCAGACCAACTATATCGCTCGCATCGATCCTGTGACCGGCCAGGTGAAGGCCTGGATCGATCTTTCCGGCCTGCCCGAGACCGTCGGCGCTCATGATCCGGACAATGTCCTGAACGGCATCGCCTACGACAGCGCAGGTCACCGGCTGTTCGTCACTGGCAAGCGCTGGCCGCATCTTTATGAGATAAAACTGAAGCGTAAGGGGGCGGGCTGACACAACGGTTCGACTTCAACCGAACAGATCCATCTGATCTGTAGCCTTGGGCGGCGGGCGAAACAGACTCAGATCCATCCTGCGCCGGTTGGGGCCGTTCAGGCCCAGGCGGCGGCAGGCGATCACGAAGCGGGTGCGGATCAGGTCGGCGATCGGGCCTTCGCCGCGCATGCGCTTGCCCCAGTCGGAATCGTAGTCCTTACCCCCGCGCATCTGCCGCACCAGCGACATCACCCGGGCCGCGCGATCGGGGCGCTCGGCCGCCAGCCACTCGCGAAACAGGTCCTTGATCTCCAGCGGCAGCCGCAGGACCGTGAAATAGGCCAGGGTGGCTCCGGCCTCGGCGGCGCGTTCCAGCACCGCCTCCATTTCGTGATCGTTGAGGCCCGGGATCACGGGCGCAAAGCCCACGGCCGCCGGCACGCCCGAGGCGCTCAGGCGGGCGATGGCGTCAATGCGGCGATCGGGGGTCGAGGCGCGCGGCTCCATGGCCCGGGCTAGCTTGCGATCCAGGGTGGTCACCGAAACCGCGACCATGGCGAGGTTGTCAGCGGCCATTGGGCCCAGGATGTCGATGTCGCGGGTCACCAGGGCGTTCTTGGTGGTGATCCCCACCGGATGGCGGAATTTGGCCAAGACCTGCAGGATCTCGCGGGTGATCCTCAGGCGCGCCTCGACCGGCTGGTAGGGATCGGTATTGGCGCCCAACTGGATATAGGCGGGCTTGTAGCTAGGCCGGGATAGCTCCTTCTCCAGCAGGCGAGGCGCCTCGGGCTTGAAGAACAGCTTGGTCTCGAAATCCAGCCCTGGCGACAGGCCCATATAGGCGTGGGTCGGCCGGGCGAAACAATAGATGCAGCCGTGCTCGCAGCCGCGATAGGGATTGATCGACTGGTCGAAACCGATGTCGGGGCTGTCATTGCGGCTGATGATGCGGCGAGCGGTTTCCGGCGTCAGGGTGGTCTGGCGCTGCTTTGGCGGCCCATCGTCATCGGTCCAGCCGTCGTCGAAAGTCTCGCGCGCGAAGGCCTCGAAACGGCCAGTGGCGTTGGACTGGGAGGCGCGGCCTCGGGCGAGCGGCGGCTGAATGGGCATGTCCCAAGCCTATTCTTGCCACAAGAACAAAACAAGAACTCTATGGTTGCCACAACCTGTAACCCGCCGGAGGCTTGACGCAGGCGAGCGCACTCGCTTCATGGCTTGGTGATCAGCGCCATTGTCACCGCCCTGAACGACGAGCGAGGCCTCGCCGCCACGCTGTCCTGCCTGACCACGGCGGCGGTGGACGGTTTTGTGCGCGAGGTGATCGTCGCCGACGGCGGGACGAGCGCCGCCGTATTGGAGATCGCCGAGGACACCGGCGCCCGGTGGGTGCGCGGACCAGTCGATGTCGCCTGTCCGCTGGCCAAACAGCCCTGGCTGCTGATCTTGCCGGCCGGTGTGCGGCTGCAGATGGGATGGGAGCCGGCCGTGCGGGCGCACATCAAACGCCATCCCGAGACCGCCGGCTGGTTTCGCCTGAACTATACGGCCGACGGGCTGGGCCCGCGGCTGGAGGAGGCGTGGGCCAATGGAGTCGCACAGGTGCTGGCGCGCCCCCGCGCCGACCATGGGCTATTGATCTCCGCGCGCCAGTGGGCCGCGTCGTCGGGGCGGGGCAGGGGGGGTAGACCGATCGGCGCCCGGATACTGGTAGGCGGCGCCGATCTGGGCTGACGGGTCTCAGGCCGGCCGGTCGGGCCGATCCAGGCGTTCGGTGAGGGTCAGAAGATCAGCCCAGGCCTTCTTTTTCGCCGCCGGCTGCCGCAGCAGAAAGGCTGGATGCAGGGTCGGCAGGGCAGGTGTGACCTGGTCTGAGCCCTCCGCACGCCAGTCGAACCAGCGCCCGCGCAAGGTCAATATGCCTTCGGGCCTTTGCAGCACCGACTTGGTCGAAGCGCCGCCCACAAGCAGCAGAAAGCGCGGGGACACCAGGGCGATGGCCCGTTCAAGGAACGGCGCGCAGATCATTTGCTCCTGGGGGCTGGGGGTGCGATTGCCGGGCGGGCGCCAATAGACGGTGTTAGTGATGAACACCCGGTCTTTCAGGCCGGCGGCGGCCACCATGCGATCGAGCAGTTTGCCTGCGCGGCCGACAAAAGGCGCGCCTTGAATATCTTCCTCAGCGCCCGGCGCCTCGCCGATGATCATCACCGGCGCGTCCGCCGCCCCCCGCGAAAACACGGCCTGGCGCGCGCCCTCGCGCTTGAGCGGACAGCCATCGAATGCTGCGACGGCCGCGGCCAGTTCGGTCAGGTCCTGGGCGGCGGCGGCCAAGCGGCGGGCTTCAGCGATGGCCGCGGCGATGTCAGGGGTGGCGCTGGCGGCCGGAGGGGCCTGTTCGATCAAGGTCGGCGCGGACACCGGCGCACGCGCAGGCCGTAGGGATTCGGCCAGGCGGTCGACGCTTTCGTCCTCATAGCACGCGTCCACCCCGGCCTCGGACCAGAAGGCCAGCAGGCTCTCGACGGCGCGGACATCCAGGGCGGCGGCGGGCATCGACAAGGGGTTCCAACGGCCACACAAAGAACCGGTGACGGATTGGTTCAAGGGATTGCCCTTGACCGCGCAAACGTCAACTTCGAATAAGTCACTGAAGGATTCAATCGTCGCGTCAACGCGGCGCCGGCCCCGGGGGAAGACCATCATGAGCGAAGAGCTCGAACGCGAAGCGATGGAATATGATGTGGTCATCGTTGGCGGCGGCCCGGCGGGGCTGTCGGCGGCGATCCGGCTGAAACAGCTGGCGGCCGAGGCGGGATCGGAGATCTCCGTCGCGCTTTTGGAAAAAGGCTCCGAGGTCGGCGCCCATATCCTGTCGGGCGCGGTGATCGATCCCAAGGCGCTGAACGAGCTCTTCCCCGACTGGAAGGCCATGGGCGCGCCGCTGGAAACCCCGGTGACCAAGGACAAGTTCCTGATCCTGGGTCCGGCGGGCGAGATCGGCCTGCCCATGTTCGCCATGCCGCCGTTCATGCACAACCATGGCAACTACATCGCCTCGCTGGGCAATGTCTGTCGCTGGCTGGCCGAGCAGGCCGAGGGCCTGGGTGTCGAGATCTATCCCGGCATGGCCGTCTCGGACCTGGTCTGGAACGAGGATGGCTCGGTCAAGGGCGTGGTCGCCGGCGTGTTCGGCGTCGGCAAGGACGGCGAGCGCACGGCGGACTACCAGCCGGGCCTGGAGCTGCACGCCAAATACACCTTCATCGCCGAAGGCGTGCGTGGCTCGCTGTCCAAGGCGCTGCAGGCCAAGTTCAACCTGACCGAAGGCAAGAGTCCGCAGAAGTTCGGCCTCGGCGTCAAGGAGCTGTGGCAGGTTCCTGATGCAAACTTCCAGCCGGGCCTGGCGGTGCACACCCTGGGTTGGCCGCTGGACGACAAGACCGGCGGCGGCACCTTCATGTACCACTTTGGAGACAATTACGTCTCCATCGGCCTGGTGGTGCACCTGAACTACAAGAACCCGTTCCTGTCGCCGTTCGACGAGTTCCAGCGCTTCAAGCATCACCCGTCGGTGAAGCCCTATCTGGAGGGCGGCAAGCGCATCGCCTATGGCGCCCGCGCGATCACCGAAGGCGGTCTGCAGTCGGTGCCCAAGCTGACCTTCCCGGGCGGCGTGCTGGTCGGCTGCTCGGCCGGTTTCGTCAATGTGCCGCGAATCAAGGGCAGCCACAACGCCATGAAGACCGGCATGCTGGCCGCCGAGGCGGCGTTCAAGGCGATCGCCGCCGGGCGCGCCAGCGACGAACTGGTCGAATACGAAGCGGCCTATCAGTCGTCCTGGGTGGCCAAGGAGCTGAAGCTGGTCCGCAACGCCAAGCCGTTCCTGACCAAGTTCGGCACCCTGCTGGGCATGGCCTTCGGCGGGTTCGACATGTGGTGCACGACGCTGTTGGGCGGCTTCTCGTTCTTCGGGACTCTGAAGCATAAGAAGACCGACGCGGCCTCGACGGGCCTGGCCAAGGACTACGAGCCCATCGTCTATCCCAAACCCGATGGGGTGCTCAGCTTCGACAAGCTGTCCTCGGTGTTCCTGTCCTCGACCAATCATGAGGAAAACCAGCCGGCGCACCTGAAGCTGAAGGACGCGTCCGTGCCGATCTCGGTCAACCTGCCCAAATATGGCGAGCCGGCGCGACTCTACTGCCCGGCGGGGGTCTATGAGGTGCTCTACGACGAGGCGGGCCACAATCCGAAGTTCCAGATCAACGCCCAGAACTGCGTCCACTGCAAAACCTGTGACATCAAGGACCCGTCGCAGAACATCACCTGGACCACGCCGGAGGGTGGCGGCGGCCCAAACTATCCGAACATGTGAGAACCCAGAGGGGCGGTCCCGCTTGCCGCAGAGCTTGCGACCGCCCCCCAAAATGCGATTTTTCCGGCCCTGCGCCCGCGCGGGATTGTCGCGGCGCCTTGAAGCCGCCTCGGAAACAGTCGATTTTCAACCTATGTCCCAGACCCGTCGCCTGCTGTCCGTTTCGCTCGCCTCCCTGGCGGCGTTGTCTCTCGCCGCCTGCGCCTCCGGGCCGAGCCTTCAGGTCGCGGGTCTGCGGCCAGGCCAAACCGCCCGGGTCCAGGTCGCAGACGACCAATCCTCGCTCTATGGCCTGTTCCTGGCCGGGCAGGAGGCGCTGAACACCGGCAAGGGCGACCAGGCCGCCGAATATTTCTCCCGAGCCGCCAAACAGGACGCGACCGCCGGCTTTCTGAAGGAGCGCGCCTTCACCGCCGCCTTGGTCGCAGGCGACGTGCCCCGCGCCGCCAGCTTGGCTCCGGGAGCAGATGAAGGCTCGGCGGGCATGCAGCGGCTGGGCCGGCTGACCCGCGCCGCGGACGCCCTGGCGGCAGGAGACGGCCATGCCGCTCAAGCCGCCCTGGCCGGTGAACCGCTGGGTCCGCCGCATCGGGCCGCGGCCCTGTTGCTGGCGCCCTGGGCGGCCGCCTCCGCAGGCGACTGGAAGACCGCGCTGATCCTGCCCGATGCGCGGGGCGACCGGTTGGTGGATTCCATTTCGCGCTTGGACCAGGCCCTGCTGTTCGAGCGGGCCAAGCGCTATGACGAGGCCGATGCGGTGTTCCGCAAGCTGCTGGCGGATGGCGACGGCTCGGGCATCACCACCGCCGGCTATGCCGAATTCCTCGAGCGGCGGGGGCGCCGCGCCGACGCCATTCAAATCTGCACCGCCTCGCTGAAGGGCGATCCCAACAACCGCACCATCCAGCAGATCCACGACCGCGTGGCGGCGGGCCAACCCGCGCCGCCCATGCCCACCATCGCCCAGGGCGCCGCCCAGGCCCTGTTGGCTCCGGCCGCCATCCTGCTGGCTGAAAAGCAGCCGGAGCTGGGCCTGACCTATCTTCGCCTGGTGCTGCGCCTGGATCCGACCCGTGACGAGGCCTGGATCCTGGTCGGCGACGCCATGAGCAACGCCGGCGACGTGGAGGCGGCGCGCACCGCCTATGGCCATGTCCAGTCCGGCTCGACGGACTATGTGGCCGCCCGCGGACGTCTGATCCAAACCTATGAGCTGCCGGCCAATGCGGACAAGGTGCTGGGCTTGGCCCAGGACACCATCAAGGTCGCGCCAAACGACGACGACGCCCTGGCGCAACTGGCCGACGCCCTGCGCACCGCCGAGCACTATGACGAATCGGCCAAGGTGATGGACACCCTGCTGGCCCATCTGGGCGACCGGGCGAGTTGGGAAGCCTATTATATGCGCGGCATCGCCCTGGACCGTTCCGGCCATTGGCCGGAGGCTGAGCGGGACTTCAACAAGGCCTTGATGCTCAAGCCCGACGAATCCGAGGTGCTTAACTATCTCGGCTATTCCTGGATCGATCGCGGCGAGAAGCTGCAGCAAGCCAAGGCCATGGTCGAAAAAGCCGTGGCCGCCAAGCCGGACTCCGGCGCCATGGTCGACTCCCTGGGCTGGGCCTATTACCGCCTGGGCCAATACAGCCAGGCGGTGGAACAGCTGGAGCGCGCCGCCGAGCTTGAGCCGGCCGATCCCGATATCAACAACCATCTTGGCGACGCCTATTGGCAGGCCGGCCGGCGCATTGAAGCTCACTTCCAGTGGGAGCTGGTGCTGACCCTGGAGCCTGACGCCAAGATGAAGAACGAGGCCGAGTCCAAGCTGAAGTATGGCCTGAGTTCAGACGGCAAGCCGGCCTTGCCGCCGCCCACCGTCGCCTCGCGTTGATCCCATCGTGACGGCCACTGCTTTCGCGCCCGCCAAGGTCAATCTGTTCCTGCACGTGGGCGCGCCCCAGCCCGACGGCTTTCACCCGCTGTCGAGCCTGATGGTGTTCGCCGATGTGGGCGACCAACTGACCTTGCACGCCGCCGACGCTCTGGGCCTGACCATCGACGGGCCATTCTCGCAGGGCCTTAGCGCGGCGGAAGACAATCTTGTGCTGCGGGCCGTGCGCGGCCTGTTCGAACGGGCGGGCCGGCCCGTCGCGCCGATCAGACTGACCCTGACCAAGGTGCTGCCCATCGCGGCGGGCCTCGGCGGCGGCTCCAGCGACGCCGGCGCGGCCCTGCGCCTGGTGCGCGATCATCTGGGCCTGCCGGTGGACGATGACGGCCTGGAGGCCATCGCCAGCGCCCTGGGCGCCGACGGCGCGGCCTGCTTTCGGGTGCGGTCGGCCATCGCTGAGGGGCGCGGAGAGCGGTTGTCGCCGGCGCCGGGCTTTCCGCCCCTGGACGCCGTGCTGGTCAATCCCCGCGTTCCCTCGCCCACGGGGGCGGTTTATCGCGCCTATGACGACGCCGGTGCGCCGGGCTCGGGTGACCGCCCGGACCTGCCCGAAGCTTTCGAAGACGCCGTGGAGGCTGCGGGCTTTTTCGCCACCTGCCGCAACGATCTGGAGGCGCCCGCGGTGGCCCTCACGCCGCGCATCGGCGATGTGTTGGAGACCTTGCGCGGCGAGCCTGAAACCCTGCTCGCCCGGGTGTCAGGCTCCGGCGCCACCTGTTTCGCCCTCTGCGCCGGAGATTTCGAGGCTGAAAGCCTCGCCGAGCGGCTCGAGCTCATGCGCCCCGATTGGTGGGTGAGGCGCTGCCGACTGGGCGACGGGATATAGGCCTTAGCGTCGCCGCTGTTCACTCGTCATGGCCGGCCTATTTCTTCTGCCCATAGCCTTTGAACTGCTGCATGACTTCAGCCATCTGGTCGTCATTCAGCAGGCTCGGGCCGCCGATGCACAGGGTTCCCCAATAGACGGCGGCCTGCTCCTCCATCTCCTCGGCGATCGTCAGGGCGCGGTCGAGCTTGCGTGAGGCGGCGATCAGGCCGTGATTGGCCATCAGGCAGGCCGAACCGCCGTCCATGGCGTCCGCCACCACATTGGCCAGCTCGAGGGTGCCAAAGGTGCGGTAGGGCGCCAGGGGCACGCTGGACTTGCCGCTGATCCCGACCATGTAGTGCAGCGGCGGAATCGGCTTGCCGGCGCAGGCCAGGATCGTGGCGTGGCGGGCATGGCAGTGCACCACGGCGCTGAAGTCCGGCCGGCGGGCATAGAGGCCGGCATGCATGCGCCATTCACTGGATGGGCGGAACGACCCAGCGGGGCTATTCCCCTCGGCGTCGACGAACACGATGGAGGCGGCGGTCAGGGCTTCCGGCGTCACGCCGCTGGGGGTCACAAGCAGGCCGTCCCCCATGCGCACCGACACGTTGCCGGAGGTGCCGCGGTTGAGCCCGCGGGTCTCCATCAGCCGCATGATGCGGACCATATCCTCGCGAAGCCCCTGTTCGGTCGCTGGCTCGCTCATTGGCTGATCTCCCGTAGCGGACCTTCACGCATCAAACGCTCGGCGCTGTCGAACCCGTCGAGAATGCCCAGCGTGCCGACGCCCTGGGCGACCAGGGCCGCCACGGCGCTGGCCAGGCGGGCGGCGTCAATCACCGACCATCCCCGATCCAGGCCGGCGATGAACCCCGCGCAATAGGAATCGCCGCAACTGGTGGTGTCCACGGGGATGATAGCGTGGGCAGGCAGGCGCGCAGCCCCCTGGCCATCGACGATCACCGAACCGTCGGCCCCGTCCTTGAAGACGCAGACGCCCGCGCCCAACTCGCGGAACACCGCCCCTGCCTCGGCCAGATCTTCGCGGCCAGACAGAAACCTCGCCTCGCCGGCGTTGGGCATAAAATAGTCCACCTGGGGCAGCAGGCGCTTCAGCTCCTCCATCACCGCCCCACGCGGCGAGATCAGATCGCAGGTCACGATCGCACCCGCCGCCTTGGCCTCGGCCAGCAGCGCCGCCCCCGGACCGCCGTTCAGCTTGGGGCCGCCGACCCCGGCATAATGGACGAACCGAGCCTCGCGAGCGGCGGCGATCACCGCCTCGGTGATCTCGGCCTTCATACTGGCGCCCATGGCGTGGAAGTTTGGCCGCCGTCCGGCGGAATCGATTGTCAGGATGGTGGTCGAGGTGGGTTGGCCTGGCAGGGCGGGCAACAGGCCGGTGTCGACCCCATGCTCCTCCAGCACCATCCGCACCAGCTTGCCGGCGCCATCGTCGCCCAGGGCTGAGGCGAGTCGGGTCGCGACGCCCAGCTTACCGGCGATCAGCGCCGTCCCACCCGCGGTGCCGGCCGGCGCCAACACGATCTTGTCGATCAGGGTCGTGGTCTCGGCCTGGGGAAGGGCGTCGATCGGCCGGGCCGTGACGTCCAGGGTGGTCAGGCCGATACAGAGCAGGCCATGACTCATCCACGTCTCCTTGATCGCAGCTAGCGGGCGGTCAGATAGCCTGAGTGTGATCGGGTAGTCAAAACTATCGTAACGGCCAGACTCCTATCATCGCTTTGGACTCCCAAGGTTGGCATTCCGGGCCGACGACAACCTGAAAAGTCCACCCCAAGCGAAAGCTCGACAGGCGTTATTTGCCAAAATCGATAACATCAAGACCTGCGGGCAGTCTCCGGCGTAGAAGGTAGCCACTGATTTTGTTGGCAGGCGTTAGCTCTTGATAACTTCCCTTTATATAGGGGCGCCCGCCGTCCGCTCCATGAAATACAGTAATTAGGTAGTCTATTTCGTCCAGCCTAAGACTGCGTGCAGACCCGTCTTGCTCAATATAGATCTATCGAAGAGCGTAAGTTCCTTTGGCTCTGGCCCTAAGATCGTTCGCGTTCTCTACGCGAGCCCAAACGATGAGCGCGATCAGAAGCCAAAGGATCCCCAGAACACCAGCTACCCATATCATCGGATCACCAATTCAATGCCCTGTGGCTCGCTCGACTTGCCCTCGCATCGTCCTACCGATCCAGTTTGGTCGAAAGAATGATCGACGACGTCGTCCGCTCGACCCCCGGCAAATCCCCGATGCGGTCGATGACGTCGTCCATCTCCGCCACCGATGGCGCAACAACCACCGCCAGCATGTCGAAGGCTCCGCTAACCGAGTGCAGCAGGCGCACGGCGGTCAGGGCGCGCAGGGCCGCCTCGACGCTCCGCGCATCCTTCGGCCCGACGGTGATCATCACATGGGCGCGCACGGCCCCGCGCTCCACCTCGTCGGACAGGCGGGCGGTGTAGCCCAGGATCACCCCCTGGCGCTCCAGCCGCTCGATGCGGCTCTGGACCGTGGTACGCGACAGGGAAAGGCGACGCCCCAGTTCCGCCGTCGAAGCGCGGGCGTTTTCGCGTAACAATGAAATCAAGCGCTTGTCGGTGTCGTCCATTGTTGTTTCGCCGAAACACCCCTTCGAATCGACGGATAGCTACGCCATTTCGCAGCGGGTTGGCGACTAGGAATCGACCGGTTCCGCCGCGATCCTCGCGACTCATTTTTCGGAGGGAACGACATGAAAGACATCGCCATCATGGGCGGCGGCAAGATCGGCTCGATGATCGCCGATTTTCTGGCCGGATGCGGTGACTATCGCGTCGAAGTGATCGACCGCTCTCCCGAGCAGCTCGACAAGCTGGAGACCTCCGCGCCGATCACCAAGCGCGTCCTGGATATCGCCGACGCGGACGCCCTGAAGGCGGCTCTGAAGGGCAAGTTCGCGGTGCTCAGCGCCGCCCCCTATCACCTGACGGTCAACATCGCCGAAGCCGCCAAGGCCGCCGGCGCCCACTATATGGACCTGACCGAGGACGTGGCCTCCACCCGCCGGGTCAAGCAGCTGGCCGTTGACTCCAAAACCGCCTTCATCCCGCAATGCGGCCTGGCCCCCGGCTTCATCACCATCGTCGCCCACGACCTGGCAAAGAATTTCGACACCCTGCAGGACGTACGCATGCGCGTCGGCGCCCTGCCGCGCTTCCCCTCCAACGCCCTGAACTATAATCTGACCTGGAGCACCGACGGGGTCATCAACGAGTATTGTGAACCCTGCGAAGCCATCGTCAACGGCGAGCTGCGCGAGACCGCGCCGCTGGAAGAGCTGGAAGAGTTCTCCCTCGACGGCGTCACCTATGAGGCCTTCAACACCTCCGGCGGCCTCGGCACCCTGTGCGAGACCCTGGCCGGCAAGGTGCGCAACCTGAACTACCGCACCATCCGCTATCCGGGCCACGCGGCGATCATGAAGGCGCTGCTCAACGACCTGGGCCTGCGCCATCGCCGCCCGGTGCTGAAGGACATCCTGGAAAACGCCCTGCCCACCACCCTGCAGGACGTGGTCATCGTCTTCGTCACCGTCAGCGGGTGGAAAGACGGCTCGCTGGTGCAGCAGACCTATGCCAACAAGGTCTATGCCGCCCCCATCGGCGGTCGCATGCGCAGCGCCATCCAGATCACCACCGCCTCGGGCATCTGCACGGTGCTGGACATGCTAGCCGCCGGTGACCTGCCGCATTCGGGCTTCATCCGTCAGGAGGATATTCCGCTGGACCGCTTCCTGGCCAACCGCTTCGGCCGCTACTATGCCGAACAGCAAGCCAACCACGCCGCGGCCTGAATCATGACCCACGCCACCCCCATGCCGCCGTCCGCCGCCGCCGAGACGGCCGAGATCCTGATCCGCCTTGGCGTCGACGCCTCTGTTCTGAAGGGCGGAACCCTGGTCGCCCGCTCGCCGATCACCGGCGAGGAGACCGCTCACCTGACCGAGATCTCGGCCGCCGACGCCAAGGCCGCCATTGACCGGGCCCACCAGGCTTATCTGAACTGGCGCAAGGTGCCCGCGCCCCGCCGGGGCGAACTGGTCCGCCTGCTGGGCGAGGAGCTACGCGCCGCCAAGGCCGATCTGGGCCGCCTGGTGACCCTGGAAGCCGGCAAGGTAACCTCGGAAGGCCTGGGCGAAGTCCAGGAGATGATCGACATCTGCGACTACGCCGTGGGCTTGTCGCGCCAGCTGTTCGGCCTGACCATCGCCACCGAGCGCGCCGAACACCGCATGATGGAGACCTGGCATCCGCTCGGCGTGGTCGGCGTCATCTCGGCCTTCAACTTCCCGGTGGCGGTGTGGTCGTGGAACGCGGCCCTTGCCATTGTCTGCGGCGACAGCGTGGTCTGGAAGCCGTCTGAAAAGACTCCGCTGACCGCCATCGCCGTCCAGGCGCTCTATGAGCGGGCCGCGGCCCGTTTCGGCGCCGAAGTCCCCGCGGGCCTCTCGACCCTGCTGATCGGCGGGCGCGAGATCGGCGAGGTGCTGGTGGATCATCCCAAGGCCGTGCTGGTCTCGGCCACCGGCTCCACGGCCATGGGCCGGGCGGTCGGCCCCAAGCTGGCGGCGCGCTTCGCCCGCGCGGTGCTGGAGCTGGGCGGCAACAACGCCGCCATCATCGCCCCTTCGGCCGATCTGGATCTGACCCTGCGCGGCGTGGCCTTCTCGGCCATGGGCACGGCCGGTCAACGCTGCACCACCCTGCGCCGGCTGTTCGTGCACGAGAGTGTCTATGACGCTTTCCTGCCGCGCCTTAAGGCGGCCTACGCCTCGGTCAAGGTGGGCGATCCGCGCCGCGATGGAGTGCTGGTCGGCCCGCTGATCGATCAGCCGGCCTATGCGGCCATGGAAAAGGCCCTGGCCGACGCGAAGGCGGCCGGCGCGACCATCAGCGGCGGTGAGCGGGTCTCGATGGAGCCGGCGGGCCAAGCCTACTACGTGCGTCCCGCCCTGGTGGAGATGGCCGGGCAGGCCGACGTGGTGCTGCGCGAAACTTTCGCGCCGATCCTCTACGTGATGAAATATCGCGAGTTCGAGCAAGCCATGACCCTGCAGAATGACGCGCCCCAGGGCCTGTCGTCCTCGATCTTCACCAACGACATGCGCGAGGCCGAGCGCTTCGTCTCCGACGAGGGTTCGGACTGCGGCATCGCCAACGTCAATCTCGGACCCTCAGGCGCCGAGATCGGCGGGGCGTTTGGCGGTGAAAAAGAAACCGGCGGCGGCCGCGAAGCCGGCTCGGATGCATGGAAAGCCTATATGCGCCGCGCCACCAACACGCTGAACTATGGCCGCACTCTGCCGCTCGCTCAGGGGGTCAAGTTCGACGTATAAGGCATTGTTTTAAATCAGTTATGAAGGGGACGCTTCGATTTCGTTCGAGGCGGCCCTTTTGATTTGGCGGACCGTCCTAACAGGTGAAGGACGCGCTGACCTTTGGATGGCCGCGCCGGCCGACACCGCTGAAATCACCGCCCACGGGACCGACCTGGCCGCTATTGTGGGTGATCGTATAGGCCTTGCCGGCGATGTGGACCACCAGGACGCCGTCGGTGAATGGGCCGGAGGCGACCTTGGCGTTCAGGCCCACATAGTCAGGCTTGGGGCCTGCAAGCTCGCGCCCGGCCACGACGCCTAGATTGAGGTTGAAGACGCCGCCGCTGGTGGAACAGCTGCCGCCTTTCAGGAGGTGGTCGACACCATCGACGGTCAGCTTGACGACAGCGGGGCCATTGCAAAATGAACGAACCACTCCCGGCGCACCGGCGGGATAGGCCGTGCAGGCTGCCGGCGCCGAGGCCAGGGTCGTGCCGGGCGCGTGGCTCTCGGCGCTGGTGGCTGAACCCTTGGGCTTGGGCGGATGGCAACCGGCGACCCCGATGAGCAGTGCGCCGACGGCCATGACGGTCAAGGGGCGCAAACTAGGCATCTAGGTCTCCGTGGCGGGGATTCTTGCCCTAAGGTCGCACGCGCAGGCCAGTCCAGCTAGGGCCGGGGGCGGGTGTTCGCTCAGAACTACAGCCGGTCTCCACGCCCAAGCGGATCGGGCAGGGGCTCGCCGTCGCCGACGAAGCTCAGAGACACCGAATTGATGCAATAGCGCAGGCGGGTCGGGGGAGGCCCGTCGGGAAAAACGTGGCCCTGGTGGCTGTCGCAGCGGGCGCAGCGGGTCTCGACGCGCACCATGCCGTGGCTGTTGTCGGTGATCGTGCGCAAGTGTGCGTCGTCCAACGGGGCGTAAAAGCTGGGCCAGCCGGTGCCGCTGTCGAACTTGGTGTGGGCGCGAAACAGCGGCAGGCCGCACAGCCGGCAACAATAGGCGCCGTCGGTCTTGTTGTTGAGCAGCCCGCCGCAGAACGGCGCCTCTGTGCCGTGATGCAGCAGCACATCGCGTTCTTCGGGGGTCAGGTCGGCCTCAAGCCGGTCCAGTTCGGCGGTTGAAGGCGGCGTCAGGTCGAAGCCCGAGGCCGAAACGGTGGGGACTGAGGTTGTGTCGGTCATGAGACGATTATGCAGCTTTCCGCTGTGGCGAACCAGTCACAGATAGGCGCCAGCCCCTTTCATGAAAGCCCGCGCGGCCGTAGATTCTTCGCCGAAGATTCCTTTTCACGAGATTCCTCTTTCAAGCCGGGGCGCGCAATGAACGGCTGGACGATCGACTGGCGTGAGTTGTTCCTGTCCTCACACGGGCGCCTGGCGCGCACGCCGTTCCTGTTCGGGGCCGGCGTGCTGATCGGCGCTCTTTTGTTGTACGAAGGCGCTTTCGGGGTCGTGGCCCATTGGGCGACAGGCTGGATCGTATATCCAGCGGCGATCTATGCCGGGGCGTGTGTTCTGTCCAAGCGCCTGCACGACCGCGGAAAGTCCGGCTGGTGGGCGGCGCTGATTCTTTTGGCCATGGCGGTTGCCTGGCCACATCCCAACGGCTTTTTTGATTTCCTGTTCACCCTGGTGATCCTCTGGGCCGTGGTCGAACTGGCTGTTCTGCCCAGCGAGCAGGGCGCCAATCGCTATGGCGGCAATCCGCTGAAGGCGACGCCGGCTTTTGTTTGACGAGGCCGTGGATGGGGGAATCAGGGCTAACGCCTGGGTCGGATCGGCGCGTCAGTGTCTCGGGTCGCGCCGAACACCGTGTGAAAGCTGCTCCGCAAGGCCGCATCCGCATCGTCCATGGTCACCGGCCGGCCCAGGTCGACCAGGCTGGTGACCCCATGCTCGCGGATGCCGCAAGGGATGATGCCGTCGAAATGGCTCAGATCCGGCTCCACGTTCAGGCTGATCCCGTGGAACGAGACCCACCGTCTCAGCTTGACGCCGATGGCGGCGATCTTGTCCTCGCGTGGCGGCCGGCCTGCCTCGCGACGTTGCACCCACACGCCCACCCGATCCTGACGGATCTCACCCTCGATGTTGAAGGCGGCCAAGGCGCCGATGATCCAGGTCTCCAGGGCAGTGACGAAGGCGCGCACGTCGCGGCCGCGCTCGCGCAGGTCGAGCATGGCGTAGGCCACCCTCTGGCCCGGCCCGTGATAGGTGTACTGGCCGCCGCGCTCAGTTTTGAACACCGGAAATCGGTCCGGCGCCACAAGGTCGCCCGGCTTGGCGGTGACACCGGCGGTATAGAGGGGTGGGTGTTCCAGAAGCCAGATCAGCTCGTCCGCCTGGCCTTCGGCGATGGCCAGGGCTCGCGCCTCCATGGCCGCCACGGCCTCGGTGTAACCGACCGGTGCTGTTGACACCGCCCACGCCACGGGGCGGGCGTCGGGACGCCCCATGCGGGGCGCTGCGACTTCCTGACTTCTGGCTTCACTATTTAACGACCGGTCAAGCATGTGCCTGCAATGTGGCTCCAAGTCCCGCCGATGCAATGGCCGGGCGATTCTTTTGAAGGCGGTCGTCCTTGAGTCAGGTCAAGTCGGTTAACGTCGAGATCTCGGTGGTGCTCGGGCGCTCCACCCTGCCCATGGCGCAATTGCTGCGCATGGGCCGGGGCGCGGTGATCCCGCTGGACGCCAAGACCAATGACGAGGTGTGGATCCTGGCCAACAACCATCCGGTGGCCCGCGGCGAGATCCAGATCAACGACGACAAGATCGCCATCATGGTCACTCGCGCCGCTGACGTGTTCGATTTCCGCGCCGGCGGCTAAGCCCCTCTATTTTCCCGAATCCCTGGCCGCCCGCGCCTGTTCCACGGTGTCGAGCAGGTCGAACTGGGGCTTGCGGAAATGCTCGCGCACCGCGACCGCTTGGCCGAACTCCATCAGTTCGTCCTTCGCCGGGTGATAGGCGGGCCAGACCGGCGCCCCGGCGCATGACGGCGCGGCCGCCTTGGCGAAGGCCACCCAACAGGCATGCATCACCTTGGCCAGGGCCCGGTCCTGGTCGACGATCTCCGTGGAATAGCCCGGGATCACGTCCTGGCTGTCGAACACATAGGGAATTTCCGAGGCATGGTTGGCTCCGGGCAGCCGCGAGCGCTGGGCGACCCGGACGTAAGAGAAATAATAGAGCCAGGCCGGCGCGCCGCTTGACGCCTTGCCGGCCACCCAACGGGCGGGCGCGCCCATGGCGAAGTCGGTGAAGAGGGCATTGGCCACGCCCGCGTCGTCGTCAGCTTCCTTGGCGTAGGCGGTTTTGACCGCCGGCGGAAAGATGGAGAGGTAGGCCTCGGGCGGAATGCGGAATGACTGCATCAGCGAGGCTTCGAAGCTGTTGGAGCCGATGATCAGCGGTACATGGACCACCTCCCCCTTGGCCCAGGCCGCCTCGGGTTGCTGGGTCAGGAACTTGCCATCCACCGCCGGGCCCAGGCTGCCCTCGGTATGGACCACCAGGGTTTCGGCGGGGATCGCCCGCAGGTCCGCGGCGCTGGCGGTGGCCGGGGCGCCCGCCTTCTGCGCCAGGGCGGCCCCCTTTGCCTCGGCGGCGGTCATGGAATCGGCGGGGAACCAGCCGCCGCCCGACTCGACGATGGCTTTTTCAAACAGGCCCTTGGCCGAGGGCGCGCCCATCAGCGCCAGGATATCAACACCGCCGGCGGACTCGCCGAACACGGTGACGTTCCTGGGATCGCCGCCAAAGGCGGCGATATTGCGCTTGACCCATTGCAGGCCCGCCACCTGGTCCATCAGGCCGTAATTGGCCAGGGCTTCCCCAGGCCCGGCGGCCTTGGTCAGGGCCGGGTGGGCGAAGAATCCCAGGGCGCCCAGGCGGTAATTGATCTCCACCAGCACCACGCCGTCCCGGGCGAAGGCGGCGCCGTCATAGGAGGGCAGGGCGTTGGCCCCATAGACATTGGCCCCGCCATAGATCCACACCATCACCGGCGCGTGTTTTGCGCTCCTGGCCGCGTAGATATTGAGGTTAAGGCAGTCCTCGCTGGTCCCGCCGCTATAGCCGCCGGCGTTGGGGCGGCCGTCCGGACGTTGGGGCTGCAGGCAGGCTGGGCCGAATCGGCTGGCGTCGCGGTCGGCGCTCCAGGCCGCCGCCGGCTGCGGAGGACGCCAGCGCAGGTCGCCCACTGGCGGGGCAGCGAAGGGCACGCCCCTGAAACTTTCCAGCGTCGCCGAGGCGCGGCCGATCACCACGCCGCTGTCGATGCGCACCTTGACAGGCTGGCCCTCGGCCAGGGCGGAAAAGCCCGACGCCGCTAGGGTCAAACCCAATAGTCCAGCGATTAGCCGGCGCGCCATGATCCATTCCCTGCAGAGGTTTTCTTGTCTGGGCACTATGCCCGGCGGCAGATCGGCCTGTCGAGACAAGCGGCGCCCTTCACAAACGCGATGGGGTTTGCTACGCCCCGCGCCTCACCACGTGCGGTCGTGGCGGAATTGGTAGACGCGCAGCGTTGAGGTCGCTGTGGGGCAACCCGTGGAAGTTCGAGTCTTCTCGACCGCACCAGTGAGACTAGATCACGATGATTTTGGATTGCTTCAATCCAAAATCATGAAACGTGATCGATTCTAAAGAGTTGGAGCGGGATGCGGGCGGAAAACCGCTTCGCACTTTTCCTCATCCCGCTCAGGCCTGTGAATTAGGACCGATAGCAGCAACGCCGAGGCGACCATAAAGCGGGGGAGGGATCGATGGCTCGATCGACAGGCGACCCCGTGGTCGCTGAGCTGGGCGCCCCCGAAGACCTCGAAGACCTGGCGCTGCGCGACGATTACGCGCTGAACCCTGAATTTGTGGAAATGGTCGTCGACGCGGCCGACCGTGGCGACACGCGGCGCCTGCGCGAGCTGATCGACGCCCTGCATTCAGCCGACATCGCCGACCTGATGGGCTTTCTGTCCTCGGCCTATCGCGAGGAACTGGTTCCGCTCCTGGATCCCGACACCCTGGCCGAGGTGCTGTCCGAACTGGATGGAACCCTGCGCGAAGACGTGCTGAGCCGCGTCGCGCCGGCGACGCTCGCCCAGGCCATCGGCGAGATGGACTCCGACGACGCCGCCGATGTGGTCGACGACCTGGAGGATGACGTGCGCGGCCAGGTGTTGGCCGCCATGTCCGACGTGGACCGGGCCTCCATTGAGACCTCGTTGTCCTATGCTGACGAGACGGCCGGCCGCCTGATGCAGCGCGAGGTGGTGGCGGCGCCGCAATTTTGGACCGTCGGCCAGGCCCTGGATCACGTGCGCGGCGCTGGCGACGACCTGCCGGACCTTTTCTTCGATATCTATGTGGTCGATCCGTCCAACAGGCCCCTGGGCGCGGCACCGATCAGCCGCCTGATCAAGAGTCGGCTGGACGCCCGTCTGTCCGAGATCATGGAGCCGGTCACCGAGATCCCGGTGGACATGGACCAGGAAGAGGTCGCCTACATCTTCGACAAATACCACCTGATCTCGGCCCCCGTAGTCGAGGCGGGCGGGCGGCTGGTGGGCCAGATCACAGTCGATGATATCGTCGGCGTCATCCAGGAAGAGAGCCAGGAGGACATGCTGGCCCTGGCCGGTGTGTACGACGCCGAACGCGGGGCGACCATCTTCGGCATCACACGCTCGCGCTTCTGGTGGCTGCTGGTCAATCTGGGCACCGCCATCCTGGCGTCGAGCGTGATCGGATTGTTCCAGGGCTCCATCGCCAAGCTGGCGGCCTTGGCGGTGCTGAACCCTATCGCGGCCTCCATGGGCGGCAATGCCGGCACCCAGACCCTCACCGTGGCTGTCCGCGCCCTGGCGACCAAGGAATTGAACGCCGCCAACCTTCTCATCACCATCTGGAGGGAGGCTGCGGTCGGCTTGCTCAACGGGGTGGCCTTTTCCGTGGTCATGGGCCTGGTGACCCTAGCCTGGTTCCATGACCCAACCATGGCCGTGGTGGCGGGCCTGGCCATGATCATCAACCTGTTCGCCGCCGCCGTGGCAGGGATTCTACTGCCCCTGGCCATGGATAAGATGGGATTCGACCCGGCGGCGTCCACTGTGGTTTTTCTCACCACAGTCACCGACTGTGTCGGTTATTTCAGCTTCCTTGGCTTGGCCACAATTCTGCTGCTGCACTAATGGCGGGAACAGACGCCACCGTCGGCCCTTATCTTGCCCAGACAGGTGGGGCGCCGCTGCGCATGTACCAGAGTGGATCAAGTCGTGTGACAAAGCCGCATCATCAGGTCTCTGAGACCGGACTGCAGCTCGTGATGAGCTTTGAAGGCTTTCGTCGCAATGCTGCGCGGTTGGCCGATGGCCGCTGGATCGTCGGCTATGGCCACACCAAAAGCGCACGGCAAGACGCCAGCGTCACGGAGGCCGACGCTCGCGCCTTGCTGCTCTATGATCTGGCGGCGGTTTCGACGGCGCTGGACTTGCTGGTCTTCTCCCCGCTCAACCAAAATCAATTCGACGCCCTGGTTTGTTTCGCCTTCAATATCGGCGTCGACAACTTCCGACGCTCTTCGGTGCTGCGCCGCATCAATGAAGGCGCGCTGCTGCAGGCCGCCTCGGAGTTGGAGCTCTGGCGCCGGGCCGAACTGGACGGCGAGAGGCTGGTGGTCGATGGCCTGGTGCGCCGCCGCGCCGCCGAAAAGGCCCTGTTCCTCACCCCGCCCCGTGGCTGGTCTCCGGTGCCGACCTTGGTGGTGCAGCCCCGGCTGGATCGGGATCTCGACCAGATGATACTCACCGCCCGGCCCGCCGAATTGCGCGCCGATCTGACCGGCACGACGGCCAACGCAGAATGGGTGCGCGAGGCCGAACCGCTGATCGTGCTCAGCCATGCCGATGAGCTGTCGGACTTGAGCGGGGCCGAGGACACTGCGACAGATCCGGTGTTCTCAGCCGATAGCGAGACCCTGGAGCCGTTTCCGGCGGCGCTGCGCCGAGAACCAGACGAGGTTTTCGTCCTGGAAGCGGCTCTCGAAGATCCATCCTCCGCCGATGCTGGCTGGGTGCTTGAGCCCGACCGCGGCGAACCGCGCGTTCAGGCGCCGGAATCGCAAGCCGCCCAATCCCAGCCGCTCGTCGCCGACGCCCAGGCCGTCAGGCCGCCGGCCAAGGCGCGCTTTGGCGATTTCGAATTCACTACTGTCGAGCCCGAACATGGCGGCTATGGCCCGTTGGCGGCGCTTGGGGTGATCGGCCTGTTGGTGTTCGCCGTCGCCATCTTCTGGGCGCTCAGCGCCCATGGCGCCAAGGGACCCTTCAGCCCGCAGGTGCTCGGAACCCTCGTCGCCCTGGTCGGCGCCGCCTGCGTGGTCAGTGCGGTCTACTCGCTGGTTCAGCGTTACATCGGGCGCGACGACTAACGCCGGTTCGGGTCGCCTGGCGCGTGTCGGCGGCCAGAACCCTCCCGCCGGACATGACCGCGTGCTAAGTCGGCGTCATGACCCTGAATCATGCCCCCGCGCTCGATTTCGGCCTCGGCGAGACCGCCGATCAGATCCGCGACGTCACTTCGCGCTTCGCCGCGGACAAGATCGCGCCCTTGGCGGCGGAGATCGACCGCACCAATGAGTTTCCCCGCCAGCTGTGGCCGCAGATGGGCGAGCTTGGCCTGCAC
>DASXNV010000034.1:0-37368 GCA_036494815.1 Caulobacteraceae bacterium
GATGGTGGAATAGGAGCCGAAGTCGTGGAAGTTGGGGTTCAGGCCCTTAGCCAGATAGGCGGTGATGTCGATCCGGTCGCTGGCGGTGAAATCGGTGATGGTCTCGGCCTTCTGCCCCGGGGCCATGACGAAGGTGTCGGCTCCGCCGCCGCCGGTGAGGGTGTCGGCGCCGGTATTGGCGGTGATGACATTGGCCATGGCGTTGCCGGTCAGGGTGATCGCCGCGGCGCCCTTGCCCACCAGATTCTGCACATTGGCCGGCAGGATGAAGCTGACATAGGTGTCGACGGTGTCGTTGACCACCCCGGCCGCCACCACCACCACGTCGGTGGTGTGGGCGACGGTGAAGGTGTCATTGCCCTTGGCGCTGCCCACAAGGGTGTTGCCGCCGCCGACACTGCTCAGGAAGTCGCCGCCGGAGGCGTTGGCGTGCGCGGTCAGGCCCGTGCCGGTCAGCTGGATGCTGCGGACATTGTCCGGCAGGGCGTAGCTGACGCTGGAGACGATCAGGTCGTTGCCGTGGACGGCGGCGACCACCACCTTGTCGCCGGTATTGTTCACATAGAAGGTGTCATTGCCCGCCCCGCCCACCAGGGTGTTGGCCCCGCCGGTGCTGGTCAGGGTGTCGTCCATTGCATTGGCCGTGCCGGTGAGGCCCGAGCCCTTGAGCACCAGATTCTGGATATTGGCCGGCAGGACGTAGCTGACGCTGGCGTCGACGGTCTCATTGGGTGTGCCGGCGGCGACCGTGATGGTCTCGGCGCTGTTGGTCACCACGTAGATGTCATTGCCAACACCGCCGATCACCGCGGGCGCCGCCTGGGATGTCGACGCGGTAGACTGGGAGCCCCCCGACGCCGCGGCGACGTTGATGGTCACCAGGGTGCTGTAGCCGGTGCTGAGGGCGTCGCTGGGTGTATATTTGAAGCTGTCGGTCCCAATGAAGCCGGCGTTTGGCGTATAGATGAATGACCCATTGGCGTCCAAGGTGAGCGTGCCATGGGTCGGGGCGGTCGCTAGTACGACTGAGAGCGCCAAACCATTGTTGTCGACGTCGTTGGCAAGAACACCTTGAATTGCAGACACGTTCAATGCAGCGCCGGCCGTTGCCGAGTAAACATCGACATTGCCCGCCGGAACATTGGCCGCGACAGTCAAATTGACCGTGGTCGCCGCGCCGGGCCCGAGGCTGTCGCTGGCGACATATTTAAAGCTGTCAGTCCCCACATAGCCCAGGACCGGGGTGTAGTTGAACGATCCGTCAGCGTTCAAGGTCAAAGTCCCATGGGTCGGGCCGCCACCAACCACGAGGCTGGCCGAGAGCGTCAGGCCGTTGGGATCGGTGTCGTTGGCGAAGATCCCGGCCGCCGCGTTCACCGTCAGGGGATTGCCGGCCTTGGCTGTATAATAGTCAGTGTGGGAGACCGGTGTCAGGGCCACGACCTTCAGCCCGATCGTGATCGGCGCGGACGTGATGGCGCCATCGCCGGCGACATAGGTGAAGCTGTCGCTTCCATAATAGCCCGCGGTTGGTGTGTAGGTGAATGAGCCATCAGCGTTCAGCGCCAATGTTCCGTGGGCTGGGCCGCCATTGGCCGCAAGGGTGGCGCTGAGGGGCAGGCCATTGTTGTCGCTGTCGAAGGAGAGCACGCCGCTGGCGGCGCCGATAGTCAGGGGCGCGTTCTCTCTCAACGAATAGGCGGCTGAATGGACCACAATCGGCGCCGCCCCGACATTCAGGGTCACTGTGGTCGGCGCGCTGCTCGAGAGACCGTCACTGGCGATGTAGGTGAAGCTGTCGGTCCCGGCGAAACCCGTAGTCGGGGTGTAGGTGAACGAGCCGTCGGGGTTCAGCGCCAGCGTCCCGTGTGCAGGCCCGCCACCCGTCGCCGGTGCGGCGGTGAGCGTGAGGCCGTTGTTGTCGACGTCCTTGGCCAGTACGCCCAAGGCGGCGCTTTCAGTGATCGGAACGCCTGTCTTGACGCCATAAGCCACCGCGGCCGTCGTGGGCGCCGTAGCGCCGACCGTCAGGGATACAGTGGTGGGCGTTCCGGCGCTGAGGCTATCGCTGGCGATGTAGGTGAAGCTGTCGGTTCCGGCGAAGCCCGCGGCCGGGGTGTAGGTGAACGAGCCGTCGGCGTTCAGCACCAGGCTGCCATGCGCCGGCCCACCGTTGGCCGCCAGGGTCGCCGTCAACTTGAGGCCATTATGGTCGATATCATTGGCCAGCACGCCATTGGCGGCGGTTTCGACCAGGGCGGCGCCGGCCCTGGGCGCATAGGCGTCGGCCGTTGCGGTGGGAGCGGTCGAGCCCACCGTCAGGGTGACAGTGGTCGGGGTTCCGCTGCTGGAACTGTCACTGGCGATGTAAGTGAAACTGTCGGTCCCCACATAGCCAGCGGCCGGAGTATAGGTGAACGAGCCGTCGGCGTTCAGCACCAGCGCTCCGTGGGAGGTCCCACCGTTGGCGGCCAGGGCCGCCGTCAGCGTCAGGCCATTGTGGTCCACATCGTTGGCCAGGACGCCATTGGCCGCGCTGACGCTGAGCGCCGCGCCGGCCTTGGCCGCATAGGCCTCGGCGATGGAGGTGGGCGCCACGGCGCTGGCCGGCGCCGTCGCCGGCGGGGTGCTCGCGCCGCTCAGCCCAAGGCTGGCCAGGCTGTAGGCCCGGATATAGTCGACCTCCATCTGGGCCGAGGTGAAATTGCTGGCCGGCGACCCCGGGAAATTGCCGCCGACCGCCAGATCGACCAGCATATACATGGGTTTGTTCATGTCCGCCGGCGTGGCGGTGCTCGAGACCTCGACCCCATCCACATACCAGCTCAGGGTCGTCGGCGTCCAAAGCACGCCATAGGTATGGAAGCCGGTGGTCGCCGTCGGTACAAAGGAGGTGAAGGCGGTCTGGACTGCGGCGCCGGTGGAGTCGACCGAGTGGGCCGTCTGGTAGACCGTCGTGCCGCCGGTCTGTTCGACCACGTCCAGTTCCGGCGGCCAGCTGCCGTCGCTTGGCAGCAGCCAAAAGTCCGGCCACAGCCCCTTGCCAGACGGCAGCTCGGCCTTGATCTCGAAATAGCCGTAGAGCTGCGAGAAGGTCTTCTCAGTGGTCAACAGGCCGGACGTATATTTGTAACCCGACAGGGCGGACAGGTCGGCCGAGGGTGTGGCGGCGGCGGTGATGGTCAAAACGCCGTTGGAGATCGAGAACGGGTTCAGACCCAGGGGCGTCGAACCGGTACCGGCGTAGTTAGAGTCGACATAGATTTCAAGCTCACCCCCGGTCGGAAGATTGCGGCTGGTATAGTCGTTGGGGCCGGACTGGTTGCCGGACATGAAATTGGTCTTCCACACCCCGCTCCCCGTGGTGGGGTTGTAGAGGCTGAGGCTGTTGAACTCGTCGTCGAAAGTCGGGGTGACGTGGCTGACGTTGATGTTCAGCGCAAAGTCGCTCGCCGTCAGTGACGAGACCTGGGTGTTGCGTAGCAGGACCGCGTCGTTGGCCGACAGGGTCAGGAGCGTGTCCGCCCCAACCTGGGTCAGGTGCGACTGCACGTCCGCGAAGCTGGTGAAGCTGGTGCTTGTCAGCTGGATGAAGTCTTGGGTGGCGCCGCTGGTCTGGAAACCATAGATGACATCGTGGCCGCTGTTGGCGCCGAACGAGAAAAATTCGCCGCCCGCTCCATTATCGACCATCACGTCTTCGCCAGCGCCGCTGACCAAGGTGTCGCTCTTGGCCAAAGCGATCAAAAGGTCGCCGGCGCCATTGGCCGTGCCCGTCAGGCCGGCCTTTTCTAGGTACAGGTTATTGACATTGGTCGGGGCCGTGTAGCTGGCCCACGCATAGGTGGTGTCGACGCCGCCGCCGGCCGCCACGCTGATCTTCTCGTTGGAGTCCACGATATAGAAGCTGTCGTCACCGGCCCCGCCGACCAACGTGCCGCCGCCCATTTGGTCGCTGAGCTGAGCCGGGCCGGTGGCGGGAGCCGTCAGAACCTGTCCGATGGCGGAGCTGGTCAACCAGGCCCTGGGCGCCGCGCTCGTAGACATCGCCAGGTTGTCGAAATTCAGATAGACAGCAGACATGCCAACCTCCGTGGAGGCCAGATCCAAACAACATTCGTTAAAGCTGACGTATAACGACGCCGTTAATTCAAATTAACCTCAGAAAGCCACGGACGTGGACAGGCCTTTTCGTTGTGATCTCAAAAGTATTCAAATCGCCGCAGCGTCATTTTGGATAGAACCAGTACAAAAATATCAACGGATATCTCTACTCCCAGACGACCTGGCCATCAGTCCGAGCTGATGACGCAGGGCGGCAAGATTCCCTTACCGCTAACGGAGTTTGGTCGCAGAACCGCCCCTTGACGCTGTGATCACAAGCCGCTTCCTTGTTGCTCCCTCACCTGGAGCACGCCGATGACACGGGCCCCATACCCCGCCAAGGACCGCGCGCTGGGCCTGGATCGACCAATCGACCGACGCGACTTTCTCAACGGCGCAGCGATCGGAGTCGGCGCTTTCGCCGCAGGTCTGCCCAGCGCCGCGGCGGCGCAGATCGCCGCACAGGACACGCCCGGCTACTATCCGCCGCTCCTGACCGGGCTGCGGGGCAGCCATCCTGGCGCCTTCGAAACCGCCCACGCCTTGCGCGACGGCGACTTCTGGGCGAGCGCCAGATCGGCCAACGACACAGACCGCCCCTACGACCTCGTCATTGTCGGGGGCGGCCTCAGCGGTCTGGCGGCCGCCTATTTCTACCGCCAGGCCAAACCCGATGCTCGTATCCTCATTCTGGAGAACCATGACGACTTCGGAGGCCATGCCAAACGAAACGAGTTTCATCTGGACGGCCGGCTGGAATTGCTTAACGGCGGTACGCTCGAGATCGACAGTCCCCGCCCCTATAGCGCAACGGCCGCAGGCCTGCTGAAGGACCTGGGCGTCGATCCGGTCGCCCTCGGCAAGGTCTGCGATCGGCCGGACATCTATGCGGGCCTAAGCGCTGCGACCTTTTTCGATCAGCAGACCTTCGGCGCCGACAAGCTGGTCCTGTCCGGCGGCGCGCGCTGGGAGGGCGGCGCGAGCGCAGCCTCCTGGATCGGCTTCGTCGCAGAAGCGCCTCTGTCGCCGACAGCCAGGGCGGACCTGCTCAGGCTGGAGACCGGAGATGAGGACTATCTGCCCGGCCTGACCTCCGAAGAGAAAAAGGATCGCCTGTCACGGATCAGCTACCGCGACTTCCTCCTACAATTGGCCAGAGTCGATCCCAAGGTCGCCGACCTCTATCAGGCCCGCACCCATGGCGAATGGGGCGTGGGCATCGACGCCGAACCGGCCCTGGACTGCTGGGCGATCGGCTTTCCGGGCTTTGCAGGCATGAAGCTCAAGCCCGGATCGGCCCCGCGCATGGGCAATACCGCGGCGGGTTATGCGGATGGCGGCTCGTACAGCTTCCACTTTCCCGATGGCAACGCCAGCCTGGCCCGATTGCTGGTGCGCAAACTGGTCCCCGCCGCCCTGCCGGGCTCGACGGCCGAAGATGTCGTCACGGCTCGCGCCGACTATTCAGCCCTGGACCGCCCCGGCGCACCCGTTTGCATCCGCCTGAACAGCACTGTTGTTGGCGTGCGCAATATCGGCGGCCCAACCGCGTCGCGCGGAGTCGAAATCGCCTATGCGCGCGCCGGAGAGGTTCATCGCGTCCATGCCGCCGGCTGTGTCCTGGCCGGCTGGAACATGATGATCCCCTATCTGTGCCCCGAATTGCCGGCCGCCCAGAAGGCGGCCCTGCACGAACTGGTCAAGGTGCCCCTGGTCTATGCCAGCGTCGCCATCCGCAATTGGCGCGCCTTCAAGGCGCTGGGCGTCCGTTCGATCTATAGCCCCGGCGGCTATTTCTCGTCATTCCAGCTCAATTGGTCGGTGGATATAGGCGGCTATTCCAGCGTGCGCTCGCCCAACGAGCCGATCTTGGTCCACCTGACCCGCTCACCCTGCCAGCCGGGGCTGGTCGAACGCGACCAGCATCGAGCCGGCCGCGCAGAGCTGCTCGCCACGCCGTTCGAAACCTATGAGCGCAATATCAGGGACCAAATGGGCCGTATGCTGGGCGCCGGCGGCTTCGAGCCCGCCTACGATATCCTGGCTATCACCGTCAATCGCTGGCCGCATGGCTACGCCTATGAATACAATCCCCTGTTCGATCCCGACGTGCCGTTGGAACAACGCCCGCACATGATCGGCCGCCAGCGATTCGGCCGCATCACCATCGCCAATTCTGACTCCGGCGCGGCCGCCTATACCGACAGCGCCTTCGACCAGGCCCGCCGGGCGGTGGACGAGTTGCTGTCGGCATAGGCCGCTCGGCGCCTACACGTTCAGCAGTAAGAACTCCCGCTCCCACGGACTGATGACCCGCATGAAGGTGGCGAACTCGGCGCGCTTCACGGCGGCGTAGGTGGTGACGAAGCTGCGGCCAAGCACCTCGCCCAACTCTTCGGTGTCCTCCAGCAGATTGACCGCCTCCAGCAGGCCTGCGGGCAGGTCGAACTCGTCGGTCTCAGCCATGCCGGTGACCGGCTCGCTCGGCGCCAGGGCCTCGGTCAGGCCCAGATAGCCGCAGGCCAGCGAGGCCGCCAGGGCCAAGTACGGGTTGGCGTCCGATGACGGCACCCGGTTCTCCACCCGCCGGTTGGAGGGAGATGATGGCGGAATGCGCAGGCCGGTGGTGCGGTTGTCATAGCCCCACTGCACATTGACCGGCGCCGAGGCGCCTTTGACCAGCCGGCGGTAGGAATTGACGTAAGGCGCCAGGATGCAAGTCACAGCCGGCACATAGCGCTGGTGGCCGCCCAGGAAATGGAAGAAGGCCGGCGTTGGCTTGCCGTCCGCATCGCTGAAAATGTTCTTGCCGGTCTCCATCGACAACACCGACTGGTGCACGTGCATGGCCGAGCCCGGTTCGTGCGTCATCGGCTTGGCCATGAAGGTGGCGTAGATATCGTGCGCCAGGGCGGCTTCGCGGATGGTGCGCTTGAGCAGGAACACCTGGTCGGCCAGCACCAGGGGATCGCCGTGGCGCAGGTTGATCTCCATCTGCGCCGCCCCCTCCTCGTGGATCAGGGTGTCGACTTCCAGCTGCTGGGCCTCGGCGAAGGCGTAGATGTCCTCGAAGATGGCGTCGAACTCGTTGACCGCCGAGATCGAATAGGACCGGCGGCCGGCCTCGGGCCGGCCTGATCGGCCGATCGGCGGCTCCAGCGGATAGTCGGGGTCGGTGTTGCGCTTGACCAAGTAGAATTCCAGCTCCGGCGCCACCACCGGCTCCCAGCCCTTTTTGCGATACAGTTCCAGCACGCGCTTGAGCACTTGGCGCGGCGCAATGTCCACAGGCCTGCCGTCTCTATAATAGGCGTCGTGGATCACCTGGGCTGTGGGCTCCGGCGCCCAGGGCACGTCGCAAAGGCTGGTGAAGTCCGGGCGCAGCTCCAGGTCGCCGTCAGAGGGGTCGAAGCGGAATTCTCCGCGCTCTTCGGGATATTCGCCGGAAATGGTCTGCATGAAGATCGAGGACGGTAGGGCCATGGCCGTATCGTCGAAGAATTTCGACGAAGGCATGATCTTGCCGCGGGCGACGCCGGCGAGGTCAGGCACCAGGCATTCGATTTCGGTGACGCCGCGGACGGAGGCCCAAGCCTTGGCTTCGGCGGCGTTGGTGACGGGCGCGGCCGGATCGGCGGCGCGGTTCTTTTTCTTGGCCATTTTGATTTTCGATGAACTTTGGGAAACGAACAAGCCGCCAAGCCGGCGGCCACGGCAAGTCTGGATCAGCTTCCAGCCTGCCTAATCGTCGGGCGCGCAGCGCCGTTGGCGTCGGCGCGGGCGGACCGACCTTAGCACAGGCGCGATGGACGGCGACGGCACACCGCCGGCTACCCTCGCCCGTAGCGAGGGGCTTAAAATCGGTCTAGCTGGTGCGTCGATACGCATGCATGGGCGAGTCTAAAGGCTCGCCCCAACAATCCTGATCCGCCTGCGGAGAAATCCAGCATAGCCTGATCGGCAAGTCGGCGCCACCGGCACAGAGATCACAGTTTGAAATTATGTGATCACAGTGGCTTGACCGAACGCCGGTCGCATACGAACGTCACGTCGCCATAAGGAGGGGAACTCCACAAATGTCTCACAATACAGTCCTTCGCCATCTGCTGCTGGCGTCCTCGGCCCTAGCCGCGCCCCTGGTCTGCGCCGCCGTGGCCCATGCCGCCGACGCTCCCGCCCCGGCCAAGCCAGCGGACGTCCAGGAAATCGTGGTCACCGCGACCCGGCAGTCCCAGGCTCTTAGCAAGGTGCCGCTCAGCGTCAGCGCCTTCACCAGCGCCAAGATGGACGTGCTCAACGTCAAATCGTTCGCCGACCTCGCCAAATTCACCCCCGGCGTCACCTTCGACGAGGACCGCCATGACGTTTCGATCCGCGGCATCGATTCCAAGGCCGGTTCGGGCACCACCGGCATCTATATCGACGACACGCCGATTCAGATGCGGGCCCTGGGCCTGAACGCCAACAACACCTTGCCCACCGTGTTCGACCTGCAACGCGTGGAGATTCTGCGCGGCCCGCAAGGCACCCTGTTTGGCGCCGGTTCTGAAGGCGGCACAGTGCGCTACATCACCAACCAACCCAGCCTGACCACTTTCAGCGCCCTGGCCCACGGAGAAGTCTCCAACACCCAGAGCGGATCGCCCAGCTATGAAGCCGGCTTCGCTGCCGGCGGTCCGATCATCGAGGACAAGCTCGGCTTCCGCGTCAGCGCCTGGGGACGGCATGACGGCGGCTGGGTCGATCGCACCGACAATAACGACGTTGGCGGCAGCGAAAAGAACGCCAACTATGTGGACACCTATGTCCTGCGCGCGGCCGCGACCTGGGCGCCAACATCGAACCTCAGCATCACGCCCGCGTTCAACTATCAGAAGCGTGACCAGCACAATCACGACGAATATTGGGTTAGCACGTCAAATCCTGGCTCTGGCGACTACCAGAGCGGCACGCCAGATCGGATGGCTGACCGCGACCGTTTCTATATGCCGTCTTTGAAGATCGACTGGGACCTTGGCCCGGTGAAGCTGATTTCCAACACTTCCTACTATAATCGGCGCGAGATCGTGAACGGCTACAGCGGCACACTGTACAACCTGTCCTACTTCCAGCACTTCACAACAGCGACCGATCCCGACAGCGGCGCCCCCGCTCCCACCGACCCGCAGGGCTCCACTCCGGTTGGTTGCGCCACACCTAATCCCACCACCTCAACGCCTGGCTGTATCACCGGCAACTTACTCAATGCCAACGGCCTCAACATCCCCGGCTTTGGCCCCTATGTGTCGACCAACTTCATCACCAACACCCAGGAGAACTTCACCCAGGAAGTTCGCCTGCAATCCAACGACCCCAGCGCGCGACTGAACTGGACCGCGGGGGTGTTCTATGCCCACAACAGTCAGCGCAGTATCGAAGAGATCCGCGATCAGCAGCTACCGGCTCTGACGCAATATCTTTGGGGCGAGGACATGCTCACCGCCTGGGGTGAAGACCTGTTGCCCAATGGCGACGACTATATCAACGACACCAAGGCCCACGACCGCCAGGTCGCCGTGTTCGCCGACGGCACGTTCAAGATCACCGACGACCTGAAGCTGAATGTGGGCCTTCGCTATGCCTGGACCCATTTCGACTTCCACAACCTGAACGACGGCGCCCAGGATCTGCTGGACGACGGCGGCGTGCCGGCGACGGTCAAGGGCAGCAAGGACGAAACGCCGTTCACGCCCAAGGTCGGCCTGTCCTATCAGATCACTCCGGACGACATGGTTTATACGACCTTCTCCAAGGGCTATCGGATCGGCGGCGCCACCCCGCCCCTGCCAGCCGACGCCTGCGGCGGGGTCTTCCCCACCTCCTACAACTCCGACACGGTCACCAGCTATGAAGTGGGCTCGAAGGACAAGTTCCTCGACCGCAAGCTCCTAGTCTCCGGCAGCGTCTACTATATCCAGTGGGACAATATCCAGCAGGCGATCTACGTCCCCACCTGCGGCATCCAATTCACAGCCAATGCGGGCAGCGCGATTAGTCAGGGCTTTGACTTCGAGGGCCAATGGCAGCTGACGCAGGCTTTCGACGTGGAGATGAGCGTTGGCTATACCGACGCCCACTTCACCGGCAATGCGGTCGAGAAGGTGTCCGGCTCGCAACTCGCCGCCAAGGGCGACGTCCTGGATGTGGTGCCATGGACGGTCACCTTGGGCGCCCAGTACAACTTCACGATCAATGATCACGAGGGCTTCCTGCGGGCCGACTACGAATATAACAGCCATCGCAACAAGCCGATCCCCACCGAGGATCCGGCGAATGTCGACTTCTTCGACTCCGGTCTGGTTCCCAACCCCGCCACCAGCCAGGTTTCGGCGCGGGCAGGCCTGACGGTCAATAAGTGGGAATTGGCGCTGTTCGCTGAAAACCTGCTCAACAGCCATCCCCAGCTTGACCTGCAGCACGAAGACGGCACCACGGCGCTGTACGAGGCCACAACCTTCCGTCCACGGACGATCGGGATCTCAGCCTCCTACAAATACTGATCTCAGCTGGACCCTTTCCCCAAGCAGGGGAAAGGGTTCATTGCCCCCTACCCCTCGCCCAACAGTTCGTGCACCGCCCGATAGGCCTGGTTCATGGCCACGTCGGTGTAGGCGGCCATGCCGGAATCCGAATTTGCAATGGCGATACGGCCGAAACGGGCGCGCCCCAGTATGTTGGGCATCTGGTCCGGTGGCGTATCACCGTCGATCAGCGCGTTATATTCTGGCGCATAGCCGTGCGGCCAGCGGTTGACGATGATCGCCTCGATATCCCGCGCCGGGTCGAATCCACCGGGACCGAGGGTGCGGCCCAACTGGTCGCGGATATTCCGCTCGAAAGTCTCGAACGGCGTGGCCAGAAGCTCCGCTCGGCCGGCTTGATGCTGCTCACGCTCATTCAGGCCGGGCATGGCCGGGGTGCGCTCCATGCGGATCAGGATTGGCTCCTCCGGGCTGCGTGGGCTGGTGAAGCCGCCTATGTCCACGGTCGGATTGAGGCTGAACGAGGAATGGTAGGAGCCCGGCGCATAGACATGCTGAATGCCGAGCGTTTGGAAGGCGGTCCAGTTGCGCAGGGCCACGCTGGTATAGACCAACGGGGTCTTGACCAGCTTGTGCAGGGCGTCCTTCTGGCCCTGGGGCAGTTCAGGGCAGAGGTAGGGGATCATCATGTTCCAGCTGGCCAGCACGCATTGTTTGCCGCGCACCCGATAGACCTTGCCGGCCCGCGCATAGGCGACCTCAACCCCGCGCGAGGCGGCAGGATCGCCCAAATTGCGGGCTCGCACGACAATGCTGTTCAGGCGAATTCGAACCGGCGCGCCGGGCCGGTCCAGCTGGGTGTAATCGGCCCGTGCGCTGACGATATCCTTGGCGTCAACGCCCGGCATGGCCGCCGGGACCAGATCGCGCACGAGGAGCCGGGCGACAGAAGCGTTGCCGTCCGGGTAGTGGAAGTCCGGCGAGCCTCCAGTAGCCGTATAGCCCGCCGGCGTATAGCCCATGCGCGGCGTCGATCCGGGCCCCAGCTTCAGCCCCTGATATCCGGCGAGACCTGAGCCCCAGGCGTCGATGGCCGACACCGCGTCGATGCCACACCCCCAAAGGCCGTCGGTCTGGTGGCGATAATAGGCGACCACACCCGGATCGGCTTTCAGCAGGTTCAGCAGATAGTCCTGGTGAGACATTCTCGACAGGCGGTCTTTTTTTTCGTCCGAACTCAGGCCAGGCATCGGATCTTCCGATCCGGCCTCGATCCGGCCGATGTCCCGGCGTACGGCGTCCGACAAAGGCGCCTGGGCCAGAAGGTCAGACAGATTGGCCGGCGCAGCGCTGCGGCCAAGGCCCACCACCAGCTTGTCCGCGCCAAAAGTTTCCTGGTCGAAGAACACGGCCGGCTTCAGGCCCAGGCCGCCATAGACCGACGGGTGGTTGCAGGCCTTGGCCAGGGCGGCGGGATCGATGCCCAGGGTCTTCATGAGGCCGGCGGCGGGCGGCCCATAGGGAGTCGGGCTTTCGATGGCCCAGGTGCCGCCGTTGAGCAGTTGCATGCGGCCGCCGACATGGAACTCGTTGCGCTTGGCGTGGCCACCGAAATCGTCGTGGTTGTCCAGCACTAGGATCCTGGCGCCCTTAGACGCGGCGGCGCGGAAGAAGTGCGCCGCCGATAGGCCGCTGATCCCGCCGCCGACCACCACGAGATCATAGGTTTCGTCGGTGTCGATGACGTCTTTCGTGTGATCCCAGAAATCGCCGTCGCGCAGGGCGTGGGCCGCTTCGAACGAGCCCGGATGGCTACCGCGCAGGCCCAGGTGTTCCGGCGGATAATAGCCAGGCTGATCCTGCGCCACCTTCTCGGCCTCAGCGGCGCGGGCCAGGGTCGGCGACAAGCCCGCGGTCAGGGCCGCGCCACTACCGATCAGCATCCCTTGAAGAAAGTCGCGGCGCTCAATAGGCCGGTCCAAGCCCAGATCCTTGTCGCGTTTACGCGTCATTCCACACTCCTGACACCCGCCGATCCACCGCTGAAGACGGCGATAAGATGCCGGCGCATTGAGGCAGAGGTCGGCGAGTTGCGAAACTGAAATTACGTTCACTTTGAAAGAATCTGTGATTTCAGATTCGAAACAAGCGCCGGACTGCGAGGCAGAAATGGCGCGGCGGTAGCGATTGGCGCGCAAGATCCGGATCGCGGGGCTGTCCGGCCCGCCGCATACCTTGAGCCTCAACCCGAGGAGCTTTGATATGTCCTACGTCGTCACCGGCCTGCCGCTAGAAGATTTCCAACCCCTGTTCGGCCTGGACGAGACCGCCCTCGCCGAGCGGGGCGTGATCCGTCGGGTGGTTGAAGCCAAGCCGGGTTCACCCTGCCGCATCACCCTGGAGGACGCGGAGCCCGGCGAGACGGTGCTGTTGCTGAACTATCAGCATCAGGCGGCCGCCACGCCCTACCGCTCCAATCACGCCATCTTCGTGCGCGAGGCGGCGACGCAAACGGCCAAGCTGGTGGATCGATTGCCCGATGTCCTGGCCGCCCGCCTGATATCGGTGCGGGCCTTCGACGCCGAGGGCATGATGGTCGACGGCCAGGTGCTGCCCGGCGCCGAGCTCGAGCCGCTGGTTCTAAGTTGGCTAGAGCGCCCCGAGGTCGCCTATCTGCACGCCCACAACGCGGGCCGGGGTTGCTTTGCGGCCAAGATCGAGCGGAGCTGATTGGCGGGCGGCGGGTAGGCTTCTTACATAGGCCCCACACCAGGAGCTTCCCGCCGCCATGTCCGCCACTGACCGTATGCCCGCCCTGTTCCTCGGCCACGGCTCGCCGATGAACGCGCTTGAGGACAACGATCTGACCCGCTCGTGGACGGTGCTAGGCCAGCGCCTGCCACGCCCCAAGGCGATCGTGTGCGTCTCGGCCCATTGGGAGACCAAAGGCGTGCTGATCACCGCAGCCGAGCAGCCCCGCACCATCCATGATTTCTACGGCTTTCCCCAGGCGCTGTACGACCTGACCTATGCGGCGCCGGGCGATCCGGCCCTGGCCAAGGCGCTGGAGGCGCGGCTGTCGGCCTTCCACGCCCGCGCCGACTTGGACGGCTGGGGCCTGGATCACGGGGCCTGGAGCGTGCTGAAGTTTCTCTATCCCGCCGCTGATGTGCCGGTGCTGCAACTCAGCCTGGACACACGCCGCACGCCCGCCGAGCACTACGCCATCGGCCAGGCGCTTGCGCCTCTGCGTGACGAGGGCGTGCTGATCGTCGGCAGCGGCAACATCGTGCACAATCTGCGCCTGTTCAATCCGCGCGACCTGCAGCCCGCCCCGTGGGCCAAGACCTTCGACGCCGAGGTCGCCCGTCGTATCGCCGCCCGCGACCACGCCGGCCTGATCGACTATCTGGCCATGGGGCCGGAGGCGGCCCTGGCCGTACCGGAGCCGGACCACTACTTGCCCCTGCTCTATGTGCTGGCCACTCAGGGCGCGGACGAGCCAGTGAGTGTGTTCAACGAGGTGGTGGTGGGCTCGCTGTCGATGACTTCGGCGGCGGTGGGGTTGGCGGCTTAGAGCGTTTGCTGCGTCCACAATATTGCATAATATGAGGACGGCGCGAGGGAGTCCGCCATGGCCAAGACGATGACGCTGAACGTGAGGGTCAGTGGCGCGCTCGGCGAATTCGTTGCGGCGAATGTCGGCGACGACGGCGCATATGAGAATGTCAGCGAATACGTCCGCGACCTTATCCGCCGCGACATGGCGCGGGTCGATGGCGAGACCTTTGCGCGGCTCAAGGCTGAATTGACTCAAGAGTTCGCAGCGCCGGACAGCACATACCGCGCGCTGGACGCCGATGAAGTGATCAGGCGCAACACGCGGCGCGGGTCGGCGTGACGTCATTCCGAGTCCAGGATGGCGCAGGCCGCCGGCTGGACCAAATCTACACCTACATTCGGGACACCTGGGGCGAGGCGCAGGCGGAGCGCTACATCGGCGGCCTGTTCGAGCAGTTCGAGGCCATCGCCGCGCGCTGCTTTCCCTAGCGTCCGATCCCGGCGGAATTCGGGGTCGACGGCTATGTCTGCCGATACGAGAAACACTTCATCTATTGAAAGCTACTCGGCGATAGCAGCGTTGGTATCGTGACGGTGCTGCATGAGCGGATGCGCCAGTTGGAACGGTTTCGCGAGGATGTTGCGACTTGAGCATCTGAGATGGATGGAAAGCCATAGTGGAGCCGCTACGCTGCAAAGCTGCTTACGCAGAGGCTCCATGACCTACATCGCGTCATTCTGTGTTGAGGCGGTTCGCGAAACAGGACCAATCCAGGCCATCAAGCCTCTGGGGCGATGGGTACGCTCACGCCAACATCCCTTATACTTCAGTGCGAAAGCGATCCCGGCGCCATCATGGAGCGGCTCCAGCCGATGCTTGGGCCCAAAGACGATCTATGGGTGATCAAAGCCGCGGGACCTTGGGCGGCCTACGGCGACCCTTTTGTCGAGAAACTCATGACGTGGGTCCGCCCAGAAGCGTCTTGGGTTCCGCGTGATTGGGATGAGGCGACAGCATCTCGCCTATAGGTCAATTTCGACGTCGGGTTCGTTAGCCAACCCCACCCCATCCCCCGCTCCTTCCGCCGCCTCAATAGCTCTTCGGCAAATGCAGCACCCGCTCGGCGATGAAGTTCAGGATCATCTCGCGGCTTACCGGCGCGATCCGCGCGATCATCGCCTCACGGAAGTAGCGCTCGACGTAATATTCCTTGGCGTAGCCCATGCCGCCATGGGCCAGTACCGAGTTTTCGCAGGCGTGAAAGCCGGCCTCTGCGCCCAGATATTTGGAGGCGTTGGCCTCGGCGCCGCAGTCCTTGCCTGCGTCGTAGAGGGCGGCGGCCTTGAAGGCCATCAGGTTGGCGGCCTCAAGCTCGGCCCAGGACTTGGCCAGGGGATGTTGGATGCCCTGGTTCTGGCCGATGGGCCGGCCGAACACGATCCGTTCATTGGCGTAGGTGGCCGCCCGCGCCAGGGCGGCGCGGCCCAAGCCCACCGCCTCCACCGCGAACAGCACCCGTTCCGGGTTCAAGCCATGCAGAAGGTACTGAAATCCCTTGCCTTCCTCGCCCACCAGATCCTCGGCGGGGATCTCCAGGTTGTCGATGAAGAGGGTGTTACACTCCACCGCCTTGCGGCCCATCTTGGGGATGGGCTTGGCCTCGATCTGGTCGCGGTTGAGGTCGGTATAGAACAGCGACAGGCCCTGGGTCGGCTTGGCCACCTGGTCCTTGGGCGTGGTGCGGGCGATGATCAGGATCTTGTTGGCCCGCTGGGCGCCGGTAGTCCAGATCTTGCGGCCGTTGATGCGGTAGCCGTCATTTGTGCGCTCGGCCTTGGTCTCCAGGCTGGAGGTGTCCAGGCCCGAATTGGGCTCGGTGACCGCGAAGCACATCTTGTCCTCGCCCGAGATCAGGCGGGGCAGCAGGGTGTCGCGCTGGGCGTCGGTGCCGAACTTGACCAACGGCATGGGGCCGAAAATGTTCAAGTGGATCGAGGAGGCGCCGGAAAAGCCCGCGCCGGACTGGGCCACGGTCTGCATGACCACGGCCGCCTCGGTCAGGCCCAGGCCAGCCCCGCCGACGCTCTCGGGCATGGCGACGCCCAGCCAACCGCCGGCGGCCATGTCGGCGACGAAGTCCTCAGGGAACTGGCCGGTGTCGTCGGTTTTTAGCCAGTAGTCGTCGCCATAGTTGGAACAGACGCGCTGGACGCCCTCTCGGATCGCTTCCTGGTCCTCGGTCAGCCAAAAGCCCGACATGCGCGCCCTCCCCTCGTTTCTTACCTACAACATCACGCGACCGCGAACCGGCGCGCCGCGAACAACGGCGCATAGGGTCCAGGGTCTCGGCCCGCCAGATACGCTTGGACGATTTGCGCCACAAGCGGCGCGAGCAGCCAACCGTTGCGCCGGGCGCCCGTGGCGATGATGACGCCCGGGGCTTCGGACGGGCCGACCATCGGCCGGCCATCCGGCGAGGCCGCGCGCACGCCCACGGCGGGAATCGGCTCCAGGGCCGCGGTCGCCGGATAGAGTTGGACAGCCAGGGCATGCAGGCGGGCGATCACCTCTGGATCGGCCATCAGGTCGCGGCTGCCGGGCTCCATGGTCGCGCCCACGCGAAGGCCGTCCTCGCCGCCCGTGGCGTAGCCGCCGACGCAGCGCAGGGTCGGCGCGTCTGTCGGGGGCACGAAATCTGGATAGCTGACGATCTGTCCCTTGATCGGCGTAAGGACGGAGAGTTCGGGCGCCATGGCCCCGGCGCCAGCGCCCGTGGCGATGACGACACGGTCTGCCGTGATACGTCCGCCATCGGCCAGAATAGCGTAGCCAGGCTCGATCCCCGCCAGGGCGCCGCGAACCGCGGCCCCGCCCGCGGCCCGGAAGGAGCCGAGTATAGCCGGCAGGGCCTCGGCAGGGCTGAGCCGCCAGTCCTCGGGCGTGAACACCACGTCCAATCCCCGTGGGACCTCAGCCGGCGGCGGCGCGACGCGGGCGCCCAGGACGGCGAGCGAAGCGCGCACCGCCTCGGCGCGAAGCGGCGCTCCCGTCAAGTCGATCCAGGCCGCGCCGGCGCGAACGAGGCCGATGTCGCGGCCGACGCCCGCCGCGAAACCCGGCCAGAGATCGCGGGCGGCGCACAGAAGCTCGAAGGACAGGTTGGTCTCGGGGTCCAGCACGGATTCAAAGGCCGGGGCCAGCATGCCGGCGGCGACCGCCGAGGCGTTGCGCGCCAAGCCCAGGTCGGGATCGAGCAGGGTCACGCGCACCCCTAGCTGGGCGAGGCGAAGGGCGACAGCCAAGCCGAACGCACCCGCGCCCGCGACAATCACCCGGGCGTTGGACAGGCCGGACATGGCCCCTAAGCACCCAATCCGGGCGCGCGGGTCAAGGGCGCAGGCTCACCAATAGGTTTCCATGATCGCCCGCGCCCAGTCCGGCTCGCGCACCTCGCCGCGGGGAAGAAAGCCGGACAGCACCGGCTTGATATCGACGATCGGCGTGCCGTCGATGGCGTCCAGCCCCTCAACCTCCACCTCCAGTCCCTCGACTGAGACGATGCGGCAGACGGTGACGCCAAGGCGGTTGGGGCGGTTCTTGCCGCGCTGGGCGAAGATGCCAACCAGGGGCCAGTCGGCGCGGCCCCGAGGGCGACGGGCGCCGGTCTCGATCTTGTCGTCCAGCACCCGGTCGAAAACAAAGATCACCTCGGCATGAGAGAAGCCTTCCAGCCCGACCAGGGCGTCGGCGGTGAAACGGTCATCCAGCACCAGCCGCGCGCGGCTTCGGCCCCAGTCATCATCGACGGGCTTGTCCCGTCCGCCGCGCACGACGCCGATGGGTTCGAGGGTCAGGGACATGGCGAGCCTCCAGCTTGACTGGAGCACTGGTAGGCTCGTGGGCGGCGTTGTCCAAGCCCGCTAGATCAATCGCCCGGGTCTCGCGCCCTCGTGGTCCAGCAGCCATTGCTTACGGTGCAGGCCGCCGCCATAGCCGGTGAGCGAGCCGTCCGCGCCGATGACCCTGTGACAAGGCACCACCAGGGCCACGGGGTTGGAGCCATTGGCCAGGCCCACCGCCCGCACCGCCTTTGGCCGGCCGATGCGCTCGGCCAGGCCGCGGTAGCTGAGGGTTTCGCCGGCGGGGATGGTGGTCAGGGCAGCCCAGACGCTGCGCTGGAACTCAGTGCCTGCGGTGGCCCAAGCCACTTCGTCCAAGGCCTGAAGATCACCTTTGAAATATCGGGTGATGGGATCTTTCACCGCCTTTGGCGCCGGACCTTCCACCAGCGGCGTCGCCCCATAGTGCAGGCGCAGCAGCCGCATCATGCGCGGCTCGAAGTCCTCGAAATCGAAGGCGCGCAGCAGGCCGTTTTCGTCGGTGACCAGCAGCGCCGTTCCGATCGGGGTGGCCACGCGGTCCAGGCGCAGGCTCTCAGGCGGCTTTGCGGTCATGCGCTTTTCCTTGGACGGCGGGCAGGGCCTCGGACGCCCACAGGTGCAGGGCGGCATAGGCGCGCCAGGGACGCCAGCCTTCGGCGCGGGCGAGTAGTTCGTTGGCGGTGGGCCGCACGCCGCCCGCGTCCGTCAGGGCGCGCATCAGGCCGATGTCGCCATGGGGAAAGGCGTCCGGCTCGCGCAGTTCGCGCATGGCGATGTATTGCGCAGTCCACTCGCCGATGCCCGGCAACGCCTTCAGGCGCGCGATGGCCTCGCCAAGGTCGCGGCGGGCGCCGAAGATCAGCGGATCGGCCACCACTGCGGCGGCCATGGACGACAGGGCCGAGGATCGGGCGCGCGGCATGCCCAGATGTGACAGGTCCCGATCCGCCATGGCCGAGGGCGGCGGGAAGGTGTGGGTCAGGCCCTCGACCCGGCCGATCAGGCTTTCCGGCAAGGGCTCGCCATAGGCGGCGACGATCTTGCCGGCCAGGATCGTGGCGGCGGTGACGGTGATCTGTTGGCCGAGGATGGCGCGAATGGACAGTTCGAAGCCGTCCCAGGCGCCGGGTGTTCTGAGGCCCGGACGCGCGGCGACCAGGGGCGCCAGCACCGGGTCTCGGCTGAGATGTTCGCCGATGATGACCGGGTCGGCGGCGAGGTCGAACACACGGCGCACCCGGGCGATGATCGCCGGCAGGGCCGACAGGCGCGGGAAATGGATCTCCACGCCCAGGCGGTCGCCGGCCAGGGGCCGCACGATCAACAGGCCGCGATCGGCGCCCAGGGCGATGGTGCGGGCGTAGCGGTCCGGGGTGACGACCTCCACGCCCGGAATGGCGCGATAGGAGAGGAAGCCGATGATCGCGCCCCAGTCATAGGGCGGACGATAGGGCAGCCGGATCGTGAGGGCGCCGTCGCCATGGGCCGAGACCTCGGGCGCCGAGCCATGACGCAGAGCGCTGGGTGGGCGGCGGAACAGGGTCTGGAAGGTCTCGTTGAAGCGGCGGATACTGCCGAAGCCTGAGGCCATGGCCACCTCGGCCATGGGCAGACGGGTCTCGTGGATCAGTTGCTTGGCCAGCAGCACCTGGCGGGTCTGCGCAACGGCGATGGGCGAGGCGCCCAGGTGCTGGCGAAACAGCCGGCGCAGCTGGCGCTGGCCCACGCCCAGTCGGTCAGCCAGGGCCTCGACATCGGCGGCGTCCAGGGCCCCGGTCTCGATCAGGGCCAGGGCGCGCGAGACGGTGTTGGCCACGCCGCGCCAGGCGCCCAGGTCCGGCGAGGTCTCAGGCCGGCAGCGCAGGCAGGGGCGGAATCCCGCCGACTGAGCGGCAGCAGCCGTTGGATAAAAGACCACGTTCTCGCTCTTGGGCGTTCGCGCAGGGCAAATCGGCCGGTAATAGATGCCGGTGGTCTTGACCGCCGTGAACAGCCGACCGTCGAAGCGGGCGTCGCGGGTGGAGATCGCGCGGTAACAGGCGTCATGATCCAGGTCCATGAGCCTATGATCGTCCCTGGGAGCCGGCCTGTCTCGCGGTTTTCGGACATGACCGTCGCGGCGATCTTCTTGCCGCCCTGAGGATTTGGATGCGATTTGGTGAGCCGCCGCCCTAAACGGCCTCAGCCCGCGCGGTCATCAGACCACCCCCAGCCGACTGCGCGTGAAGCTCGATGTCGCCGTCCGCCGCCAGGGTCCCATTCACGGTCATGGCCTGACCCACGAAGAACGGCTTGCGCGCGCGAAACTCGAAACGACGCACCGCCTTACCGGCTTCAAGCCGCACCAACTCGGCCAGCAGGATCGCGGTCAGGGGACCGTGCACCACCCGCTCCGCCAGATTCTCTTCAACCTGGGCATAGGCGGTGTCGTAGTGGATGCGGTGGCCGTTGAAGGTCAGGGCGGAAAACCGGAACAGCAGCACCGGGTCGGGGGTCAGGCTGATACGCCATTGGCCCGCCGGTGGCGGCTCGATGGCCGCAAGCGCGGCTGAAGACGGCGGTTGCGGCGCCAGGAAGACGAAATCGCGCTCCTCGCGGATGCACAGGACACCATCCTGTTCGTAGTCGTGGCCCACGGTGACAAACACCAGGTCGCCTGAACCGCTGGTTTTGCGTTCGATTTTCAGAATCTCGCGAGTCTGATGCGCCAGTTGACCCAGCTTCAAGGGCCGTTCGAAGCGCGAGCGGCCGCCGGCGAACATGCGTCGCGGCAAGTCGATGGGCGGCATGAAACCACCACGCTGTGGGTGACCGTCCGGGCCGATCCGGCTGCGCGGCGCAGCCTCCAGGAAGTAGAGCCAGTGCCACAGGGGCGGCAGATCCTCTGTGATCGCCTGTTCGGGTCGAGCCAAATCCAGGCTGGCCTGCAAGGCGTTGGCCGGCCACGGATCGAGACGAACCTCGCTGGTTTCGCTTCGCCCAACCCAGGTCATGATGTCGTCGGTCATACCAAGCCCATATCAGGGCTCACTGTCGCCGCCCAGACGCCAGGCAATCGCGTCTCAGGCCGCCGTCAGATGGGCAGGATAGCGCAGGTCCTTGGCCAGCCCCTCGCCCATCAGGTCAATAAAGTTGTCGCAATAGAACCGCTGGCGGCCACGCTCCGAGGTTTCGGCCAGGGAATCGTCGAAGCGCTTCAGCGGATTGCGCCCGCCTTCCACATGCGGGAAGTCGGACGAAAACAGCGCCATCTCTTCCCCCGCATTGGCGATGATCCAGCCTGCGTCCTCGTGCGGATAGGGCGTGGCCCGCACCTGGCGGCGCACGATTTCGCTGGGGCGGGCGGACAGGGCCTGTAGCCGGTCCTCGTTCTTGATGAAGGCGGCGTGGGCGGAATCCATGAACCGCATCCAACTCGGAACCCAGGCGGCGCCCAGCTCGATGGCTCCGAACTTCAGGCGCGGGAAGCGGTCCATCACCCCGTCCAGGATCAGGGCCGCCAAGGTCTGCATGACCGAATAGGGGATCGGCATGAAGCTGACCGAGGTGAAGTTCTCCTCGCCCCCATGGAAATCCTTTACCCGCGGCTTGCCGTTCTCGAAATAGGTTGGGTTCAGCTTCTCCTCGCCGCCCACATGGAACAGGATCGGCAGCCCCGCCTCCTGGGCCAGGGCCCAGACTGGATCCAGGCCCGTATGGCTCGGCGAATGGCGCTGCGGACAGCGCGAGGGAACCAACAGCGCCTTGGCGCCCAGGGCGATAGCTTCCCCGGCGCAGGCCCGGGCCCTGGCGAAATCTTCAAGGGGCACATAGCCGGTTGGCAGCAGGCGGCGGTCCACCGAGCAGAAGGCGGTCATCATGCGGTTGTGGGCCTGGGCGGCGGCGTAGCAGAGCTCCAGGTCCTGGCCCTGATCGAGGCCGAAATTGCCCAGGCAGAAGGTGGTGAAGACCAGTTGGCTGGCGAAACCCAAAAGGTCCACGGCCTTGGGGCGGTCGGCGGGGGTGAAGGCGCCCAAGGCCTGATAGTTCTTGCGCAGCAGGATATTGGCCTCATCGCCAGCGCGGAAGGCCGGATCGGCCTGTTCCGCCCTGGCCTTCATGGCCCAGCCGCGCCCGCCAACCTTGTGCTGATAGATGGGCAGGTCGTGAAAGCGAGCCTTGAGCTTCGGATCGAAGAAGTCGTCCAGGCAATCGTCCAACTCCATCAGGTGGGAGTCGGCGTCGTGGATGATCCGGTCCTGGACATAGGCCATCAGGGCGTTCCTCATACCGCTTTTTCTGAAATCATCTCACCGCGCCCGTCTCCTGGCAAATCGCAAAAGACCTGCCCTCTGCGCAAACCGCCCGATCTGCACTATGGATCTTGGGCATGGCGAACGAGTCGGCCCAGTTCGAGCGCAATCGAAGCCTGCTGGGCAAGCTGGGCCGCGAGGCGGCGCGCCTGGCCGTCCGTCGGCCGGCGTCAAAAGCGCCGCCGCGGGCCATGGTCTCCTTTACCTTCGACGACGCCCCGGCCTCGGCCGCCCAAGTCGCCGCGCCCGTGCTGGAGACCGCGGGCTTCCGCGGGGTCTATTTCGTCGCCGGCGGCTATATGGACGGCGCGGATGGCCTGATGGCCCCCTATGCCGACTGGGCCGCGGTCAAGGCCCTCGCCCGCCGCGGGCACGAGATCGCCTGCCATACCCACGGCCACCGCAACTGCGCCGTGATCGGGCCCGCTGAGGCCATGTCGGAGGCCGAGCGCAACGCCGCCGCTTTCGCCCAGCACGGCTTGGCCAAACCTCTGACCTTCGCCTACCCGTTCGGCGACGTCTCCGCCCTGGCCAAGGCCGCCCTGGCCCCGCGCTTCAAGCTGCTACGGGCCACCCATCCTGGCCTGATCGAGCGTGGCGGCGACCTCAACCAAACGCCCGCCGTTGCGATCGAGGGCCCAAACGCCGCCCAGGTCGCCGGCCAATGGCTGGAACGCGCCAAGGCTCGAGGCGCCTGGCTGATCCTCTACACCCATGACGTCACAACGAACCCGTCGCCCTACGGCTGCACACCGGCTGCTTTCCAGGCTGTCGTGGAGCGCACAAGGCGGCTAGGGCTGGAGGTCGTTACAGTGGCCGAGGGGGCAGCGCGACTGGGCGCCTAACGCGCCGACTGCAGGGTGCGAACTATAGTCCAAAGGCCCGCCACGGCGGTGACCACCACCCCGATCGCCACAGCCCACACCGCAGCCAGAAGCGGCGGGTTGGCCAGCCGCAGATATGCGGCCAGGCCTACAAAGCTGACCGCGGCCGCCAGGGTGAACAGGCGAACGTCCCGCGCGCGGCCCACATAGCCGACGAGATGCGACCCGGCCTGGAAACCAACGCCTGCCAATAGGGCCACAGCGAAGGCAGGTCCCGCGCCAGGCGGCATGACGTCATTGCGGGCCAAAAGGGCCTGGAACAGCCAATGCTCGCGCAGCACCAGCACCGCCGCCAGCAGCGCCACCGGCAGGGCGCTGAGGACCAGCACCGCGCCCACAGCCCGCGCCGCCGCGCCGCCGCGCTTTTCCAGCACGGCGCGCGAAACGCTGGGCAAGGCGATCTCGCTGAAATTACGGGTCACAGTCAGGCCCACGCGCAGCAGCTTCATGCCCGTGTCCAGCACGATCAGCCCCGGCCCGACGCCAAAGCGCAGGGTGAACAAGGCATAGGGGCCGTTGAGGGTCAGCCACTCGGCGAAGGTGGCCTGGACTGATGTCCAAAGCTGGCCGAGGTGATGGCGCAAGGCGGCCGGTGTCAGCCCCCGGGGCCACGCGAACAGGTCGCTGTCGCGGCCCACGCGCCGCATCAGCCAGGCCTGGGAAATCACACCCTGGACCAGCATCAGCGCGGCGAACGTCAGAAAGTCGTGGCTGAACCACAGCCAGGCCAGGGTGGCGGCGTTGGCGATGCGACGCGCCAGGCTGGCGATTTCGAAACCGATTGGTCGCTCGACGGCCAGCATGGCCATCTGCAGTTCGAAGAACCACAGGTTGGACAGGGTGTTGAAGGTGGCGAAGGCGGCCAAGGCCAGATAGGTCCGCACATCCGCGGGCGCGGCGATCAGCGGCCCCAGCAGGCCAGCCAGGATCATCAAGGCCTGGCTCACATGAAAGGCCAGCCCCACCTGCGGCAATCCATGCCCCCCCGCCCCACCGACCACATCGCGGCGAACCACCACGAAATTGGCTCGCGCCACCGCCTGGTTGACCGGCAGCAGATAGAGCCCGACCGTGGCTACGGCGATGGTCTGAGAGAACAACCGGCCGTCCAGCGCCCTGGCGAACACCAGGGTCTGCCCCAGGGTGTAGAGCATGTTCACCCCGGCGTTGCCGGCGTGCAGGATCGGAAACGGCTTGAGCAGGGCCGCGAGGCGCCCGCCAGCCCGGGGATCAGGATCCTGTTGCGATTCGCTGGGCGCCATCGGCATCAGACTTAGCCGCCCCGCAGGTCGAGGTCGAACCCTATGGCGTCAGACGTCAGCCGGAATGGGCAAGGCCTTCCAGCTTACCGAAACCGAGGTTGGACACGGCGCTCTTCAATTCGTCCATGGACACGCCGTCACCCTGGGCCTGAACAACGAAGCGGCTGGCGACGATCACCGAATATTTGCCGTGCTTGCTCTGGCGGTCATATTCCTCGGTGGTCATGCGGCCATCGACCTTGCCGATCTTTTCGTAGCCGCTGCCGGTTTCGCGCTCGTGCTCCACATTGAAGGCGCCGGTCATGGCCGCTATGGCCCCCGCCGAAGCCAGGTCCGACACTTCCAGCAAAATACGGCTATCGCCCTTGGTGTAGGTGGCGCTGGCGTGGGAGCCCGACATGCCGCTGGCCGCTTCGCTCTCGGACGAGATCTCAGTCCGCAAATAGCCGGACAGGCTGTCAGGCAGCAGGCCCTTGAGCACCTCCGGCGCCACCGCCTTCACCGCCCCGGCCGGCGGCGGCTGGCCGTTCTGTTGGGCCTTGATCGCGGCGCTGGCGATCTCGGCCTGCTTCGCCGCGGCGTTCAACTGCTCCATGTCCACCGAGCCGCCGCCGGGCAGATGCATAGTCCCGCTGACCTGGGCGCTTCGGCCGAACATGCCGCCACCTAGCCCGCCGAAAGGCGCGGTGACCGCCGCAGCTACGAGCCCGATCACGACGGACAGCACGATCACCACCACCACCGTCACCGCCGTATAGCCCAACGCCTGCTCTTGCGGCGCCTTCATCAGACGCGGCAGGCCAAGATAGAGCAGGTAGAGGCTGTACAGAGCACCGAGAAAGGCCAGCAGCCCGCCCAGGGCCAACATCGGCAGAAGGGCGAAGACTCCTGCTATCCAGCTGGCGGTGCTGGCATAGGCCGCGACCTTGACGGCCTGGACCTGATTCCTCTGACCGCCGAAATTGCTCGCCAGGCTATCGATGATCAAGGCGACCACATAGATCATCACGAGGCTCAGGACGTAGCCAACCACCGCCTGCGCCACCAGCGCGGTTACGGAGGGATGGAAGGACAGGCCCAGAACGCCAAAGCCGAAGGCGACACCATGAATCAGACGGGCCAAGGGCGGGATGGCCGCCAGCAGGATCACATAGCCTGAATAGATCCCACCAATTGTCGCCGGTTCGCCATCGATCTTGGCCCATTCGGCCGTAGGGCTGGTCAGGATGCCCTTGACCCGCGCGAACAATCCGGAAGAGGCCGCCGAAGAAGGGTTACTGAAGGTCATTGCTCGTCCCCCATGCCGTTTTCCCCGTGGGGTGAGACTACCGACAACCGCGACTTTGCGTCACGCTTAAAGATTCGCGCTCTTTGAAGCGCTTTTGCACGACGCCCTTGGGGCCGACTCGTCCCAGATTGGACATTTCCGCCCTCAATCCCCAGATAGCGCTCCCATGGCCCGCGACGGCGCAACCTATGTCTGTCAATCCTGCGGCGCGGTTCACTCCAAGTGGGCTGGGCAATGCGTGGCGTGCGGCGCGTGGAACAGCCTTGTGGAAGAGGTCCAGTCCCGTCCGCCCGGCGCGCTGGCGCCGGCTAAAGGCGCCAAGGCCCGCGGCCTAACCTTCGAGACCCTGCAGAGCGAAACTCCCGCCCCGCCCCGGATCGCCACCGGGGTCGAGGAGTTCGACCGGGTCTGCGGCGGCGGCGTGGTGCCGGGCTCGGCCATCCTGCTCAGCGGCGATCCAGGCGTAGGCAAGTCGACCCTGCTGCTGCAGGTCTGCGCCATGGCCGCTACTCGCGGGGCACGCTGCGCCTATATCTCCGGCGAAGAGGCCATCGAGCAGATCCGTAGCCGCGCGTCCCGCATGGGTCTGGCCGAGGCGCCGGTGAAGCTGGCCGCCGAGACCGCGGTGCGCGACATCCTGGATGGTCTGAAGCGCGAGCCCTTCGACCTGGTGGTGGTGGATTCCATCCAAACCATGTGGAGCGACGCGCATGAGGCCGGACCCGGCTCAGTCACCCAGGTGCGCGCGGCCGCTGGCGAACTGGTGCGGCTGGCCAAGAAGCGCGGCATCGCCATCGTCATGGTGGGCCACGTGACCAAGGACGGTCAGATCGCCGGCCCGCGCATCGTGGAGCACATGGTTGATGCGGTGCTCTCGTTCGAGGGCGAGCGCGGCTATCCGTTCCGCATCCTGCGCGCGGCCAAGAATCGCTTTGGCGCCACCGACGAGATCGGCGTGTTCGAGATGGGCGACGCCGGCCTGCGCGAGGTCAAGAACCCCTCGGCCCTGTTCCTCAACGAAGGCGGCGAGCGCGCGGCCGGCGCAGCGGTGTTCGCCGGCATCGAAGGCTCCAGACCCGTCCTGGTCGAGTTTCAGGCCCTGGTCGCGCCCAGCGCGTATGGCACGCCCCGCCGGGCGGTGGTCGGATGGGACACGGGCCGCCTGGCCATGGTCTTGGCCGTGCTTGAATCCCGATGCGGGCTTGGATTCGGGACCCGTGACGTTTATTTGAACGTCGCCGGGGGCCTGCGGATCAGCGAGCCGGCCGCGGACTTGGCCGCCGCCGCCGCTCTGGCGTCTTCGGCCCTGGACGTGGCCCTGCCGCAAGACTGCGTGGTGTTCGGCGAGGTGAGCCTTTCGGGCGAGGTGCGCCCGGTCAGCCGCATGGAGTCGCGGCTGAAAGAGGCGGCGAAACTGGGCTTCGGACGGGCTTTGGCGCCGACCGGATTGGCCGAGACTTCGCCGTTCGCCCTGACGAGTGTGGCCCGTTTGGCCGACGCGGTCCGCCGCATCGGCGAGGATGTCTGGGATTGAGCAACCAAGCCGCCGCGGTGCGCCCTGGGATGACCCCGCGACAGGTGCGGCCGTGACCTTGTTCGACATCATCGCCCTGCTGATCCTTGGCGTCTCTGCGGTGGTGGGCCTGGTGCGGGGCGCTTTGCGGGAAGTCACCACCGTGGTCGCCTTTGTCGTCGCTGTGTTCGTCGCCCTTCTGACCTTGCGCTTCACTGGCCCCCTGGCGCGCGCGGCGGTGCACCCGGCCTGGGCGGGCAACGCGGTGGCCGTGATCGTGGTTTTCCTGGCAGCCTATGTGCTCCTGCGCGTTCTGGCTGGCGCCGTGACTCGCGGCGTCCACGACACCAAGGTCCTGGGGACCGCCGACCGCCTGATCGGCGGCGCGTTCGGCTTGGTGCGCGGCCTGGTGGCCTTGGGCCTGATGACCCTTCTGTTTCATGCGGCCACGCCGCCGGAGCAGGTCCCGGCCTGGATCTCCCAGGCCAAGCTTCATCCGCTGGCGGAAATGTCGGCCACGGCCTTGCGCACCTTGGCCCCCAAAGGCCTGGCCATGGCCCATCAATTGACACCGGCTCTAGCCAACGCAGTCAGGGGCGGCGATCCGTCGCAAAGCTCCGACAGCGGACAACCTCCCCAAAACGGCTATGATCACGCCGCTGAAAAGGGACTCGACGACGTGGTGGAGAAATCCCGTTGACCGTATCGACCGCCAAGACCTCGCCGGCTCCCTGGCGTGACCCCGACGATGACCGGCCCCGCCTCGAATGCGGCGTGTTCGGGGTGTTCGGCGTGGATCAGGCCAGCGCCATCACCGCCCTGGGACTGCACGCCCTGCAGCACCGAGGCCAGGAGGCCTGCGGCATCGCCGCCTTCGACGGCCAGCGGTTCCATTATGAAAAGCATATGGGCCATGTGGGCGACGCCTTCGCCGGCGCCGACCTGGTGGACCGGTTGCCCGGCGCCATGGCCATCGGCCATACCCGCTACTCCACCGCCGGCGGGAGTTTCCTGCGGAACGTCCAGCCCATGTTCGCCGACCTTGAGGCCGGCGGCATCGCCCTGGCCCACAATGGCAACCTGACCAACTTCCTCACCCTGCGCGAACACCTGGTCTCGGAAGGGGCCATCTTCCAGTCGACATCGGACTCCGAGGTGATCCTTCACCTGATCGCCCGCTCGCGCAAAGCCCGGGTGGTGGACCGGTTCATCGACGCCCTGTCCCAGATCGAGGGCGGCTATGCCCTAGTCGCATTGACCAACAAAAAGCTGATCGGCGTGCGCGACCCCCTGGGGATCCGTCCCCTTGTGCTTGGCGAATTGGAAGGCCGGCCAGTTTTGGCGTCGGAGACCTGCGCCCTCGACATGATCGGCGCCCGCTTCGTGCGCGACGTCGAGCACGGCGAGATGGTGGTCTGTTCGGAGAAGGGCATCGAAAGCCTGCGCCCCTTCCCCGCCGCGGAAGCCCGTCCCTGCGTGTTCGAATATGTCTATTTCGCCCGCCCCGACAGTGTGGTGAACGGCCGCTCGGTGTATCAGGTGCGCAAGCGCATGGGCCAGCGCCTATACGAAGAGACGCCGATCGACGCCGACGTGATCGTGCCTGTGCCCGACTCCGGCGTGCCCGCGGCCCTCGGCTACGCCCAGGCCAGCGGCATCGCTTTCGAGATGGGCATCATCCGCAATCACTATGTGGGCCGCACCTTCATCCAGCCCACACAGGGCGTGCGTGAACTGGGCGTGCGCATGAAGCACAGCCCCAATCGCGCGGTGCTGGAAGGCAAGCGCGTAGTGCTGATCGACGATTCCATCGTGCGCGGCACCACCTCCCTCAAGATCGTGCGCATGGTCCGCGAAGCGGGCGCCAAGGAAGTGCACCTGCGCTCGGCGTCGCCGCCGATCCTGTGGCCGGACTTCTACGGCATCGACATGCCCGACCGCGACAAGCTGTTGGCCGCCCAGCATTCTCTTGAGGAAATGGCCAGATTCCTGGAGGTCGATTCGCTGGGCTTCCTGTCCGTGGACGGCCTCTATTGGGCCATGGAAGCGGGAAAGCGCGATCCGGAGCGACCACAATTCACCGACCACTATTTCACCGGCGACTACCCGACCCGCTTGTTGGACCGCGAAATCGCCGAGGGCCGCAACGACCTGGTCGAACGCCAACTGTCGTTTCTGGTCAGCGCCTAAACCAACTCGTCACCCGTTCCGCCCCCGGGGTCAGCCGAAGACAGGCTCCTGCGGCGACCCAGGTTTTTTTCTGACATCTCCACGCTCTAGGATAAAAAGCCTGGACCTTCGCTTTCGCGAGGATGAGCGGTGATTAAATCCAGTCCCAGAGGCCTTCGTGACCGACACTGACCAACGCCCGCTCGCCGGGCGCATCGCCCTTGTCACCGGCGCCACGCGCGGCATCGGGCGGGCCACGGCCCTGTCCCTGGCTGGCGCCGGCGCCCACGTGATCGCCACCGCCCGCACCCAGGGTGCGCTCGAAGCGCTCGACGACGAGATCCGCGCCCTCAGCGGCGAACCCGCGACCCTGGTTCCCCTGGACCTGTCCGACGGCGACGGGATCGATCAACTGGGCCTAGCCATCCACCAGCGACACGGCACGCTCGATATCTTGGTCCACGCCGCAGCCATGCTCGGTGGCCTGTGGCCGGTCTCTCACATGGACCCGCAACAATGGGATCGAGTGGTCGGCACGAACCTGACCTCGACCTATCGGCTGATCCGCTCGCTGGAGCCCCTGCTGCGCCAGGCCGAGGCCGGGCGGGCGATCTTCCTGACCACGGGTCGCGTGGCGCGGCCACGCGCATTCTGGGGGGCCTATGCGGCGACCAAGGCGGGGATGGAAAGTCTGGTGCGCTGTTGGGCCGACGAGATCGAGCACACCGCGGTGCGGGCCATCCTGGTGGATCCCAACGCCATGCGCACCAAAATGCGGGCTGAGGCCTATCCGGGCGAAGATCCCGAAACCCTCCCGGACCCGTTGGAGATCGGCCCGATGATGGTGGAATTGGCGCTCAGCCAGCCGGGCCTACCCGATCAGGCGGTGGTGTTCAACGACTGGAAGGCTTCCCTCGCGAAGGCTTGACGCCGTATCGTCCGAGTGATTTGGCGGCCCGGGCCTTGCCCCCCAGCACTTTGCCGCCCGACGGTCTGGCGGCGTGAGCCTTGCCCCCGCCGGGTTTAGGGGCGGGCTTTTTGCCCCCTGTCGTCGTGCCCTTGGTTTTGGCCTCGCCCTTGAGCACCGTCTTGACGGTCGGCCTGACGATCTCCGCGGCCTTGCGCGGGGTCGCCGTCTTGGTCGGCGGCGAACCGTCCTCCCCCTCGGCATAGGGATTCTTATTGGCCTTGACGGTCAGTCGGATCGGCACGCCCGGCAGATCGAAGCTTTCGCGCATCGAATTGACCAGATAACGCCTGTAGCTGTCCGGCAGCTGGTCAGCGCGCGAGGCGAACAGCACAAACGTCGGCGGACGGGCTTTGGTCTGGGCCATGTACTTCGGCTTGATCCGACGCCCGTTGACCGCGGGCGGCGGATGGCGCTGCACCGCTATGGCCAGCCAGTCGTTGAGGTCGCGGGTCTTGATCTTGGTCGACCAGTCGGCGTGGGCCTTGAACACCGCTGGCATCAGCCGCTCGACGCCGCGGCCGGTTTCTCCGGACAGAGCCACCACCGGTGCGCCGCGCACCTGGGGCAGCATGTGTTCGGCATGTTCGATGAAGGCCTTCAGCCGGGCTTGAGGATCCTCGATCAGATCCCACTTGGCCAGCACGAACACCAGGGCGCGCCCTTCCCGCTCCACCAGGTCTGCGATCTGCAGGTCCTGGATCTCGAAAGGATGGGTGGCGTCCATCACCAAGATCACCACCTCGGCGAAGGTGATGGCGCGGATGGAATCGTGGGTGGACAGCTTTTCGAGTTTTTCCTGCACCCGCGCCTTGCGGCGCAGACCGGCGGTGTCCACCAGGCGGATCTGGCGGTCGCCCCAGGTCCAGTCGACCGAAATCGCGTCGCGGGTGATGCCCGCCTCGGGGCCGGTCAGCAACCGGTCCTCTTCGATCAGGCGATTGACCAGGGTCGACTTGCCTGCATTTGGGCGGCCGACGATGGCGATATTGACGGGGCGGCCCGCACCGTCGTCCTCTTGCTCGTCTTCGTCGAGCCCTAGCCTGACCAGGGCGGCATAGAGATCGGCCATGCCCTCGCCGTGCTCGGCCGAGATCGGGATCGGCTCGCCCAGGCCCAGTTCGAAGGCCTCGTTGGCCCCCGCCTCGCCCGCCCGGCCCTCGGCCTTGTTGGCGCAGACGATCACCGGCTTGTCGCGTCGGCGCAGAAGCTCGACGAACACCTGATCCAGCGGAGTCAGCCCGTCGCGCGAGTCCATCACGAACAGGGCCACGTCGCACTCGTCGAGGGCCAGTTCGGTCTGGGCGCGCATCCGCGCCTCCAGGCTCTCGTCGGCCACGTCTTCGAACCCGGCGGTGTCGATCAGGGTCAGGTCGAGGTCACCCAGGCGGCCTGGAGCATAGCGCCGGTCTCGGGTCACACCCGGACGATCGTCGACGATCGCCAGCTTCTTGCCGGCAAGCCGGTTGAACAGCGTCGATTTGCCGACGTTCGGCCGGCCGACAATGGCCAGCTTGATCGTCATGACAGGGTCCTGACTTGCGTCACCGGATTGCGATCAGTTCGCCAGCCTGGCTGACGACATAGAGGTCGCCGCCCACCGCGATAGGATTGAGCATGGCGGGAGAGCCGATCTTCAGGTTCTTTTCCATCGCGCCGGTCTTGGCGTTCAGGGCCCGGGCCTCACCCTTGGTCGAGACGACCACGATGCGGTTGTTGGCCAGGATCGGCCCCGACCAGAGGCCTCGGTCCTTCTTCTTTTTCACGCCCTTGTTGAGATCCACGATCCAATAGATCTGACCGGAATCGCGTGAGGCGCAGAGCACCTCTCCGGCGGTGTCGGTGACATAGACCACGTCGCCTACGGGCCACGGGGTCGAGACCGAGGTCACCGGCAATTCCCAACGCTGCGTGCCGGTGCGCAACTCCACGTCCACGAACACGCCCGAGTGGCTGACGGCGAACACGTCGCCGCGATAGATCACCGGGCGCCCGGGAATGTCGCGAATCTCAGACAGGGCGCTGTTACGGTTGGACTTGGACAGAACCAGATTCCACAGGCTGTTGCCGTTGGCCGCCTGTAGGGACACCAACTCGCCGGAGGCGAACGAGGCGACCACCGCGTCGCCCGATATGGCCGGGCTGGTGGCGGCCAGGATGCGGGCGGGCTCGTTGAGGGCCTGATAGGTCCAGCCAGCCACCCCTGTCTGGGCGTCGAAGGTCATTAGGTTGTCGTCGACGGATTCCACGATCACCCGACCGGCGGAGACCGTAGGCGCGGCGTGAACCGGCGCGTCGGTGGCGGTGCGCCAGAGCTGCTTACCGCTGGTGGCGTCCAGGGCCGCGACGAACCGGTAGCCCGAGCCCACATAGACATGGCCATCGGCGTAGGCGACCCCGCCGCCGAAGCCTTCCTTGTCGCGCTTGGATCTTTGCGCCAGATCCGTGCGCCACAGCTCGCGGCCGCTTTTCATGTCATAGGCCGACACCCGGGCCGAGCCGTCCATGACGAACACCTTGCCGTCCGCAGCCACGGGCGGAGCCGTGATATAGGTCTTACGTTCAGAGCCCGCGCCGATCTTGGCTTTCCAGGAGACTACAAAGTCCTTCCCGGCCTCGACGTTTTCGATCGGCTGATCGAGCGTGCCGCCGGGGACCGGCCAGCTCGCCTGAGCCGCTGGCGGTGGCAGGTAGAAGTCCTGCCCCTTGAGCGTATCGGAGACCTTGAGTGACTGGTCAAAGGCGATGATCGGAATCCGTTCGCCCTTGCCATGGTACTTGTTCTGCGCGTTGCCACCGGAGAACGGATTGTGGAAATGGCTACAGCCTGACAGGGCCACGCCCGCCGCCAACAGGGCGGCGAGACCCAAACTACGCTTGATCATCATTGGGCGGCTCCCGCCTCTGGGGACTGCTGGGCGGGCGCCGGTCCCTGGGGGGGCGGAGCGAACGAAATATTGTTGGGCAGAGTCAGGGCGGTCTTGACCGTAGCGGGAACGGCGCCAGCCGTGCCGCCATCGATCAGAGTAATCGCAGCCCCGGCGCGCTGGCGCAGATCTTCTGGCGCGTCGAGCACCGTGGTCAGCACCTGAAAGTCGGCACGGGCCTCAGCGATCTTGCCCGCTTTCAGCTTGGCCATGGCCAAGGCTTCGCGGGCCAACGACCGATAGGGTTGCTTGGAATCGGCCAAAGGCGTCAGGCGGGCGCTGATGTCGGCGAAGCTTGCGGTATCGAACAGGGCGAAGGCGGCCTTGAGGCGCGCGGCGTCGCCCAGGACCTCGTTGGGCGCGGCCTTGGCCGCCTGGTCGAACAGGCTGACGGCCTGGGCGGTGTCGCCGGTATTGAGGCGAATGCCCCCCTGTTGCATCAGGGCGAGCGTGCGGTAGACGGCCGAGCCCCCCCTGGCCGCTTCACCGAAATGCAGGAAGGCGCCAGCGGTGTCGCTCTTGCCCAGGCTGTCGAGCCCTGCGGCATAGGCGACCGACGCCTTCTGGGCGCCCTGATCTCGGTACTGGGTGTACCCCCAGACGCCGAGCGCGACCAACAGGCATGCGACCAACAGGCCGAGTACCCAGGGCAGCCACCTCCGCGCCAGAGACTGATAGCGGTCGGAGCGCAGTTGCTCTTCGACCTCTTCGAAAACATCGACCACTAATGGAAACTCCGGGCCCGGCAGTGAGGATTCAGAGGCCGGGAACCTATAGTGTGAGACGCGCCGCCGCAACGCACCGCTTGGACAAAGCGTGACGTTGCAGGAAGACCCGATCCGCCGGGAATGGGTTTAGCCCGCAAGCCCTTGTTCGGGCCAGTTTCTTCTTTGAATTTGGCTTCTTTTCGGCGGGCCACGGCCAAGCTCAAAGATCACCGACCGTTCGTAGCACCACCAATGCCACCACCACAGCGCCCAGAGCGCAGGCCGCCCAGATGAAATCGCCGCCCACTGGCATGCTGTCCGAGAACAGATGCGCCGGCAGGTGATTGGCCAGGGCGATGGACAGCACCTTGGCCGACTGAGTCGAAATGATCTCAGCGCGGCCGATGACCCCGGACGCCGCCAGTTGCACCACCGCGATCAAACCGGCGGCCACGCCAAGTCCACCGATCATTACCCTGCGGAGGGTCCACGAGCGGTCGAGACGGCTTTGAATCTTGCGGGCGAAGCCGTCCGCATCACCCAGGGCGGGCGTTTCGGCGAACAATCGATCAAGCCTGCTCTCGAATTCGAGATCAGCCATGAAGCTGGCTCCCCGCCCCGTCTCCGCCAGCCGCCAGCCGCGCTCGGAGCTTATCCAAACCACGTTTGACATGGGATTTGACCGTACCCAGTGGCGCATTTAAGGCGTCCGCCGCCTCAGCGTGCGAAAGGCCGCCGCCATAGCAGAGGCAGACGCAAAGCCGTTCCGAGGCCGTCAAACAGCGCAAGGCTTCGTCCAGATCGATTCGACCCGCCGCGCCGGCTTCGCCTGCGAGCGGCGCGGCCTCAGGCTCGGGCGGTTCGGCCATCAGGTCGGTTCGCGCGTCACGGCGGCGGCGCTTGGCGTACAGGCGCGCGGCGATACGTTTGACCCAGCCCTGGAAAGCCCCCTCTCCGCGAAACTCGGTGATCTGCTCAAATGCGATCAAAAAGGCGTCCTGGGCCACATCGTCCGCCTGCCCCGCGTCGGCGCCCAGGCGGCGCAGCAGAGCGCGCACGGCCGATCCATGGCGCCGCACAAGCTCGCCGTAGGCTGGTCTATCCCCACTCGATGCCAGCGCGGCCAACTCGACATCATGGCTGGAAGCCAGGACGAGCGGGCGCGCCTTGGAGCCCCTCATGGCGCTCTCCTGTCAGCGCGCCAATATTCAGGCCTTCGGCTTGTCACGGCTGACTATGCCCAACACCACAAAGCCAAGGCCGATGAAGGCCAGGAACGCAGCGAGCCCGCACAGAAAGCCGACAGCATCCCCATCGCCGGTCAATCCCAGCGCCAGGCCGATTCCCGCGAGCCCTAAACCGATCGCCACCAAAAGCACGCCCCGGCGCAGATCGTCAGCCGCACTGCGCGGCTTGCGGCGGCTATTGAGCGTTTCCAAAAGATCGGCGGAGACTGTCTGACCCTGCTCGACCATCACGCGCAAGGTTTCATGCAGACGCTGCCGCTCGCGGTTTCTGAAATAGGTTATGATCCAAATGGGACCGACAATGAGGGCGACGACCATTGCGATCCCCCCCAACGGCACCAGGATCTCAGCTAAACCATCCATAATTTCACCCCCTCATTTCCGACTCGAACGCAGCGTGCTCGCCGCTTCTTCTGATGGGAAGAGCCTTGGTGATGCCCGTTCGGGTGCGGAAAAGCCCATGAAATCTTCTTAATCCCGAGGCGGCTCCATCTCGAAAGCGTCGGGGACGAACCAGGCGGCGGCCAGGGCCAGGGCTGTGCCGCTGATGGCGACGATCACAGGCGCGGCCCCACCCAACGCCTGCAGCAGGACGCGCGTCGCTTGGATCAGCCAGGGACCCGTTGCCCACAAGGCGATTGCGGCCACAAAGCCGACCAAAGTCCAGTCGAAGGCGTCGCGCATCAGCCGTTGGCGCTGCACGCCAGCCGCCACCTTCAGCTCGAAATCGAAGTCGCGCGCCGGCGCCTCCTCGACCGCGAACAGGCGCATTAATTCGGTGTCAGGTTCGGTCATCCCACACCTCCCAGGACGTCCAAGAGCCTCGCTCGGCCTCGGGCGAGATGAGACTTCACCGTGCCCAGCGGCAAATTCATGACCTGCGCGGCCTCGGCATGGGAAAAATCGGCGGCCAGGCACAGGCTGACCGCGGCGCGCTGCTCAAGCGATAGCGCCGCCATGGCCTGGCGCAGGCGAATATGGTCGCCTGGGAGCGCGTCTTCCGCCACCTCGGGCAGAGTTTCCGCGTAGGCGTTGTCCCGGGTTTGGGTGCGCCGCTGCGAACGCCTGTGCGACAACGCCTTACGATAGGCGATGGCGCACAGCCAGGTGCGCAGCGCCGCTGTTCCATCGTAACGCCCCAGCGCGCTCCAACCGGCCACGAAGGTCTCCTGGGCCAGATCATCGGCGTCCTGCCAGTCGCCGCAGACCCGGCGCAGAAAGCCGCGCACCGCCTGCTGGTGACGCGAGACCAGGCGCTCATAGGCCCGGTTCGAGCCGGAGCGGGCGGCCTCGACAAGATCGGCGTCGAGGCTCACCGCATTCATTTCGGCCGGATCAGGCTGCTCATCACCGCCGACAGCACCGCCGCCGCCGCCAGGGCCCCCAGGATGATCGCCCCGATCTGGAAGCGCCCTACACTATCGGGGTCATGCGCATAGACGGAGGCGGCATAGAGCCCTCCCGCCAGGGCGACCATGAATATGGCCCGGTTCCAGCGATGCAGCGGCCCGCGCCACTGGCGATATTGCGCCCGCAAGGCGTAGCGCTCCGCCCGGGCGGCGTGGCGGGTGGCGCGGGCGGCGTCGCGCGCATCACCCCCGAAGGCATAACCAGCCTCGGGACTGGCTGGACCAGGGCCATAAGCGTCATAGTCGCCGAAGCCGCCCAGCGCCGCCGTCACTTCCGGCGGCGGATCTTTGCCTTGGGCCGCATAGGTGCGGATGACGTCCAGCGCATCGCGCCGGTGACGATAGTGCAGCCAGGTGTTGAGCCCGGAAAACACGATCCCGGCCAAAGGAATGGTAAAGGCCGCCAGAGGGACGATAATCCACCAATGGTCACGCCAGAACGGATCCACATCGACCTCCATTGCCTGGTCGGCGCCGGATGCGCCACTTCATAGCTTAGGGCCTGTGGAACAATATGTGAATCTTGAGGCGTGGTTTTCCGCGGGTAGGGGATTCCCTTGGGGCTGGGGATTTTCTAGAATCGGCGCGTGATTGACGAAGCAGCGATCCAATTACGGTTTGAGGCGGTGGGTCCG
>DASXNV010000035.1:0-112249 GCA_036494815.1 Caulobacteraceae bacterium
CCGCCCTCCCCGATTCCGCAGAAGCCATAGTCCTCCAGCTGCATGATCACCATTGGCGAGAAGTGGTCATAGAGCAGCGCTACGTCGACATCCTTGGGCATGATCCCCGCCATCTGATACAAGCGTTTGGCGACCGGTCGATGGCCTGACGAGGCAAAATACTCGTCTGGCATCTGGAAGTAGTTGAAGATCGCCGTGCCCCAGCGTCCCATACCGCCGTGGGCCGAGCCCATGATATAGACCGGCTTCTGCTTGAGATCCTTCGCACGCTCCGCCGAGGTCGTGATCACCGCCACGGCGCCGTCCGACTCCATCGTGTAATCGTAGAGGCAGAGCGGATCGGAAATCATCCGGGCGCTGAAGTATTCATCCAGCGTCAAAGGATCCCGTCGCAGCGCGGTGGGCCGGGTCATGGCATTGTTACGGGTGGAGATGCAGACTTCGGCCAAGTGTTCGCGCTTGGTGCCGTAGAGGTGCATATGCCGCTGCGTGAGCAGTGAGAAGCTATGACCCGGCGAGAGCAGGCCGCTGTGCGCCACGTAGGCCATGCCCGGCGGGATGCCGCCCGCGCCATAAGGGCTTCCCCCGCCCCCACCGCCTCCCCCGCCTTCGACCTGGGTGCCGCCAAGCCGTCGCCGAGCCTGTTGGAGCGTCATCAGCGAGACCACGACCTCCGCCTGCCCTGACGTGATCGCCGCCGCGGCCAGGCCCAGCGAGCCTGCCGCGCCGCCGCCGCCGGACGTGAGCGTTGCAGCAAAGCGGATCTCAGGAACCCCAAGAATTGCGCCGATCGTGGCCGGGTCGCAGGAGCTGGAGTAGATGGCGAATCCGTCCAGGTCTTTGATGGTCAAGCCAGCGTCGTCCAGCGCGGCCAGGATCGCCGTACAGGCCATGGACACTTCGGTTTCCGGCACTGACTCGCCTCGGGGATAATAGGGTGTGGCGCCAACACCCACGACGGCCGTCTGATCCTTCAGGCTCACCTGCTCACCCCCGATTCGGCGCTTCGTCACATATTTGATAATTTATATAGTTTAGGCGCTTTCGTGATGCGCTGGAAACCCCGCCGGGTCACTATTTTATACATTATAATTTATTCAACCAGGCTTAGCTGCGAACCGGCGGTCAGCCCCTTCGGATGACCTCCCGCCGAGCCAGATCCTCAAGTTGAGCGTCGGTGTAGCCCAGCTCCCGCAGCATCAGATCCGTGTGCTGGCCGATCATGATCCCAGGCTCTGCTCTGGTCTGCGAACGGGAGAACGACATCACCGACTTCAGACGCGGATGCTCGCCAAAGAGCGGGTGTTCGACAGTGGCGGTCATGCCGAGTTGGTGGGCGAGGCCGCCGGGCATCATCAGCGTGTTCTGCGAGGGCCCGGCGTCCGCCTCGACGCACGCCACACCCTTCTGTGTCAGCAGCGCTTCCCATTCGCTCGCTCCGCGCGTCTTGAAAGCCGCCGCCAGCCGAACCGCCAGCACGTCGCCATGCAGGGCCCGGCCTTCCGGCGTCGAAAAAAGCGCGTCGGCCAGATCCGTGGCCGCCGGCATGGCGTCCCGCAGCGCAGCCCAGTCGCCGGCGGTCGGAGCGGCGAGGAACACCCAGCCCCCTTCAGCCTCGTAAAGGCGATAGAGCGGGCCGAGGCCATGAAGGTCCGCGTCCGCCGACGGCGCCTCGGGTCGCCCCTCATATTCGACCATATCTTCCGACAGCACCTGGGCGAGAGTCAGCAGCATCGTGGTCAAGACACGTTGGCCACCCAAGCCACGCTTGCGCGCCAGGAGGCCGAGGGTCTGGGCGCAGGCGACGCCGAGCGCCGAAAACCCGTCCGCATGACCGACCGTCATACTGGAGGCCGCCATCCGGATCGCCCCATCCTTGACCTGGTCCAAGGTAAGGCCTGGCCCCTCCGGAACCGCCATCTTCACGTTTCGCCTGGCCATGCCGGAGCCCGCCCCTATGGTCGGGGCGTAGGCTGGCCGGTGGCCATAGGGTCCGCCCACGCCGAAGCCGGGCGCCTCGTGGTAGATGACATCAGGATTGATGGCGCGGATGGATGGCTCATCAAGGCCCAATCTTTTGGCCACGCCGGCCCGGAAGCACTGCAGTACCAAGTCTGTACGTGACAGGATTTGTTTTATGATCTCAAGGCCTTCTGGCTTGCCGGCGTCGATGGCCACGCTCTGCTTGCCCTGGGTGACCTTCACCCCGCCAAGTTCGGGGAACGGGAGTTGGAAGCGTATGACATCGCCTTCAGGCGGTTCGACCTTGATCACCCGCGCGCCCAGGTCGGCGAGCAGGCTCGCGCCGAAGGGCGCAGCATAGAAACCGCCAAGCTCGACAATGGTCACGCCCTCCAACGGCAGACCGCAAGGAGCCGATCGGCCGGTCTCGACGCTAAGCCCTGGCTCAGTCGGCCGTGCACGCAGCGCTGGGCCGTCTTGGTTGAGGGTCGGTGGCGAGCGGGCGCCATCCCCTGGAGTCGTGCTCAGGCCGATGAACGGCTTGGGCGCCCTCACCTCGCCGATCCCAGGCGCCGCCATCGTCACCACCTGGTCGTCATAGATCAGCTGGGGATGGCGCAGCAGCTCTGTCCCCGAGCGGAAGATCTCGGCGAACACGTCCGGATGTTCGTCGAAGGTGGATTGCCATTCGGCCACCGTCTTGGCCCGAACGGCGTTCAATAGACGCCCCCAGAAGGCATCACGGCGATCCAGGTCTTCGTCCTCCCAAGCGTCATTCCACGCCGGATCGTCCAGTCCCGCGGCCACCAGGAAGGCGTGGAACAGCTTCGGACTGGCCTGAGAGAACTGCAACCAGCGGCCGTCCTTGGTCAGGCCTTGCAGAAGGCCATAGGACAGCCAGCTATTGGGCACGCGGCGACCCGAATTGACCACCGGCGCGGCGGTGAACGCTTCGGGGAACTTGCCGGCCCAGAACGAAATCATCCAGTTCCAGGTGTCGTGCGCGGCGATCGCCTGGACCAGCGTCGTGTCGACGTGCTGGCCAAGGCCGCTTGTCTCACGCTCGTACAGCGCCACCAAGGCGCCGGCAATGGCGAGTTGGGCGGCGCTCGCCGTGCAATAGGGCACAGTCGCAAAAGCCGGCCCCGGCCGAGTCCCCATGGCAGCGAATTGGGCATAGGCCCCGATCTTGGCCATGACCACGCCCTCATAGCCCTTGAGACCGGCATAGGGACCGCTGCGGCCAAAGCCAGTGATGGAGGTAGTCACCAGTCGAGGATTGTCTGCGGCCAGTTGCTCATGACCCAGGCCATGCCGCTCCAGCACCCCCGGCCGAAAGGTGTCGATCAGGACGTCCGCGTTGCGCGCCAGGGCATGCACGGCCGGGTCGTCCAAAGTCGCCTCCAGGCTCTTCGAACCCCGCAACCATAGGGGCCACGCCGCCTGAGATCGCAGCGGGCTACCTCCCGGCGGCTCGACGAGCACGACCTCGGCGCCGAAGTCCGCGAAGAACTGGCCGACGAACGCCCCGCCGAACGACTGTGAGAGATTGAGAACCCGCAGGCCACCCAGGGCTTGCACCGTCTCGCCACCACCCAAACCCATGCGCCTCACCTATTGTATTATCTCATTACGACATTTACGCCGCTACCAAATCCACGTTCGCTTGAGCGAAACCGGCAGAAGCAGGCTTTCTATGCTCAGCCATCTTTATAATTAGTATCGTATTTACAATACATTGTGCGAAAATCCTTTCGCCCGCGAACCCAACTCCGCGATGGCTCCTCCGCACCCTGCCTCGACCAGCCGCCTTGCACAATAGTGATAACTGAATTGCCGGAATGAACGTTGCGACCTACTGACGGGGAGTCGGAATCATTCGATCTGCCGGAGCCGCTGGACGAGGGCCGGAACCTCGGCCAAGGCCCGCAGGGCGTCGTTCAGATGGGTGCAGCCTGCCGTTCCGCGCAGATCATTCAGGACCCTTTCACGAAGATCCGGCAGAGGCGTTCCAATCATGCGCGTAACGTTGGCCGCCGCCGCGGGGCATTCCGGATAGGGCAGAACGCGCGGCTCGGCATAGACGGCCAAGAGTTTCAGCGAGCCCGGATCGGCGGCCGCCGTCAGGCGATATTCATGCACCGCCGTGCGACCGCCTTGAGGATTGGTCGCACTGTCCTGGAAGGCGGCATCAATCCGGATCAGGTCGTCAACCCAGACATCGATCCGCCGAGCTCTTCGCATGCCGACGTCCGCCTGGTCGGTGAAGGCGTGCCAGCCATCTGGGTCATCAGTCCGCCGAAGATCACAGACATCTGCAAAGCTTTGCTGCGCGGACGACGTGCCATCGGCATTCAGGGCCGAAGACCCGGGACGAAAGCCCGCGCAGACGCCTTCCGTCTTACGGCCCGCCGGACGCGCGGACGCTGGAGCGCCGACGACCGGCCGCATGAGCCATTCCGATGTCCAGCGCGACCAGGCCCATCCCACCACAAGGTCGCCCCCGAGACGTCGTCTAGCAGCAGATGCAATGGCGTCGAAGATCGCCGCTCCTCAGGGAGTAATTCGTTCAACGCCTTTCGCAGATAGCCACCGCCGCGCGCGCCCACGAGGCGCTGGACCTGCGGCCGCGCCGGCTCGGCGGCGATCTCGACAATTGTTCGGTCCCATTGCAGGCGCGCACGGAAAATGTCTTCACAACAAACAATCGGGAGACCAGAATCGGAGGGTGTGATCGCGTCGCGCGCTCGACCGACCATCCGCATGACGCCGGTTCGTCCGTCTGGCCAATCTGTGTCTATGCTGGAGGTGCGGCGGATCGAGCCAGGCCGACGCAATGGCGCGCATCCGGCTGTATCTCGAGGAGCTTGCGGCCGTTCAAATCCGTCCATGACAGCTCTCGACCTGCACGCGCCGTGCTCCGCATCAGAATTTATAGACTATCAATTTAGATTGAGATATCAAAGATACAAGCTGATGCCGCGTCGGAAGGCTGACCGTGCGGGATTGATGCCATAGGCCCGTCGCGGGTATGAACGTGGTAGTTCCGCAAATCCGGGACTTTAAGGAGCCTGACAGATTTGCCAGCCTCATCGCCGAGCCTCGCCTCTGGCGCGATAGATCCGCCGCCGAGCAAACTGGGCCAGGGCCTCGGCGCCAAGGGCGCGCGCACGCGCCGACGCATCATGGACGCCACAGCCGAACTGATCGCCCAACGTTCGTTCGCCGATGTGCGCATCACCGATATCGCCCGCATCGCGCAGATCGCTCAGCCGAATTTCTATACCTATTTCTCGGGCGTCGAAGAGGTGGTGAAAGCGCTCGCCGAAGAAGTGTCCCTTGATGGGCTGGCGCGGCTCCTGGAGCCGGATTGGTCCGGACCAGGAGGCCTGGACCTCTCCCGCCAGCTTGTCGAGGAAGCCCTTGCGCTGTGGGAGGCCCAGCGCGCCGTCCTTGGCCTGACCTGGTTTTTGGCGGACAAGCGCCAGGGTGATTTTCCGACCCTGCGGGTCCGTCAGGTACGGGGCCTTTACAAGGCGCTGGAAAGGCAAATCCGCCAGTCGCAAGCCGCTGGCCGCCTCGCACGCGGAGTCCAGCCGCGGCTGGCGGGATATGAATGCGTCGGACTGATATCGTCGGCGGCGGCCAATCACTCGCTATTGCTGGAATCCGGCTTCACACGAAAGCAGCTCGTCGAAACGAATGCGCGCCTTGTGCATATGATCGTCACCGGCATTTCGACGCCTGCCGAACCAGACCAACTCAGAAATCGATAAGTTCGAAACTGACAACAGCGACCGCTTTGACGATCGCCACACAGGCGCCGGCCCGGCGATCGACCCGAAGCAAGTGTCGCCGCCCTCCGAGAACCGCATAGCCGGCTGGCAGATCGTTCATCGTCAGGCCGAAAATCATCCCGAAGGTCGGGGCGAGGGTAAACGCTAGGCCGCGCTGGATCTGGCCCGTGGGTCGACCATCAAGTCAAGTCCGCCAACCCACCCCGAGGCGGACAGACCTAAGGGTTCCCTGATGACTAATTTGTCGGGTGAAATGCGCCATGGGGCGTCGGCTTTAGAGAAAATTCGAGCGGCGCGGTCTGTCGCTGCCAATGACGGGTACTGGCGACGAGCTGGACACGATCCCTGGATGCGTGGATCTGACGTTTGGCGACCAACTGTCCAAGCACATAACCAAACAAGGCCAAAGCGATCAGCCCCTGCGGTTCGCGCCCGGCCTTCTAAGCTTCGACCGTGTCGACACCGCCGCTATTCATCGCGCAAACGAAGCTACTTGGAGTATAATCCGTCGCGTCAGCATAGGGGCGCGCCATGTCGGATATGTCCCGCATCGGTCTAGCCGGGGCTGCAGGCGCCGACGGTGTCAATCCGGGCGACCCGGGCGCCGCAGGCGGCAATGGCGGCTCGGCGATCGCCAGCAACACCGGCTCATCCGATCCAAGCAATAGCGCCGCAGCGACCGGCGGAGTCGGCGGTATCGGCGGAGACGGAGCCGCAGCGACATCAGGGCCAGACGGCGGCGGCGGTGCGGGCGGCGCAGGCGGATCGGCGACCGCGAAGACCTCCACAATTCAAGCCTCGATCACAGCGCTGGACGCCACGAGCACGGCCAATGGCGGCGCCGGCGGCGCCGCTGGACTGGATGGCTCTGGAACCCCCATCGGGAATGGCGGGCCCGGCGGCGATGGCGGGTCAGCGACAGCGACCTCGATCATCATCCAGGACGGCGCCGGCAGTGCGAGCAGCACAGGCGCAGCGACGGCCGACGCCAGCGGCGGCGCAGGCGGCCGCGTCAATTCCGGCGGCGACGGCGGCGGCGGAGGCGCCGCCTCGGCCAGCGCAACGGCGACCGGAGACAGCGAGGGCGCAAACGCCAGCGCGGCCGGCGGCGCCGGCGCACTCGGCGACGATGATGGCTTTGCAGCCGGCGCTGGCGGCCTCGCCACCGCGATCGCCGTGGCCAGCGGGAACAGCGTTGCAACCTTGACGGTCGCCGCCAGCGCCGTGGCTGGGGATGGCGGCTCCGGCTGGAACGGCGCACAGGCCGCAGACGGCGGCGCGGCCGTGGCGGTAGGGACGTCAGCCAACCAGAACGTCACCCTGACGGTGGACGCCGTCGGCGGCGATGGGGGCTTCGTCTATTCCGGGACCGGCGATCTGGAGGGCGGCGCAGGCGGATCAGCCCTGGCGACCGCAATCAACAAGCCCGTCGTCGCTGGCGGCTACGACAACACCACGACCTCGGCCTCGGCGACCGCCGGCGCCGGCGGCGACGGCGTCATTGGCGGAAACGGCGGCGGCGCCCAGGCGCGGGCCTATGAAAATGGCGGCTCCCTCGCCACCAGCACCGCCAAAGCCCAAGGCGGCGCCGGCGGATCGGGCGAAAATGGCGACGGGGGAGCCGGCGGGCTTGGCTACGCCTCCGCCACCGGCAAGGGCTCTTCCTACATCGCAGTGACTGCAACCGGCATCGGCGGCGCGGGCGGGGACGCCTCTGGCGCAGGGAACACGGCGGGGGCGGGCGGCGGCGGTGGAGCGAACGCCATCGCCTGGAGTACGGGATCGACCGTGGCGTCAGCCACCGTGTCATGCACCGGCGGTTCGGGCGGCGACGGCCTGGACGGCGCGAACGGGGGCGCAGGCCACGGCGCCTATCTGGACAACGACGTCAGCGGCTACACCAATGGCGGCGCCCTCGCCCTCGCCGAAGCCGCCATCGGCGGTTCAGGCGGCGCCAGCGGCGGCGGGCGGGCCGGCGCCGGCGGCCAGGCGGTGGCGCAGCTGACATTCGACGACACCACCAGCGCCCTCAGGAGCCAGGACGTCGATGGGGCGCTGACGGCCACGGGCGGCGCTGGCGGTGACGGGACTGGCGGCTCGAACGGCGGCGCCGGGGGCGTTGCGATCGTCGAGTCCACAATGACAGGACAGCATTCCGCTTCCGCGGAGGCGAACGCGACAGGCGGCGCCGGCGGCGGGGCGACTACGCCTGCAGCAGCCGGCGCTGGCGGCGCGGCCACCGCGATCGCCTCCGCTACCGGCGTCGTCGGCGGCGCAGACGCCTCGTCGAGCGCGGTCGGGGGCTCGGGAGCGACCGCGGGCATGGCCGTCGCAATGAGTGAGGCCAGTGGGGCGGCAACGGCAGGCGGCGAGATCACTTCCAGCGCCGCGACCTCGGAAACGACTGATCAGTTGATCTACGCCGTCAACGCCTCGGCCAAGGGGCTTGTGGACGGCGTCAGCCACACCGAGGCTCGCGCAGCGATCGGCGGCGGTGGCCCGACCTTCGTCAACGGCGATACCGCGGTCGCGCTGATCACCGGCGCGCCGAGCGCAGGCGGCTGGAGCGTGTTGAACGCCAACGCCGCTCTCAAGACCGCCTTCGGACCCTCGCCCTCCTATTTCGCCCTGGGCGAACTCGGCGCCGCCCATTCCAGCCTGGGCGTCGACCAGCAAACCGCCACAAGCTCGATCGAATTCGGTTCGAATCTCTCCGTCCTGCCGTCGCTCCACGATCTGGTCGTCGGCTTTTATGATCCAACACTTATCGGATCCGGCTTCGACTCGCTGGAACTCGACATCTACGTCAACCAGAACGAAGTGGTCTTCAAAACCTTCAACAGCGTGGCCTCGGCCATGGCCTACTTCGACGATCACGCCATCGACCTGGGACCCCTCGCCGGCCAGATCTCGCTCAGGGTGCAGGTGATCCTGTCGGTCACCAGCTCGATCGCCGGCGGGGGGCTGCAGACTGGCCTAATCATCGGCGACCCACCACCCGCTGAGAACGCGGTCGCAACCGACCACAGCACCAGCATCGCCGCGACGCCCTCCTTGGTGATGGAGCCTGCTTTTGACCTGGCGATGGCGGGTCAAGACGCCGGTCTTCATGGAGCACTGCTGTCTGAACTGCACGGATACGCGGCGCTCTTCTGACGCTTCACCCTATGGCGCCCTGGAATGGCTGCGCCTTTAAATCAATCGTGCGAAGCCTGCACTGCGGATGTCCTCTTCGGCGAACGGTCGACCAGTTCAGCTTGTCATCGCTAGCGACCGGTACTGGCGCCCCTACTCACCTCGTCCGTCTGGCCACCGGTTTGCAGACAAGCGCAGGTGCTCGGAGCCCAAGTGAAAAGCCCCGGCTCCACACCTGACCTCTCCTAAAACAGGGGAGACCCTCGCCGGTCTACATCGCCCGCTATGGCATGCCGATGACGCCGGATGAGCTGACCAGCCACGCCTGCATTGGATACAGCCTGGCCGCCGACTCCGAGCTTTGGAACCTGCAAGACGCCGAGGGCCGGCCGCATGCGGCGCGGATCAATGCGGTCATGCGTTCGAACGATGGCGACACCCGCCGGGCCGCGGCGCTGGCCGGCCTCGGGGTTATCTGGCAACCGACCTTCCTCGTCGGCGAGGATCTGCGCGAGGGGCGGCTCCTCCCGGTCCTGCCGGGTTTGGAGATTGAGGTCATGGCGGTCTTTCCCAGCCGGCGTCACCTCAGCGCCAAGGTGCGCGTGATGGTGGACTTCCTCGCCGAAGCCTTCCGAGGCGTTCCTGCCTGGGACCGAGGTATGCCCGGGTTGGGCGACGAGCCGCGGCATTGGGAATCAACGACAATCGCTCCTACGCATTATCGCTGACCAGGGTTTCCTCCCCCTCACGAATTGGCGCGTCGTCGCCGGGCGCCATGGGCGTGACCAGCTTGGCGAACTTGGGCGATAGCCAGCGCTCAAGATCATCGATGATCTCGTAAACCACGGGCACCAGCACCAGCGACAGCACGGTGGACGAGATCAGGCCGCCGATCACGGCGATGGCCATGGGCTGGCGGAACTCCGAGCCCTGCCCCAACCCCAACGCCGTTGGCAGCATGCCCGCAGCCATAGCCATCGTGGTCATGATGATCGGCCGTGCGCGCTCGCGGCAGGCGTTCATCAGCGCCTTTGTGCGCGGTTGGCCCGCCCGCTCATCCTCAATGGCGAACTCCACCAGCAAGATGGAGTTCTTCGCCGCCAAACCCATCAGCATCAGGAAGCCAATCATCGAGGGCATGTCGAGCTCCATCCGCCCAACCAAAAGGCCGATGACAGCGCCGATCAGGCAGAGCGGCAGGGCCGCCAGAATGATGACGGGCTTGAAGAAGCTGCGGAACAGCAACACGAGCACGCCGTAGATGAGCCCGATCCCGGAAAGGAGCGCCATGACCATGCCGCCGATCAGCTCGGTCAACGCTTCGGCGTCGCCGACGCGGGCTGGCTTCACCGTTGGCGGCAGGTGCTTCATCACCGGCAAGTTGTTGATTGCGACTAGCGCGGTCCCGAGCACGACGCCGTTCAAGTCGGCCTCGACGATAGCTTCGCGTTCGCGCTGATAGCGGACGATCTTGGCCGGGCCGGCCTCGAATGTAATGTCGGCTACGGTGGAAAGCGGCGTGAAATGGCCCGATGCGGTAGGCACCCGCAGCCGATTGATGGTGTCGAGGTCGTAACGCTGATCCTCCGACAGGCGCACGCGTATGGGGACGCGGCGTTTGCCTTCGGAATACTTGGCCACATTGGCGTCGATGTCGCCGATGGTGGCCACGCGTAGGACATCAGCGAGGACCTGGGCGTTGACGCCCAAGCGGGCCGCCTCATCGGGTTTCGGCCGGACCTGCAGCTCCTTGCCCGCAGGTGGGGGCGAGGGGCGGATGTCGGAGATCATCGGCAAGGACCGCATCTCTTTCTCAAGTTCCACCTGGGCGCTGTTGAGCGCGACCGCGTCCTCGCTCGCGAGCACGATGTTGACGTCGGCGGCGCCGAACGAGCCCTGGTTTGTGATGCGCATGTCCGGGATCTGGCGCAGCATCGGACGGATCAGCTTCTTGAAGCCGTCCGTGGTGTGGCTGCGACGCTCCTTCAGCACCACGTTGATGGTCCCGTCGCGCAAGTCCGAGCCACCCGCGGAACCGAAGCCTGAACCGCCCGAGGACGAGCCGGTCTGGGCGAAGACGGTGGCCACATCCGGATACTGCAGTAGACGCGCGGTCACCTCGCGCACGGCGCGGTCCATGCCGTCGCGGCTAACCCCGGGCGGGCCTTCCATCTGCAAGTAGAAGTGGCCGCTATCGCCGACCGGTTGAAATCCGACGGGAACGAAGCTCGCCAGGAATATGGCGGCGAGAAACACCAGGCCCCCGAGGGCGGCCGAAATCCATTTATGGCGCAGCGCCCAGCCCAGCGCCTTCCCGTAGAAGCCGCCAAGTGGCTGCGGCGGCTTGGCGTCATGATTGGCCTTGAGAAAGAAGGCGGCCATGGGCGGCGTGGCGAAGCGAGCCACCAGGAGGGAGAACAGCACCGCCACCGAGACGGTCAAACCGAATTCCTTGAAATACTGGCCAGCAATGCCTGGCATGAAAGAAACCGGCAGAAAGACCGCGATGATGGTCGAGGTCGTGGCGAGGACTGCAAGGCCAATGGAGTCCGCGCCGATAAGTGACGCGCGATACGGTGTCTGACCGGCCTCCACCCGCTTCTGGATGTTCTCGACCTCCACGATCGCGTCGTCGACCAGGATGCCGATGACCAGGGTCAAGGCGAGTAAGGTGATCACGTTCAGGCTGAACCCGAGCAGCAGCATGACGGCGAAGGCCGGGATCAGAGATAGCGGCATGGCCAAGGCGGTGATCGCCGTGGCGCGCCACTCCTTGAGGAAGAGGAACACCACCAGCGCAGCCAACGCCATGCCTTCCAGCAGCACATGCTCGGTGGCCTCAAAGCTGTTGCGCGTCTCGTCGACCGTTGAAATCACCTTGGTGACCGTGATTTCCGGGTGGTCGTGGGTCAGCTTATCGACCGCCTTCTGGACCCGCTCCTCGACATCGACATCGGATGAATTGCTGGTCTTCTTGACCTGGAAGGCGACGGCAGGCCGGCCGTTCAGGCGAGCAAAGCCGCGCTGTTCGGCCTCGCCGTCTCCCACCTCCGCCACATCGGACAGGCGCACAAAGTGACCGGCGACGGGAATCTGGGTGTCGCGAAGTCGGGCGATCGTTGGGGCCGAGCCCAAGACACGGACGGTCTGCTCCTGGCCGCCCACATCGGCGCGCCCACCCGGCTCGTCGGTATTGTATTGGCGGATGGCGTCGTTGATCTGCGGCGCCGTCACTTCGAAGGCCGCCATCTTGTCAGGGTCTAGGATGACGTTGATTTCGCGGTCAGAACCGCCGACACGCGTGACTTGGGCGACGCCCTTTTCCGCCTGTAAGGCCCGGGCGATGGTGTCGTCGATAAACCACGACAGATCCACACCCGACATGGTCTGGGACGAGACGGCGTAGGTCAGGATCGGCGCGGAATCCACGTCCAATCGCTGCACCTGTGGTGGGTCGATCGTCGTCGGCAGCTGAGGCCGGACATGGTCGATGGCCGTGCGGACGTCATCCGTCGCCTTTTGCATGTCGGCGCCAATCTCGAATTCGATCATGGTCGAGGAGGCGCCGAGAGTTGCGGTGGTCTGGACGTGCTTGACGCTCTGGATGCTGGCGATGGCGTTTTCCACCGGCCGGCTGATCTGATCCTCAACCTCGGAGGGCGCGGCGCCGTTTTGCGTCACCGTCACCATCACTGCAGGGAAAGTGACGTTGGGAAAACGCTTCACCAGCAGCTTTGGATAGGAGACCAGGCCGGCGATGATCAGCGCAATAAAGATCAGGGCGACCACGACCGGGTTTCGGATCGCCCAGGCGGAAGGGCGGAACCTCATTGGCCGGCCGCTTTGCTGTTGGTGGCCGTGATCGCCTGCCCCACGGGTGTGACCTTGTCGCCGTCAAGCAGGAACTCGCCGCCGCCCAGCGCCACACGGGCGCCGACCGGCGGGCCCAGGGTGAGTTCCACGTAGCCCTGCGACCGGCGGCCGGTCTTTATGACCACCGGATGCACCCGGTTGTCCGAGCCGACCACCATGACGTAGCCGCCGTTGTCGTCGAAATGCACGGCGGACTCCGGCGCGACTTTGGCGTTGGAGCCGTTGGCCTGGAAGGTCACCGTCGCGAAGCCGCCGGGGCGCAAGTCCGAGCGGACCGGCAGCGCGATACGCGCATGTCCGATCCCGGTCTGGGTGTCCACTCGCGGAGAGATGAAGCGCACCTGGCCGCCTACGATCTCGCCTGATGGCAAGGTGACCCGGGCAGGATCGCCGACCTTCACCTGGGCGAGATTGGCTTCGGGCACCTCCGCGTCCATCTCCACCAGGCTATTACGGGCGATGCGGTAGAGGGTGGCGCCTGGGGCCGAGGTGTCCCCCGGCCGCGCCGTCCGCTCAAGCACCCGGCCGGCGACCGGGGCGCGGATCACCATGCGGGTTTCGCGGGTCTTCAGGTCGCTTAGCCCGGCCTTGGCTACCGCCACCGCGGCGTCGGCCGACTTAGCGGCCAGACGCCGCTCGATGATGGCCTCCTGAGACAAGACGCCCTTGTCATCCAACCCCTTGACCCGCTCGGCCTCGGATGCGGAGCGTTCGGCGACGACCTCCTGCTGCTGCACGGTGGCGGCCTGCTGGGCGATCTGCGCCTGCAGGAGCGTGTCGTCGAGGCGCGCCAAGGGCTGACCCTTTTCGACGTAGTCGCCCTCATCGACCATCACCTGGGCGATGCGATATCCGGACAGCTCCGAGGCCACCCCGGCCTCCTCACGCGCGACGAGAACGCCGGACGCAGTCAGGCCCTGGGACAGCGAGCGTTCGGCGATTGGCGTCACCGTAACCGTCAGCGGCTGCTCGCCGGTTGGCCGCTGCGTCGCCTCGACACGCTTGCCACAGGCGGCCAGTGTCAGTCCGGCCATGACGGTCGCAATGATTATTGGCGCTACGCGCAATATGGCGGTCATGGTTTCATCCCGTTAGCTCGCGCGTCGGCTTGACCGGCGTCCATGGCCGGCCAGCCGCCGCCCAGAGCCTTGAAGGTAGACACCGCATCCACCAGCGCTGCGGTGGTGGCCGTTGTGTAGGTGGTGCGCGTGGTGCGCCATCCCTGCTCGGCCTGGACCAGGGTGGTCAGGTCGGTCAGTCCGAGATCGTAGCCCTCGCGCGCAGCGTCATAGGCGAAGCGCGACTTGGCCGTGGCCTTCGCGAGCAATCCCACTCGCACCTCATCCGCCTCGAGGGTGACGAGGCTCTTTTCAGCGTCGCCATACGCGGTCTGCACCGCTTTCTCGTAGGTGGCCGCCGCCTGGTCGCCGCGCGCGCCTTGCGCCCTGATCTCTTCCAGTAGCTTAGGCGCCGACAGAAAGGGGACAGTGACGCCGACGCCCGCGGCGCTGTTCTGGGTGATCGTGGTGTAGCCTGGCTGAACCTGGCGCATGTACTGATAGGAGGGCTGCAGTGTGAAGGTGGGCAGCAGGGCGAGTTTGTCGAGTTTCAGCCGCCCGGCCGCCGAGCGGAGATTGGCCTCGGCCTCACGAACGTCGGGACGGCGGACAAGCAACTCACCAGGCGCTGTCGTCGGTGCGGCGGGCGGCGGCGCGGCCCTGGCCTCTATCGGCAGGCTGGTCGAAGGATCGCCGCCGCGCCCGATAAGCACCAGAAGCGCCCTCTGCTGGGCCTTCAATAGCGCTTCTGACTGCGCCACCTGCGCGTCGCCGGACAGAGCGTCGGCCTCCAGCCGCGAAGCGTCGGCCGAAGTCGCCAGGCCACGGTCGGCCTTGGACTTGCCCACCATAAAGAGCTCACGCGCAATCCGCACATTCTCCCGAGCGTCCTCTAACTGGATCGCCGCGCCTCGCGCCTGGAACAGGGCTGTGGCGACGCTGGCGGCCAGGCTCATCCGCGTCGCCTCGTAGTCGAAGCGTTGCGCGGCGAGGTCGTTCTTGGCGGCGCGGATGGCGGTGATGTCGCGACCGAACACATCCAGTTCCCAGGTCACGTCCACCCCCCCGCTATAGGCCTGGTTGCTGCCGGCCCCGGAGAAGGAGCCGAGGAACTGGGTTATCTGCGGATCGCTGACGTTTTTATATTGGGTGGCGACGTATTCGGTGTTGGCCTTGCCAGTGATATCGCCTTGCGGAAGCAGACCGACCACGTCCTTGCGATAGGTGGCGCGCGCTTCCCTCAGCCGACCAAGCGCGCTCTTGGCGTCGGGGCTCGCGGCCAAGGCTTGATCGATCAGCTGGGTGAGTTGGGCATCGTCAAACAGATCCCACCACCGATCCAACGCCTGCGCCGAAAGCCTATGGGCGCCAGGCAATTCTCCAGCTTCGTAGGCGGCGGGAAGCTTCACTTCCGGTTTTGAGATATCCGTGTTCAACGCACAGCCCGACAGCAGTGCGAAGACAAGTGGCGCCCCTGCGCCCCGGCGAATCCTCGACGCACGCCGAATCCGGTGCGCTCTCACGCCCTCACGCCGGAGTTGGCGCCCGACGTCATCGAGATTCACGGCCACCGGAGGACGCTCGCCAGGGCGCCGGTGGAGCACGCCCTTCGCATCGCGGTTGGTCGTCGCCATTGTAACGCGCCTAGTGTTGCATCTCTTCGGAGTGTGACATATCTTCCATTCGGAAGATGTCTGTCAATTGGAAAATATTTGCTATCCGAGGGAGGAGTCGTGGATCCAACTAGCCAAGCGCCACCCCGCCGGCGCCCCGCCGAAGGCGGCTACGCCCGTGGCGAAGAAACCCGAGGCAAGATCATCGAAGCCGCCTTCCTCGTGTTTGCAGAAGAGGGCTACGTGAGCGCTTCAACCCGCCGCATAGCGGCCGAGGCCGGTGTCACCCCTCCGGCTTTGCAGTATCACTTTGACAGCAAGGAAGGCCTGCATCGCGCCTGCGGCCAGGCGATCGCCGATCGGATTCATGAACAGCTCGAGCCACAACTTGCCGAAGCCCATGAGGCCTTGTCGCAAGGCGACCGACAGCGGCGGGTTGACGCGCTTTACGGCGTTTTGGCGCGGAGTGCTGAACTCGCCATGGCGAAGTCCGATACAGATCGCCTGACCCGCTTTATGAACCGCTGCCAGGCCGACGACGTTGGGCCGGCTTTCGATGTCGTCCAGCAAGAGGTCGGTCGGCCGTTCGCGCAGGTGTCGACGGCATTACTGGCCAGCGTGCTTGGCCTTGATCCTGGCGGAACCGAAGCGCGCCTTCGCAGCGCCTTCATTCTCAGCCAACTGTCCATCCTTCATACAAATCGCGAGGGCACCCTGCTCGCTTTGGGATGGGATGATTTCGGCGAAGAACAGCAGGCTGTCGTACGGAGGATCCTCCGCGACAACATTGAGCGCTTAGTCGCCAAGGCGGGGGCCGTCGATGTCGCTGACGCTGGCGGCTTCGAGGCTCACCAGATCCAATCCGAGCTCTCAGACACGGCCCCTTCCCCGTCCGTGGAGGGCGACTGACACGTCAGTTTTTGGAGAGCCTCAATTGTTTCCGTACAGGAAGCGGCCGCTCGCCGGTGTTTCAGGCCGCAAGGGCGGCCTCGATGGCGCCGACGAGTTCTGAGTCGTCCGGCGCCATGGTCGGGGCGAACCGAGCGATCACCGCGCCATCCCTGCCGATCAGGAATTTTTCAAAGTTCCAAAGCACTTCGGGCTCGGGGTTGGGGGTCATGCCATAGCCCCTCAGTCGCTCTCGGAAGCCTTCGGCGTCGCCCCGTGAGGTTGGCGCGGCGGCGGTGAGCGCTGCGTATAGCGGATGCTTCTGCGGACCCACGACGCTCACCTTTGCGAACATCGGAAAATCCACTGCGAAGTTCGTCGTGCAGAAATTGGCGATCTCCTCATTCGTCCCAGGTTCCTGCGCGCCGAAGTCGTTGGCTGGAAATCCGAGCACCACAAGCCCGTTGTCGCGGTAGGCCCGGTAGAGCGCTTCAAGGCCTTCATACTGGGGGGTCAGACCGCATTTGGAAGCGACGTTGACCACAAGGATCACTTTGCCCGCGTAGTCGCTGAGCGAGGCGTCCTCTTCACGGATCGATTTGAGCGGGATATCGGCGAGCGGGGTGGTCATGACGGAGCTTCCTACGAGGTTATTGTTGAGGTTATTGGCGCTGATGGCTGCTCGGCAAGGGAAACCTGGCCCCCACTCTGCTTGACTCAGATTTCGAAGCGCAAGAGGCCAGTCCGCTAGTGCTCCTGTTTCGCCAGCTTGTCTGAACGCGAGCGCATCGGCAGGGCTGGAATGAAGGCCATGATCAGGACGGCTAGGCCCAGCCCGACCAGCGCGATCCAGAAGATGTTGATCATCGCCGCGGCGAAGCTTTCACCCGTCGCCCGGATCATCTCCGGAGAGCGCGCTTCGGCCGAGCCCTGGCCGGCGCCCGATGCACGCGACAGGGCCATAGCCTGAAGCCGGCTGATATCGATTGTCTGATGCACGCCGGCTGGCTCCCTTGGCGCCCTCTTGGCGAGCTCAGCGCCCAGGTCGTGCGTGAGCAGGGCGCCGAACAGGGCCACGCCGATGGTCGAGCCAATTTGCCTGAAAAACATGCCGCTGGAGGTTGCAACGCCCATCCGGTGCGGCGGCACAGCGTTCTGTACGGCGAGACTGAACAGGCTCTGGGCCGGGCCTAGGCCCACCCCGACGATCAATAGCCGCCAACCCAGCCCGAACAGGGTCGTGCCGGGACCGATCAGCGTGAGCAAAAAGACCCCGGCCATGAGGATCAAGCCGCCCCCAAGCATGAAGGGCTTGTAGCGGCCGGTGCGCGAGACCAGCAGTCCGCTCGCCGTGCTGGATGCGATCATGCCGATCATCAACGGCAACATGCTGAGCCCGCTGGCGGTCGCCGGCACACCCAGTCCCACCTGCATGAACAAGGGCAGGAAGGTCACCACGCCCATGAAGGCCATACCGACGATGAAAGCCGCGCTGTTGGCGGTGGTGAAGGTGCGGTTGGCGAACAACTCCATCGGCATGATCGGCTCGCGCACCTTGGTCTCGATATAGACGAAGGCCACCAAGGACGCAGCGGCGAAGACCACGAGGCCAACGATCTGCGGCGAGCTCCACGGGTAGTCGTGGCCGCCCCAGCTCATGGCGAGCAGCAATGGCACGAAAGACAGGACGATCAGCGCCGCGCCCAAAAAATCTATCGATGCCCCACCACGATGGGTCAAACGGGGCATCTTAGCGACGATCATAAACAGCGAGAGCGCGGAAAGCGGAAGGTTCAGGTAAAAGACCCAGCGCCAGCCGGCGATGGTCTGACCGAACAGGCTCACCGTGCCATGCTCAGTGAAGAAGCCGCCGACCACCGGGCCGACGATGCTGGCGAGGCCGAACACCGAGCCGAAGACGCCCGAGAACTTACCCCGCTCGCGCGGCTCGAAGAGATCGGCGATGATCGCAAAGGCGGTTGTGAACAGGGCGCCGCCGCCAATCCCCTGCAGCGCGCGAAACACGATCAGCTGCGCCATGCTCGTGGACAGTCCCGACAGCCAAGACCCAAGCAGAAAGACGCCGATCCCCGCCAGGAGAATGTGTTTGCGGCCAAACACATCGGACATCTTGCCCCAGATCGGCACCATCACCGTCGAGGTTAACAGATAACCCGTCGTGACCCAGGCATAGAGGTTCAGTCCCTTCAGCTCAGCGACGATGCGCGGCATCGCCGTTGAGACGATGGTCTGGTCGAGGGCGCTGAGGGAAAAGACGATCAGCAGCGCAATCAGGGTGATGCGCCGCTCGTCGTCGGTGAAAGTCTGCGGACGCACGCCAACATTCGCTTGGGTTGGCTCATTCGGTAACAGGTTGCTGCCGCTCACCGGTGAACACTCATGGGGGCGAAAGCCTCAACGGACGCGCTGAGGCCCCTTTCGGATATCACCACGGTGGGGGCGTCGAGCATGGCTCCGGCCTTTATCTGATCAACCTGGCCAATGGCGCGGGGCATTAGTGAGTTTCCTCGATCGATGGTGTCGCCCAGATTGCGGCGGGACCGGGCTTGGCGAGCCGTGAGATCGCCGCCGCGCGGAGGCAAGTGACTGTCAACAAGGCGAAGCTGTCGCCGAACGCGGGCACCTGAGTCCGCTCCGACAGCATGGAACTGAAGGCCTTGTGTGCAGCTTGCCGGATCGGCCACCCCCATTGAAGCCATGTGCTCGGTCAGCCCACCCCCCAGGACTTGAACGCGGCTCCAAACGTCGGCGTCGACTTCATAAACTGGACGACTCCGTCCACTTTTCAAAGGTAAATCATTTGACTTCGCGTCGCTGTTTCGGTCACGGCTGGACGAGGACATCGGCCAAGGCGCCAGCCTCGCCACGGTGAGCCTTGATGATTGCGGACCTGGAAGTCTCGTCCGGCGAGGTCTGTGCCGTGCTCGTCGAACGGCCGGAACGAAATGCTCGCTCCGCTTTTTGTCGGCATCCATTGCCCGTGCTGTCCAATCCTGACGTGGACCTGGACGCCTTACTGGCGCCGACCAGCCCGACTATCGCCGCGCCGCTGTCCGGTTAGGGTCCCGCCGAAAGCTGCGGAATCACGCGCGCCCAGGCTAAGCCAGGCTTGTCGAAATCGCACACGCCCCTTGGAAAGATCGCCTTCATCCTGCGCGTCTCTTCACGGGTGAAGGTTACGCCGCGATCCACGGCGTCAATGGTGCGCAGACGGCATTTGTAGACATTGGCCGCGAGCGGGCCACCCGCCTCTTTGCGCACAAAGGAATAGGATGGATAGAGCGCGTTACACTTCGATGCGGTGGTGTGGCCCCAAGTCTGGGGCTCGGCGATGAACTGCGGATCGGTTCCCTGGGTCCAGCAGCCGTCGACCAGGCCCGGCGGTTTGCTGCGAATTGTCCTGGTTCTTTGCGACGCGCCTGATGGGTCTGCCTTCGCCGCCGTCACCCACTGAATGAAAGCGGCCCAGCTTTGGGCGGTGACCTTGTCGGAAAGCGCCTTGCTCTCGGGCGAAAGGCTGCCCGATTGGTAGGCGCGCAGGATCTCCGCCATACCGACGCCACCGCGCCACATGACATGGTTTCGGGCGTCGCCATTCGCCTGCTTCAGCCGCTCTTGCACGGCGAAGTGGAACCATTGGTAATGATACCCGGCGTCTTCGTCGTACAGAAACGGGCCGACCGCTGTATCGAAGACCGGGATCGACGCCAGCCCGCCCCCTCCGCTCAGGGCCAGGCCCGCCTGCTGCGCTCGCCGGATCGCGCCCAGATCGCCAACGCTGCGGACAGCGACAAAGTTCGCATCCTGATCGTATCCGCCGATCTTCTCATTCAGATCGACAAACTGCTCTGGCGCGATGACCCCCGCCCTCAGGGCCGCAAGACCGTATTGCACGCCCACATTATCATATGGCCGTCGCGCGAAGCCGGTGGCGGGATCTGTCCCATAGACGTTACGCGCCACATCAAACACCGTTGGACGGGCGCCTCGCGGGTTTGATTTGGCGTCATAGCGTAGGCTTGCCGGAACGGCGGAGTTCCACACGGCGCCCTTGTAGCCATCGATATCCACACGGCCCGAGACCGGATCGGCGCGCTGGGCCTGGCCCGCTGCGTCGGTCAGGGCGTGCGGGCTCTTGTAGCCGCTGATGGCGTTCTTCTGCTGATCGGTAAAGCCCGGATGGTCGGCGAAATAGTGGGTCAGAAGCCGGGCGTCGAGACCGGACAGAGCGATCGACAGCGCATCCGGAAAGGTCGAGCCGATCAGCACCCCGTCGAACAGGCCGGGAAACGCATCGGCCACCTGCAGGCTGGTATAGGAGCCGCCCGAGACCCCTTTGCTGACGGTGAAGTCCGGCACGCCGAAGGTCTTGATGACGTGCTCCTTGTCCATCATCGTCGTTTCACCGGCGATCAGCGCGTTGCAGCTGTTGGTGGGGTGGCGAAGGGTGTTGTTGAAGAGCACATACCCCTCCCCCAAGCGCGTCGCATCCAGCACGGCTTCGCCCTGGGCGGCGCCCTGCACATACCAGCCCCCCGGGCAGCCCACGCCATGGACGGCTATCAGACGCCGGTTCCAGGCTTTCGGGGGCGCAAACGGCGTCGGGGCGCGATCCGCGGTCGGGTCGAACAGAACGGCGTTCTGATGAATTCCCCGATTGATCGTCGCCGTCTCCACCCGGACCACAAAGGGAACTGTTATCCCGGCTGTCGTCGTCGTCGTTGCGACATCGTCAGGCAGGCCTGAGGCGCTTGGAAGAGGCTTGAAGGCCCCGCCGTGCTTCGACAGGTAGACAAAGGTGACCTTGGTCGGCGCCGAGCAAGCCGCATCGCTCGAAGGGCCGAAGCTGGAGCCATCCGGCAGCACAAAGGCTTCGGTCTGGCAGATGAAGGGCTGCGATTGCGGACCGGACAGAATGGGCCCGCTGATCGGGTGGTTGATGAGGCGGAGCCGGCGTCGCCCGCCATCGGCGCCGTTCGCTTCGATCAGGTTGTCGCCGGACTTCAAGCCGGTGACTAGGCCGACCATGGCGCGCGCCACGGGATCATATTTGAAAGACTGTGTGACGTCGCGCCCGTTCAACATGATGCTCACGCCGGACGTCGACGTCGCACCGAGGGTGACCTTGGCGAGCACGTCACCGCCGCTGATCGTCTTCGGGCTGGAGGACAGGATGGTGATCCTGGGGGCCGAGGCGGCCGGTTCGGCCGCGATCATCGCCGCGGCGGCGCAGATCCCCCCGAGAAGTCCCCGCCAAATCGGCGCCGCCAAAGACCTGGCGACCCGGACGAAGGCGGACTTGACCAGGGGCGTCATGGCGCCTCTGGATAGAGCGCGTCCGACAGAGCCTGACACTCAGCCCGATCAGCCTCGAGGACAAACCCGGCGGCGACCGCTTGCTCCAGCGCCTCATCGAAGAGGCGGCGATAGTCGCCTCGCCCTTGCGGATATAGGGCCCTGAGCGTCTCGGCGGAAAACGGCCGGGTGAATCCCAGGAGCGCGGACAGGGGCGAGGCGCTTTGCGCAAGTCCGGAACTGATCGCTGTCGGCGCTTCGATCCAAGGCGTCCTCACCCCACCCAGGGCGTTGCCCCAGGAATCGAGGCGAAAAGCCGGCGGATCGATTGACGCGACGTCGAGAACCGGGGCCTGAGGCGGCGCCACGCCCTGTTGGATCCACCGCACCAGGCGGAAGAACGCTGCGTTGAGCACATAGTGATGCTGCGGAGCGCAATTGGCGGCTTCGTCGAAGCTCAGGCCAAACAGCGTGCGCGTCGGCTTCATCAGTGCGGCCAGGTCCGTCGGCGCCGCCAGCCCGGAATCCATGGCCCCCGCCACGGCCACATAGTTGTCCCCGTGGGCGGCGCCCGCAATCTCCCAGAGTCGGAAACAGTCGCTGTCGGGTTGGCGAGAGCCTACCGACATCAAACCGCCGATGACGTCGGTCTCCGCCTGCACCGTCAGCACCGGCCTGCGCCCATCGTCGCGAATGCGAATATCGGCCCGACGACCGGTTCGCGCGAGGGCGCTGGCCCCGTCCAAGGGCGCCGCGGCGCCTGGGCGGCCATGGACCAGAAAGCCGTCGAAGACCGGATCGAGCCGGTCAACGGCGTTGATATAGGTCACCAGATAGGCCGCCGACTGGGAATGGCCGGTGGCGACGACGATGCGAGGACGAACGCCACCGAACAGCCGTCCCTCCCGCGCCAAGCGGCCTGCGCTGGCAAGGATGTCGAAGGCGTAGGCGTCGCCCGGATGGTCCAAACCAGCGTAGCGGGCGGGATCGGCGACCTTCAGGTGACGAGGCGGCCCAAAGGCGGCGGCGCCGGTCCCTTCAATGCCCACCTTCTGCGCCGAAACGCCGATCCAGGCGGCGCCCGCGCGGATCATCTCCCGATGCATATAGATCCAGTCCGGGCACATATCGAACCCGGCGCTGACGTTCAGCCATTCCACCACCACCACCCCGGTGAACCGGGCCAGATCGCCTGGTCGATAGACCACGATACGGGTCTTGAACGCCGCCTGGGCGCCCGGCCTGGCCTGCCAGCGGCCATCCGCCTCCAAGTCACCTTCGGGCTCAAACCGGATCGCGAGCCCCTCGAGAAAATATTCCTCCTCCACATAGCCGACATCCGACAGATTGAAGGCGGTGCTGGCGAGGCTGGCCGATCCCGCTATGGGTCCCAGGCAATCCACGGCCCGAACTGACGCTTCCCGGTTCGACATGCCGCTATGCTCCAGGATAGCTCGCCGCAGCGAGGTCTCTGATCTCCTGTTCATAGGCCGCGGGAATAAACCCGGCCCGGACGGCGGCCTTTAGGGACAGGTCGAACTTCTTCAAATAGTCCGCCTTTCCCCCTGGATACAGCTGCGCCAGCTTGGCGGCGTCAAAGGGTTCGGTGACCCCGAACAGCATGCCCAGCCCAGGCGCCGTCTGGCCCAGGCCGGTCAGTCGCGCGGTGGGGACATCCATCCAAGGCGTCCTAACGCCCCCAAGGGCGTTGCCATTGGCGTCCCGCACCAATTGCGTGGGGACCGCGGTGGTCACCTCCAGGCGCTGGCCGAGCGGGGGCGCCTTGCCGGATGTGATCCATTGGTTCAGCGCTGAGAGGGCGCCCATCATGACGTAGTGATGCTGGGGCGCGGCGTTCATAGGCTGGGGCATGGGCATGCCCATGATGCTGTGGGTCGCGGCGAAACTATCGGCGAGCGCCTTGATCGGCTCGGCTCCCGAATCCACCGCCGCGCCGCCCAGAGTGTAGGTGTCGGCATGGGCCGTGCCCGCGACCTCCCAGGTCCGAAGATGATCGCTATCCGGCTGCCGCGCCGTCACATACCCGGCTCCGAACCCCAGAAGATCGGTTTCCGAAATGAATATGAAGACCGGCTCGTGCAGATCGGTGCGCATCTTCAAACCCAGCGACGCCGCTGCGGCGGGCCCGAAGGCGCCGTCCAGCGGCGCGCCGCCACCAAATCTTGAGTGGATCAGGAAGCCATCGAACGCGTGGGCGACTGGCTCGATGGCGTCCACGTATGTCGTCAGGAACATCGCCGATTGGGATTCACCGTCGCCGATCAGGCGCTTGGGAACCAGCGGCCCCAGAAGCCTTGCGCCGCCATCGCCGCGGATCGCCCTGGCCGCCTGAGTGAAGATATCGAAGGAGTAGGCGTCGCCGGGATGGTTCAAGGACGCATAGCGCTGAGGATCGGCCTTCTTGATCGGCAATGCGCCCGGAAAGCCCATGCGGCCGCCGCCATCGATGCCGACCTTTTGGGCGGATACGCCCACATAGGCGTAACCTTGCCTGATCAGTTCTCGGTGCGTGTAGCTCCAGTCCGGCGCGCCATCTGTTCCGGCGCTGACATTGAGCCACTCGACCACTACAGTGCCGTTGAACTTGGCCGGATCGCTCGGCCGAACCACCACCAGGCGGGTCGTATAGGCCGCTTTCGGCCCCGGCTTGACGGCCCACAGCCCATCATTGGTTTGCGGTCCGTCCGCCTGGTAGGAAACGGCGGCGCCCGAAAGGAAGAACTCCTCGGCCACGTAGCCCAAGGGGGCGAGGTCGAAATTGCCAAGCTGGAGCGTGGGGCGCCCGGCTATGGGCCCGCTCACCGTCTGCGCTTGGACCGGCGCCGCCCCTGCGGCCACGATGCTCGCCAGAGCGCACGCTGCTGCTGCGCCTCGCAGCCAAGTGATGGCGGTCTGCATCTATTTCTTCTCCCCGTTCGCCCGGTCACGGCTCGCGCACCGGAAACATAGAAATTCTTGGAGCCTCGACGGCGTGCCAGACGCAGCGCCCGCACCGGGCCTGAAAGGTCAGGATCGTTGGAAACAGGCGTCACAGGCCAGCGACGGCGGTCGATCTCGCCCGGCGCCGCTAAGACACCGCGACCTTTTCGCCGTTCGGCGACCGAACAGCGCCGGTATCCGCGAAGGGCGCTAATCCGAATATGCGCGCGGCGTTTCCGAACACCATCTGGTCGATCTCCGCGTCCGGAACGCCGGCGAACTGCTGCGCAACCATTTCCTGTGAATTGGGAAACACCCCTTCAGCATGGGGATAGTCATTGCCCCACATCAGGCTGTCGAGCCCGGTGGTGTGGCGCATCTTCACCGCAACCGGATCGAACATGAAGGTGCAGGCGACCTGGCGCTTCACATAGAAGCTGGGAAGTTCCTTCAGCTTCAGCTGACCGCCCAGCATCTGCAGGGGGCCGGCGCTCTGGGTGAATCTGCCGGCATAGGCGTAGTCCATGTATTCCATAAGCCAGGCCAACCAGCCGGCGCTGCCTTCGGTCAGAACGATCTTCAGATCCGGATGCCGCTCGAGGATACCGCCGAACACGAACCAGCTGATCGTCTCGTTCTGGGCGGCCGAGGACCACATCAGCGAGGTTTGCGTCATGCCCGGCCAGATATCCATATGGCGTTTTTCTGTGTGGCCGAAGGCAATGTGCAGGCTGATCGGCACCTTCAGAGCCGCGGCCGCCTCCCAGAGCGGCTCCCATTCGGCCTTGTAGTACGGGTTTTCCGGTAGGCAATCGGGCAACACCGCCGGCCGAAGGCCTAGCGCCGCCGCGCGCGCGAGTTCCTTGACGACAGCCTCCATGCCCGCGTTGATCGGAAGCTGAATGCTCGGCGCAAACCGGTGCAGATGGTCCTTGTAATGCTCGGCCAGCCAGTCGTTTATCAGGCGGCACCACGCCAGATCGGCGTCTGCGGGCATGTGGAAGCCAAATCCCTCAGGGCCGATCAGCACTTCCGCGACGACGCCGTCGCGCTCCATTTCAAGCAGGCGCTGCTTTGGATAGGAGCTGGGCCGAGCGCTCCCGTGGCCGCCCATCAGCATTGGCTCTGCTTCTCCCGGCAAAACCTTGCGACCGGCGCTCTGCATCATGGACATGAGCGCGTTCTGGTCCTGGACCTTGGACAGGAAGCTCGGCTGGACCAGATAGTCCCCGTCCGATCGGCGTTCGAGATGGGGGACAAACTCCCGAAACCGCTCCGGAAGTTCGTTGGCCAGCTCGATCGGAGGCGCCCAGTGGGAATCTGTGGTGATGAGCGGTCGCATGGTCGACTCCCGTTTCCTGGGCGCACGTTCTCGTGCGTCTTGTGGGTCAGCGCTATAACACCGCTTTTTGGATAGAGACACCCTATTTAATTCAAGATCATTCCTGGCGCAGCGCCATTCGAGCTCGATCGGATTCGAGCCGCCCCTTGTCGCCAGACTCTTGACCTGCTCAGTCTCACAATCGCATATGCCGCCCACGGAACCTGTGAGGTCGACGACTTCAGCATCACCCGCCGACGAGGATTTTCCGCAATCCTGATCGCGCCTTTTTGGATGCGAAGCGGTAATGCCGTATAGAGGCATCTAAATTTTAGCTGGCCACCCGAGCCAAGCCGAGACAAGACTTTGGATCGAACATTTGTCGAGACGAGGAATTCAATGGTCCAGGCCGCCCCGATCGACACCCCACTGATCAAGCTGGGCGGCGTCGCCTTGAACGTGACGGACCTGCCGCGCTCAGAGAGGTTCTACACGCAGATCATCGGCCTTGCGGTGGCCATCCGCGTTCCCCCGGACGGTCCGACCAAGGAGATCGCGCTTTGCGTCAGCGGCAGCCTGACAGGCGGTGACCCGTTCCTAGTGCTGGCGAATCTCGGCGAGCCGGTCGCCCCCGGCCGGGAGAGTTTTGGGCGCGTGATCGTCAACACGACCGACGCTCAGGCCATGGCCCACAGAGCAACCGCTGCGGGGTATGTGGCCGAAGCGCTCAGCCCGCCGGGCGCGGATCGCCCCGTTTATTTCCTGACAGACCCGGACGGCTACCACGTCGAACTCTACCAGGCCTCCGCAGCCGAAGCGAAATACTGACGAGCGCTGACCGCGTTGGTCATCGCCCAAGCGAGGACGGCGGACCTTGCCTCGCACAAGCCAGCAGAATACGGCGGCGTTGGGCGAGGTCGCCTGAGGCGAAGGCCTCCGCCACCATGTCCGCTGTGACCGCCGCGCCTCGGTCCACCGGTAGAAAAGGCTGGAGAATTTCGACGAAGATATCCAGCGGCGGGCTCGCCGACGCCAGGGCGATCGCGTTCGACAGTGCGCCGAAGGTCACCCCGCGGGTCGGCGCCAGCGCCTTGCGCAGATCTTCTTTGCGAATGATCAGTCCGCTGTCCAAGGCCTCAAGCATGATGTTGAGCAGAAATGCCTCGACGTCCTCGGGCGCCGCAGCGCCATGCCGGAGAAACGCCGTGGCGTGAGCCACCGCCCGGGGACGATCCGGGACAGCGACGAAAACCCCTCCCGTCCGGCCCCGCTCCACCTCCACGGCCCTATGTTCCTGAAGCATGCGCACAGCCTGGCGCAGCACCGGGGTGGTTGCGCCGTAACGCGCGATCAGTTCCGCGCCGCCGCCAATACGCTCACCCGCCTTCCAGCCTTTCAGCCGAATCTCCCGCAGGATCTCACGGGCCAGGCGCTCCGCGCGATTGCCTGCGAGCTGAAATTCAGGCCTGTCCGGATCATTGACCTTAGGCGCCAGTCCAGGGTCCCGATCGATGGCGCTCCATTGAGGCCAACTGGCTCGGAACATCTCCAGCTGCCGGCGCCGGCAATCGAACATACGCGCGACGTCGCCCGCAATAAGGGCCTCGGCTGTATCGTAGGTGATGCGCCAAGCCTCGCCCTTGCTGCCTTCGGCGGCCACGTTGACGCTATAGGGGATGACGTCGATCCCGTATTCCGTTGCGGTTCTGTGGCCGAGCGCGACAGCCGGCTCGCCCGACGCCGTGCGGATCGCCTTGTGCAGCCGCCGGTGGGCTCCGGTGCGGAGAAATTCCTCATCTGACAGTCGATCGAGCCGAAGTGCGAGCCGGCGAAGCTCCTCACACTTTTCGAGGCTTATCGATCTTGCGCTATAAAGGAACAGATGAGCGTCGACCGCCTTCGGCAGCAGCGAAAGCGCCCGCAGATCTTCCGTCAGGCTCTCGATGACGATGGATAACGCCCGCCCCGCAAAATCGGCATTGGGTTCGGAGACCACCAGCCCGCCGCCATGGCCGCGCCGCATAAAGGCGATCCCTCGCTCTTCAAGGATACGAATGGCTTGGCGGAAGACAGGCCGCCCGGCCGAATGCAGGGCGCGAAGCTCGGTTTCCGACGCGATGACGGCGCCGGGCGGGGCCTTCGATGCGGCCACGTCGCGAGCGATCTGATCCGCCAGCTGAACCCCGGCCGAGTCAGGCGCCCTGTCTACAGCCGCATTGGCGTTGATGCTCATCGGTCGGACCTCAATATTCACGCACCTGCTTTTCGCGCCTCAACAGACAAATATCGACAAAGCCGTTTTACGCCCCGTCAAATAGGCACCTACATTCTGTTGCAATGCCCTTCAAGGATGGCCACTTTGCGCTCGAAACAATAGGGCTCCGATAAGAGGCGCCCCCGGGGCTCCACCTAAGGCGGCGTTCGGGAGGCCCGAGTCGTGTTGGTGGAGGGTGCGTGACGGGTTTCGACTATATTATCATCGGCGCAGGCTCTGCCGGGTGCGTCCTCGCCAACCGCCTCTCAGCGGACCCCAGCTGCAAGGTGCTGCTGCTTGAGAGCGGCCCCAAAGACAACGACATGCTGATCCAGATGCCCCGGGGCATCGGCAAGATGCTGCAACCTGGCGGCAAGCACGTTTGGACCTATCAGGCCGCGAAAGGCGGCAACCGCGGAACGGAGGACTGGCTCAAGGGCAAGGCGCTGGGGGGCTCCAGCTCGGTGAACGGCATGGTCTATGTGCGCGGGCAACCGGCGGACTATGACGGTTGGGAGGCGGCAGGCTGCGAAGGCTGGGGCTGGAGCGACATCGGCCGTTGTTTCAAGGCCATCGAGGATCACGCCCTGGGCGAGACGCAATGGCGCGGCGTGGGCGGGCCGCTGAAGGTCACCGTCCATCCCTCGGGCCACCCGCTTCTCGAAGCGATCATCGAAGCGGCAGGAGAAGCGGGCGTCCCGCGGGTCTCCGACATCAACGAAGCGGACCAAGGCGGGATTGGCTATCAGACACGCACGATCTGGAAGGGTCGCCGCTGGAGCGCGGCCAAAGCCTTCCTGCATCCGGCCATGCAGCGGCGCAATCTGACCGTCCGCACAGGCGCATACGTGCGCAAGATCGTGTTCGAAGGCGTTCGCGCCATCGGCGTGGAGGTCAAGTCCGACTTGGGGACCTCCGTTGTTAAGGCGCAGCGTGAAGTCATAATTTGCGCCGGAGCGCTGCAATCGCCCGCCCTTCTGCAATTGTCCGGCGTGGGCCCCGCCAGCCATTTGGCCGCCTTGGGCATCGACCTTGTCAAGGACGCCCCGGATGTGGGCGCCAACCTGCGCGAACACCGCTGCCTCCTCATGAACTACCGGCTGACCGGCGGCAGCATGAACCAGGAGTTCGGGGGCCTGCGGATGCTCGCCAACGTGCTGCGCTATCAGATCCTGGGCGGCGGCCCCATGACCCATGCCGCGCACGAGGTCTGCGCCTTTGTGAAGTCCCGCCCGGACCTGGAAACGGCCGACTGCGAAATCGGCGTTGGCCTGTTCTCCATGGCCATCGTGGACGGCCAGGTGGTGATCGAAAAAGAGCCGGGCATGAACATCGCGGCCTATTTCACCCGCCCGGAAAGCCAAGGGTCGGTTATGATCCAGTCCGCCGATCCAGAGACGCCGCTGGCCATAAACGCCAACTATTTCGGTTCCGAGGTGGATCGCCGTCATTCCATCGACATGCTGCGCTTCGTTCGCAGAATGATGAGCCAGCCGGCCCTGAAGCCCTATGTGGTGGCGGAGCTGGTCCCGGGGCCGACCTACGACAGCGACGACGAAATTCTCGAGGCCTTCTATCAGTTCGGCAGCACCGCCTATCACGTGGCCGGGACCTGCCGCATGGGCCCAGACGAGACCTCTGTGGTCGATACCCAACTGCGGGTCCGCGGCGTCGAGGGTCTGCGGGTAGTCGATACCTCGGTCATGCCGAGCCTGGTGTCCGGCAACACCAATGGGCCAGCGATGGCCATGGCGCTGCGGGCCTCGGAATTCATCCTCGGCGATCGCGTCACCTCAATGGCGGCGGCCGCCTGATGCTCGTCGTCGCCGCGCCGCCATCAACAAAACCTTTCAGCTTCAGTCCAGGCGTCCCATGACCGTTCCCTATACCCAGTTCGAAGGCCTCTATATCGGCGCGCGATGGATCCCGCCGAAAAGCGGCGAGCGTGAGCCGGTGATCAACCCGGCTAATGAAGAGGTTATCGGAGAGGCGCCGGTCGGCGGCGCTCAGGAAGCTGAAGCCGCCATCGCCGCCGCGCGCCAGGCGTTCGATTCTGGAGTGTGGTCGGAAAAGCCGCAGGAGGAGCGCACCGAAATCATGCGCCGGATGCACGCGGCGCTTCACGCCCGCGCTGACCGGATCAAGGCGTTGATGATCGTCGAAGGCGGGATCACCCGCATCCTGACCGACACCATGCACTTCGGTCCACCGATGCAGCTGGTGGAACGGTTGCTGGCCCGCTCGCTCATTGCCACCACCCGCCATCTGCCGGTTGAAACGGGCATGAACCCCTTCAACCCGACCGGGCCCCACCTGATCGGCAGCGGGGTCGTGGTGCGAGAGCCCGTTGGCGTGGTGACCGCCATCACCCCCTATAATGCGCCGTTCCTGGTCAACATCTCCAAGATCTTTCCGGCCCTGCTCGCCGGAAACACGGTGATCTTGAAGCCTTCGCCCTTCACCCCCTTCTCGGCCCTTTTGCTTGGCGAAGTGGCCGACGAGATCGGCCTGCCGCCGGGCGTGTTCAACGTCGTTACGGGCGGCAATGAGGTCGGCGCCATGCTGACCTCCGATCCGCGCGTCGACATGGTCACCTTCACCGGCTCGGAAGCCGTCGGCGCGGCCATCATGGCTCAAGGCGCCCCGACCTTGAAGAAGGTGCTGCTGGAACTGGGCGGCAAATCCGCCCTCATCGTCCGCGAAGACGCTGACGTGCTGAAAGCGGCCATGGAAGGCCTGTTCCAGATCTCGACCCATTGCGGTCAGGGCTGCGCCCTGGCGACGCGCCATCTGGTCCACAATTCCATCCGGCCGGCCTATATCGAGACCATGAAGGCCCTGGTGGGGCAATTGGCGCTGGGCGATCCGAACGAGCTGACGACTGTGGTCGGACCCCTGATCCGCGGCGGCGCCCGCGACCGGGTCGAGCGCATGGTGGCGCAGGGTCAAGCGGAAGGCGCCAAGCTGGTGTTCGGCGGCTCGCGTCCCGACCACCTGAAGAAGGGCTTCTTCTACAACGTCACCGTATTCGACGACGTTCAAAACAGCATGTCGATCGCTCAGGATGAGATCTTCGGCCCCGTGGCGTCCGTGATCGGTTTCGACACCGACGAAGAGGCCGTCAAGATCGCCAATGACAGCCGTTACGGCCTCTACGGCGGCATACATTCGCGCGATCCGGCCAAGGCCTACGCCATGGCGCTGAAGATGCGCACCGGCGGCGTGGTCCTGAACGGCGGCCTCTACAAGCAGAACGACGCGCCATTTGGAGGCTACAAGCGCTCGGGGCTCGGGCGTGAATACGGCGACCAGTGGATGAACGAATACACCCAGGAGAAGTCGATCGTGTTCCCAGTCGGTGTGTAGCGAGGGTACTCGTGCGACGGGTGTCCACGTCGCCGCCGCCGACCAGCCGGATAGGTAAAGATTGGCCCATGGCCAAAGTCAGGGTGAAACAGATGCGTGCAGCAGTGATTACAGAACGCGGGACCGCCCCCGTCGTCGGTGACTTTCCCGAGCCGCAGCCAAAGGACGGCGCGGTTCTGATCGACGTAACCACCGCGGGTCTCGGCGGATGGGATGTGCTGGGCGCCTATAGGCTAGGCGTTCAATTCCCCTGCGTGATCCGCGGCGAAGGCGTGGGCCTGAACCCGCAGGGGCGACGGGTCTATTTCGGCGAGCGCTCTGTCCTGCCGTTTGGCGCCTGGGCGGAACGCACCCTGGTGCCCGCCGAGGAGGTCTGGGACGTTCCCGACGATGTGGACGACAAGCTGGCCATCACCATGGGCATCGCCGGCACCGGTGCGCTCATCCCGCTTGAAACGGCCAAGATCCAGGCCGGTGAAAGCGTGCTCGTTCTGGGCGCCACCGGCACGCTGGGCCAGCTTGGCCTGCAGTTCGCCCGCTATCTCGGCGCGGGCCGGGTGGTGGGCGCCGCCCGCAATGAAGCCGCCCTCACCCGACTGAAGGACCGCGGAATCGCCGACGCCACGGTGCAACTCGGCTCGGCCGACGACGTCGCCGCCTTGAAGGCCGAGGCCGGCGATGGTTTCGACGTGGTGCTCGATCTGGTGTGCGGCCCGCCGATGCTCGCCGCTCTCAAGGCTACCCGCTGGGGCGCCCGCATCGTCACCGTGGGAACCGGGGCGGGGCGCGAGCTCAATCTGAACATCGCCGACCTGCTCTTTCGGACCTTGTCCTGCGTCGGCACGGGGCAGCGTGCGCCCAGCGACCGCCACGCCATCTGGCTGCGTCTGCTGAAGATCGCTCGGGAGCAAAACATCACGGTCGACCATGCGGACTATGACTTCGATCGGGCGGCCCAGGCCTGGGCGGACCAGACAGCCGGGCCGCACAAGAAAATCACGACCCGAATTGCCCGCTAGATCTGGCGGAATCGAAAACTTTGACCCGCAGCGTCTCGCCCGCGACCGATTATATTGGACTTTGAGTTTCGGTGACCAGTCAAACCATCATCGAACCGGCTCCCAATCGCACCATGATCATGATCTCGATCATGCTGGCGACGATCATGACGGCGCTCGACACCACCATCGCCAACGTGGCCTTGCCGCATATGGCCGGCTCGGTGTCGGCGTCGGCCGACCAGATCACCTGGGTGCTGACCTCCTACATCATCGCCACCGCCATCGTCACACCCATGACCGGCTGGTTGGCTGGGCGCCTCGGCCGCAAGCAGGTGTTCCTGATATCGATCATAGGTTTCACCCTCGCCTCAGCGCTGTGCGGCGCGGCCCAGAGCCTGGAGCAGATCGTTTTGTTTCGCGTGCTGCAGGGCGTGTTCGGCGCGGCGATGATGCCCCTGTCCCAGGCTGTGATGCTGGACACCTATTCGCTCAAAGAGCGGGGCCCGGTGATGGCCATCTGGGGCATGGGCGTGATGGTCGCGCCGATCGTCGGCCCGGTCCTGGGCGGATGGCTGACGGACGATCTGAGCTGGCGCTGGGTCTTCTACATCAACCTGCCGGTCGGCGCGCTCTGCGTGGTGGGGATCATGACTTTCATCCATGAGCAGAAACACGAACAGAAGATCCCATTCGACGTCATGGGCTTCGCCCTGCTCAGCACCGCGCTCGCCGCTCTGCAGATCTTTCTGGACCGGGGGCAAAGCAATGACTGGTTCCAGTCGAGTGAAATCCTGATCGAAGCCACGGTGGCCGGCTTGGCGCTGTTCCTGTTCGTCGTCCACACCTTCACCGTCCGACGGCCTTACCTGCCCGTTGAATTGCTGGGCGATCGAAACTTCGTCACCGCGACGCTTCTGGGACTGGCCGTCGGCCTGTTGGTGTTCTCGGTTCTGGCGCTGCTGCCACCGATGCTGCAGACGCTCCTGGGCTATCCTGTGCTCACCACCGGGATCGTCACGGCGCCCCGTGGGATCGGCAGCGTCATCTCCATGTTCCTTGCCGGGCGCCTGGTCGGCCGGTTCGACACGCGGTTGATCATCATCGCGGGATTGGGCCTGTTCGCCGTCGCCTTCTTCGGGATGAGCGACTTCTCGCCCCAGATGGACGCCTCCATGATCGTCTGGACCGGATTTGTCCAAGGCCTGGGCACTGGCCTGGTGTTCATGCCGATGACCACCCTGGCGTTCGCGACCCTGGATCCCTCCCTTCGCGCCGATGGCGCGGGCGTGTCGACCCTCGTGCGCAGCCTCGGCAACAGCGCCGGCATCTCGATCATGCAGGCGATGTATACGCGCAACGTCGAGGTCGTGCATTCGCGCCTGGTCGAGCCCTTGCGGCCCGACAACCCGTTCGCCCGGGCGCCCTATCTGCCCGGGCCATTCAGCCTCACCGACCCGAGGGGCCTGGCCGCGTTGAATGGCGCGGTGAACAGGCAGGCCTCCATGGTCGCCTATATCGACGTCTTCCACGTCATGGCCCTGGCCACCTTGGCGATGATCCCGCTGGTGCTGCTGCTGCGCAAACCCACCGACCAGATCGCCGATCCTGGGATCGTCGATGACGACATGGTTTTCGCCGAATGAAACCCGCGGTCCCGTTCGCAAGCACGCGTCGCCAAATCGGGCCTGGAGCCCAGGCTGGCGTCGCAAATCCCTTAGATCACAACAGGAGGAATACGCCATGAGCGACCGTCTCTTGATCATCTCCGGCGACAACCACGCCGGTGCGCAGCTGTCTGAATACGCCCCCTATATCGAAGCGATGTATCGGCCGGCGCTGAAAGACCTGGAAGAGGAGGAGGCCGAGTTCTTCGCCGCCACTGGCGCGCTCAGCAAGTTTTCAAGCGAGGTGTTGGAGGTCATTGACGACCGACAGGCCATTCGCACCGGCGGTGTGTCCGGCGCTTGGGACGTCGCCCGCCGCCTGAAGGAGATGGACGCAGAGGGCGTCGCCGCCGAGATCGTCCATGCCGGTCACCAGGCCGCCACGATGCCATTCTTCTCGCAAGTCAACAAACCGCATCCGGTCGAATACCGGGCCGCCGGCGCCCGCGCCTATCACCGTTGGTTCGCCGACTGTATCGCTGAAGGTCAGGGACGCATCCACGGTGTCGCAGACCCGGGACCCTGCCACGATGTGTTCGAAACCGTCCGCGAACTGCACTGGCTGGCGGACAATGGCTTTGTCTCCGTGGGCGTTCCCGGCATCGTCAAGGATGACAATCTGCCCAGCCTTATGAGCGGCTATTTCGAGCCGTTCTGGACGGCGTGCGAAGAGCGCGGACTGGTCTTGTCGGTGCATGCGGGTTGGGGCGCCGAACAGGGGATGTTCTTCAAATACTCCAAGATGCGCGCTGAAATGGGGATGATGCAGGACGCGCAGGACAGTGAGGCTTTCGCCAAGGCCCTGCGCGAGTCTCGGGAGTCCCCGCTCTTTCTCAATCTCGCGCCCCGGCGCGTGTTTTGGCAGCTCGCCATGGCCGGCGTGTTCGATCGGCATCCGCGGTTGAAGTTCTGCTTCACCGAAGTGCGCGCCGATTGGATTCCGGAGACCATGGCCTGGCTCGACCGGCGCTTCGACCGGACGGGCGTCCGCGCGCGTCTGCGGCCCAGCGAGTATTTCAAGCGGCAGGGCTATGCCTGTCCGTCCTCCCCGCGTCCAACGGAGATCGCCCTGCGAGATCGCATCGGCCTGGAGCGGTTCATGTTCGGCGTGGACTATCCACACCCGGAAGGCACCTGGCCCAACACTCTGCCCTGGCTGCGATCCATCTTCGCGGACATTCCAGAGCACGACGCCCGCCGGATCCTCGGACAGAATGCGGTGGACTGCTACGGTCTCGACGCCGCCAAGCTCAGCACCATTGCTGAGAAGATCGGGCCGAAGCCCACCGAGGTGCTGTCCTTCACCGGCCAGATTGACCGCGGCGTTCTCGACCATTTCGACGTGCGCGCCGGTTTCGCCAGACCGCCGGAGATGATCGACGAACTCGCCCTGGAGCGAGCATTCCAGGACGATCTGCGCGTCGCGGCCGCCTAGGCGCGGCCAACGCGCGTCAGCCTGACTGCGAGCCACGCGCAAGGAGAAGCCATGCTTGTTATTTACCACGTCGAGGGCCGTCGCTCCGAGCGCGTCGTTTGGCTCTGCGAGGAGATCGGCCTTGCCTACGATCTCAAGTTCGCACCCGGCGATCTGCTCGGCTCACTCAAAGCTGGGCGTGAGGTCAATCCCCTGATGCCCATGTTCCCGACCGTGGTCTATGACGGCGAGGTTCTGGTCGAGTCCGTGGCGATCCTTCAATTGCTGCACGAGCGACACGGGGAAGGCCGCCTCGCCCCGGCGCCGGCCTGCGCCGACTACCCCAAATATCTGCAGTGGCTGCATTTCGCCGAGGGCTCGGCCGCACCGCGCTTCATCACCGAGTTCCTGCTGACCAAGGCGACCCAGGGGGAATTGCCCCCGCTGTTGAAGGGGCAGATGGGGCGTTCGGCGCTGGTCCTGGCATATCTGGACGATCATCTGTCGCGCCGCCACTATTTCGGGGGCGCCGCCTTTTCCCTGGCCGACATCATGATGCACTTCCCGGTCAGCTTCGTATCGATGGTCGCTCGCGCGGATCTGTCAGCCTTTCCGCACGTGGCGGCGTGGTTTGCGACCGTCGAGGACCGTCCTGCTTTCAAGCGGATGCGCGAGGCCTCCTTACCCAACGGCTTCATCGGGGTTCCATCCTAGCCTCGCACCAGAGCGGACTTCACACCAAGGACCAGCAGAGACATGGAAACCATCATCACCACTCAGGCCGGCAAGGTTCGGGGTGTCACTGCGAACGGCGTGCACATCTTCAAGGGCATTCCCTACGGCGCGCCGACTGGCGGCGCGATGCGCTTCCGCCCGCCCACGCCGCCGCAGCCCTGGTCAGGGGTGCGCGACGCGCTGGCCTTCGGACCGACCGCGCCCCAGGCCTCTCCCGCCGAGGCTGGCGGCGGGTCGCACACCGCGGGCGGCCGAGCCGCCGAACTCATGACATTCCTGCATGAGCTTTCGGGCGACGAGCCGGCCATGGGCGAAGACTGCCTGGTGCTCAATGTCTGGACCGGCGGGCTCGGGCGGGATCGCAAGCGGCCAGTGCTGTTCTATATCCACGGCGGCGCCTTCACGACCGGCTCGGGGTCCTGGAAGCTGTACGACGGTGTCGGCCTGGCCAGCCGAGGCGACGCGGTGCTGGTGACCGTCAACCACCGACTCGGCGCTCTCGGCTATCTGCACCTGGCGGCCTTCGGGGGCGTGGACTACGCCAGTTCAGGCAATACCGGCATGCTCGACCTTGTCCTCGCCCTGGAGTGGGTGCGCGACAATATCGAAAACTTTGGCGGCGATCCAAACCACGTCATGGTCCTGGGCTCATCCGGCGGTGCGTCCAAGACGGCCACGCTTTTGGGCATGCCGGCCGCCAAGGGATTGATTCACAGCGCTAATCTGATGAGTGGTCCGATGCTGAGGGCCACGACCGCCGAACGCGCGACGGAGGTGGCTGGGCGATTGCTGGCCCGCCTCGACATCGCGCCCAAGGATTTCCGCAAGCTGCATGAGGTCCCGGCGGCGCGGCTGGCCCAGGAGGCCGAGCACATTGGCGCGGCGATCGGCGGCGGCCTGGCCGGTAACGCCAAGCCCGAGGATTTCATGCCGCTGCAGCCGGTGGTGGACGGCGTCGCACTGCCCGCCCATCCCATGGACCCGACCCCGTCACCCTATGGCGCCGACGTTCCGGTGATGATCGGCTCCACCCGGGACGACATGACCCTGATCATGTTCGCGGCGCCCTGGTTCGGATCGCTCGACCAGAATGGATTGGACCAGATGGCGGGTTCCTTTTTCGGCCCCATGACCAACCAGGTGCTCGCCGCCTATCGCCAGGAACGCCCCGACGCGACACCAACCGATATCGCCTGCCAGATCGTTACGGACAGAACCATGTGGATCGGCTCGGTCGAGTGGGCGGAGCGCCGCGCCGCCGCGGGCCGCGGCCCCGTCTACGCCTATCGGTTCGATTTCGACACGCCGGCCCTGGGCGGGGTCCTGGGCGCCACCCATGGCGGCGACATTCCCTTCGCCCTCAACAACTATAGGGCCTCGTCCATGGCCGGTGACCGGCCTGACAATCCGGCGATGGCGAAGATCATGAGCGACACCTGGATCGCCTTCGCAAGGACCGGCGATCCTAACTCTTCAGCCATACCGCAGTGGGATCCCTACGATGTGAAGCGGCGGCCGACGATGCATTTCGATCTCCCACCCCATGTGGAGGAGGACCCCCGCTCAGCTATTCGCGTGTTGCTTAGCGAGGCCCTCGCGACGCCAGTCTGACGGGCGCGCTCAATATTCTATACAAAATTTGCAAAACTGTGCTGCTTTTGCTTGAGCCAAGCTCACAAGTGACGGAAGCTCTTCCATCGCCGCCGCGCTCTTGAGACCCGTCCAGCGCGCGGCAGGCGCAATAAAAATAATGGGAGGACTGCGATGTCGGACGTGATCGTCGAAACCACCGCGGGCAAGGTCCGCGGCGTCATCCAGGATGGAGTTCACGTTTTCAAGGGCATCGCCTATGGCGCGCCGACCGGCGGGGCGAACCGCTTCAAGCGGCCCAAACCGCCCACACCCTGGTCCGGCGTGCGCGACGCTCTGGAGGCCAGCCTGCCGCCGGCCCAGGCCGGTCTGCCCCTGCCGCCCCGTGGACCGTTCGCGCTGCCAGGCGGCAATCCCATGCAGGTGCCGCAATGCACCGAAGACTGCCTGAAGATCAATGTCTGGTCGCCCAATCTCGACACCTCGGTCAAGCGGCCGGTGATCGTGGCCATGCCGCATTTCGCCTGGGGATCGGCGGGCATGGGCGCTACCTATGAAAACCTGGTGGCGAACAGCGATCTGGTGGCGGTGTCGTTCGACCACCGCCAGGGGATCAGCGGCCACATGTACCTGGCCGAGCTTGGCGGCGCCGACTATGCGGAATCCGGCAACGCCGCCACGCTGGACATGATCCTGGCGCTGGAATGGATCCGCGACAACATCGCCGCGTTCGGCGGAGATCCCGGCAATGTTCTGCTGTGGGGTTGCTCCGGATCCGGCTCGGAGACCACCATCCTGACCGGCGTACCGGCGGCCAAGGGTTTGTTCCACAAGGCCCTGGTCTCCGACGGTTCGATGAACTGGGGGCAGTCACCCTTCTACGCCACCATGCTGGCCGAGCGCTCCCTCCACGCTCTGGGCATCCCCGCGAACGACCTTTCCAAGCTGCATGACGTGCCGTGGGATCAGCTGCATCAAACCACCCAGCAATTTGGTGACCTGGCCTATTGCCTGTCGGCGCCGCTGCCGATCCAGTCGTTCTTTCAGTTCTACCCGGTCACCGACGGTGTGGTTCTGCCCGCCGACCCCTATGGCGAAGGCTCGCCCGACTGCAGTAGCCACGTGCCGATGATGCTGGGAACGGCGCGCGACACCCTGAACATGATCGTTTCTTCGCGGCCGTGGGTGGGTCATCTGGACGAGCGCGGCCTGCGCCACATCGCCGCCAACCACGCGGGCGAGGACAAGGCCGGCGCTATCGTCGCGGCCGAGCGCCGGGCCAATCCGGCAGGTACGCCCACCGAACTGGGTCTGGCGATCATCAACCACCGCACCCTGTGGAGCAATGGCGTCTGGATGGGCGACAAACGCGCCGCCGGAGCCAAGGCGCCCACCTTCATGTACCGCTTCGACTACACCACGCCTGCCTTCGGCGGCCTTTGGGGCGCCTTCCACGGCGGCGAGTTCGGCTTCTTCTTCAAGAATGTCGATCGGGGCCTGAGCGCAATGTTCGGCGGACTCTATGCCAACCGCAATGATCGCCACGAGGTGCAGCAGACGCTGAACGAGTCCTTTGTGGCCTTCGCCCATACCGGCGATCCGAGCGCCCACCGCATCGGCCAATGGGACCCCTTAAGCCCCGGCAGGCATCCCACCATGCTTCTGGACAGCACCTGCACGCTCGACGCCGACCCGGATTCCGAGTTGCGCGAACTCTATGAGGACGTCGTCCACCCCGGCAGCCCGGAGGACTACGAGCGCGCGCTCAGCCTCAGCGGCTTCGCCCAGTGATCATGGCGCGGCGCCTCCCAGAGCCGCCGCCCAACTCCAAAGGAAAAACATGACAAGACGACTGGAAGATCGAGTGGCGGTGATCACTGGAACTGGCAAGGGCATGGGACGCGCAGCCGCCCTCCGGTTCGCATCCGAAGGCGCCCGGGTCATCGGCTGCGATCTTGACGCAGAGGCCAACGCCGCGACCACCGCCGATGTCCGCGCCGCCGGCGGCGTCATGGACGGCATGGCGCCAGTCGATCTGGGAGACCCCAACCAGGCCCGAAAGTGGATCGCCGACGCCATGGCGATCCATGGCCGCATCGACATCCTCTACAATAACGCCTCGGCCTGCCGTTTCGCCACCATCGGGGCGATGACAGACGACGACTGGTATTTCACCGTTCGCAACGAGCTCGACCTGGTCGCCCACGTCACCCGTGCGGCCTGGGCGCACCTGTGCAAGAACGGCGGCGTCATCATCAATACTGCGTCGGTCGCCGGCCATGGCGGAGGGCCCGGAGGTTTCGGACACTCGACGACCAAGGCCGGCGTTCTGGCCATGACCAAGGTCATGGCCGCGGAAGGCGGACCGCATGGTGTGCGCGCTGTCAGCATCAGCCCGGGCATGATCGAGACGCCGGGCTCATCTGGGCAGCTGTCGATTCCAGGCGTGCGCGACGCCCTGCTCGCCCGCTCCCTGGTGCCGCGCATCGGCACGCCGGAAGAAATCGCCGGTGTCGCCGCCTTCCTCGCCTCCGACGAAGCCTCGTTCATCACCGGGACCGACTATCTGGTGGATGGCGGGCTCACCAACTGATCGCCGCTGGAGCCTGATCATGGACCCTATGGGACGCCGCGCGATATTGGCGGGGTTGGTGGCCCTCCCCGCCGCTGGAGCCGCTGCGCAGACTTTTGCCGGACAAACGGTCGATCCTCTGCTGCAAGCGGCCATCGATGATCCACGCAGATCGCCAGCGGATCGCGCCAGGGATTTCTATCGCCACCCTGGCCAGTCGCTGACGTTCTGGGGTCTGAAGCGGGGCGATACGGTCATCGATATCGGTCCGGGCTCCGGCTGGTGGACGCAGATCATCGCCCCCTATCTCGCGGCGAGCCACGGCCGTTACATCGCCGCCCTTCCTGACCTGGGCGGCCCGGCGCTGTCCCAGGCCGCTCGCAACAGCCTCGCCAGTTTTGAGGCGAAGTTCTCCGGCCATGCCGATTACGGCGACCTGACCCAGGTCAGCTTTGGCAGGGTGTCGGGCCCCCTCACGCCGCCCAACACAGTGGATCTCGTCCTTGTCTCGCGCGAGGTCCACGACTGGGCTCAGATCGACGGCTTCGTCCAGAAGGCGTTCGCCGATTTCCAGGCCGCCCTGAAGCCCGGCGGCGTTCTGGCCATCGAAGACCACCGCGCGCGCGATGGCGCCGACCCGAAGAAGGGTGACGGCTATCTTTCGGAAGCCTTTGTCATCGCCGAAGCCGGCAAGGCTGGATTCGCCCTGGCGGGCCGATCCGAAATCAACGACAATCCGAAGGACACCAAGGACTATCCCTATGGCGTCTGGACCCTGCCGCCCACCCGGCGTTCGGCTCCCGCGGGCCAGCCGCCGGATCTCTCATTTGACCATGCGCGCTATGACGCCATCGGCGAGAGTGACCGGATGACCTTGAAGTTCGTCAAGCGGATATAAGTGGGGCCGGTCGGCCGACTTATGCCAGCGGCCTTTACGACTGACCGCTGAAGGTCTTGCTTATACCCCGCCGTCATCGCCGCGTATTCGGCGATCCAACATGCCGTGAAGGTCAAGCTGAACCAAGCCTTCAGGATGAGTCCCGCGCCCTTAGTCTAGCCTGCTCGTTCACGGCATGGATGGCCGGCATGCGACGGCCATCACGGGGAAAACCTACTCCAACGGTCAAACCCAAGGACCGTTGGTAGTATCTCATCTAGGATTCCAACCCGGACAGCTTATCCGGATCGCTGTTGCTTTGCTTAGCGACGTCGAGGATGTCGAAATATTCCCGCCAAGCGGTGATCTGATTGTCGGCGTTTAATTCGTAAACGGCCGCCAAGGAGTGCTTTACCCGGTTTCCATTTTTCGTGAAGTAATCAACCCGCTCGGTGAACACCACGTTGTCGGTGGAGCTGATGTGGACAATGTTGCATTCAGGCAGCTGGACGTACGTCATCTGCCGCTGGATCTCGCTCATCAGGGCTTCGCGCCCCCGGATGGTCGGACCGTCCGGCATGTAGAGCGTCCAATAGCCCTCCGGCGCAAAGGACGAGACGATCCTTTCCACATCAGGCTCGCGCATCCCGCCCCCCCAGGCGTTCAACATCTCTCTGACGGCGGCTTCCTGCTTGTCGCCCATGGGCTCGCTCCTTCTTTGCTTTTGCTGTCTTCACGTGTCCGATCAGGCCGACGCGACCTGATCCAGAAACAACGACAGCTCGTGGGTGTGGGGTTGATGTTCGAGGGATCCGCCATTGCAACGGATGGTTTCGCCGTTGATGAAGCCCGCGTCGTCGGACGCCAGAAAGGCCGCGACGGCCGCGACATCCTCGGGCCGGCCAAGGCGCGGCGTGAGCACGTGGTGCGATATGATCGAAACCAGTTCGGGTACGGCCTTCTGCGTGGCCTCGGTCAGGATCAGGCCCGGTGCGATGGCGTTGCAGCGAATGCCCTGTCGTCCGTGCTGGGTGGCGATGGACCGCGTGATGGCGATAGCGCCGGCCTTGGAGGCGCCATAGGCGATGCGTGAGAGGTCGCCCACCAGTCCGGAGCCCGAGGCCGTGTTGATGATGGCCCCGCCGCCCTGGCTCAGCATCACCGGAATGGCGTATTTGCATGCCGCCAGATAGCCGCGAAGATTGACCGCCATGACGGCGTCCCACACCTCCAGCGGGATACCTACCGCCGTCGTGTCGCTTTGAACGATCTCCGGCGCCGTCAGGGCGGCGTTGTTATGCAGAATGTCGAGCCGGCCATAGCGCGAAACCGCCAGCGCGATCATGGCCTCGATCGAGGCCGGATCGGCGGCGTCGTAGCCGGCCGCGCTGGTCTCGCCCCCGATCTGGCCAGCGACCAGTTCGGCGCTGGCCTCGTTGATATCGGCCACCAGCACCTTGGCGCCCTCTTGCGTAAACCGGCGCGCCGTAGCCGAGCCGATGCCGCCGGCCCCGCCGGTGACGATGGCGATCCTTCCCTCCAGGCGTCTCACGACGGGCTGGCCTCGTGGCGCGGCAGCAGGAAATCACGCTGCAACTGGGCGAAAGGAAGCGAAGCGGTAATGCCGCCGTCACACTTGAACAGCGCGCCGTTGACATAGGCGGCTTCATCCGAGGCCAGGAAGACGGCCAAGGCGGCGATGTCCTCAGGCTGGCCCAGTCGCGGAACATTGTGCAGCGCCATGAACGCCGCCTGCATCTTTTCGTCGGCCCAGCCCTTCATGGCCGGCGTTTCGATGACGCCGGGGATCAGGCCGTTGCAGCGGACGCCGCGCTTGCCGTAGGTGGTCGCAATCGTCTTCACATACCAGTTCACCATGGCCTTGGACGCGCCGTAGGAGAACTGGGCGACGTCGCCGCCAAGCGAACTGGTCGAGGAGGTGAACAATATGCACCCCTCGCCCCGCTCCAGCATATGCGGAATGGCGTATTTGCTGGCCAAGACCCCGCCCAGCACGTTCACCTGGACAATTTCGTGGAAAACGGCCTGGTCGAATTGAAGGAAGTCTACGTCGCGTTTCTTCTTGCCCGCCGCGGTGTTGACGGCGTTGTTGAACAGGATGTCGAGCTTGCCGAACGCGCTTATCGTCCGCGCGATCATCTCTTTGAGCGCTTCCTCCTCGGCCACATCCACGCGCAAGCCGATGGCCTGACCACCGGCGGCCCTGATCTCCTCGGCGACGGCTTCAGCGGCCTCCTCGACAATGTCGGTGACGGCCACGGATGCGCCTTCCGCCGCGAACCGCAAGGCTGAGGCCCGGCCGATCCCCGAGCCGGCGCCGGTGATCACCGCCGATTTTCCCTTCAAACGATCCATTGCGACATCTTTCACTCAGGCCCATAGAAATTGTTCAGGAAATTGGTCTGCCACTCCACACGTTCGCGTCGCACGCGAGCCGAGGTCAGCGGATGGTCTGAAGCGCCGGCGTCAGCGAGCACCACCGTCGGGCCGTGACCAAGATTGGCCAGGCCAACGCGGGCGACGTCTGCGGCCGGTGTCAGGGCGACAACGTCCGGCGATAGGCCGAACTTGGCGAACACGGTCCTCAGCTTGGGGGTGTCGGTGGCGCCGATCAGCAGGTTCAGCACATCGACGCCGTGGGGTTTGAGCTCGCGCCAGAGGCTTTCGCCGAAGTTCAGCGCATAGCCCTTTGTGGCGGTATAGATCGCCAGCCGGCCCGTGCCCCCGAGCGCCGCTTCCGACCCGACCAGGATGATGCCGCCGCGTCCGCGCTTGACGAATGCCTGGGCGAAGCGGTGGCAGGCCTCGGTGAGCATGTCGATATTGCGCGCAGTCAGGGTTCGCCAAGCCTCGTAGGAGCTATCCAGGAAGCGGCCGCCGACGCTATCTCCCCCGGCGTTGAAGATCACGAGGCCGACCTCCTTGCCAGCGACAGCGTCCTGCAGAGCCGCAGCGGCGCCCGGTGCGGACAGATCAATCGATCGGGTCATCACCTCGACCCCGTATTGCTCCCGCAGTTCCGTGGCGAGTTCCTCAAGCTTGTCCACGCGCCGGGCCACGAGGACGCAGTGGGCGCCCTTCTCGGCCGCATGGTGCGCGAACGCAGCGCCGGTGCCCTCCGATGCGCCGGCGATCAGGACCCAGGGCCCGTAGCGCTCAAGGAAGGCTGAATCCCTATTTTCAGAGGTAGGCACGCTAGATCTCCAATGGTGAAAGGCTTCGAGTCATGGGTCGCCGTGGGCCGGCGCGCATCCGCTCCGCCTCAGTTCGCTTCGGTGGACGGAAAGATCGCCATGCGCGCGATATTCGATCGGTCTGGCTGCTCCAGCATGAATCGGATCGCCGCGGCGACGTCCTGCGGGTCAAGGGGCTGGTGGTCGCCCATGGGCGTTGTTCCGATCATCTGGGCGTACAAGGCTGTATCCGTAGAGCCCGGAGCGATGGTGCCCACCTTGACTCCGGAGCCGGCCAATTCGATTCGCAAGGATGCGGAAAAGGCCTCCAGCGCATGTTTGAGGCCGCCATAGACTCCGCCGCGCCGCGCGATCAGATAGGCGCCGATGCTGGAGACATTGACGATGGCGCCCGATCCCTGCGCCTTGAAAGCGCGCGCGAACACATAAGAGCTGCGCACCACGGCCTCGAAATTGACGCGGATCATATAGGAAATCGCGTCGAGGTCGGCGGTTTCGATCGAGCCCCCCGCCATCACCGCGGCGTTGTTGATGAGGATGTCCGCGCGGCCGAATTGTTCGCACGCCAGGCTGAGCAGGCGTTCCGGCGTCTGCGGGTCGGCGATGTCGGCGGCGAGCACCGCCGCCGGACCGGCAAGCGCCGAGCGCACCGCCTCAAGCGCCTCGGGACGGCGTCCGGTCAGGACGAGATTACAGCCAGCGGCGCTCAGTTCGCGAACGGTCGCCGCGCCGATCCCCGCCGACGCTCCGGTCACGATGGCGGTCTTGCCCTGCAGGTTCACAGCTTCATCTCGGCCATGAGCGCCTTCATGGGCACCATGGTCGGCAGGTGGGCGAGAATGCCGCCATCCACCGAAATCACCTGCCCGGTGATGTAGGAGGCCAGGTCCGAGGCCAGGAACACAGCCATGTTGGCGATGTCGCGAGGAACGCCCAGGCGCGGCACCAGGCAGTTGGCCACAAAGATGTCATGCACCGCCTGGGGCAGCCGGCCAGCCGAATTGGGCGGGACGATCAGGCCGGGCGCAATAGCGTTGCATCGGACCCCCTTGTGCCCATAGGCCGTCGCGATATGGCGGGTCAGCGAGTTGAGCGCCGCCTTACCGGCGGCGTAAGCGATGTTGGTCAGGTCACCCGAGAGCGATTGGCCCGACGAGATGTTGATGACCGATCCGCCCCCTCTTGAGACCATCAATGGCAGCGCGTGCTTGCACAACAGCATCGGGCCGCGGGCGTTGATGGCCAGCATCTTGTCCCACAGCTCGACGGTCATGTCGGCCACATCCTGGTCGATCGAGGCGTTGCCGGTGGCGCCGGCGTTATTGTCCAGGATGTCGACGCCGCCGAATGCGTCGACGGCGAAGGCCAAGAGGGCGCGCACGGCGGTCTCGTCGGTGATTTCCGTCACCTTCGCTGCGACCTCATAGCCGTCTGCGCGAAGCGCCTCGGCCGCTTCTTCCAGCGGCTCCTGCCGAATATCCGTCATGACCACCCGGGCGCCGACTTCGCACATAGCCCGCACAGTCTCGAACCCGATGCCGCCGGCCGCGCCGGTGACCAGTGCTACCTTCCCCGAGAGAATAGACATTTTTGTTCTTTCATCCTGTTACACAGATTAATCGCAGTAAAAATATCCTCGTCGCGAGGACATTCAGCGCCACTTCGGACGTTCTGATCCGACGTTGCTTAAGTCGACAACTCAGCTGACGGGCGGCCGCGCGGTCTGGGGACACATTGCAAGAAAGGCCTGGGCCACCCGAAAGATCGCCGCTTCGCTTCCCGGAAGGCCGGCGATCTGCAATCCGACCGGAAGACCGTCAACGAAGCCGGCGGGAACTGAAACGGCGGGGAATTTCAGCCAATTGAATAGCTCCGTGTGGCTGATATAGGCGCCCATGAAACTGCCGTTGGGATAGGTCGGCCCGGCGGTGGTCCAGGCCGCTTCCCATTCCTCGACCGGGCGGGTCACCCGAGGCGTGGTGACGGTCAACAACAGATCATGGTGGCGAAACAGGCGCCGGAACCGATCCCAATTTCGGCCACGGGTCTCGAACCCCTGGCGCATCTCATCTTGGTCGGGCTTGGGCAGGCCGGGCGTTGGATTGAAGGCCATCCATTGGGCCATTCGCCCCGGCCAGAAGTCCTCCCAAACCTCATCGGTTGTGGCCATTTCGGCGCCAAAAGCACTGAGGGCCATCGCTTTTTCGCGAACAAGGGCGATGACCCGTGAGCCTTCGGGGGGCGCATAGCGCTCGGCGAAACCGAAATTGTCAGTCCAGGCCAGGCGCAGGCCGGTGATGCCCGAGTCCAGACCCGTCAGGTAATCGCCCGGGTCGGCCTGGATGCACATGGGGTCACGCCCATCCGGACCGGCCATGACCTGGGTGATCAGCGCTGCGTCGCGAACATCGCGCGTCAAGGGGCCGACCGTGATGCCGGCCGGCGGTCGTGGATTGGCATAGTCCAATTCGGGGATCAGGCCGCCTGTGGGGTGGACGCCAACGATACCGCAGTAGGCGGCCGGCAACCGGGTTGAGCCGCCGCCGTCCGAGCCGATCGCCACCGGCAGCATACCCGCCGCCACCGCGGCTGCGCCGCCAGAACTGGACCAGCCGGGAACCTTGCTGGTGTCCCACGGATTGCGCGCTTCGGCGTCCCAGTTGAAGGCCTTGAAGACCCCAGCGGCCTGCATGGTCCCGCCGCCGCCGGCGCCCATCATGGTGTTGCCGCCGAACAGAATCGCGCCGGCCTTGCGCAGACGCTCGACGCCAAAATGGTCGTCCTTCGCCAAGGGTCCGCCGTGAAGCGGCAGGCCGGCGACAGGGATATGATCCTTTACAGCGATCGGCACGCCGTGAAGGGGCCCAAGGGCGTCGCCGCGCAGAACCGCCTGTTCCGCCCGTCCAGCGGCCTCCCTGGCGCCTGCGATATCGAGATGGGCGTAGACCTTCAGGCGACCGTCCAATTCCTCAGCCCGGCCAAGGAAATGATTGGTGACTTCTACGGGCGAAATCTCCCGCGCCGCGACCAGTTCGGCGATCCGCCAAGCCGGAGTCCAGCTCAGATCTTCGCGAGCCGGATCGACGGCTTGCGATGATCTGTCCAATGCAATCGGGGCTTCATCGACCAAGGACATCACCGGCTCTCCCTAAGGGTTTGGGCATGGTCGCGGCATTCGTGCGCGTAGCGAATAAGGGCGCCACAAATCCTCCCGACCGTGATCGTTGAGGCCCGATTTTGGATCGAGCCGGCGGAACTTAGTGGCCGCCTTATTGAACAGATCCTACACACATGTTCATAATCTTGGCAAGGAAGCCATGCTCGCCCCGTTAGGTTTGGTGCGACTGGCGCCGGACCCTTCGGCCAAGGCACCGAGCGATCCGTTTTTGCCTGAAGGGAGATTGTGATGGACCTCGGGATTCAGGGCCGCCGCGCGATTGTCTGTGCGTCTTCGCGCGGCCTTGGCAAGGCTTGCGCCGCAGCGTTGGCCCGCGAAGGATGCGAGGTTGTGGTCAATGGCCGGGACAAGGCCGCGCTGACCGCCACGGCCGATGAGATCGAGGCCGCCACAGGTCGGCGGCCCATCGTGGTTCAGGCCGATTTGAACACCGAAACCGGGCGGGCGGCCCTGCTCGCCGCCTGCGCGGAGCCCGATATCCTGGTCACCAACAATGGCGGCCCCGCGCCCGGCCGCATGGAGGACTGGGACCATGCCGCCTGGCTCACTGCCATCGAAGCCAACATGCTTTCGCCGATCCTGCTGATCCAGGCCGCCGTGCAAGGCATGCGCGCGCGCCAATTCGGCCGGATCGTCAACATCACCTCGGCGATGGTGAAATCGCCCAAACTTCCCATGGGCCTGTCCACCGCAGCGCGCGCCGGCCTGACCGCTTTCACCAAGGCCTTGTCCCGAGAAGCGGCGGCGGACAACGTGACGCTGAACAACCTGCTGCCGGAACGCATCGACACCGATCGGTTGAAATACATGACCGAGCAACACGCCAAGCGTCGAGGCATACCCCTTGATCAGGCGCGGGTTGAAATGGCCAAGCCAATCGCGGCCCGGCGCTTTGGAAAGCCCGAGGAATTCGCCGACGCCTGCGCCTTTCTCTGCTCGGCCCAGGCCGGTTACATTTCGGGCCAGAATATCCAGGTGGATGGCGCGAGTTATGAAGGCCTGATCTGACCGCCCACTGCTATGACGGCTAGACGGCCGCGAGACCCTGATTGACCAGGGCGCCGATCTCGCCGTTGGAAAACCCCATTTCGGCCAGGACCTCGCGCGTATGTTGACCAAGCGCCGGTGGCGCGCGATCCAGTTTCAGGGGTAGGTCCCCAAAGCTCCAGAAGCCGCCGACCTGTTCCATTTCGCCGTAGACCGCGTGGCGATACTGAGCGTGAAGGCCGGCCGCGGCATTGTCCTGGTCATCCAGGAAGGCTTCGAGTTGGTTTTCCCGGACAGGCGCGTTTGGGACGCCGGCGCGCTGCAGAGCATCCAAGGCTGCCGTGGCCACTAGCGATCTGAACCAAGCCTCAGGATCGGGGCCGACGAGATTCCGAAAAGCCTGCCTTTCCGGGTCCGTGAGGGCGGCCACCGCCACCCAGCCCTCAGCGCATCGATAGATCCGGTGTTCAGGGGAAAGCCCGGTTTGGCCGGCGTCCAGCTTTGCGATGGCCGTATGCGAGCCGTCCGGCCGCGCTATGGCCTCGGCCTCAGTCAAAAGCGCCGCACCCAGCAGAGACGCGCTGACAGCCTGGCCGCCGCCGCCCCGCTCGCGCCCATAAAGCGCCAGCAGCAGCGCATAGACCGACGCGGAAGCCGCAAGGTGATCGGTCACGCCAAAGCGCAGCCACATGGGAGGATTGCCCTCGCCGGCGTTTTCGACCTCCCAGCCGCACGAGGCCTGGAACAGCTGGTCGAAGCCCGGCCAGTCCGCGCGTGGCCCTGTCGGGCCATAGGACGAGACGTGGCAATAGACCAGGTCAGGGTTCACGGCCGCGAGATGTTCATAGTCGATGCCCAACTTCCTCGCGGCGGGCATGCGGACATTGTGGTGCACAACATCCGCCCATCGCGCCAGAGCCTCCAGGGCGGGACGCGTGCGCGGATCACCAAGCTTGAGGGCCACGCCGCGCTTGCCACGCTGCGCACCCGCGAAGGTCCGCTCCAACCGGCGCATGGCGTCCCCCGCCGGCGGTTCGACTTCAACCACATCGGCCCCAAGGTCGGCGAGCAACATGGCTCCGAACGGACCGGCCAGATATGCGCCGAGGTCGAGAACCTTGAGGCCGTCCAGCGGCGGGCGATGAACGCCCTGCACTTTCGGCCCAGCTGGGATCTGCGCCTCAGTTTCAGACGAACACACCTCGTCGGTGTCCGCGCCGAGGCTCCGCAGCGCGCCCCGAAGGCGGGCCGGCGGCTTGACGCAAAAGGCCGGTCCGGGCTGCAGGGTCGCCCCGAGAACAGGATCCCAGACCTCGACCACCGCGCCGATCTCCCGCGCCTGCTCGTCGAAATAGATCTGGCCGAAGGGCGCGGCGATCTGAGCCGAAACGTCATGGGCCCAGAAATGTTCGACCCAGTCCAGCGCCGGGCGGGTAGCGATGATCGCGCGGTTCGCGCCGAAATTGGGCGCCACATGACTGGGCGGCCAAAATGCGTTCTGGCGCGCGACCTCGCCTTCGCCCATGTCCGCCAGGGCTTCGGCCATCCACGGTGACTTGTCGGGAGAATAATGGACATGAATCCAGCGGCCATCCGAACAAAGATGCAGTGGAATGGGCACGGTCTTATCCAGACCCTTGGCGAAGGACGCCGACGGCGTCTCCGCCCTGGCCCAATGCATGGACATGGGCGCGAGCGCGCCTTGGGCGATGCTGGTATGCGCCGCGCCGCCGCGACCGTCGCGATCCCGGGCGATCAGCCGGGCCATGATCCCAATGGCGCAGAACCAGGCCGCCATCCAGCTGGCGAAGGGCATGCGCACGAAAATCGGCCCGGGTCGGTGTCCTGGCTGTTCATCCAGAAGCCCAAGCCGCGCCAGGACGAGAACCTCATGCGCCGGGGTCTCGGCGGACGGATGTCCGGCCGGCCAGCCGGTCACGGCTGAGACCACGAGGCGGGGATAGATATTGGTGAGACTGGCGTCGTCGAGGCCCAGCGCCGCCGCCGCCCGCGGCGTCAGATCGTGGATGAGCACGTCCGCCGACGCGAGCAGGCGCTTGAGCTTGGTGCGTCCCTCCTCGGCGGCTAGATCCAGCGCCACACTGCGCTTACCGCGATTGAGCACCGAAAACAGCGCCGAGCCGCGCTCGGGATCGCCCCCTGGCGATTCGATCTTGATGACCTCCGCCCCGGCCTCAGAAAGCTGCAACGCCGCCGCCGGCCCAGGAATGCCGTGGGCGAGATCCAGCACCCGAAGCCCCGACAGAATGCCTTTGGGCGCCTCAGCGGCTTGGCGGTCGGGCATGGGATTTCCAGTCTTCCGGGGCTGTCTCGGCGGGGTCGAAGTCGAGCTCCACCTCCGCCCCATTCGGATCATCGAAGAACAGCTGCCAACTTGAAAATGGCCGCGGCGCCCTGATGATGCGATACGAGATGTTGCGGGCCTTGAGCTGCTCGACGGTCTCGACGAACCCTTCGGCCCAATAGGCCATATGATCGATAGCCCCCCGCCGAACCACAGGCATGACGTCCACCCCTAGCAGATGCAGCACCGGCCTGTCGTCAATGTAGAGCCAGTAACCCGGCACGCCGAAATCCGGCCTTGGCCCTTCCACAAAACCGAGCAGACACGTGTAGAAATCCAGCGTATCCGCCAGCCGGTCGGTCACGACCGTGAAGTGGTCCATTCGCCTGATCGTCATCGCCCGCTTCCTGTGAGCGCATTTTCGCGCGCTGAAACCGCACCTCAGAACGTCTCATTTATCGAGACCGACGGATCATATCTTGATCGTCAATGACCATTTTCTTGACGTGATAGTCTCGATGATTGACATTGAAGCCATATTCCGGAGATGTGAAGCCGCTTCCGCAAACCAGACGCTAGATCGTGAAGCCCCTTCAGCGGCCCATGATTATTCGCGCGGGTCATGGAGACCTTGATGTTCGATTTCCTCTTGAGCGCCGACATGATGGTGTCGGATCCCGATCACATGGCCGCGCTGCTGGTGGACAAGCTGGGCATCTATGGACATCCGAAATGGCGGCAGGCCTTCGATAACCACCCCTATATCGCCCACTTCCTGCGCGTTCATAAGTCGCTGGCGATGGCGCCTACACGGATCGAGCCGCAGGGACACCTGGACCTGCCGAACCCGGGCGACCCCTTGTTCCACGACTTCCTTGAAAGCCTGAAGGCCTTCCAAGGCGCGCACAGGCCCATGCTGACCCACTCGATCGTGCTTGTGGGCGCCAAGGATCACAATTCGCAACTGATCGAGCGGCTACAGCGGCGGCGGCTTCCTTTCCGGCTGGCGCAACGGACGCCGGAAATGCCCTTCGATCGGCTTTGGGTGGGTGTGACGCCTGAGAAGCCCTACTATGAGCCATCGGTCGACGGCGGCCTCTGCATTGAGGTCATCGCCACGGAGCCGACCCAGATGCCCGCGGAGGCCTTCGCCAATCCGCCGCCGCAGCCGGTAGGCTTCAAGGCTGGTGAGATGGTGCGCGTCACGGCGCGCGGCTTCATCGTTCGGGATCTGGACGACACCCTGCGTCGCTGCTCGTCCAACCTAGATCTTGAGCCCTCGGGTCCGATCGAGCTGTTGGGTGGCGAAGGCTATCGGCGCGCGCGCATCGGCTTCCGCCTGCCGCACAGCGCCACCCTCGACGTGATCGAGCCAACCCGTTGGGACAGCGAGACCGGTCTTTATCTCCACAATTGGGGTCCCGGCCCGCACTTCACCCGCATCGCTGTGATCGGACTGGACGCCAAGGCCGACGATCTGAGATCCAAGGGCGTCAAATTCCAGTGGGTGGACGAGAGCGACGCGGTCGGCGGCCGCCCTCTGATCAAGATCGACCCCGCCGAACTGGAAGGCCAAGTGTTCGAGTTCGAAGAGTTTGTCCTGTAACCCTCCGGCTCAGCCTTAAGGCTTGGTGATGCGGGTGCGCAGTACGCCAAGTCTTTCGACCTCAAGCTCGACCACGTCATTGGGTTTCAGATTGCGCATGCGCTCCAGGCCGGACCCGTTGCCGACCGTGCCTGAACCGAGGAACTCCCCGGGATGCAAAGTCTCTGACCGGGTGACATGGGCGATGACGTCCTCGAATCGCCAATGTGCGTCGCCCGTGTTACCCCGCCCCCATTCTTCGCCATTGACCCGCGCGATCATGGTCAGATTGTAGGGATCCGGTATCTCGTCGGCGGTGACCAGGCAGGGCCCCATGACGTTCGCCGTGTCGAAGTCCTTGCCCTTGGCCGGGCCGAGCTGACCTGGCATTTCCAAGGCCTGGGCGTCGCGCGCGCTTATGTCGTTGAAGATGGTGTAGCCAAAGATGTAGTCGGCGGCGTCAGCGGCGGCGATGTCCTTGGCGGGCTTGGCGATATAGCACCCCCACTCCAGTTCGAAATCCAAGGCCCGCGAAAAACTGGGCCAGATAACGTCGTCGTCGGCGCCGATGACCGCAAACCGGTTGGCTTTGTAGTAGATCGGCTGGCGTCGGAAGGTTTCGATCACCTTGTCGTCGGCCGTGGTGTCCAGCGCCAGGAAAGCCGCCTCGGGATCCGGCTCGCGCATGACACGGTAGCGGCGAGCGGAGGCGAAGCTCTGTTGGAGATGCAGCTCAAAGCAGGAAAAGTCCCGCATCTGCGGCGGCGGCTGAATTGGCGCACGCAGGCGCACCGCCGAACGGTCGATCCGGGCGGACAGCGGCGGCTTGTCGACGATTTCGCGCGCCAGGGTCTGAGCCGCCTCGCCGCCTTCGATAAGGCCAAGCACGCTGGCGAGTACGCCTGGGTTGGAGACCTTCAGATCTGTGGCGGCGCGCTCTAGGTCGACAATGGTGCGGTCGCCATCGACAAAAGCGCCGGCGCGCATCTCGCCGGAGGCGGTGACGTAGGTGACGAGTCTCACGGCTTTTAGCTCCTCAAAGGCCGCCGCAGGCCTGGCGGCCAAGCAGCAGCTAGTCGGAAATCCAGGGAAAGGTCGCCGGCTAGCGAGGCTTTGCGCCCTGGCGAAGAAGATCGACCATGGCTCGGATTCGCGCAGGATATTCCTCGTCCTCAGGCCCTGAGGGGACGAGCATTTCGCTGAGCGCGTAGCGCACAAGGATATCGACGACGAGGCCCCGATCCACAGCGCCGCCCAAATCTTCGTCCCAGGTTTCGAAGATGGGCGTCATGACGTCATCGAGCCGGCGACGGAAATGGCCGAAATTGCGCTGCAGATAGTTGATCACGAAGGACGGCTCGACCTCCAGATAGTGCGTGCCGTGCGCTATTTCAGGATTGTGCAGAGTATAGTCGATAATCCGCCGCAGCCTGGCGCCGGGATCGCTGGAATCCGCGCCGATCGCCTGGACCGCGCGGTCTGTCTGGTCTCGCAGATGTAGCGTTACGCCATCGAGCAAATCCTCTTTCGAGGAGAAATAGCGGTACATGGTGCCGCGGGAGACGCCGGCGGCTTCGCAAACGGCGCTGATCGACAGCTTTCTGGAGCCGTCGCCAAGCATCAAGTCGATCGTCGCCGCAAGAATTTGATCCACGGTCCGCGTCGCCCGGCGATCCAGCGGCCGATCGGAGAGCGTCCATGCGCCGCGTGACGACGGGCTGGCTTGCTTCACCTCGGCCGGTCCGCTTGTGAGTTTCGCCTTGGGGGTCTTGGCGCTTTTGGCCGCGGCGCCCGCCGTCGGCGGGCGAACAGCTCGTCCGGACGGCTGAACTTTCGTCATGAGTTACGCTGGCTCCGTCAGGTCTTTCACGTCAAATTTACATGAAGCAAACCGTCTTCCCGCATTAGACGAGGGTCCCTGCGCTGTCAAAGAACGCCGCCCCGTCGGCGTCAGCGCCGCGTCCAGGAACGCTGTGATTGGACAGCGCGCCAGGGTCGCCTTGCACAGCCAATGTGCGCGAACCTGCGCGGCCTGTCGACAGACATATTGAACACCATTTGAAAAAACGTATAATAACTCGATGGGCCGCTCGCGCGGATGCTCGCGCGTCACCCCAAAGAACCAGACGCCCGACCGGCTGCCACCGGAGGGATCCAATCGGAGAGGAACCGGTCCATGAATATGGAAGATATGATCCTGGTCAGCGTGGACGACCACGCGATTGAACCGCCGAACGCCTTCGCTCAGCACATGCCCGCGAAGTACAAAGGCCGCGAGCCGAAGACCCAGAACATCAACGGGCGTGACGTCTGGATGTTCGAGGGCAAGGCCTGGGGTTATATGGGCCTCAATTCCGTGGTCGGGCGCCCGAAGGAAGAATACGGAATGGAGCCCCTGAGCTACGACCACATGCGTCGCGGCACCTGGGACATCAAGGCTCGCGTCGACGACATGAACGCCAACGGCGTTTTGGGCTCCATGTGCTTCCCCACCTTCCCCGGTTTTGCGGGCCAGAAGTTCCAGGCCTTTCCCGATCGTGAGATCGCCCTGGCCGCCCTGCAGGCTTATAACGACTGGCATGTCCACGACTGGTGCGGAGCCGCGCCTGGCCGGTTTATTCCGCTGTGCATGATTCCCATGTGGGATATGCAGGCGGCCGCCGCCGAGGTGAAGCGCATGGCCGCCAAGGGCGTGCACGCCATCACCTTCTCTGACAACCCGGCGCTGCTTGGCTTCCCGTCGATTCACGACGACTACTGGGATCCGCTCTGGAAGGTGTGCGCCGACAACAAGGTGGTGATCTGCTGCCACATCGGCACGGGCGCCCACGCCCACCACGCGTCGGACCTATCGCCGATCGACGCCTGGATCACCTCCATGCCGATCTCCATCGCCAACAGCGCCGCCGACTGGATCTGGGCGCCCATGTGGAAAAAATACCCAGACCTGCGCATGGCGCTCTCCGAGGGCGGGATTGGCTGGATCCCCTATCTTTTGGAGCGGGCCGATTTCACCCATCGCCATCACCACGCCTGGACCCACGCCGATTTCGGCAAGGACAAGCCTAGCGACGTGTTTAAGCGGCACATCATCACCTGCTATATCGAAGATGATTTCGGCCTGCAGAACCTGAAATACATCGGCGAGGACATGGTCACCTGGGAGTGCGACTATCCCCACTCCGACTGCACCTGGCCCAACTCGCCAGAATCTGCGTGGGACGGCTTGAAGAGCCTGCCGAAAGCCACGATCGACAAGCTCACGCACCTGAACACTATGCGCGAATTCTCCTACGATCCCTTCGCGGTGACACCACGCGAGGAATGCACCGTCGGCGCTCTACGCAAGAAGGCCCTGCACGTCAGCATCGAACCGCGCCCCGGCATGGGCGGGGCGGCGCCGGAGGGACAGGGACAGCGAGTGGTTACGTCCGGCGACATCAACAAGATGTTCGCCGCCGCCAGCGCCGAGTCCGCGCTGTAACCCTGTTCTGGACTGAAGGAGCCAGGCCGCGTCGACAGGTTCGGCGCGGCCTACGCGTCAAAGAATTCCACCGCGAGGGCCGCAGAGTCCGGCGGAAAAGGGAGACACGGCATGATCATCGACCTGAGCGGAAAACGGGTCATCGTCACCGGCGCCTCGCGGGGCATCGGTCAGGGCATCGCCTCAGCCTTCGCGCGCGAAGGCGCGCGCCTGGCGATCTGCGCGCGCAACGCCCCAGCCCTTGAAGCCGCGGCGGACGAATACCGCAAGCTGGGCGCCGCGGACGTGATCGCCACGGCGCTGAATGTGAAGGACACCGCTCAGGTTCGCGCCTTCGTCGACGATGTGGCCGAGCGTTGGGGCGGCGTGGACGTCCTGGTCAACAACGCCGGCCAGGGTCAGAGCGGCAACATCGACACCTTGGACCCCGAAGCGCTGCTTGAGCACGCCAATGGCCTCCAGGTCGCGCATTTCCGCTTCGCCCAGGCGGTTACGCCCCATATGCGCAAGCAGAAATGGGGTCGGATCATCAATATCAATGCTCTGGCCGGCGCCATGACGCCCCCGGACGGCATCCCCTCGGTCAGCAACCGCGCCGCCGGCATCGCGATGTCCAAGTCCCTGGGCCAGGCGCTCGCCAAGGACAATATCCTGGTCAACAGCCTCAACATGGGCTGGATCGATACCGGCCAATGGGAACGCCATTACCGCGAAATGAGCCCGACCATTTCGCGCGAAGAGTTCTTCGCCATGGCCACCAGCGTCGTCCCGCTCGGCCGCTTCGGAAAGCCGGAGGATGTGGCCGGAATCGCCCTGTTCCTGGCCAGCGACTATGCCGGCTTCGTCTCGGCCGCCTCGATCGACGTGGCTGGCGGCATGCAGGGTCAGATCGCCTACTACCCGACGCTGAAGCGCGAACTAATGAACGAAGGTCTCCGCCGCGAAGCCGCGGCGAAGACCGCGTAACCAGCCTGCGCCCAGGGGAGCCGCCCTCTGTGCGCGAGGAACGCTATGCCTCGAGCGGCGTAAGATCCGCAGGTTCAGACGCGTATCCGGGCAGATGCAGGCCCCCATCCACATTGATGATCTCGCCGGTGATGTAGCGCGACATCTCGCTGGCCAGGAACACCGCCACCGGCCCAATATCGAATTCCGGGTCGCCGTTGCGGCGAAGCGGTTTGCGCTTGGCCGCGGCCTCCGCAAAGCCGGGTGTCGCCGCCGCCAGCTTCTCGAACACCGTGCCCATGGCGGTCGGCGCAATAGCGTTGACATTGATGTTGAAACGGCCCCATTCGGCCGCGGCGCTTCGCGTCAGGCCCCGGATCGCCGACTTGGTGATGTTGTAGTCAGCGTGCAGCCAGGCGGCGACCTCCGCGTCGATCGAATAGAAGTTGATCACCTTGCCGCCGCCCCGGGCCTTGAAATGCGGGAGGGCCGCGCGCATGGCCCACCAATTGGCCCAGAGCCCGGAATGCAGGGTGCTCTCCAGCATTTCGTCGGTCTTGCGCTCCAGCAGAATGTTCGGCGACAGGCTGAAGGCGTTGTTCACCAGTATGTCGATGGCCCCGAACCGCTCGACCGTCGTGGCGACCGCCCGCTCCACCTGGTCCTTGACGCGAACGTCGGTTCCGATCGCATCAGCCTGCAGCCCAAAATCGGCGGTCAATTCGCGCGCCACAGCAGCGCCCGCATCGGCGTTCAGCTCGGCGACCATGACCCGGGCGCCTTCCCGGGCGTACTGCCGGGCCACGCCCCGACCGATGCCGGCGCCGCCGCCTGTGATCAAGGCCACCTTGCCCTCGAGCAATCCCATCCGCTATCTCCTCTGAATCCTGGCTTTTGCTTTTGCTAGACCGGAAGGCCCAGGCGGCCCTCGGCGCGGGCCGGCGAAAGCGCGCGCGCAGGTCCGACCGACGCCGAAAGCACGCCGATTTTCTCGATATAGGCTTCCAATCGATCACCGGGCTGCAGGAACCGGCCGTCCTCCAGTCCGACCCCACAGGTGGTGCCGGTGAAGACAACATCACCCGGTCGCAGCGATACGCGCACGTCCACGAAGTTCAAGAGCTCATCGATCCCGAAGATCATGGTGGCGGTGTTGTCGCTTTGGCGAACCTCACCATTGACCTTCATCTCCAGATCCAGCGAAGGCTGGCCTGGGCCACCGATCTCGTCGAGCGTCGTGATCCACGGCCCCACGGGGGCCGAGGCGTCCAGCGCCTTTTGCCCGAACAGGTCCGCGATCCCGACACCCTTGCCGGCGTCGCGGGCGCTGCCATCGTTGCCGATGGTGTAGCCCAGCAAGGCTTCCGAGGCCCGCCCGTGATCGCCCAGCGCCCTGGCGACCACCGCCACCAGCTCGATCTCGTAGTCCAGCTGTCGGGTGGTCGGCGGATAGGCGATCACACCACCGGGATCGACCAGCGCCGAAAGCGGCTTGATATAGCCCACGGTGTGCGGCGGCGCTTCCTTGCGCCGGCCGAGCTTGGTCAGGTGAGCCAGATAGTTGAGCCCCACGCCGAAAATCCGGCCACTGGGATCTACCGGCGCCAGCAGGCGGACCCTGTCGAGGGGTTCGAGCGGCCCGGTGAGCGGTAGGCCTGACAAATCACCCCGAGCGGCCTGGGGAGCCCAATCGGCGAAGGCTCCGGCCAGTCGCTGAGCTGTCGCGCGCGCCTCGTCGACAACCGCCCAGGCGGGCGCGCCGCCGGGCGTCGTGATGCGGGCGATCTTCATTGGTCAGCCTCTAATGTCCAACCATCGGCGATCACGATTGGCGCAACTCTTCAGGTGTTCGCACCGAGGGTCCGAGGATCGGGCCCACCAGTTCGTGGCCCCAGATGCTCAACCGTTCGGGATTCAATTCGAAGGCGTCGCCGGGCCAGGGTTCCAGTTCGGCGATGGTCTCCACGGCGAAGCCCGATGGGCTAAAATGGTAGAAGGACAGGTGCGGGTCCTGAGTGTGTTGGCCGAGTGTCATCTGCATCTGCAGCTGTCGGGCCTTGACCAAGTCATAGGTCTCGCCGACATCGCGCACCGATTTGACGAACAGGCCCACATGCTGGATGCCCATGCGTCCCGGGCCATAACCGTAGCCAATGTCGTGGCTGGTCTTGTTGTTCAGCTTGGCGCGGAAGAAGCCGGTGCGGCCCTTGCCTGCGCCGAAGCCGTACCAATGGAAACCCATTACGTTGAGCAGGAAGTGCTCAAGCTCGTCGGTGTATTCTGGCGTAATCACCACCAGATGCCCAAAGCCGCGCTCCTCGGTGTTGTATCCGCCGTGCGGACGCCCCGGCGCAAATGACCGCGGATCGAACTTGTGGCCGTAGAAGAGCTCGTATTGAAAGCCGACCGGATCCTTGAACCGGACCAGTTCGCGAACCCCGCGGCGAGCCGCCAGCGCCGCATCGCCGGCCTCGACCTCGACGCCAGCGGCCCGCAGCTTAGCCACGCCCTCAACGAAAGCCATGCGGCCGACCGCTTCCCAGCCGATATAGGCCAGCTTGTCGATGGGACCGGGATGGAAGGCGAACCGATAGCGCCGATCATCCATGCGCAGATAGAGGGAATCTGGCTCGTCCTCGGGCGAGGCGGCAACACCCATGCCCAGCACATTCGGGCCGTAGTCGCGCCACGCTTCGATATTTGGGCTTTCAAAGCCGACATAGCCGATGCCGCGGATATCCATTTGTTCCTCGCAAACCCTTAGGCTGCAGACCGCCCCTTCAGGCAGTCAGGCCGCCGTCCACCACGATATCAGTTCCCGTAAGATAGGACGCCTCGTCGGAGGCGATCATCACCGCGATGGCGGCGATGTCCTTGGGTAGCCCCGCCCGCCCGAGCGGAATTCCAGAGACCAGGGCCTCCCGGGCTCCCGGCGCCTCCAGCGCCTTTTCTGTGCCGGCGGTCTGGATAAATCCCGGACTGATCGAGACAGCCCGCACCCGGTGAGGCGCGCCCTCGAGCGCAATCTGGCGCGTCATGGCGATGACGCCTGCCTTGGTGGCCGAATGGGCGACGATGCCGGCCGACCGCGAGGCGTGATGGCCGGCGATCGAGGCTACATTGATGATGACGCCACCCTGTTTGATCAGATAGGGCCACGCGAATTTTACGCCATAGAAGACGAGATCAAGCTCGTTGCGCAGGGTGAACCGCCAGTCCTCGACCGAGAGATCCGGCACAAGCCCAAAACGCGCGGCTGATGCATTATTATAGAGGATGTCGATACGGCCGTGTTCCGCCGCTGCGCTGTCAATCCAGGCCTTGGCCGCGTCGGGATCGCCGAGATCGACGGTCGCGCTCGTCATGCGCCCACCAGCGCTGGAGACAAGCTCGGCCGTCTGACGATCCGCTGCGCCGTCGAGATCGCACCCGACGACCACGGCGCCCTCGGCGGCGAACCGCAGGGCTGCTTCCCGGCCCTGGCCACCACCTGTGCCCGTGATCAGAGCCACTCTTCCCGCCAGTTTCCCGGTCATTCCTGTTCCCTGGGGCCGAGGCCCCTATGATTTTCAGACGCTCTCTTGATCGGCGCGCAGGCGCCGTCAGGCCGCGACGCCGTCGCGGTCCGACCCGGAGCGATTGAGCTTAGGTTGCGGTCAACGCCTAGTCCTCGAACGTCTCGATCGTGATCACCGACTGCGGGCAAACCTCGGCGCCTTCGATGGCCTTTTCCTCCAGGCCCTCGGGAACAACGTCAGTGGTCAAAACAACACGACCGCCCCGATCCAGCTGATAAATTTGTGGACAGACCTCCTTGCAAGCGCCGTAGCCGCAACAGGAATTCACGTCGACATGGATACGCAGTCTCTTCGCCAAGCCTCTTCCCCGTCTGCACTCGCCGTCTGCACGCACTCATATTGAGCGGCCACGACGTGGAGCGAATGATTGCACTTTCAGAACAGAAATGCCACAAGTGTGCAGAACAAATTTTGGCGCGCCGGCTGACGCCATTTCTGGGAGGTCACCATGCTCACGAAGACACCGCCTTCGCTCTCTGATGGCACCCGCATCGACGATCTGATCCATCTGCAGACCCGCGAGGTGCAACTGCGAGTGCTCGCGGATCCCGAACTCCATCGCTTGGAGATGGATCGGATCTTCAGCCAGACCTGGCTCTTTCTCGGTGTGGCCAATGAAATCCCCAACCCCGGCGACTTCATGGTTCGCTCCATGGGCGACGATCAGGTCATCGTCACGCGCTCGCGCGACGGTGAAGTCAATGTCCTGCTGAACGTCTGCCCCCACCGGGGCATGCGCGTCTGCACGACCGAAGCCGGCAACACCCCCGTTCACAAGTGCATCTATCACGGCTGGGCCTTCCGCCCGAACGGCGACTTCATCGGCTCTCCCGTCGAGAAGGAGCAGATGCATGGCCATATCCTGCCCAAATCCGAGCTCGGCCTTCGACGCGCGCGTGTGAAGGTTTATGGCACGCTGATCTTCGCGACATGGAACCTCGAAGGCCCATCCTTCGACGACTTCCTTGGCGACATGAAGTTCTACTACGACATGCTCTTCTGCCGCTCCGACGGCGGCCTGGAGGCGCTTGGTCCGCCACAGAAATTCACTCTGCACGCAAACTGGAAGACAGCCGGCGAACAGTCAGCCTGCGACGGCTTTCACACGCTGACGCTGCACCGCTGGCTGGGGGATTTCGCCAAGTTCGGCGATGGCGATCTGACCACGTCGATGTACGGCACCGAAGTCAGCGCCAACGGACATTCGATGCGTTGCCCGCCGGTCGCTCAGAAGTTCAAGAAGCTGGGCCTGGAAGACAAATCCATCGAGGAAAAGCTCGAACTGTTGCCGCCCCCGGGCGTCACCAAGGAAATGCTTCCCGAGCTCAAGCGCCGCCTTTCGTCCGAGCAGCTGCGCCTTCTCGTGGAATCTCCGCCCCAGGTCGGCGGCATCTTCCCCAACCTCATGGTCGCCTTCATCTATGTGCCGCAACCGGATGGCACGGTGGTCGGCGTGACTTCGTTGCACGCCTATGTGCCTCGCGGCCCGGACAAGGTCGAGTTCACCAACTGGTTCCTGGCCGAACGTGACGTCTCCTTGGAGATGAAGCAGAAATCCCTGCAGATCGGCATTCGCATGCTGGGCACGTCGGGCCAGATCGAGCAGGACGATTCCGACACCTGGCCGCACATGAGCCGCAACGCCCGCGGCCCCCAAGGCCGGCTGAGCACGATGAAGTATCAGGCGGTCTGCAATCAGCCGCCGCGGCCGGACTGGCCAGGCCCCGGACACGTCTACGAGGGCTTCACCAAGGACGACACCCAGTGGAACTGGTGGCTTAAGTGGCATGAACTCATGTCGGCCACGATCTGAGCGAGTGCGAAACATGGAAACGGTACAGCAGTCCGCCCCCGTCGCGGCCCCGCAGGTCGAACCCCGGGCGCCTTTTCGGCCCCATCGTCTTCCCGTGGGATCAGACGCCTACAATAGAGTGGCCGAGTTTCTCTACGAGGAAGCCCTGCTGCTCGACGACCTGCGTCTGGCCGAATGGACCGAAGGCCTGGCCGAGGATCTGGTCTACACCGCGCCCTTGCGGCAGACCCGACACTTCTCGGAACAGCATTTGACTGTGATCCGCTCAGTCAAACATTTCGATGAGACCTATGACTCCATCATGGGCCGCGTCGGTCGCCTGACCAAAACCAACAGCGCCTGGGCGGAGGATCCCCCCTCACGCACGCGTCGGCTGGTCACCAATATCCTGGTGGACGCCACCGACAATCCGAACGAATTCGACGCGACCAGCTACGTCCTGCTGACGCGCAATCGGTTCGAGGAAAGCGAAATGATGGTGCTGAGCCTGGTTCGCTACGACCGTATTCGATTGGTCGATGGGCGGTTGAAACTGGCCAAGCGTGAAATCATCGTCGACCAGTCGGTTCTGGGAATGCCTAATCTGGCGATCTTCCTGTAGACTCTTTCCAGCAGAGTCTTTGGCGCTTCTGAACTGCTTTTCTCTGAGACGCCCCTCAAGACAAAAAGAGCGGCATCGCCTTCTTGGCCGATGCCGCTCAAGTCGCCCCGTTGACGCCCTTTTTGGATTTACCAGGCGTATCGCACACCTTGGCGACCTGGCTTTCGGACGCCGTCGCTCTCGCGAGCCATGGCCATCAGGCCGGCTCGCGCTCCACCACGTTGCGAAGCGCCCCCACGCCCTCAACGATGGCTTCAACGACTTCCCCGGGATTCAGATAGCGCCCCGTACCCTGGCCGACCCCATTGGGCGTGCCAGTGAACATGATGTCACCACACTCTAGGCTCGACCGCTCGTCCGCGAACCGGATCAAGTGTTCGACCGGCCAGGTCATATCGCCCGACGAGCCGTCCTGACGCACATCGCCGTCGACCTTGAGGATCAGCCTCAGGACAGGCTGACCCGGCGGAAATTCGTCGCGGGTGACGATCCAGGGCCCGACACCCGTCGTGCGGTCCTGACTCTTGGCGCCGAAGAGGTCCATCCCAATCCCGGCAGGCCCGCTGCGTTGCACGTCGCGCGCGCTGACGTCATTGCCCACCGTGTAGCCGAGGACCGACGAGAGCGGATCGCTGTGATCCACGCGCTCCGCGCCGATTACGGCCACAAGTTCGACCTCGTGGTCCAGTTCATGGGTCAATGGCGGATAGCGAATGGGATCGTTAGCCCCGATCAGGGCGCCATAGGACTTCAGGAACGCCACCGGCTGGGCGGGCGCCGCCACCCCAAATTCCACCAGGTGCTTGGCGTAGTTAGCGCCGACGATCACCACCTTGTTGGCCTTTTCGACCGGCGGGAGCAATCGAACATCGGCCAAAGGCTGCGCCTCGCCCACCAGGCGCAAAGCCGCCTCCCCTTCACCGCGGGTGACGGCCGGCGCCCACTCGTGGAAGGCGCCGGCGATCTTCCGCACGGTCCCGGCTTCGACATCGACGATCGCCCAGAAGGACGATCCATCAGCCGCGCACCGCGCGATTTTCATCAGGCGGCGACCTTGGCGCGGCCGATCTTGGCCGGATCCAGGTGCAGGAGCTTGATCGCGTTTTCGTAACGGATCTTGCGCATATCAGCCTCGGAGATCTTGAGGCCTTCGGTCATGTCAAACCGGATCGCGTCGCTGCCCCCGAAATTGGTGCCATAGACCAGCTGATCGGCGCCGATCATCTCGACGAGCGCTTGACGCATCGGCAGTTCATGCAGTTCAGGGTCGAACCAGAAGTTCTTGAGATAGGCGCGAAGCGGCTTTTTGTTGTGAACCGTATCGAGGTTCTGGATCGTCTGCTCCAGGCGGCCGAACTGATAGGGCACGAAGCCGCCTGCGTGGGTGATATAGACCTTCAGATTGGGGAACCGGTCCAGCACACCGCCGCACACCAAATACCAGAAGCATTTGGTCTCGTCGTAGTTCATGCCCACGATCGCGGTGGTCTCATACCGGTCTTCGTTGGCCTTGGGACCCCAGGTCACCGACTGATTGTAGCCATGGACGAAGATCGGCAGATCAAGGTCACACATGGTTTCCCAGACGGGGTAGAGCTCCGGCGAGTCGAACTCGAGCCCACCGAAGTTGGAGCCGCCGCAGCTAAGCCCGACGGCGCCGAGATCCTTCACCGCGCGGCGGATTTCCTTGCAGGCCGCGGCGGGCACGTTCAGCGGCGCATGAGCCCAGAAGTAGAGCCGCCCGTCGCCGCCGGCGCAGTATTCCGCCAGAGCATCGTTTACTGAACTCGCATAGGGCACGGCGAACTCAGGCTCGGTCCAGTACATGTAGCAGTGCGAGGGCACCGAAAGGACCTGAGCGTCCTGGCCGGCGGCGTCCATGTTATTGAGACGGTTGCGGGGATCCGCCCAGGTCGCGAAATACTTTTCGACCGACAGCACCTCGCCCCGCTTGACGGCGGCGCGGCGTTCCGGCGATCCGAGCGTCAAGACCCATTCGCCGACGCGCAGCCGAATATCGCCGTCGTCCCCTTTTTCGAAGAACGGACCCCAGTGAGGGTGCTGGTTGTAATATTTCGGGAGCGGTGCGTGGGCGTGCAGGTCGATAAGCATGGAAGCGTCCTTTTGGAACCGCTGATGCGGCGCATGCCGGGCGCGACCTCGACCGCGGCCGGACACTATGAAGCGGGAGGCGCGCGCGGGGCGCACTCGATCAATCAAGGCCGGAAGCAATCCAGTGTCCGATCAGGGGCCTTTACAAAGGCGCCTTTGAGGGACCACCGGAGGCGCCCGCATAGCGTTCCTCCCACCTCGAACGCTACAGACAGGCCCTGAACGAGTCAATTAGCGCCATTCTGTTCAACTTGAGAATCGACACAAAAATTCTACCATGAGATGGTCATTTTGATGTCAGGATGAAGTCAACGGCGCTGCGTTGGCGTTCCGACCGGGCCAAGCCAGGCTGGCGGTAAAGAAAAAATGGGGGAGAAAACATTGGCGGAGACGGCGCGCGCACGCGATGCGCAGGAGCGGCCATACCCATCCGAAGGCTACGCCTGGTTTGTGATCGGCGTCCTGTTTGTCGTCACCCTGTTCTCCCAGCTTGACCGGCAATTTCCGGCCTTGTTGGTCAAGCCGATCCGCCACGCCTTCGGCATCTCGGATACGGGCTTCAGCCTCTTGCAGGGCTATGCCTTCGCCATCGTCTACACTTTGGCCGGACTTCCATTCGGCCGGCTGGTTGACCGAACCAATCGCCGAAACTTGATTGTGGGCGGGGTGCTGGTGTGGAGCCTCATGACCATCCTGGCCGGCTTGGCCCAGACCTATTGGCAGTTGTTTGCGACCCGCATGGGCGTTGGAGTCGGCGAGGCCTGCCTGGCGCCGGCGGCCTATTCGATCATCGCCGACTATGTGCCTAACGCCCGACGCGGGCGCGCGCTCAGCGTCTACTACGTCTCGCTGGCGATCGGTTCCGGCGCTTCGCTGTTCCTGGGCGGGCTGATCTTTCGGCTTGTTCCCGCAACTGGGGTCGTATTGCCGCTTCTGGGCGCTCTGCCGTCGTGGAAGGTGATGTTCATGATGGCTGGCGCCCCCGGTCTGGTGGTCGCGTTTTTGCTTCTGGCTGTTCGCGAGCCGGTGCGCCGCGACAATGCCCGCAGCGAGCCCGGCGAGGGCTCTCTGAGCGAGTTCCTTGCCTATCTCAAGCTTCACGCCGCGACCTTTGCTCGCCTTCTGACCTATCCTGCTGTGTTGGCGGTCGTTGGCTATGGCGCACTAGCCTGGGCCCCGGCGCTTTACGAACGCCGCTTCGCGATACCGCCAAAATCGTCCGGCTTGGTGCTCGGGGGCCTCGTGGCGGCGGCCGGTCTGACTGGGACCCTGATCAGCGGCTTTCTCAGCGACCGCTGGACGGCCAGGCAGGTTCCAGGCGCACGCCTGCGCGTCACCCTTGTCGCCTGGGCCTTGATCATCCCCGGCACGGTCGCCTGGCCGCTTGTGGGCGACGTCAGGCTGAGTTTCGCGCTGCTCGCGCTGACCGTCGGCTCCATCAGCCTTGCCCAAGCCGCAGCGCCCGCCGCCATACAGGATGTTGTGCCCAATCGGATGCGCGGCCAGGCCATTGCAGTCTATCTGTTGATCGCCGGTTTGTTGGGGATCGGCTTCGGCCCGACCGCGGTCGCCCTGATCACCGACAGGCTGTTTCACAGCGATGCCGCCCTGCCCTATTCCCTGGCCCTGGTCGGCGCGCCCATGGCCCTGGCCGGGATGTGGCTCTCATGGTCGGGACTGAAACCTTACGCCGGCACTCGGGCCAAACTGCTGGGTGAGACGCCCTGACGGTCGGGCTAGGCGCTCAATCTTACCCATATCAGAATGATTTTCTTTGATCAGAATAAATCTTGCGTCGCCAAGCTGGCCTCACTAAGAGCATGACCTGAGCTATCACGGCTTCGCGCGGGCGTGACGCCAAGCGGCGAAGGGTTGCGGGGCTCGCCTCAGCCGGGGGCGCAAACCGCCGATCAGTCCAAAAATCCCACCATTTCAATATATTCGAGCGACAGACTTCATGACCATCGAGCGAACAGAAAAGATCGTTGTCGCCGGCGCCGGCCTGATGGGCCGCGGGATCGCCCACGCCTTTGCGACCAGCGGCTATCAGACGGTGCTGTTCGATATCAGCGATGAGGCCTTAAGCGCGGCCCATGGCGCCATCGTCTCCATTGTCGCCGACGGCGCGCGCCTCGGGAAATTAAGCGAAGAGGACGCCGACGCGGCTCTCGGGAGGCTCACCACCAGCACGACGATCAGCGACGCCGCGCGGGGAGGCGATCTCCTGGTCGAGACCGTCTCGGAGAGCCTTGCGACCAAGATCGCCGTGGTGAGAACCGCCGAACCCTTGCTGGCGCCGCACGCTATTGTCGCCACCAACACATCGGCCCTCAGCGTGACGGAGATCGCCGCCGCGTGCGGGACGCCGCAAAGGGTGGCGGGCATGCATTTCTTCAACCCAGTTCACAAGATGCGCCTGATCGAGTTGGTGCGCGGGATCGCCACCGACGACACCACCATCGCCAAGTTGAAAGACTATGCCGACGCGCTTGGCAAAAGCTCCATCGTTGTCAACGAGTCTCCTGGCCTCACCACCAGCCGAATGTCCGCGCTCATGGGCAACGAGGCGATGTATATGCTGATGGAAGGCACCGCGAGCGCCGAGGACATCGACACCGCCCTGAGGCTGGGCTTCAACCACCCAATGGGACCGCTGGAACTGGGCGATCTCACCGGCTGGGACACCCGCCTATCGGTGCTTCGATATCTGCACGGCGCCTTGGGCGAGAAATTTCGGCCATGCCCGCTCATTATCAAGATGGTTGCTGCGGGGCGACTGGGCCGCAAGGCCGGCCATGGTGTCTATGCCTATGACAATGGTCAGAGGGTGGCGGGTTCCGGACTGCGGGCCAGCGCGCTATGACCGGGGTTGTCATTGTCGACGCCGCGCGCACGCCCATCGGCCGCTTTCGCGGCGCGCTAAGCAGCATTCGCGCCGACCACCTTGGCGCCCTGGTTCTGAACGCGCTCCTGCAACGCAACGGACTGACCGCGCAGACCATCGATGACGTCGTTTTCGGCTGCGTCTCCCAGGTGGGCGAACAGTCAGCGAACATCGCCCGCACGGCCGTCTTGAGCGCCGGTTGGCCAGAAACGATCCCTGGACTGACGATCGATCGCAAATGTGGGTCGGCCGAGGCCGCGGTTCACGTCGCCGCTGGCTTGATCGCCGCGGGAGCCTGCGACGCTGTCATCGCCGGGGGCGCGGAAAGCATGAGCCGGGTGCCGATGGGTGGCAATCGAGACGTCCACGGCGAAGCTTTCGGATGGAAGCTGCAACAACGCTTCGAGACTGTCTTGCAGGGCGAGGCCGCCGAGCGCGTGTCGGACAAATGGGGCTTTGATCGCAGGCAGTTGGACGACTACGCGATCGAGAGCCACCGCCGGGCCGGCGCCGCCGCCGACCAGGGCCGCTTCGATCGCGAAATCGTCACCGTGTCTGTGCCGGAGTGGGCCGAACGCGACAGTGTCGGCCAGGACCAGGTCTCCGCAGACGAGACTATCCGACGCGACACCTCGCTGGAACGCCTGGCCACGCTGAAGACCAGTTTTCGGCCTGACGGCCGTATCACCGCCGGCAACGCCTCTCAGATTTCCGACGGCGCCGCGGCTTTGATCCTCATGTCCGAAACCCGCGCCAAGGCGCTCGGGCTAAGGCCCCGCGCCCGCATCGTCGCCATGAGCACGGTAGGCTCGGATCCGACCTTGATGCTCACCGGACCGATCCCCGCGACGCAGAAAGTGTTGGCGCGCGCAGGCCTGACGCTGAACGACATCGAACTTTTTGAAGTCAACGAAGCCTTCGCACCGGTGCCGATGGCCTGGATGCAGGAGACCGGAGTCAGCCACGACCGGCTGAATGTGAATGGCGGAGCGATCGCCTTGGGTCACCCTCTCGGGGCCAGCGGTGCGCGCATTATGACCACCCTGCTGCATGAGCTGGAACGCCGCGAGGCGCGTTACGGCTTGCAGGCCATATGCTGCGCGGGTGGAATGGCGACCTCGACCATTATCGAGCGCCTCGAGCCCTGATCGCGGCGGCCAACACCGCGCCAGGCCAGGTCAAATCAGGTCCACTGCAATTCGAGGTTTTCCAGGCTGAATACGCCGGAGGCCCGCATTTCGATCCGCTGTTCGTCGCGCAGGCGGAACGGCGGCACGCGCGTCAGCCATTCCTGCAGGGCGATCGCCAACTCCCGCCGCGCGAGGTGAGAGCCCAGGCACCGGTGCGGCCCATAGGAAAACGCCATGTGCCGATTGTCCTGCCGCTCGAAATCGACCTGAGTAGGATCGGTGAATTCCTCCGGATCGAGATCCGCCAGTTCCGTGCTGATCAGCACATGGTCGCCCTTGCGCATCAGGACGTCACCGACGCGCACATCCTTGGTCACCATCCGGCGCATGTTTACGATCGAATAGGCGCGCAGCAGCTCCTCCACGGCGGCGAGTATCAGTTCAGGCTTTTCCCTCAGCTGGGCTTGGTGCTCGGGATGCCGGGCCAGATGGTGGAACTGGAAGCCGAGCGCGGACGTGACCGTGTCCAGGCCACCAATGAAGATAAGGAAGCAAACGCCCAAGACCTCATCCTCCGTCAGCTTGCGCCCCTCGATCTCGCAGCCGAGGACGTAACTGGTGAAGTCGTCGGTCGGGTTGAGCCGGCGTTCGGCGATCCGGCCGCGCAGATAGCCGGCGATTTCGCCACAGACCCCGGCCACCAAGGCCATGTCGCTGCTCTTCACCAGGGTTCGCGTCCAGGCGACGAACTTCGGCGCCTCATCCAGGGGCCAGCCCATCAGCTTCAGAAAGATCAGAACCGGGAATCGCGTGGCGAAGGCCGCGTTGAAGTCGCATCCACCCTTGTCGACGACCGCCAGGATCAGGTCTGACGCGAGCGCCTGCATTTCGGCGCCCAGCTCAGCGACCTTCTTGGGGGTGAACAGCGGATTGAGCAGTATCCGATACAGGCTGTGCTGGGGTGGGTCGACCTCGAGCGGTATGAGCGGCCAAGCTTCGCCGATGAGCTGCGAAAAGCCCGTCAGGCCCTGGCTGGTGAAGGTTTCAGGATCCTGCAGAATGCGCCGCAGGTCTTCGGCGCGCCGCGGAACCCAGCAACCCCCGAAATAACCCAGCCTGGTCGCCCAGAAGATCGGCGGATACTCAGTATGGAACCTGGCCGCCCGAGCATGGCCGTCGGCGCCGGCGGCCATGATTTCCACCCACGGATCGAGGTCACGCACGAGATCGAGGGACACATGATCCGGCTTCGAAGCCAGGGTGAGATCGTCCATAGTTAGCCCCCCAGAAAACCAGCGCGCCGGCCGGCGCTTCGCAGCGGCGGGAATTTCAGCACTGTTCATCCACGATCGTTATGATCCGTTCGGGACAAGCCCGCGCGCCGCGGGCCGCCCGTTCTTCCTGTCCGGGCGGCACGTCAAATCCGTTGGTGGCGACATAGCCATTTTCATCGAGCGCGAAGAGTTCTGGCGCAGCCGCGGCGCATCGGGCGTGCCCGGCGCAACGTGAACGATCGACAACGATTTTCATGTCAGATCCTCCCCGATCGCCACGCCGCGTCTTCAGTCTGGCGACACCTGCGGCTTGCGGGCTGCTTCACCGCTTGACGAGCGCGACCTCCGACCCCTCCCGGTCCCAGGTGGCGGGTGTGCGCCCCTCATCACGAAGCTGATATTTGAGCACGCGTCCCTGCGGATTCTTGGGCAGCACATCGCGAAATTCGATGTAACGCGGCACCGCATAATAGGGCACCTGGTCGAGCGCCCAGCGACAGAGCGCCTCTTCGGTGAGCTGCGCGCCGGGCTTGAGCACCGCAGTGACCTTCACGTCATCCTCGCCTACGGGCGAAGGCACCGCGTGGACCGCGACCTCTTCGATCCCCTCATGACCCAGGAAGGCGGCTTCCATTTCAAAGCTCGAGATGTTTTCACCCCGTCGGCGCAGGTAGTCCTTCTTGCGGTCCACGAAGTAGAAAAAGCCGTCGTCATCGAACTTGCCGATGTCGCCGGTGTGCAGCCACATATTGCGCATGATCTTCTGCGTGTCTTCCGGGCGACGCCAGTAGCCCTGGAACATGATGTTGGGCTTCAGGGGTCGCACGACGATCTCGCCAGCGTGGCCGGGCGGCAGTTCGCGATCGTCGTCGTCGAAAATTCGAACGTCGAAATCAGGAATGCGTTTTCCCGAAGAGCCGGGCGCTGCGTATTCGCCGGCGGGCAGCGAGGTGACCACCGCCGCTTCCGTCAGACCGTAGCCGTTGGAGCCCACGCGCTTGGCCCCGAACCGCTGGCGCCAGGTGTTCTTCATCTCTTCCGTGAACGGATTTCCGCGCACGGTATGCACCTGCCCGACGCATCGGCGCATGGCGTCATTGTCTTCAGCCTGAGCCAACAGATTGCCCATGGAGCCCAGAATGGAGACCACGGTTGCGCCGCTGCGTTCGATCTCTGGCCAGAATCCCGAAACCGAGAACCTCGGCCCCAAGGTGATTGTGCCGCCAACCAGCATCGTGGAGATGACGCCCGTGGAAATCGCATTCAGGTGAAAGAAGGGCAGCGGCGTCCACAGAATGTCATCCGGGCCGGCCGGCGCCGCGCGCAGTTGTTGGCGGGCGAGATTGCACATGTAGTTCGAACTCAACATGCAGCCCTTTGACGGCCCGGTGGTGCCGGAGGTGTAGATCAGGGCCGCGAGAGCGGCTGGAACGGGTGAGAATGGAACCGGCGCCTCGTCTTCCCCGCGGTGATCGTCCAAAGCCTGGATGGAGACCGCACAATCGGGAACGTCGGCCAGCGGGCCCCGGTGAAGGATCAGGCGCACGTCCGGCAACCGGTCGACCACCGCGACCACGCGCGGAAGATACTCGGCCTCACAGATGACGATCGCTGCGCCGGCGTCTCCAACCTGATGACGCAAAAATTCGCCGCGGAGCGCGGTGTTCATCGGCACGCTCACCGCGCCGATCTTGTTGATGGCCAGCCAGGCCGCCACAGCGTCGATATTGTTGTCCAGCATGGTGACGACGGTCTGGCCCGGCGCCACGCCCAGCCCGGTCAGCGCGTGAGCCAGCCGATTTGTGATCCGGTCCACCTCGCCATAGGTGTGGCCGTCCCCGGAGATGTTCAGGAAGGTCTTGTCGGGAACACGCGCCACCGCCCGCGCCAGCGCCTGGATCGCCGTGTCTTCCTCGCCGACAACCCAGCCGTCCGAGTGCGCCATTGCGGCCTCCCTGCGCGTGTCCGAACTTTTCCGAACACTATTCAGATTTGTGTCGAAGTTATGAGTTAAGGTGGGGCCTTGTCAACGCATCCAAATGTGATGTTTCATCGGAAAAAATTCGAAGGGCGCCGATCACGGTATGGCCAGCGACGTAAGCATCAAGTCGATCGACGGCCGGCCCCTGAAGAAAAAAGGGGCCAACACGCGTCAGCGCATCCTGGACGTGCTCGAGGCCCTGCTGCAGGACAGCGCCGCCTCCGAACTACGCGTCGCGCGTATCGCCGAGGCGGCGAACGTCGCCATAGCCACCTTCTACAGCTATTTCGAATCTCTCGACGCCGCCCTGCTCGCGCTCGTCGAACAGGAAAAGTTCGCCTACGCCCAGGTCATGAGCCTGCTGCGCGCGCCCTGGCCGGAATCGGAGGTGGCGGCGCGGGCGCGGGCGTTCGTCACTGCCTATTTCGAGTTCTGGGATGAACACCGCGCGGTTTTGCGCCTGCGCAATCTCCGAGGCGACGAGGGAGATGCTCGGTTCCTGGCCGTGCGTTTCACCTTCACCGTGCCGATCATGGACGCGATCGCCGAGAAACTCGCGGTCGCCAAGGCCGCAGGGCGGCTACCACCGCATGTGCCCGCCCTGTCCTTCGCTGCTGTGATCCTCGCGGCGCTGGAGAGGAACGGCTCCTGCTACATCCACATCAACCGCAACAGCCGCGCCGATCTGATCGAGGCCAGCGTCCAGACCCTGGTCATGTGGCTGCTAGGCGCGGCGACGATCGCCAATGTCCAGGAGCGTCGTCCATGAACGCGGCCGGACTGCGCCGCCGCATCGAGATCGCCAGCCGCGTGACGCTTGGCGAGGAAGGCGAGGCCCGCGCAGCGCTGGAGGACGATTTCCACCATTTTCGGGTTTGGGTGCGCCACCGCGACGGGTTGGTGACGGCGACCGGCGCTGAAGCGCCGCGCCACCCCTACGCCACCTGTCCGCTTGCCGCCGGGCGCCTGGAAGAGCTTGTCGGCATGCCGCTCAGCCTGGCCTCAGGGGCGGTGTTCCGCTGGACGGACGCGCGATTGCAATGCACGCATATGCTGGATCTGGCAGGCCTCGCTATCGCCGCATCGGCCCGTGGAGACGGGCGCCGGCGATATGAGGCGGAAGTTCCCGACCGCATAGGCGGCCACACGTCGGCGCGGCTGCTGCGTGACGGACAACCGGCTCTGGTCTGGGATGTCTGCGACGACCACATCATCGGCCCCGCCCCGTTCAACGGCTTGGCGCTGGGGATGGGCTTTGCGCGGTGGATACAGGAAAACCTCGCGCCGGATGAGGCGGAAGCCGCGCTGGTGCTGCGCCGTTGTGTGATGATTTCGAGGGGAAGAGGCGTGGACCTGGACGCGCAGCGGAACGCCGAACCGCTCGGGCGCTGCTTCAGCCAGCAGCCGGAACGGGCGCCCTCAGCCTTGCGGGTGCGCCATTCGACGCGGGATTTCAGCAACGCAGTGGGGCGTCTTTGTGAAGATGATGATGCCTGGATAGATTTCTGTATATAGATTTTCATTCTGTATCTGATATGTGCATCGGCGAACGCCATGGGCTGGCGCAGATCACAACACGAGCGCACATCCCGCATGACCCTGGCCCGCATGATCCTTCACGAGGCCAATCTAGCGAGCGCCGATGCTTCGCCGACCCAGCCAACGGATCGTGACCGGCGCGGGCCCCGTCGCCCCCGCAGGTCCAGCGCACCGGATCGACTAAGCCAGCGGGTTCGCCTCGTTGACTCGGCCGCGAGCATCCGCGAAGTCTGGACCAGCTCAGGCATGGGGGACACGATCATGGCCAGGCCGGGATCGGAACCCACCGATGACGAGCCCAGAACCACAGCCCTGGCGCGTGGGGTGCAGATTCTGCAGTGTTTCTCGACCGCCGCCCCGGCGCTGAGCAGCCGGGAGATCATGGCGCGCACCGGCCTGCCGCGGCCGACAGTGTTCCGCCTCACCCGCGCCCTGCGCCAGCTGGGTTTGCTGAGTTATTCGGAAAGCCGCGCGGCCTTCACGCTAAGCCTGGGCATGCTGACCCTGGCGTCGCCGGTTTTGGCCCGCATGACCGCGCGGCAGATCGCCCGCCCCCTGATGCAATCGCTGGCGGACCACGCCCAGGGACAGGTGAGCATGATGGTGGGCGAAAACCGCCATATGATCGTCGTCGAGGTCGCCCAGGGCGCCAGTTCGTCCGTCTTTCGAATGGAGATCGGCACGCGCGTATCGCTGGCCCGCACTGTGACGGGCCGCGCCTACCTGCTGAACCTGCCGCAAGCCGAACAGCAAGCCTATCTGGATCATTCGGCCGAGGGTGACGCCGAGCGAAGACATCGGCTGGAAGCCAAACTGGCCGAAACCGCCGCTGACCTGGCCGCAAAGGGCTACGCAACCGACGAAAGCGAATACGTGCGAGGGCTCTTGGCGATCGCAGCGCCCATGCGCAGCGCAATCGAAGGCCAACTGGCGGTTTTCTCCTGTTCTGTCCCTTCGTTCGTCGTCGACGCGGCGCGAGTGAATGACATCGGCCTGCGCCTCAGCGCGCTGGTCCGCAATGTCGAAGCTTCCGTGGGCCACGTTGACGAACTTCCGCCCGCAACCCGCGAAATCTCAGTCAGGACCCGCCGCTCCGAGCGGTGAGCGTCCATGCGACCGTTTTGGAGTCCCGCCCATGCGCACCGTCTTTCGTGAGGACCACGAAATTTTCCGCAGCCAGGTCCGGCGGTTCATCGACCGCGAGATCGTCCCCCACCACGCCCAATGGGAACTTGACGGCATCGTGCCCAAGGAGATCTGGCTTAAGGCCGGGGCAGAGGGCCTTCTCTGTGTGACCATACCCCAGGAATACGGCGGTCCCGGCGGCGATGTCGGCCATGCCGCCGTGCTCATCGAAGAGCTGGCGCGCGCCAACGCCACGGCGGTGGGTTTCACAACCCACTCCGACATCGCCGCGCCCTACCTCCTCGCCTATGGAACCGAAGAGCAGAAACAGCGGTGGTTGCCCGGCATGGCCTCCGGCGAACTGATCTGCGCCATCGCCATGACCGAGCCAGGCATCGGCAGTGATCTGCGCTCACTGCGCATGGCGGCGCGGCGCGACGGGGACGACTACATCCTGGATGGTCAGAAGACCTTCATCTCCAACGGCATCAACGCCAATCTGGTGATCGCCGCCACCAAGGCGGAGCCCACGCCGAGCGGCAAGGAAATCACCCTGATCTGCGTCGAAGAAGGCGCCACTGGCTTCACCAAGGGGCGCAAGCTCGAAAAGATCGGGCTGAAGGGGCAGGACACCTCGGAGCTTTTCTTCAGCGATGTACGGGTTCCGGCGGCCAATCGGCTCGGCGAGGAGCACAAGGGCTTCGGCTATCTCACTCACCAGTTGGCTCGCGAACGGCTGGTGATCGCCATTCGCGCGGCGCAATCCATCGAGACCCTGCTTGACGAAACCATCGCCTACACCCGCGAACGCAAGGCGTTCGGCCAGACCGTGTTCGACTATCAAAACAGTCGCTTCAAGCTGGCCGAGGCCAAAGCGCAGGCGACTATGCTGCGCGTATTCGTCGACCACTGCCTGGGCCTGCTGATGAACGGCGAGCTGACGCCCGACGTGGCGGCCATGGCCAAGCTGGTCGGCTCGGAAATGCAAAACCGCCTGCTCGACGATTTCGTCCAGCTGCACGGCGGTTACGGTTTCATGAGCGAATTCAAGGTCAGCCGCGCCTGGGTCGACGCCCGCGTAGCACGCATCTACGGCGGGACCTCGGAAATCATGAAGGAAATCATCGCCCGCAGCCTGTGAGCAGGATTTGCAGAATTGGCCCTGTTCAATCCTCAAGCGGCGGACGCGTCTTCCTCTGGATAGCCGCGCTGCACATAGGTCATCCGTCCGCCGGCCAGCATCAGGGCGCAGAACATGTTGAGCTCGACGATCTGTTCGGTGGTGAAGTGACGCGCAAGCTCGGCGAACACCGCCTCGTCGATGGCGAAGTAGTCGGCCGCGAACAATTCGGCATAGCGCAGCGCCGCCTGTTCCGAGGAGGAGAAGCGCGCATCGTCCCAGGACAGGCAGGCGATGTCCTCCTCGCTGACCGCGTCGGACTTTCGCGCGATCTGACAGGCGTTGCACTTGGTGATGCTGGCGATCTTCAGGCGCGCCAGTTCGCGCAAGCGATCATCAAGGCAGCCGTGAACATGGATCTGTTCCAGAGTCTGCAGCCAGGCCAGCGCCAGGCCGGGACGGTGAGCCCAGATCTGAACAGGAATGGTCGATGACAGCATTCGGCTCGCCTGGCCCCGCGCCACAGCGCCCGCCAGTTCCGGCTCCAGATTCTCCAGCGGGACCGGATCGATCAACGGCATTGGTGGCCTTCCCAGAAAAATATCGGACAGCGGGCGACGCTAGTCTTGGCGATTTGCCCGCACAAGCTGCTGCAGCGTGCGGAGCTGGCCGCATTGGCTCTGATCAAACAAGGATATTGATATGAAAGCCGTGGTGGTACGAGCCTTCGGGGCCCCAGAGTCCTTTCACGTCGAAGAGGTGGCCGATCCACCCGTCGCGCCTCAGGACGTGCGCGTGCGGGTGCGGACTTCAGCCGTCAATTTCGTCGACGGCCTGGTGTCGAGCGGCGCCTATCAGGTGCGACCCGATCTGCCGTTCACGCCCGGCGGAGAGTTCGCCGGCATCGTGGACACGGTAGGCGCCGACGTGACCGGCCTAAGCCCCGGCCAGCGGGTTTGCGGATCGACGATCCGCGGCGCCTGGGGCGAGCTCGTTACACTGAATGCGGCCCTTGTGTTTCCAATTCCCGAGTCCATGACGTTCGTCGAGGCTGGAGCCTTCCGCGTCAGTAACGCCACCGCCTACCATGCGCTGGTTCAACGCGCAGCCTTGCGGGCCGGCGAGACGGTGCTGGTGCTGGGAGCGGGCGGCGCTGTCGGCTTCGCCGCGGTGCAGATCGCCAAGGCGCTCGGCGCCCAGGTGGTCGCATCGGCTTCGACACCGGAAAAGCGGAGTTTGGCGGCCGACGCTGGCGCTGACGCGGTGGTCGACGCCCGTGCGCCCGACTGGCGCGAACAGGTGAAACAGGCTGCAGGCGGCCGCGTCGATGTGGTGGTTGACCCCGTCGGGGGCGAAATGACCGAACTGGCGTTCCGCTGCCTCGGCTGGGGTGGCCGTCACCTGGTCATCGGCTTCGCCGCCGGCGCGATCCCTCGCCTGCCTACCAACCTTGCGCTGGTCAAGGGCGCGGCCCTGATCGGGGTCGATATTCGCCAGTTCAGCCTGCTTGAGCCGACGGCCAGCGCGGCCAACATGCGCGCGCTCTTCCAACTCTACCAGGAAGGCCGACTGATCACGGCGCCAGCGCGCATCTTCCCCTTGGAGAATTTCGCCGAAGCGATGAACGCGGTGAACAACGGAGAAATCGTGGGCCGCGCGCTGTTGACCGTCTCCGACTAGGCGGATCGCGGCGATCGACACCCGTTCGATCAACCCGATCGGGGATGATTTTGCACATTTTTGAGACGACTGTATCGATTTCGCGAATGACGTCGCTGAGGTGTGTGGGATAAGTCCCGCGAACGCCACGAGGAGGCCGGCCATGACGATGGCGAGGAAGTTGCCGCTGCTGACCCAGGAGACCGAAGCCTTCTGGCGCGGCGGCGCGCAGGGCGAACTGCGCATCTTCCGCTGTCAGGCCTGCAAGACTTGGATCCATCCGCCGACGCCGATCTGCTTACATTGCGACAGCCTGGACGTCGGACCGGAACCGGTTTGCGGCCGGGGCCACGTGACGAGTTTCACCATCAACCATCAGGCCTGGGCGCCAGAACTGGATACGCCATTCGTGATCGCCATCGTCGAACTGGTCGAGCAGCCAGGCTTGAGGTTTCTTACCAACGTCGTCGATTGCGCCGTGGATGAGGTGGCCATCGACATGCCCGTGCGGGTGGTCTTCGAACAGCACGAGGATATCTGGCTTCCCCTGTTCGAGAGAGACCAGCCCGAGGCAAACGCCTGATGTTCGATCGTGTGTTTGAAAAGGATGTGGCGATCACCGGCATCGGCCAGTCCGAAGTCGCGCGCCCCTCCTCGAAATCCGCGCTCAGGCTCTCGGTGGACGCCTGCCTTGAGGCCATCGCCGACGCGGGCCTTACTCGGGCCGACATCGATGGCGTCGCCTGCTGGCCAGGCGACAACAACAACGGCGACAGCTTTTCACCGGTCGGCGCGCCGGCGCTGAAGAGCGCGCTTGGCCTTGAGGTGAACTGGTATGGCGCCGGCTATGAGGGACCGGGGCCGCTCACCGGCGTCATCGAAGGGGCGATGGCCATCGCCGCCGGACTGGCTCGCCACGTGCTGGTGTTTCGCACCATCACCGAATCCAGCGGGCGGGCGCGCAACCGCACCGCCAATGCCTTGAGCAACAAGACCACCGGCCGCGACAGCAGCTATTATTGGCAGTGGTACACGCCCTTCAACGCCCTGTCGGCGATCAACATGATCGCCATGTACGCCCAGCGGCACTTTCATGACTACGGCACCAAACCCGAACAGCTGGCGCAGATCGCCCTCACCTGCCGCCGTCACGCCGCGCTGAACCCCAAGGCGATCTACCGCGATCCGATGACCATGGACGACTACATGGCTTCGCGGATGATCTCGACGCCGCTGCGCATGTTCGATTGCGATGTCCATTGCGACGCCTCCACCGCGATCGTGTTGTCGCGCAAGGATATGGCCAAGGACCAACCCAACCCGCCGATCCGCATCGAGGCGATCGGTTCGGCCCTGCATCAACCCTGGTCCTGGGACCAGATATCGCTGACCGAGATGGTCACCGGCGAAGTGGGCCGGATGATGTGGAACCGGACGGATCTGAAGCCATCCGATGTGGACACCGCCCAGCTCTATGACGGCTTTTCGATCCTGACCTTGATCTGGCTGGAAGGCCTGGGCTTTTGCCCCAAGGGCGAAGGCGGCCGCTTCATCGAAGGCGGCGGTCGCATCGCATTGGATGGCCAGCTGCCCCTGAACACCAACGGCGGCCAGCTCTCCGGCGGACGCACCCATGGCCTGGGCTATGTGCACGAGGCCTGTCTTCAGTTGTGGGGGCGAGCTGGCGAGCGTCAACTTGTTAACCCCCAGGTCGCCGCCGCCGCCGCCGGAGGCGGCCCTCTCGGCGGCAGCCTCCTGCTCACGCGCGACTAAAGAAGCAGCGGCCAAGGCCGCAACGACACGGTCCAAGGACGATCCCATCGTGCGGCGCGGCGGGACGGATCCCCTCGCTCGACCTAAATGTGTGAACTCTATTTTCGCCATATAGAATAAGGTGCGTTGACCCAGACGCTGTCTCCACCCTATGGTTCTGCCGCTCAGGACAATAAGTTTTGGCCATTAAGGTCACAGATAAGGGTCGACACGCAGATGCAAGACGTCAAGGAACAGCCGAAGCTCGACGTGGCTTCGTACGCCGTCAGGGACCGCTATTTCGGTAAGCCTTACATCGACCGCGACGAGCATCGCGACGCGCCCTATCCGCACCGTAACGTCCACGGTGGATTTGAGAACACGGACACCCGCTTCACCTTCTACTTCCCCGCCAAGGAAGAATGGGGCGGGCGAATGTACCACCCGCTGGAAGGCGCCCATGCCGGGCATGAGGAAGCCTTCGCCGGCGCCATGGGCGCTCTGCTCGGCGGTCTCGAAATGATGACCAAGCTCGGCGGCTACATGGTCGAATCCAATTCAGGTCACATCGGCGACGACATCGACCCACGGGCGGGCGTCGACCCGGGCCTCTACGGCTACCGCGCCAGCGTCGAAAGCGCGCGCTTTTCTAAACACGTCGCCAAGCAGGTCTATGGCCGTGAACCGGACTACAGTTATGTCTGGGGCGGCAGCGGCGGCGGCCGGCGTTCTCCCCTGTGCCTGGAATACTGCGACGGCGTCTATGACGGCGCCCTGCCCTTCATGGGCGGCGGCAATATTGAAACCCATGGGACCAATTCGCGCGTGCGCAGCGAACAGCCGCTCTCCTTTGGCTCCATGTTCAACGTACAACGACTGCTGGAGGGCGATAAACTTGACGTGGTCATCGACGCCATGCAACCGGGCGGCAGCGGAAACCCGTTCGAAGGCCTGACCACGCACGAACGGGAAGAACTCTCCAATCTCTACAGGCTCGGCTATCCGCGCGGCGACGAGTTGATGATCTCAAAGCCCATGGGCCAGATCTGGCTCTGGTCTTCCATCGCCGACATGCTGCTCGAAGAGGACGCCGACTACTTCAAGGCCTTTTGGACACGGCCGGGCTATGTGGGCCACGACCAGCCTGAAGCGGTGCAAGGCGACCTGATCGACGTCACCCTTCCGGTCACGCGCATCATCACCGCCCAGGAACTGATGAGCGAGGAATTCGCTGGCCCTGAATATGCCGACGCCAAGCCCATGGCGATGATGATCGCCTCCTCCAGCGGACAGTGGGATCTGCCGATCGCCATCGAGGTCAAGGGCGTCGGCAAAGGTTATCGCCGCGGCGCGGGGGTGCTGATCGCCAACGGCGACATAGCCGGTCGGCAGCTTTATTGCACCCAGAGTGTCGGCGACCTCTTTTTCTGTGACGGCCGCAAGGAATCCAATCTCTATCGTTTTCGCGGCCTGAAGGTCGGCGACATGGTTCACATCGACAACCACGCCTTCCTCGCCTTCTGCTACTCCTATCGTCATCACATCTCGAACGATCCGATGAACGACTTCCTGCGCGTGGATGGCGAACCCCTCTATCCTCAACACGGCCTGCCGATGCAGTCGCCGCTGATGGGCGTGCCCTATTCCGGGCAGTACGAAGGCAAGCTTTTGTGGATCCACCACACCCACGACGCTTCCCTGTGGCCGCCCCAGGGCGTGATCTACAAGCGGGCCGTCGAGGAGGTTCAGGGGCCTGAGAAGGCGCGCGAGCGCTTCCGGATACAATGGACCCAAAACGCCGAACACGTGCCGCCGATGCTGCTGCCGTCGAACCCCAAGCGCGCCACGACCACCTGGCTAATCAACTATATGCCCAGCATCGAGCAGGGATTGGTCGATCTCGCCGCATGGGTCGAAAAGGGCGTGGCGCCGGCCGAAACCCAATATGTCTTCGCCGACGGCAAGGTCAGGCTTCCGCCGACGGCCAAGGAACGCGGGGGCACCCAGCCGGTCGTCAATGTCACCGTCGGTGGAGCCCTGCGGGCCCAAGCGCGTCCGGGCGAAGCGGTCACGGTTCAGGTCAAGGCCGAAGCGCCTCCAGGCGCCGGGACCTTCACCCAGGTCCACTGGGACTTTGACGGCTCCGGTAGTTTCGCCACCAGCCAGTCGATCGAGCCGGGCCAGAGCGAGCTGACCCTGTCGACGAGCCACACCTATGTCGAGCCTGGAACCTATTTCGCCACGGCCAGGGTCCGGTTGAACCGCGAAGGCGATCCGGCGGGTCGCCGCCAGATCGAGAACCTCGCCTCGGCGCGGATCGTGGTCGGCTAGGCTAGAGCTTAAGCAGGCGCGGGGCGTTGTCGTAGAGAATGCGATGAGCTTCGCGCCGGCCGAGGCCAGCTTTGCGGATGTAGCCGAAAGTATCGGCGTAGCGTTCGTAAGATAGAAGCACCGGAAAATCGCTCCCCGGCAAGAGCCGGTCGGCGCCGAAAGCGTCCGCCGCGCCGCGCAGGCCGGGGAGCGACCCATGCGAGACGGTGTCGTACCAGAAGCCCCGCGCCATCACGCTGGGCCTGGCTTGCAGACCAGGAACGGCCTGCGGCAATTGATTGTCGAGGCGTTCCAGCAAGCCGGCGAGACCGCCGCCAAGGTGCGGAATGACGATCTTGATGTTCGGATACCGGACGGGGATGTTCTTCACCATCAGGTGCATGGCGACGGCCATGTCCTCAAGCGGCGGTCCGGCGGCGGCCGTAAGACCCCAGCCGGTGATGAAGGGCGATTGCAGACCGCTCACCGCCGGGTGAAGAAACAGCACGGCGGCGCGGACATTCATCTCCTGGAACAACGGTTCGAACATTTCATCGACGATTGAGCGGCCAAGGCAGGAGCACTGCAGCGTCACTCCCACCATGCCCAGCTCGTCCAGCCCACGTCTCATCTCCCTCAAGCTGGCTTCGATGTGAGGCAGCGGCAGGGAGACATAGGAAGCCAGGCGATGGGGATGGGCGAGCACCAGCCGAGCATGAGTGTCGTTGAGCAGCTGCGCGGCGCGAACCCCAGCCTCCTCCGCCGCCAGATAGGGCGCCAAGGTCGGCGAGAGGACCTGCGTGCGGACGCCGGCCTCATCCATCAGCTGCAATCGCAAAGCCAGCGACTCCGCCTCATCTGTGGCTGGAGACAGAGGCTGAGCGCCTACGAGAGCAGCGCCGAAGCTGGGCCGCCGCAGACCAGCCTCCGCCAGCAGCGCGAGATAGCGAGCGACTTGGATGTGGGCGTGGACGTCCACAATTCCTTTCGCGGCGTCCTCAGGGCGCACAACTCGGCGCAGGACATTCAGCGGAGCGCATATTGGACAGGCCGGGACTAGTCGCTGCGTCATCCAATCTCCGCTACTCGTTCTCGCTCAAGAATCTGGGGCGCAAAGCGCGCTCCAACCAGCTTTGAAGAGACAGCTCCTGGCGCTCTGGGTTGACCTCGCGGTTGCAGCTCCAGGGAGAGGCCAACTGCTATGTGACGACGCTAACCCCGCCCCACTTATTCCCCAACGAGAAATCGGCTTCTGCATTCAGAAAAAACTTCTGCTCCAAACCCGGCCGCGCCTAGACTCGCCGACGAGAATGGCGTTCTATCGGCTTAACGAGCAAGGCTGATCCTGAACCATTGCGGTCACAGTTTCGCCAATCCTGCAACGACACCATGAAGGTGATCCGCAGGGACAAGCTCATTCCGGCCACTAAAAAGCAGGCTGAACTGGGAGGATGCTGTGAGACGAAACTTGAACATCAGATTATGGGTGTGCGGGGCCTTCGCCGCCGGGTTGGCGGCGCTCCATGGCTCACCGGCCTCCGCCGCCGCCTCCGCCTGCTCGGTTGAGGGCGTTCAGGCCATTTCGCCGGCCGGGACGACGATCGTCTCGGCCGTATCCGTCGCCACCCCTGTGCCCAACTGCAAGATCGACGGCTACATCACCACCACCAACCCGGGGCCGAACAAGGTGAACTTCCGCCTTCAGCTGCCTGACCAGGGCTGGCAGAAACGCTACTATTTCATCGGCATGGGCGGCTCCGCCGGCTATGTGCCCACCGACTCCCAGATCCCCGCCGGCAATCCCCTGATCAAAGGGTTCGCCGTGGCCGGCACCGACACCGGCCACCAGGGCAATATGCTCGATTGGGGCTTCCTGCGCGATCCGATCAAGGCAGAGGACCATGTCCACCGGGCGGTGCATGTGACCGCGGTGGCGACCCAGCAGATCACCAAGGCCTATTATGGCGCGCCGCTGTTCTACCGCTACTTTTCCGGATGCTCCGGTGGCGGCCGGATGGCGACGGAGTCCATCCAGCGATACCCTGACGATTTCGACGGGGTGTTGCTCGGCGCTCCGGGCGGCCGCAGCTCAGCGACCATGCTAGCCTTCATCAACGCCGCCCAACAGATGTCGCGCGAACCTGGCGCCTGGATCTCACCGGCCAAGTTCGCCATGCTCGACCGTAAGGTCACAGCGGCTTGCGACGAACTCGACGGGGCCAAGGACGATATCATCTGGGACCATACGGCCTGCCATTTCGACTTCGATAAGCTGAAATGCGCTTCCGCTGACGCACCCGAGTGCCTGACCGGCCCCGAACTGAAGACGATCAAGGCCATCGTCGCCGGCCCGCGCAGCCCCAAGGGTCAGATCAAGGTCGGCTTCCCGATCTCGAACATGAGCGTCTGGTCCGGCTTCCTCGGCGCCGTTCCGCCGCCCTGGTCCGACGAGCCGACCAACGCAAACATCGCCAAGTCGTCCCCTGGCTACGTTATTGGCAGCTCGCTCGCCAAGGTCTATTTCGGCCCCGATTTCAATTCGATGAAGGATCTGGACTTCAACAACCAGGCCCAGATCGACGCCTGGTGGGCCGCCGCCAAAAAAGTCGACTACGGCTACCCCTACAGCGCTGATCTGCGCGGGCTTCAAAAGAGCGGTCACAAGGTGCTGATGTGGAACGGGGTCAGCGACCCCTGCTGCATCGACACCGAGATGGAGCAATATTACCACGATGCGGCCGCCAAGGTCGGTGGCATGCCGACGCTGCGGGAGTTCGCTCGGTTCTACCGCGTGCCCGGCATGGGCCATTGTGGTGGCGGGACCGGCCCTCAGGACGCCCCCGACATGCTCCTTCAAGAGCTGGTGAACTGGGTCGAACATAGCCAGGAACCTGGCCCCGTGGTGACCCATAGAGGCGCAGAGCGAATCCAGCTGTTGTTCGCCGACCCCAACACCAAGCAGGTTTCCGGTGTGCTTGTGCCGCCGCCGACCGGGAGCCCTCGCGACTTCCTGATCTGCCCCTACCCGCTGGTCTCGACCTTTGATCGCGCCAAGGCGAGCGAAGCGGGCGCGGTCTACGAGGCCAAGAACTGGTCCTGCAAGGCGCCAGCGAAACTGGCATCCAACTAGAACCTCTCCCACTTCGATTAAATCAATCGAAGTGGGATCAAAAGGCTCTAAGTCATTAAGTGAGAGCGCTTCCTAATCGCCAAACCGGATCTACTTTGGCGAGCAGCGCTCTTCTAGGAGCCAGTCTGGCGACAACTGAACAGGCTCGGCCGCCGCGGCCGGGCCTGTTTCTTTTTGGATTAGCCGAGCTTGGCGACCGAAGGCCTGAGCGCATCCAGGACGAAATCGCTGGCGATACCCAGCCACGACTCCATTCCCTCCTCCGAGGCCGTGTCGAACCCCAGGATCACCGACATCGAGGAGCGGTTGGTGAAGCCGCCTGTGAAGACCAGCACGGCGATGGCCAGGCTGGCGCGCGCATCCACATCCGCTCGAAAATCACCAGTCTGGATCCCACGCTCCAGGATCGCCTGGAACTTGGCGGTCAGCGTGGGGATCAGTTCGAGGAATTGGTTGCGTGGAGACCGGTGTTCCTCGTGAAAGCGAAGGCCTTCTCGGGCGAGCGGGCCGAGCAGCGGGTCGGAGCGGTACTGTTCGAATACCTGCTGCAAGAGGGCGCGCAACGCCTCGACGGGCGACAGATGATCAAAGCTCATCGCCACGAGTTTGGGCATGGTCTGGGCCGACGCGTCGTCGAGCACGGCCGAAAACAGATCCTCTTTGCTCTCGTAGTAGTGATAGACGAGCTGCTTGGTGACACCGGCGGCCCGGGCGATCGACTCGACCTTGGCCTGAGCCACGCCCTTGGCGGCGAATTCCACGCGGGCGGCCTTGATCAGGCGGGCGATGGTGTCGGTCTTCGCGGTCGCCCGCACCCGGGGAGGGTCGCCCTGCATCACTTTCTCCCACAGGCCGACCCGCGAATGATCGGCGTTTGCACTGCCCGATATCCCTAGCACGGACAGAGTTTGACGCGATGTCAAACCGTAGAACCGCGCCCGCCGGTTCAAGGGTTGTAGTCTTCCCATCGAGACGGCTGCGTCGGCGACCAAGAACAAGACCAGCCCCACTGGAGGACGAAGGTTGAAAGCCCGCGAAAATCTGCAGGACGTCTATCCCGACCGATCGGCCGACCATTACGCCGGCAAATCTATCCACGTGCTCTGGAGCTAAGCGGGTTATGCGTTTTCATCGTGAAATCCCGCCGCGGGCTGACTTTGACTATCAGGTCCTGGTTGGGCCGCATCAGGTCAGCGGCGCGGTCATGAACGACATTCGCGGGTTCTTCGGACTGGTCCTGAACAAAACCATGCCGTTCGGCTGCTTCCGCGACGAGGAGGGCCATATCTATGCGCCGGTGCGCGCATTGATGTCGCCGACCGGCACGCCCAACCCGACGACTTTCTTCTACCAGTCGACCCGCATGGACGGCCAAAACCTCTGCATGGACCGTCCGCGCATGGCTGCTCAGGCCCAGACGGCCCTGCCCGTGCAGTCGCTGGAGGGCGACACCTGCACCTGGCGTTCCCAGCCCACCGACGCTGGAAACCCATGGGTGGTCACCGCCTCGGGCGAGCAGATGAGCTGGAAGGAGGAAGGCCTTTTCGACATTGGCGGGCGGCTGCTCGGCGTGGGGATGCAATGGTATCTGCCGGGGGTGGACTGGGGCACATTCTATGCGTCTCAGATCTATGAGGTCGCCGGAGAGTGTCTCGGCCACAAGGTAAAAGGTATTATTTCCGTCGACCAAGCCTATCTGGCCGAAGGCGGGGCGATCCACTACCAGAAGGATCTGGTGGTCAATAACGGCATGCACGTCATTTGGTGGAATTTCGCCACGGTCTACAAAGACGGTAGCTTTGACGTGGGCTCGATCATGGTCGGACACAAGAACCTCGGCTATGCTTTGCTGCAAAATGAAAAGGGCGAGATCCGCACCACCACAAAGATCGAAGGTGTCGCTCGCCACAAGGCCGGCAGCTACTTCGCCGAGGACGCCCGGATCGTTCTGGACGAGAACGAAGAGTGGGAATTCCTGCCCGATCCCAAAGGTCAAATGATCGACTTCATCGGCGGCTTTCCCGTCACCGCCCAACAGGAAGGTCGATGGCGCCGCGTGGGCGATACGCGCGAGCCCTCGCACTGGTTCGCCTGGGGCGAGACCGACCGCCGTAACGGCCCGATGCGCAATGTCAAAGGATCGGACATCAAGTGAGCGTCAACACAGCGGAGATTGAGCGATTCCTGCATGGACAGGTTGATGCCTGGAACGCGCACGACAAGGAGGCGTTCTTCGGCCTCTACAAAGCGCTTTCGCCGAACGGCTTGGCGATCGACTATGTCGGCCAGCCCATAAGGCCGGCCTGGGACATCCTTGAGGATATGTGGGCCAAGCAGAACGACAAGATCAGGATCGAGGTCGCCAAGACCATCATCAACGGGTCGGAAGCAGCCTGTCACCATCTCAACCATGTGACCGGCGCCGGGTTCGCGATCGAAACCATTGAACTCTACGCCTTTGGCGAGGGCGAACTTTCGATCCGGTACTTCATCGCGAGCTGATCCTCGCGACGATGATGGCAAGACTTGGTGGAGCGCGGATGACAGATACTTACGACGTGGTGATCGTGGGCGGGGGCCATAACGGGCTGGTGGCCGGGACTTACCTGGCCAAGGCCGGCCGCAAGGTTGTGATCGCCGAGCGCGCCGAGGTTCCCGGAGGTCTGTCGCGGTCGGACCCGATGATCCCGCAAGCGCCCGGGCATATGATCAACACCGGGGCCGTCGAACTGATCCACATCCGCGCCTCGCCGGTGATGCACGAGCTTGAGCTGCCCAAACATGGCTGGCGCACGGTCGAAACCGATCCGACCTACGTCTATCTAGATCCTGACGGGCGCTCGATCGCCCTGTTTCGCGATCCGCGCCGCACAGCCGAGGATATCGCTCAGTTCTCCAAGGCTGACGCCGCCGCATACCTGGAGTTCATGGAGCTGATCGACGGGCTGATGGAATTCGCCGGCGCCATGACCAAGGGCGATCCAGGCGTCCGCCGGCCAAGCGACTACCTGAACCTGGCCAAGGTCGCCATCCGCAATCGCCGCCTGAAGGATAGGCTGCAGGTCCTCAGCGCTGCGCCAGCCGACCAGTTGGCGGCCGAATGGTTCGAACATCCGGCCGTCCGGGCCCTGCTGCTTGGCGTCGTCGCCGGGGCCGGGCCATTCGATACCGACGGTAACGGCATCGCCTACGCCCTGTTCGGCCTCCTTCACCGCGTCGGGGTCAGTAAGCCGATCGGCGGCATGCGCATGTTGGCGGACACTCTTGCTCGGGCCTATGCCGCCAGCGGCGGCGAACTGCTGCTCAGCGCAGAAGTCGAAGAAATCCTGATCGAGGACGGCCAGACCCGCGGCGTCCGCCTGACGGATGGCCGCGCCCTCAAAGCGGGCGTCGTGATTGCGACGTGCGACCCCCAGACCGCCGCCAAGCTCACCACGCCTGGGGGCCTGGATCGCCGGACACGCACGCGCCTGGACTATGCGCCGGCCCACCGCGCCAATGTCGGGCCCTCGCTCATCAACGTGGCCTCGGCCAAGCCCTTCCGCCTCAAGCGGCACCAGGACTTGCGCTGCGACGATGCAGACATCAACCAGGCCGTCGGCCTGATCGGGACTGAAGAAGAACTGCGTCAAGCCCTTGTGCAAGCTCGCCGCGGCGCCGTGCCCGCCACCCCGGTCTTTTCCATCTCGCCGATGACCAATTGGGATCCAAGTCAGGCTCCTGAGGGGCAAGGATCGGCCTATGTCTATCTGCCGGTGTTTCCGGTCGACGTGAACGAGGGCTGGGACAAGCTCAAAGGACCCGCCGTCAACGCCATCCTCGCCCGCGCCGGCGAATATTACGATGGTTTCGACGCCGAGATTGGCCGCTGGGTCGAGACATGCCCCGACCGCGCCGTACGGGCGAACGTGACCAAGGGCTGCGTGACCCATGTGGATTTTGGCTCCTTCCGTTCCGGCGCCCGGCGGCCGGCGGTGGAGCTCGGCGGCCCCGAACCGCTCGTCGCCGGATTTTTTCTCGGCGGCGCCGGTATCCATCCGGGTGGGGGTGTGTCCGGAGGACCGGGCCGACTTGTTTCCCAGCGGGTGGAAGCCTGGCTTAAGAAGGCGAGCCGCTCATGACCCGATTTCACAATATCAGTAACCCACGACCAGCCGTTCGTGCGACCATCGCGAAGAGGAAACGACCCATGACGATACAGGACACTGCGCCAGGCGCTGGCTCCAGAATCACAGAGAACTTCAACGACGTCAGCGCGATATTTGGCGGCGACATCGAAAACCCGAACGATATCTACCGGCAGCGCCGCCTGGAAGAACCGGTGATGAAAGGCGACATCGTCGCCCAGTTCGGGGCGGCCTCCTTCGCCGGATCATCCGCTGACCGGGCGATCTACACGCTGTTCAAACACGCCGACGTCCTGGGCGTGCTGCGCGACCCCAAGACCTACACCAGCAGCATCCTCATGGAGAACGGCCTGGGAGCCTTTCTCGATGGCCTCATGATCACCGGCCTTGACGGCGAGCCGCATCGTCACCTGCGCGGATTGCTCCAGCCCTGCTTCACCGCCGGGATCATGGACGAATGGCGCGAATCCATGATCCGCCCCCTGCTGCAAAGCGAGTTCATCGAACCGGTCTTGCCTTACGGAAAGGCTGAACTCGTCCGCGACATGGCTGTGATGTTTCCCATTCGCGTCGTCTACGCCGTCCTCGGTTTTCCCGACGATCCGGCCGCGGTGGAGGACTTCGCCGCCACGGGGCTGAAGATCCTGGCCGGACCTTCCCCGGACCCGGCCGCCAAACTGGCCGCCGTTCAGGCGTTCAAGGATCTCTATGCGCCGACCCGCGCCGCCGTCGAGGCCCGCCGCAAGGAAGGCGCCACCGGGCCGGACCTGATCAGCCGGCTCATGCGGGCGGAATTCGAGGGCCACTCGCTGGACGATCACCAGATTACGAATTTCGTTCGCATGATGCTGCCGGCCGCCGCCGAAACCACCACTCGCACCTTCACCACGCTGATGACCCTGTTGCTGGAGCGCCCTGCCCTGCTCGAACGCTTGCGTCAGGACCGCAGCCTGATCAGGAAGGCGCTCGAAGAGAGCATGCGCTACGAGCCGGTCGCCACGTTCAAAGTGCGAGAAACCCAAGCCGACGTTAGTTTCCAGGGCGTGGAGATCCCCAAGGGTTCGATCCTTTCGCTTTGCGTGGCCTCCGCCAATCGCGACGAGGCGGTGTTCGCAGACGCCGACCAGTTCGACATCGATCGCAAACAACTTCCGTCTTTCGGTTTCGGCTTCGGCGTCCATATGTGCGTTGGCTTGTGGCTGGCGAAGGCGGAGATCGAAGTCGCCGTCGACGTAATGCTGGATCTGATGCCCAACCTGCGCCTGGATCCCGACTATCCCGCGCCGGCGATCAAAGGCGTACAGATGCGCGGCCCCAGCGCCGTGCACGTGATCTGGGACAAGGCCTGACGCCAAAGCGCCTGGTCACCCCAGAAGCCCGCCGCATCGGACATAATGCAAAAACGCGCGGCGGGCCTTGGCCCCATCGCTCATGGCCAAGGCCTTGAGAATGGGGCTGAGATCCTCTACGGCGCCACCGGCTCCATGTGTGGGTAGCAGGCTCGTCAGGATATCGACGAATATCTCCAGAGCGGCGTTGCCAGCCAGTTGCGCCAGGTTGCGGCATAGGGCCTGGTCAGCCGCCGCTCCGGACCGGGCGCGCACCGGACCGAAGGCGGCCCGCAGCGCGGTTTGAGGCTGGTTTTGGGCCGCCAGGAGGGTGAGGACGTCAAGCATGACCTGGGTCAGGAACCCCCTGACATCCGCCGCCTCGACCTCGGCCTGCACCAGATAGGCCAAGGCGCGATCCACCGCCGTCGAGGCGTCAGGCGAGGCGATGAACAGTCCGCCATTGCGGCCACGCTCCATGCGCACCGCGGAATGTTCCTCAAGCAGCCGCACGGCTTGCCGGACGGTTCCCACCGTTGCGCCATAGCGCTCCATGACTTCGGCCGCTCCGCCGATGCGCTGGCCGGTCTTCCAACCCATCCCCCGGACATCTCGCAGGATTTCGCGCGCAAGCCGCTCGGCGTTGTTTTCAGCCGTCTGCGCCCAGGACCCTTCGGCAAGGTCAATCACGGGAAGCGGCCGATTCTCCGCATCCATGGAGCCCCAGACGCGCCATCCTGCACGGATGATGTCCTGTTGACGCCGCCGCAGATCAAACAGGCCGGCGATATCGGCGCCGATCAGCGCTTCGACCATTTGCAGGGTCAGATCCCAAAGTTCGCTTCGGCTACCTTCTTCGGCGGCCAAAACACTATTTGGGAGAAGGTCTATGCCGTATTCCGCGGTGGTCTGGTAGGCGAGCGCGACCACCGGGTCCTTGAATAGGCCGCGAAGAGCGCGGGTCATCTCCCTGTGACCGCCGATCCGCTGGAATTCCGCATGAGAAAGACTATCGAGGCGTGCGGCCAGGCGGCGAATGTGATCACAGGCCGCGGGATCCAATTTCGGCGCGCCGGACAGGAAGAGATGCGTGTCCGTGGCCTTCAGCAATGGATCCAGGCCGGCGGGTCCCTGCATCCGGCTCTCGATGGCGATGGCCAACGCCCGGCTTGCAAATTCCGGATTTGGTTGCGCAACGACCAGACCGCCGCCGTGGCCGCGCCTCATATAGGCGACGCCGCGCTCCTTGAGGATGCGCACGGCCTGGCGCAGCAAAGAGCGACCCGTGTCGTGATGGTTGAGGAGATCCTCCTCCGAAGCGACAACGGCGCCCGGCTTCAGCCGGTCGGCCCGGATCTGAACGGCGATCTGGTCGGCCAGCTGGATGCTGGCGGGATCATCCGCCATGCGCGCTCATCGTTGGCGCCGCAGCAATCGCCATCGCTCGCGAGGTCATGCTCCCCAAACAATCCGTCCTATCGCAAGATCAAGTCCGGTCACGTCCCCGCCCCCGGGAAATCTGCAGCCCCCGCACTGCCAACAGGCATGATGACCCACCGGGGCTTGAGCATCAACCCAAGCCTGAACCCGCAGCAACGCCTGCCCTGACCACCGTGAAACTGACTCCAGACTGCGCGGCGGTGGCCGTTGAAGCACTCCCGATTCATCGCTATTACGAATGATTTGCTCCGTTAAATTCTTTATTCAGAATGCATGGCGTGATATAAAATTGTCTTCTGCGCGTCTGGGTGGGCGCCGATCTGGCGGTCGTCGCCGGGACGGCTCGGGTTTGGCCTGATGAAGCGGCGCATTCTCGCCGTGCGCAGGAGCGAGCTACGCCGACACCCAATGGAATCGATAGAGACGACATGACCGCAGTTGAGACGCCCGCGGGCGAAAGCCCTTCCGCTGACGATGATGATGGTCTGGCTGGAACGGCGAAGAACACTGTCAAGCCGGTCGCCAACGCCATCCGCATCCTTCGCTATCTGAGCCAGACCGGTCAACCGGCCCGGACCACACAGCTCGCCCGCTCCCTGTCGATCAATACCAGCACCTGCTTCAACATCCTGCGCACGCTGGTCAGCGAAGGCGTGGTCGAGTTCGATCCCATCTCCAAGACCTACAAGCTCGGCGTGGGGCTGCTCAAACTAGTCGGCCATTCCATTCGCGAGGGGCAGCGGCTGGAAATGGCCAGGCCTCTGATGCACGCTCTGGCCGACCGGTTCTCCGTAACCGCAACCCTTTGGCGGCGTATCGGCGAAGATCGTATCGTGCTGGTCGCCGTGGAGCAGAGCCCCGGGGATCTTCGTATCCACATGACCACGGGACAGCGGCTCCCATTCCTCATGGGGGCGACTGGTCGATTGGTGGGCGCGGAGCTTGGGCTCAGCAAGCAGGACACGGCCGCGGCCTTCCGGGCGCTGCGCTGGGCTCGCCCCATCGAGTTCGAGACCTACTGGCAGGAAGTGCAAATGGCTAAGGCTCGTGGTTGGGCCATAGACGACGGTTATTTTTCGCACGGGATCACGACGGTGGCCGTGCCCGTGTACGACACCGACGGGGTCATGTCCTTTTCACTATCGAGCGTGATGTTCCGCGGCCAGTACGACGAAGCCGAAATCGAGGCCCTGGGCCAGGAGATGAAGCAACTGGGCCCCCGCCTCACGGAAATTCTCTACTGAACGCCAATCCCGCTGAGCCTAAGGGGGGTTGCTACCCATTTAAGCTGGTTCGATAAGCGATGAGCAAGCTTGGCGTCGCCCCCCCCACCTCGCGCCGCTCCTTCAGGCCTCCTGAAGGCCCTCGGCATTGCGGGAAGGCAGCTGGCCTTCGGGCGTCATCTCCCGCGGCGGCTCCGCAGCGGTGAGAAGGGCCTGGAGCCTGGCGCGGGTGAGCGGATAGGTGAACGACAGCCACGCGCCGGCTAAAAACAGCCCCGCTGACGGCCCGGCGAAAAGCAGATTCAAACCCAACAGCGCCGAAGGCGCGTTTTTCTGCATCAGCGCCGGCTGATAGCCGACCATCGCCAGCGCCAGAAATGCAATGCCGACCGACAAGGCGCCTCCCAGCTTCCAGCTGCTGATCAGCAGGGCGAACAGCACGCCGGGCTGATCGGCCCCGGACTGAAGCCTCAACTCGTCGGCGGCGTCGGCCATCATCGCGCGCGGCAGCAGTGTGAAGGCGGCATAGGAAACGCCCCAGGCCATCATCGCCAGGCACGCCACGAGCAGGTTTCCCTTGGGTGTGGCCAAAAACGCCACACTGACCACCGCCGCCAGGACGCCGAACAGGCCAAGCGCGGTCTGTTTGCCCAGCCATTTGGCGCAGGCGGCGACGAACGGCATAGCGAGCATGGCCGTTCCCATCTGCGCAATCAGCAGCACGCCGATGGCGCTGCGCTCCAAACCCTTCACCGCCGTGAAGAAGAACACCAGAGCCGCCGAGGCCACGCCGAAACCAAGGCCAAACAAAAGGTCGATGAGCGCCAGGCGCAGAACGCTGGGACGCACGACCACGCGCACATAGTCCCGAAGTCCGAAGACTTCTCGCACGGCGGGGGCGGCAAGCTCATCTGTGCGCCATACGGCGAACGTCACTGCAGGCGCCATCAGGGCAATGATCACCCAACCCATCAGCTGGGTCGGCGCCGTCGTGATGTGGAGATGCGCCGCAAATAGCGGGAAGGCCATGACGGCGAGCGTGCCGCACATGAACCCGGCCTGCAGCCAGGCATAGACCTTGGAGCGCTCGTCGTAGCCTGTGGACAAGCCAGCCGCGAGTGCGAGTTGGGCCAGCGACAAAATCGACCAACCGAGGAACACCGCGATCAATCCAAATAGCAGATAGGCAGGCCCGACGCCCCTGTGCGCCATGAACAGCATATAGACCGAGAGCATGAGCGCCGGCGCGCCGAAGATGAGCCAAGGCTTGTAGCGGCCCAGGCGGCTACGGGTGCGATCCATGGCCGAGCCGAGCAGCGGATCGACCACGAGGTCCAGAACCCGCACCGCGGTAAATACGGCCCCAACCACCGCCAACTTCAAGCCAAGCGCATTAGCGTAATATTCCGGGATCATCACCACCAGCGGCAGAGACAAGGCGGCCAGCGGAACGCTCAACGAAGCCAGCGCAGGCAGCCCATTGCGTTTGGCCATCAGCTAGACCTTCCCTGAAAAAGGATCCGAGCCCCTTGCCCAGGCCGCTGAACAGCCGACCTGACCAGCCGCATTGTACCGTGGTTACGGCGCCGCCCTGCAGTCAGGCGACGCCGCGCCCATGGTCAGCGTCCGAAATCGTAGCGCAACTCAATGCCGAAGAAGCGCGGCTCGCCGTAAAGGTCCGCAACCGTCATCGTGGCGGCATTGAGCTGGTTGTTGCTGCCGATCACATATTTCGTATCGGCGACGTTCTGCACAAAGAGGGCCGCACTGACCGAACTGCCGTAGATATGCCGCCAATCGGCGCGCAGGTCGACCCGAGTGTAGCCAGGAATATTGGCGCCCGGCGAGTCCGCGTCCACACTATAGAAGCCGTTTGGCACATTGAACGGATCGGTGGCGATGCTGCTCTGGTGGTAGATGTTAGCCTGCGCCGTAAGTTCACCGAAGTGCGACGGGACCGGGATGGTCACCATCGGCGTCACGGTCAGCTGATGCGAGGGTGTGTTCGGGAAGCGGCTGCTTTTTGGGTTTCCGTCGGCCACGTCGTCGAACTTGGAATATTTAGCGTCAAGATAGGTGTAGTTCAGCGACACTCGGAAGTATTCATTCGCGATAGCGGTGAAATCGACATCAACACCTGCGATGGAACCGACCCCGACGTTTTTCGTGAGGGTCTGGGGAATCCCACTCTCCACGATATTCTCAAAGCGCTGGATGCCGGTGTAGTCGTCGTAGAAACCATCCACGTCGAAGCGAGTCCGAACCCCGCCGATATCGTGCTGCCCCTTGATCCCGAATTCATAGTCGGTGTCAAATTCAGGTTGGAAGAAGCGGTCCGCGGCGTTCTGGGCTGTGCCGTTGAAACCGCCTTCCTTAAAGCCTCTACGGATAGTGCCGTAGACGTTGAGCTCTGGATCGATCTTGTAGGTGGCCGCCACGTTCCAGGTGGCCGCGCTGAACGTGTGCCTCAAAACCCCTGATTGGCTGAGCGTTAGTTGTGGCCCAAACGGCGGCGGAACCAGGGGGTCCAGGAATAAGGTGGTCTGAGGGCCACTTTGGACAGGATCCTGAGTCTCGCGGACCCCGGCGGTCAGGGTCAACTTGTCGGTGACCTTCCAGTCAGCCTGGCCAAACACCGCCTGGCTGGAACTGGCGCTCTGACCAAGCACCTCGATATCGGCGATCGGGCCGAAGGCGGCGAGAGGCCCAAGCCCGCTGCTGGGTTCCTGGATCCGGAAGCCGATCTGATGCGGACTCCAATTGTGTTCGTAGTAGTAGCCCAAGACCCCGCTGACCGGTCCCGCGGACAGCTGGGCCTGAAACTCTTCGGTTATCTCATGACTGACCGAGACCGGGTTGTTCACATGCAGGAGCGTGAGATTGGTCGCATCCAGGTCATAGGACTGGCCGCCCTGGGAGTTCCGGTCGCTCACGATGTTCTTGAAGGTCAAGTGTTCATTCAACCTCCAGGAGGTGGTGTTCAGCCAACCTTGATTGTCGCGTCTGACGAAGTGCAGCGGATCGTCGCCAAGGACCGTGCGGATGCCCAGGGCTTGCTGCATGGCGAGCTGCTGCAGCAACGCCGCCGATGCGCCGGGCTGACCGTCGATCGGGGCAGTGACTTTAGAGAGTACGGCGCCCGAACCTTTTTCCTGATTCCAGTTGGCCTGATAAATCGTGGTGTTCTCGAAGCCCTCAAAGGGCTTCAGCGTCAGGATGGCGCGATAAGATTGACGGTCTTCATTGTCTAGCTTCGCGCCATCGAGCTGGTAAGTGGTGAAGCCGTCCCGATTGAGACTTTGACCAGCAATACGGAACATCACCTTGTCTTGGATGATCGGGCCGCCGACCGCGAATTCGAGATCCCTGCGGTTATAGTTGCCCAGGCGCGTGTCGATAAAACCTTCCCAATCATTGGTCGCGGCGTGCGGCGTGAACAGGATGGCGCCGCCTTCGGTGTTGCGGCCAAACAGGGTCCCCTGGGGACCTTTCAGCACTTGGACGCTCTGCAAGTCATATATCGCGGACGCGAAATCCGGCACCTCAGCGAAATAGGCGACGACGCCCGGAGAGCTCTGGCCGAAGGTCTGGCCCTGACCGCGGATCGAATAGGTGGTGTCGGCCCGATTGGACGCCGTGCTCTGAATGCTTAGTCCCGGCGCCACACGCGAAAGGTCGCTCGCATTCTTGACGCCTTGCTGGTCCAGCTGTTGGGCGTTGAGCGCCACCACAGAGACCGGAACATCCTGCAGGCGCTCACTGCGCCGGCGGGCCGTGACGACAATCTCGCCCAGGGAATTCACGGGCGCCTGACTGGCGGCCAACGGCGCAGCCGCCTGCTGGGCCAAGGCCCATGTCGGAGCGGTCAGGCAGCTTGCCGCGAACAGTCCCGCCAGGCCGGCTTTGCGAATGAAACTCGCGCCCGTGATCAATGTGGTCTCTTGCATAATCCCTCCCCGACTCGACGGTTGCCGCCGAGATTTTTCTGACGGTCGTTAGCGGTCAGCTTTGAACACAATGAGCGCATATGTTCAACTCAATTTCAAGAATGAGTTTCTCGATTGAGAATGCGCTTTAGCCGTCGATGGGTGGAAACGGTCCTGGAACCTCGGTCGACTCCGCCGCAATCTTGGTTCGGAAGGCAGCGCCGGCCTGATCGGACGCAGCAGTCACTTCCCTATAAGGTGCAGTAATTATGTAGTTTTCAGACAGCTGGCGCGGACACGTGGGGGCGAATTTTCATCGGGCGCCGGCTTTCGTTTCGCCCCGCACTTCTTCCGACATGAGAATTCGCCGCTGCATCGCCTTTGCGCCTATTATGCCGCAAATCAGCTATGGACAGGGGCCGCCAGCTGCACACTAACGACGCCGCCGGGGCGACCAGTCCTTGGCTCTCCCGCCGCTCCCTGGTCATCTAAAAACCGCGCATTCGCGTTCGCGCTAAGGCCGATCACACAAGACCGGCCCCCTGGCCTATGCGCACGAAGCGATGGCGCCATCCTTGAACGGGATGACGCCCTGGCCTCGACTATTTTCCGAATTCCCAGCGCAATTCGACCCCGTAGAAGGGCGGGGGATTGAAGAGCGCAGTCTCGGTGCCGAAGGTGTTGAGCTGATTGTCGGTGCCGACAATATACTTCTCATTGAACACATTTTGGCCGTAGAGGGCCACACTGATCTGAGTGCCGAAGATGTGCCGCCAATCAGCTCGCAGATCAACCCGTGTATAGCCTGGCGCGTTCGCTCCCGCCGCGTCCAGATCGACTGAGCTGTTGCCGTTCGTCACATTGAAGGCGTCGGTGGCGTAGCTGCTCTGATAATAGATATTGGCTTGGGCCGTCAGCGTCCCGATGTTCTCGGGGATCGGTATCGTCACCAGCGGCGTGACGGTCAGCTGGTTCGCGGGCGTGTTGGGGAAGCGGCTGTGCGAGACATCTCCGACCCCCACCCCGCCGTCGAACGCGCTATATTTGGCGTCCAGGTAGGTGTAGCCCGCCGTTACGCGGATGTAGCGGTTCGGCACAACCGTAAATTGGAACTCCGCGCCGTCAATATGGCCTGCCGCGGCGTTCTGGATAACGGTGGCGACGGCTCCGGAGGGAAGGCCGACGTTTTCGTCCCGCTGGATATTGGTGTAGTCGTCGTAGAAGCCATCGATGTCGTAGGTTGTCTGCCAGCCTCCCATATTGAAGCGGCCTTTGACGCCCAGTTCATAGTCGGTGACGTATTCCGGCAGGTATTCCTGAAGGCCCGGAGGGGCGGTGCCGTTGAAGCCGCCCTGCTTGTAGCCTTTGGCGACGTGGCCATAGGCGTTCATGTTCTGGTCAATTGAATAGTCGGCGGCGAAGTTCCAGGTGAGCGTATTGAAAGTGTGCTGTTGCCCGGGCGCAAATAGGAATGCGAGGGAGCTTAGAGTCGGGGTTGGCGGATAGACGCTCAAAGTGCTGCCCGTTGGCTCCGCCGTCAACTCGTCGGTCGTGTAGCGAGCACCGCCCGTCAAGGTAAGTTTCGAGGTCGCCTTCCAGTCGAGCTGAGCATATGGACCGCGACTGACGCTGCTGCTGCCTTCGGCGACGACTTCTGCGTTGGCCGGCGCGAACGGGGCGAAGAGAATGGGAGAGACCTCGACGAAGCCGATCTGGAACGGCGCCGTGGTGCGTTCATAGTAGTAGCCGGCGGCGCCGCTGATCGGCCCCAGATCTCCACGCGCCTGGAATTCCTCTGTGTACTGGTGGTTCTTGTTGGGCGGATTGAGGACACCCAGTAGCGGGAGCTGTGTTTCCGAAAGGTCCCAATTCTTCTCGCCATTGGTGTCCAGGAAGCTAGCGATATTCTTCAGCGAGAAATTGTCATTGATCCGCCAGTTTGTGGTGTTGATCACACCCGTGGTATCGGAGACAAATTTGTGTAACGGGAACGCGCCAAGAACTTGGCGATTTCCCAATGACTGTTGAAGGGCGAGCTGCGCCTGCAGTGCGGGGTACAGTGGCGGAATGGCCGGTGAGACGTTGATGAGTACGGCGCCGTCGTTATTTTCATGCTGACGCGTAGTCTGAACAATCGTCGTATTATCAAAATTTGCGAACGGCTTGAACGTAAAGACTCCGCGAAAATTCTGTTTGTTCTCGTTGTCGAGCTTGGTTCCGTCGAATGTATCGGTCGTATAGCCGTCATGATTCAGTATCTGCCCCGCGACACGGAACGTAAACATGTCATTTCCGGGAATGACCGCACCACCCACGCCGAATTCAAAATCCTTGCGGCCATAGTTGCCCAGGCGCGTATCGATGTAGCCGTTGTAGTCTTCAGTCGGCAATTGCGGCGCGAACAGAACGGCGCCGCCACTGGTGTTCCGGCCGAACAGCGTGCCCTGAGGCCCCTTCAACACTTGGACGTTCCCAATATCGAAGATCGCCTCGCTGAAGTTCGCCACGTCGGCGAAATAGGGAATGACCCCCGGCCCTGACCCGAAGGTCGATCCTTGGCCGCGGATTGAGAAGGTGACCGCGCTTCGACTAGCCGCGGTGTTCATGATGCTCAGGCCCGGCGCAACCCTTGAGAGGTCGTTGGCTGTGACCACGCCTTCCTGGGTCAGCTGCGTTTTGTTGAGCGACACGATGGAGATCGGGACAGCCTGGGCCTTCTCTTCATGTCGGCGGGCCGTGACGACGATTTCAGCAATCGAGCTGACTGGAGCGGCGGCGCCGGCGGCCGGCTCACCCGCCGCCTGCTGGGCCAAAGCCCAGCTCGGAGCGGTCAGGCAGCTTGCCGCGAATAGTCCCGCCAGGCCGATTTTGCGAACGAGACGCGCGCGCGTGATCAATGTGGTCTCTTGCATGTTCCCTCCCCGACTCGACGGTTGCCGCCGAGATTTTTCTGACGGTCATTAGCGGTCAGCTTTGAACAGTATGAACGCACATGTTCAACTTGAATTCAAGAATGACCTTCTCGGCTGAGAATATCATTTGACGACGGTTCGATGGGCGCGGGCCTTGGCGCTCGCGCAGCCGCGGCATTCGTTGCGTGCGGGAAACCTCAGTTGTGTCGCCTTTGCGCCCATAACGCAGCGGATCGGCGATGGACAAGCCTCACGAGCTCGCGACATAGTCCTGGCTATGCTGACCGTCTATCACGCCCCCGGCTCGTTCTCGTCCCGCATCCTTTGGCTTTTGGAAGAACTAGTGGCGCACTACCAGATAACGGTGGTCAGCTACCCCAAGGACGATGGCTCCAACGCCGACCCGAGGAACCCGCATCCGCACGGCTACACGCCGGCGCTGGATCATGACGGCCATGTGGTGACCGAGACTGGAGCGATAGCCCTCTATCTGACGGACCTATTTCCGAACTCACCCATCGGCGTCCCAGTTGGCGACCCGCTGCGCGGCCGCTATTTAACTTGGCTGTTCTACCAGGTGGGTCTCACCGAGCCGCTCATCTATATGAAGGGGGGCCGGATGCTGGACAACGACCCCACCATGTCGCGCCTCAACGACGCCATGATGGCCTATATCGAGACGACCCTGGCTCAAGGTCCATACATCCTGGGTGACCGATTCACGGCGGTGGATATTCTCTATATGAGCCTTTTCGAGCACGCTCGGCCGCTTTTGCCGGAGAGTCAGTTGTTGGACGCCTATCTGGCGCGCGGCCAGGGTCGTCCCGCCCGGATCAGGGCCATCGCCAAGGCCGGCTGACGGCCTATCGCGCCTCGGCCAGGGCGCGGGCCGCGATATAGCCAAAGGTCAGGCTGAGGGTGTTGTTGCCGCCATTGCCGGGCGCGCGCCCTCGCCAGAGCGAATTCATGTCCAACCCGACCGCATGCAGACCAGGGATGGGCTGGTCATCAGCGCCCAGCACGCGCGCCTTGGCGTCGACCCTGAGGCCTACCGTAGTGGTAGTGTCGCCTGGAAAGACCTTCACCGCATAGAAGGGCGCCGCCTCGATCGGCCCAAGGCAAGGATTGGGCTTGTGTTCGGGATCGCCCATGAAGGCGTCCGCCTTGTCGGCGCCGCGCCCGAAATCGGGGTCCGCGCCGGCGACTGCGTATCCATTGAACCGGTTCACCGTGTCTTCCAGTCCCGCCGCGTCGGCGCCGATGGCCTGGGCGAGCGCGCCCAGAGTGGGCGCGACGACCACATAGCCGGCCTTGATCAATCGTTTCAGGCCGAAGCCGCCGGGCCGCACCAGGCCAAGGCCGTAGTTGCGAATGAACCGGTGGTCACAGATCAGGTGCGCGGGGACCGAGCCCGTTTGGTGCATCGGCTGCACCAGGTTGGTGGTCGCCTCGTTGCCGAACCGTTCGCCCCGAGCATTGACCGCGATGCAGCCCGGCTTGCCACGATCCAGGAACAGGTGCGGAAACTTGCTCAAAGACCCGTCTGGCTTTCGCAGCACCGACACCACCACCCAGCCAGCGTTGCTGAGGTTGTCGCCATCGAACTGGCCGCCGACCTGCAGGCCCTTGGTCAGGCCATCGCCGGTATTGCCCTCCGGCACGATGGAGACATGGTGTTCAGGGAACGGGATATAGCGTCGGCGCATCTCGGGGTTGGCCGAGAACCCGCCCGTCGCCAGCACGACGCCGCGGCGCGCGCGCACCTCGACAAGCTCGCCTTGATGGCGGCATACGACGCCCCTGACCGCCCCGTCCTCGGTGATCAGTCGCTCCATCGGACTGCGGCGCCATAGTTCAACGCCAGCGTCGATCGCTGAGCGCAATAGCCGCGCCGTCAAGGCGTTGCCCATGGTCAGGCGTGCGCCCCGTGGATATTGCAGGCGATCGATGGCGTATCGGACGGCCAGCTTGGCCATATGCCAGAACGAGGCGAACGACTTGGTGAAGCGGGCCGCGTGAGCCATGTCGCCCAGTCCGATCATCAGCCCGCCAGGCGCGTTGAACTCGGCCAGGGGCGGGCGCAGCGCGCCGAAATACTCGCCGAGCGCGCGGCCGTCATAGTCTACGGGCGTCAACAGCCGCCCGCTCGGCGAAAACCCGGCCACTTGCGGATGCCAATCGGCGAAACCTTGCTGAAGGACGAATTTCACGGAGGTCCTGGCCTCCAGGTGCTCGACCATGCCGGCCGCATTGTGCAGAAAGGCCTCGAGTAGGTCCCGGCGGATGGCCGGCCCGACGACCTCAGCCGCGTAGCGGAAAGCGTCGTCCAGGTCGTCCTTGACACCCGCGGCGCTAGCCTGAGGGCTACAGGGAACCCAGATTCCACCGCCGGACAGAGCGGTGGTTCCGCCGAAATATTCTGTCTTCTCCAGCAGCAGCACGTCGAGCCCAAGGGTCGCGGCGACAGTCGCCGCCGTCAATCCGGCCCCGCCCGAGCCGACCACCACCACATCCTTCACGATCGGATCCGGCACTTCACCCTCGTCCTTGCGCGGCCGCGGGCGCGTCTGTCAGCCGTTCGAAATGGGCGAAGGCGGTGGCGGTGCAGCAATAGTCGTGGACCGCCGTAACCCTGCCGTCCTGGGTCCAGAACATCAGGCAGTAGACATTGGCGTAGACGCCCCCGTCAGTTCGTATGCCGTGGCCCTCCGTCTCCAGCACAGCGCGTTCGCCGGCCTCGAGTTCGCTGACGATGGTCATGACCACCGGCTTGGCCATAACCCCAGCGCCCCGGACCACCTTGCTCACAAAGATCTCGCGATCCCAGCGCACCCCCAGCTCCGGCGGCGTCCTGGCCATGCCGGCGTAGGTGAAGTCCGGCGCGAGCAGCGTTTCAAAGACGGATGCATCACGGGCGTTGAGTGCGGACACCCACCGCCTGGCCAGAACGACGGGGCTGTCCGCTTTCGATTCTGTCTTACGGCTGTCGGCCATGGAACGCTCGCTTCCCGCGCACGCTTATTGCGCGCCTTGCGGCGTCTTTGCGCGCCACATCCTTTGACTGATCGGCCAGGGCGAAGCTGCATGCAATCCCTTCTCGTTTGATCCTGCGTCAAGCTGAGATTGGTCGTGGCGCGCGACGGCGCCGCGGCAAACCCGCTATAGGATGCTCAGAACAAAGAGCGGTTCACGTTCGGAGGAGACTGTCGATGGTGGGGTTGGATCAGCCGATGACGGACCGCCCTTACCCGGCGCGCGAGGGCCGCCTTCCGCGTCACCTGGACCAAGTGAATGCACCTTGGCTGACGAGCCTGCTGCGCAACCGCTATCCCGGAATCGAGGTGCGGGGCATGGAGGTGGTTGAGGTCAAGAATAGCCACACCACCAAACTGAGGCTGGCGTTGGATCTCAACGAAGTCGGGCTGTCAGTGGGCGTGCCGCGGCAGGTCTGCCTGAAGTCCAACTGGTCGGAAGGCTTTGAAAGCGGCGACATCTGTGAGCTGGAGGCGCGTTTCTATCACCTGATGCGCAACCAACTGACTGCGCCCTTGCCCCAGACCTACTATACCGACTGGGACGGAGACGGCGGCGGCCGGGGCCTGGTGATCATGGAAGATCTCGCCGCCGCACCCGGCGAGTTTGGCAATAGCGCCCATCACCTTGGCGTGGACGGGGTGGCCAAGGCGCTGACGTCGCTGGCGGTGCTGCATGCCGCCCTGTGGGATAGTCCGCAGCTGGAAGCCCAGGCCTGGCTGCAGAAGTCGATGGACACGCCCGTCGACACTGATCAGCTCCTGCGCATGTACAACTACTGGGCGCTGAACCTGGCCAAGCCCGCCTACCAGGCGATCTTGCCGCAATGGATCTATCAGACACCGGAACTCTTCGCCCAGGCCTATGACGAACTGGCGGCGTTCGAACGGGAGCAGAATGCGCCCTATTGCTTGGTCCACGGCGACGCCCACCAGGGCAACAGCTTCCTGCGCGCGAACGGCGAACGCGTCTGGCATGACTGGCAGCTGGTGCGGAAGGGCCGACCTTGGCGTGATCTGACCTATATGATGCTGGGGGCCCTGACCGTGGAGGAACGCCGCGCCTCTGCAAGCGAGCTGATCCAGCACTATCGCCAGGCGCTTGAAGCCGCGGGCGCCGAGGGCGTGCTGAGCCAGGACGCGGCGTGGGAGCAATTCCGGCGCTGGCCCGTGTACGGCATGCAGGCTTGGCTGGCCAATGTCGACCAGTGGGGCCAGGGTGGCCTGCATATCGTCGAGCGGTTCTTCACCGCGGCCGAAGACCTCGACACCATCAAATTACTGACGACCGGCAAGGCGCCGCGCCGCAGGATCCAGCTGGGCGTCGGCGCGCGGCCCGTCGCGCCAGGGCTGCAGCCCTCGACTGACAAGAGTGGAGTGTTGCAATGACAGGCGAACTGACTGGAAAGCGGATTGTGATCACCGGCGGCGCAAAGGGCATGGCCGCCGCCATGGTCCGCGATTTCGTTCGCCACGGCGCGGCAGTGGTCGCGTTCGACATCGACGAGGTAGGCGGGAGCGCGACCACCGACAGTGCGACCGCCGAAGGTCCAGGGCGGGCCGAATTCGTCGCCTGTGACGTATCATCCGAGCCCTCGGTTCTGGCGGCCTTTGCTGAAGCAGTGTCCAGGCTTGGGGGTCTCGACGGCCTGGTGCATGCGGCGGGCATAGCGCCGGGCGCTCCTGCTGAGACGATCACCCTGGCCGACTGGGAGAGCGTCTTCGCCGTCAACGCCCGCGGAACGTTCCTCACCAACCAAGCCGCCTTCCCGTATCTGAAGAGCCGGGGCGGACGGATCTTGAACTTCGCGTCCAGTGCTGGAATGTCGGGCCTCCCGGGCAAGGCTCACTATTCCGCCGCCAAGGGCGCCGTCCTGGCCTGGACCCGGACCATCGCCCAGGAATGGGGACGCTACGCGATAACCGCCAACGCTATCGCGCCGGCGATCTGGACCCCAATGTACGCCAAGACCCGCTCGCTCATGAGCGAGACCCAGCTCGCCGATCACGACCGGATGATCGCGGCGCAGATGCCCATCGACGGACGCCTCGGCGACCCCGACCGGGACCTGGCGCCGGTCTTGCGCTTTCTGATGGGCGATGGCGCACGCTTCATCACCGGACAGACGATCGCCATCGACGGCGGCCTGGTGATGGTGCGCTAAGCGGGCCGTATCGTCAGTCGCCCCATCGCTGCAGCACTTTCGGCCAGTCGATCGCGTCGAGCCGCACCAGCGTGGTTTGCGGCGCCACCACCTTTTTCGCGCTGGTCCAGCGGAACATCATGTTGCCGAGTACATGATTGCATGTGTCCAGCCATTCGCCGCCGTCAGGACGCCGATGCGCGAGGACCATGGTCACGCTGCCGTCCAGGTTGGGCGTGGTGGTGAACTTATTGAGGTTGATGCGGGCGCGCGTGTAGTCGAGCGATTCCAGCCAGTAGTTATAGAGGCATAGGCCCCAGTTCTCGCATTCCGGCACTTCCGGAAGATGCACCAGTAGCGCTTCGTCGGGCTCGATGCGGAAGGCCGACCAGAAGTAGCGATAGTTCGGATCGCCGCCCATGGCCTGCATGATCGTTTCGTCAGCTGCTGAAAGCCCGTTGACGTCCTGGCGAAGAATGCCCGCAAGGTTCAGAAACGTCCGGCCGGTGTTCAGCACGAATTTTTCCGCCTTGCTGGTCCTGGTCAGCGCATCGACAAGCTGCATGGGTCGGTCCGGCCCGACGTCCGACAACAGCCGAATGCGACAAGTCATCTCCCGCTCGACGGCGCGGTCGCCAAAGGTCTGCCGCAACATTAGCGTGGTTGACCGCTCGGCCAACCGCAACCAGTTCTCTGATTGCTCCGCGCCGCCGATCCGGACCGTGAAATTCCCCTCAGCGTCGGTTTTGAATGCTGCACCGTCGAGAAACCCTGAGGTCACCTGCCGTGCGTCTTCTCCCCGTTCTGCCGATGTGAGGTTGAAATAGGGCACGGAGCCGACATTGCCTGTGAGCTCATACTCGTAGCGGCCGTCGACCTCGGTCATCAGATAGATGCTGTCCGGGTTATCGAGCCCCCATTTGAGGCGCTCGTTCTTGGTCGGCGCCATGAAGGGTTCGAGCGGATCGGCATATTCGATCTGACGCTCGATTCCGCCGCGGAGCAGCCGCGTCAGATAACGCAGGCCCTCCGCCTGGGTGACTTCATCGACGTCCTGCGCTGTCGACAGGATCTCGCGCCCGGCCGTCTTGAGGCCGTCGCAGAACCGCTCCCACTGCGCGATGGTTTGCTCGGGTCCCATGTGGTCGATCTTTCTGTGGGAGCTGGCGTCAAATCTCGTTCGGCACAGCGAAATAGCCTTGATAGGTCTGGTAGTGGATGCGTTCGCTTTCGGCGGCCCTGGCAGGCGCCTTTTCGTAGTCGTGCTTGCCGTGCACGCCTTTGGTCTTGGCGGCGAGATAGGCCTGCATGCGATCGGCGGCTTCGTCGCTCAGAATCATACCGAGCTGATCGTAGACGGATCGGATCTCCGCCATCGGCTCGCCGACAAACCTGTCGTAATAGAAGTTAGCGTAATCTCCGTTGGGCAGCCGGCCGTCTTCGATCATGGCGATGGCGCCGTCCCAGGCCCTTCCACGTTTGTCCGCCGCCGCCAGAACATTGACATCGAGTTCGCCAGAGCCCCAGGGATTGTCGGTGCGCTGCCAGTACAGAGTGCCTAAAAAGCTGGTCACGGAATCTGCTGTGACCACGGGATCGCGGTGGGTGAAGATCACGCGCATCCCTGGGAACACCTTCAGGTACGCCTCGACATGCACAAGGTGCGACGGACTCTTCATCAGCCAATGCTCGGCCTGCATTCGCGATTGAAGCAGTTTCAGGATCGTCTTTTGCCATTTGAAGGTCGACGCGAGATCGCGCCCATGCAGATAGGCCGCGTAGGACGGCACATGGAGGAACATCGGGAAAATTTCGGATACAAAACTTAGGTATTCCAGTTCGAGGCTCTCGACTGGCAGATCCGCGCCCGATCTGTGCATCGAATCATGCTCGGGACTCATCGCCCGGATCAACTCGATGAGGCGTTCGGCCTTGGCGATCCGAGGATCTGCGTCATAGCTCGCCGGCTCAGGCGGCGGCACGGGAAATGCGGCCTCCCATTTTTGGGCCACACGGAACCGCGGATCCTGGGCGAGCACTTCAAACAGAATCGTCGTGCCCGATCGTCCATAGCCGGTGATAAACACCGGCCGATCGATCACCTCACGCTCCACCTCGGCGTGACGGTGATACCAGTCGACGATGCGTAGGCGAGACTCAAGATACTGAAGAAATTCCGTACGCGTCAGAATTCGTCCGGCCAAATGAAGATCGGCCTCGGTGTCGATAGCCTTCATCAGAATCGAAAACGGCTCGAGCCAGTCATCCTCGCCGAAGTCCGACAGGCCCGTATTGAGTGTCGCCTGCCGCATCAGTGAGTCCGGCGTGAGCGGAACGACCCCCGTGATATCGAGACCGCCGCCGAGCTCGTTCAGCCGCTTCATCCATTCGGGCCGCGGGGCCGGAACAAAAACGTCGCGCCGATCGTAGATCTGTTCAGCCACAGCCTTGCTCCATCACGTCTTACGGCACTTGTGGCGGTCGACGGGTCGTTTAACAGCTTCATAGAAGGCGATTGGTCATTTCACTGGGTATCCGTTCGGTGGAAGTAACGAATGTGCAGCCGCCCAGGCTCGAACCGGTAGGTCTCTATGCTCGGATTCGCGGCGCCGCCAACCAAGCGCACATTGCGTGCGAAGTAAGCCGCTTCGGAGCCATTGACGAGAACTTCGACTAGCTCGACTTTGACCTTGCCACCATAGGCGTCCCACATGTGATCGTAGGTCTTCCAGCCATCACCGATCGGTTGGCCCACATATTCTATGGTGAGGTCTTCGTAGGCATAGGTTCGATAAAGGTCCGTCATATCCTGGCGACGGCCCTCGTTCCAAAAACGGACCTGCTGCTGCAGGAACGCATGGATTTCAGCTTCGCTGGGCGCCGGCATGATCAAGTCTCCGCTCGAAGGTTTTAAGTCGGGCGATGTGGAGGTCGGGCGGATCAGCTGACCACGATACGGGCCGAGGCCAGATTCCTTACCAGGCGGCTGGTGGCTTGGAGGTCTCCGTCGCGATGCGCCGTCACGCGCGCGGTTGCGAAATAGACCCCGGGCTTATCGTAGGCGTGCGTGGTCGACACTTCGAGGTGGCTGTCCTTGCCCGTCACCGGGTGCTTCAGCGGCCACGATCCACTGCCGTCAAAATCCCATTCCAACGCGATAATCGTCCCGGCGCCTGGCGGAACCTCGGTCGTCACCGCAAGTGTGACCGGCTCGCCCGTCCGGGCCTCGGCCTTGGTGACGCCGTTGGCGCAAACAGCGACCACAGGTTGGATACCGGCGCGCTCGGTTGCGCTAGCCGGCAGGCTGACCTTGCCGTCGGCGAAGGTGAAATTGGTGCCCGCGGGCGGCGCCCCCTTCTCCACCCAGTCCGCCAGATCCACCAGCGTCTGTTCGATGACGCCATGATACTCGATCAGCCAGGTGTCGTTGGCGCGAAGCGGCGAACGCGGCATGAAATCGGGTCCGGAATGCTCGGCGTTCTCGGTCCAGCGCAGGCGGAATTGCTCGGCGGCGCCTTTCACCCCCCTCACCTGCTCGACGGCCCGTTTGTAGAACATCCCTTGCGGCGGCCACAGAGAGGCGTCGTGGGTGTGGTGCACCCAGATCAGCTTGCCCTCGTACTGGCCCGAATAGGGCACGCCCATCAGGGGCGACTGCAGCGGCACGCCGTGCTGGGGAAAGATCGGCTGGCCGTCCACGCGAAGGAAGTCGTAGAGCGGATCGTCAGAAATGTGGTGCCGATAGTAGTAGTTGAAGGCCAGGAAGGCGCGATTGTCTATTTGGACCTGATCGCCGACCTTAACGTCAGTGAAGCGCAATAGATTGGCTTCGCCATGGCCTTCGCAGAAGAAGAAGTCGCCGCCGTGATTGAGGCAATACATCTGCCGGCCGGCCGCTTCGCCGCTAACGATGCGAACCCCCGCCCCAGTGCGATAGCCACGATTGACGCCCTTCATCTCGACGCCGATCGGCAGGTCGAGGTGGCCCATCATGGTCGCCAGCATGACAATGAACGGCCGCGCCGCGGCGAACTCGGGTCCGGAGAAATCGGGATTGTCGCGAAACTCCCGGCCAGTCACGACCCGGCTGACCTGACCGGTCTGATTGATCAGATCGGCCTCGATGAACTCCGGATTGTCGTGGCCCACATAGCCGGGCTTGGTCCAGAAGTTCTGGAAGTATTCGGCGTCCTCGCGCTGCAGCATGTCCGCGATCGAGGTCCACAACCACATCTGGCCCATGGGCTGGCTGATCATGAATTCGTCGCCCCGGGGAAAGCCGAGCCGATAGAGCGCGGCCAGTTCCTCGCGCTGGTGGCTGGTCAGCCCGGCATAGCGATCGCCGCCGCCCGGCTGCATGGCGTCGATGACGCCGGCAAGCTGGTCGCCGAGCAAGCGTTGGACGTTGAACATGGCGCCGAAGGCGATCGGCTGGTCGCTGCGCACCCGCGACGAGGTGCCCCAAGGTTCAATATTGCCGCCACCCATATAGGGTACGGCTCCGTCATAGACGCCGGCGCCGTATTCCAGGCAAAGAGGCGAGCGGCGTCCGCCGCCGCTGCCGCCCCATACATACGAATATTTCGGCGCCTCACCATAGACCTGGGCGCAGACGTGCTTGGAGAACCGTGCGCTCTCCACCTGGGCCCTGTGTCCATAGAGCGTCGGATCATCGCCGGCGCGGGCGTCAACATCGTCGCCGATATGGCCGGAATTGGACTCCACCATGTAGCCGCCAAGGCGGATGACCATCTTGAGGCCGCCGCCCAGTTCTCCGGCGATGCCGGCGAAGAAGTCTTCATGGCCCGCGTGGCCGCCCTCGATGGGGTGGTACATGCGCCCTTTCCAGCCAGCCTTGTCGGGAAAGTAGAAGGTGAAGCGGGTGTCGGTGCCTTCGAAGCCGCCATGAACGTTGCGGTGAGGCGCCGGAAGATCCCGATGTTCGTCACGATCGATATAGGGTCGGCCAAAGTAGCTGTCGGCGACCTGATAGGCGTCGGTCTCGATCATGGTGTCCCCTGCGTTCCCGTTGCGGAGGCGTTTCGCCTACCCGTTTTTGTTGTCGGCCGGACGCCGCCTGCAATCTGAGCAGGAAGACGTCGAGGTTTTCCGATTTTGATCAGATCACTCAATTTCGAGACACTTTTGCGTATTGCGTCTCATTCTGCAAGCCCGTCGTGGAACCGCTCATGGAGGTGCGGTCAGCATTGGGGCGAAACGTTTGGGTTGGCTGGAATTGCACGCGCCTGCAGCCATGAGATCCTGGACAAGCTCGCCCTCTGAATCGGCGATCCGCGCCAGCCGAGCGACGCCCCGTCACGTTACGTCAGGGGAAACAGGACAAGATCGCCAGGACGCAGATCAAACGAGGTGTTGAGTCCTCGCAGTTGGTCCGCGAGCCCCTCGGCAGGCCTTGTTCCTCCGCGCCCCTCCCCCAGGACGTGTCGCCACAGATCGTCCGCGGTAGGTGCGTCATCTCCGAATCGACCCCGACTGACCAAGGCGGGAGCCAGTACAAAGCGGGTGGTGGCTGGCGCTGATCGCTCGACTGTCGGCCAGGCCAAGCCATAGCCGAACAGGCTGCGCAGTGGATTCGATCGCCCAATCAACGGAGCGCCGACAAAGGCGACGCCCAATACTGCCCCGGCCTGAAGCGCTGGCGCGGCGCCCGCAATGACCGCGGAGGCGTCATGCAGTTTACCGGCGGCGTCGAAAATCCGCGCCTCGTCCTCGATCGGCGCGACAAACGCCACGTCCTGGGCCGCGAAGCATTGGCCTGTGCGGGGCAGAGCGTGCCTGCCGCCGCCATTGGCGATCAGCGACGCCCACGCTGTGAAACGGCCTGCGATGTGACTGAGCATGGCCTCGTCACGGTCGATAAAGCCCCACATGGTCTCGTCGTCACGTTTGAAGCGTGCGATTTTGAATCCCGCTTGGCCAGCGACAGCAAACTGCGCGCGCCCTACCGGAACGACGTTGGGGACAGACCCAATTTCGTGGGATTGCGCCTCCCGCGACAGGGCGGCGAAGAGCGGTTTAGCAAGCTCGATCGTCGTCGATCCTACACCCGAATGATCGTCCCCCATCTCGCCGCTCCCCTGAAGCGTTTTCGATGGGTCAGAATACCCAAGCCCCTCCAATTGAAGATTTCTTTCTTGCCGTCATCGCCGCATTTTGTAGATTGTTTCATTCAACAATAGCCCATTTGTGGACACCTTCAATGCGCCCGCCCGAACTCGACGAGATCGACCTCAAGATTCTGGACGCCCTGCAGGGCGACGCTTCGTTGTCGACCAATGAACTGGCCGAGCAGGTCGGGCTGTCGCAGTCTCCGTGCTGGCGACGGCTCACGCGCCTGAAGGAGGGTGGCTATATTCGAGACCAGATCACGCGGCTGGATCGCAGGAAGCTTGGCTTCAACATGCTTGTGTTCGCCCACGTGAAGCTCTCCGCGCATGGGCGGGCCAATCTCGAACAATTCGGTGAGGCCATCCGGCGGATGCCCGAGGTCGTGGAATGTCACGCCATCATGGGCGCATTCGACTTCCTGCTGCGCATCATCACACGCGACATCGACGCCTATGAGCAGTTCGTGTTCGGCAAGCTGTCGCGTCTTCCGGAGGTTCAGGAGATCAATTCGACCACAGCGCTGTCAGAGATCAAATCAACCACCGCCCTGCCCATCCTCACCCGCTGACGCACTCGCTTGGGCCAAAAGCCAGCTATCTTGAATTGCTCAATTCAAACGTTGTCGATTCTGGCGAATCATAACGCACAATACCGAGTGTATTCAGATAAAACTCTCCCATTTTTCGATTGCGACGCTGCAATCCGTCGCCTAAAGCGGCCCGCAGACCAGGGAGGGTCAGGTGGGACCGAACCTCGATTTTGATCTCGGCGAGACCGCCGATCAGATCCGCGACGTCACTTCGCGCTTCGCCGCGGACAAGATCGCGCCCTTGGCGGCGGAGATCGACCGCACCAATGAGTTTCCCCGCCAGCTGTGGCCGCAGATGGGCGAGCTTGGCCTGCAC